>NZ_JACJSI010000070.1 GCF_014698065.1 Nostoc flagelliforme FACHB-838
ACTAGGGCTAAGTTTCCGTCCAAGAAGCCAGTACATAAGGGGGCAGGAGTTAAATTGGAAACACTTACTTTTTCTGTAATCAATACTGCTTAGAGCTTAACCGAACCGTATTGGGAAGCCGCTTTGCGTCTATGCGGTTCGTTTTTTCAAAATTTTGCGTAAGTCCTGATCTATATACAAGGCGCAACTAACTGCTGCGGAAGGTTTATTAGATGTAGTGAGAGCGATCGCTTCAGAATTGGTATTACAGTCGCTCGATGATCTTGGCATTCTCTGGCAGCTTCGCATCTCTTTGCCCGGCAGAACGCGCCCTAGCTGTAAATAATCCAATAGGAGTATTTAATAAATCTACAAGGGTAGCTTGACCCGCGATTGCCTTTTTAATATCTCTTGGTAATTCTTTCAATAACCAACGTCCCAAACGATAGCCGTATTCTTTGGGTGTCATCTCTCGCATTAAATCTACACTGTGCAATTCATGTAAATAGCGATTTGAGCGTCCATAGCGCCGCCATTGGCTTTGTAGTTCTTGAAGTGTAGTGCGGTGACGGTGTTGAACGATCGCATTCGGGGCAAATTCCAACCGCCCAATGTTTTCCCCCAAAATCCGCCAGCAAATATCGGCATCGCCACCAGTGGTAAGATAGGGACGAAATAAACCCACTTTTTCTAAGGCAATGCGTCGAATCGCCAAATTAGCCGTTTGACCATAGGGACGAAAGGAATGCTTAAGGGTATGCTTTTGCGACAAAGTTTCTTGACGATCTGCGTGCTGTTCTAGCAGAGTTGTGCCTGGTAGTGCCAAAATTTCCCCAGCAACAATTACCACTTCTTTGTTGACAAAAGGTTTAATTAATGTATCTAACCATTGCGGTTGTGGGCGACAATCTGCATCGGTAAAAACAATAATTTCACCAGTAGCGGCGCGAATTCCAGTATTACGAGCAGCGTAAGAGCTTTGAATTTGGTTTTCGCTCAAGGGATAAATTGTAATTGGACAATTTTCAGCAGATGTTTTCAGGATGCTGAGAGTGTGATCGCTACTATTATTGTCCACCAACAAGTACTCTACCTGGTCTTTTGGATAAGTTTGAGACAATAGACAATTGATTAACTCTGGTAAATCTGTCTCACCGTTATAAATAGGAACAACCACCGACACCATTGGTAAAAATCTGGTGGCGGTGGTTGCATCAACTGGCTGATGATTCATAAATCTGAGATTTTGGAAATTGGGATTACTAACTATTATTCCCAAACCAAAATCCTGGAACGGTATATTAAGCAGTTTTCATAACTCCAAAAATCTGGATTTGGGAATACTACTATATAAACACCTGATAACAAATCATTTGCGTCAATCTAAAATTTCAGGTTATCGGCGTGGCTCATGGGTCGAGTGGGCTGATTTGCCGGCGGTTGGGCAAAGTTGTTATTTGATAGAATTGCGATCGCACGCGCATATTGTGGATCGCTCTTAGTTCCGATTAAATCGGGATTAGAAGCCAACTGCCGCTCTTGTGCCTCTGTCAAGTCTAACTTGATATCTGGGGCAATCCCTTTGTGGTTAATATCTGTTCCCGCCGGGGTGTAGTAATGGGCAATGGTGACAGCCAAGCCGGAACCATCTGCGAGTTCATGAACCGACTGCACTAAAGCTTTACCAAAGGTTTGACCACCTACGACTACCGCCCGCTTATTATCCTTGAGTGCCCCTGTGAGGATTTCGCTAGCACTAGCTGAACTACCATCGACTAAGACCGCCAAAGGACGATTTGTCAAAGCAGTACGATTGGCTTTAGTTTCCTCTGTGCCACCCACACGGTTTACTGTCTTGACAATTCCGCCATCATTGTACCACATCCGAGCAATTTCAATGCTTGCCTGCAACAAACCGCCAGGATTTCCCCGCAAATCCAAAACATAAGAATCAACTTTTTTAGTATTCAAATCGCGGATGGCTCGTTGCATTTGTTCTGCGGCGTGGGCGCTAAATTCTCGCAAACGGATATAGCCAACGCGGCGATTCCCTTCTTGCTTGAGGGTATAGCGTACCGTTGGCACTTCAATATTTGCCCTTGTCAGCTTCAAATCAAAGGCATTTTTTCCTGCCCGTCCCAGCTTTAGCCTAATGGGAGTACCCGCCTTACCACGGATTAACTTAGAAGCATCATCCACTTTCATTTTGAGAGTGGGTTTGCCATCAATGGCCAAAATTTCGTCGCCTGCTTTGATCCCAGCTTTCAGCGCCGGAGAATTTTCTATGGCTTCGATAACAGTGAGGCGCTGAGTTTTTTCGTTCACTTCCATCCGAATGCCAATGCCAGAAACTTCCCCAGATGTTTGGCTAGTCAGGGCTTCAAACTGTTGGGGATCCATGAACCGAGTGTAAGGATCTCCCAACTTTTGTAAAGCTTCGCGGATGGCAGTGTATGCTTCTTCCCGAGAAGAGTAATTTTTGCTCAAGAGGCTTTGCCTGGTTGCTTGCCAATCTTGTTGATTAAACTTGCCATCAACATATTCATGATTCACCAGTTGCCATACTTGGTCAACTATCGTTTTTGGGCTGTCTTGTAGGGCTAGAGTAGCCCAAACACTACGAGTCCAAGCAGAGCCGAATACGGACATAGTAGCAGTCGTGGCGATCGCTCCACCAATCAAGGCTACTTGGAGCGGCGAGTAACTTTTCGCAGATTGGTTCATGTATATTAGTTGGAATAATTGTGTTGTTGACAGTTTAGCAATCAGGCTTTCCAGAAAATTTTAAGTTTTTATACCCCAAACTAAGTTATGCTCTCTTCATCATTTTTATCATTTAATGATGCCGAAAATGCTGCATTATTAACAACCATTTCTCAGTTTGTTAGCCTTCTCCGGAAGGCTATACTGTTCATGTGACACTTTGATTAGCGTCATGTTTGCATTCTAGATTACTTTTATAAGATAGCACTTTGTTCACTCAATTGCAGCACTGTTATACAGCCATTAAATCAGCTTTTATTACCTAAGTCATGAAACGCAAATTTACCATCAAATCATTAATTTCTATTAAAAAAAAATCTTCTAATCTGTGGCAATCGTTACAAAAACTAACGGTTGGATTGTTCGTTGTCCTGGGTGTTTGGCTGATTTTTACTACTATAACCTTAGTTTTTGCTTCTTCACAGCCAGTAGATGGCTTCTTTGTACTTGGTGGCAGTATTCGTCGAGAAACTCATGTTGCCCAACAAGCAAAACAATACCCACAAACCCCAATTTTAATTTCTCATGGTTCCCCAGATCCCTGTATTTGGTTAATTTTTCAGGCGGAATTAGCAAGTTTACAAAACGTTTGGTTAGAAAACTGCGCGAATTCTACCTTTGAAAATTTTTATTATGGTATTCCAATTTTGCGACGTTGGGGAGTGCATAAAGTCATGTTGATTACCTCGCCCAGTCATTTACCCAGAGCTTTATGGATGGCACGGATTCTTTTGGGCGCTCATGGTATTTGGGTAGAGACAGAGATTGTTCAGGAGTTGGGTGTTCCTGGTAATCAGGAATCTTGGCCCAAAACTGGATTAGATGTAACACGCAGCTTATTTTGGGCGATTTTAAGTCAAATTATTCAACCGCAATGCTCAAATGTGACAAAACTTACTGATGTGGATATGCAAGCTTGGGAGCATCGAGGTTTTCATTGTGAACACCAAGGAGGGCTGAGGAGATAAGGGAAATGAGGATTTATCAGAGGACTATAATGCTACTCAGTTTTTGGTAGCATGATAACCGTGTCATCATGCTAATTATGATAGTATCATTTAAGGATCAAGGAACCGAAGATATTTTTGATGGCAATGACTCAAAGGAAGCTCGAAAGCAATGCCCTATATACTGTTGGGAAGTTGCACAGAGAAAATTAGATCAAATCAATGCAGCGTTATCTCTAGATGACATTAAGGTTCCCCCGGGTAACAGGTTAGAAGTACTAAAAGGTGCTCGTAAAGGTCAGCATAGCATTCGCATAAATGACCAATATCGAATTTGCTTTATATGGACACTCCAGGGTGCATCAGAGGTTGAAATCGTCGATTACCATTAGGAGGTAACAACAGATGAGAGTTCCAAAGTATAGACCTCCATCACATCCAGGTGAAATATTATTTAAAGATTTTCTAGACCCAATGGGAATAACCCAAAGAGAACTTGCAGATGCACTTCACGTTCCTTATCAGCGAATAAATGAGCTTGTAAATCAAAAGCGAGGTATTACACCTAGTACGGCAATAAGGTTATCAAAATTTTTTGGAAATAGTTCAGAGTTTTGGTTAAACCTCCAACAGAATTGGGAACTTTACCACGTTCTTAAGGAAGAAGAAGAAGAACTAAAAAGTATTTTGCAATTTAGAACCACAAAGTAGCGATCGCCTGGAAAATTAAGCAATATATTTGTATAGAAAAGGAGAATTAATGCAAAAGTTGCCAATCTTGCAGCATTAAAATAGCATCTTTATACAAAGACAAATCCACTTGGTTAACTTCTATTCCCTCTCCGATTCCTTGTAGAAGAGTGATTGTCAATTTTCCTCCCAAGTGTTCACGGAACTCGGTAAGCCCCCTAAATATACAATGTGGATGGTCTAGTTGATCTAATTGTTCTGTTAATGCCGATACATACAAGCTAAAGCCTAATTTGTTGAGTGTACTTAGAACCCTTTGCCATTCTGATTGCAACAGTTGCCCTGTTAAATATGAATAGGTGGTATCTAAAGCAATGCCGATCGCTACAGCTTCACCATGACGTAAACTGTAATTAGTTAAATGCTCTAGTTTGTGAGCAGCCCAGTGTCCAAAATCCAAAGGACGCGATGAACCCATTTCAAAAGGGTCGCCGCCACGAGCAATATGCTCTAAGTGCAACTGCGAACAGCGATAGATCAGCCTTTCCATTATGCCCATATCTCGATTAGCCAATTTATCGGCATTAGTCATAATGAAATCGAAGAAATCTGCATCTTTAATCAGCGCTACTTTCACCGCTTCTGCAATACCCGATCGCCAATCTCGATCATCAAGGCTAGTGAGAAAATCAAAATCATTCAAGACCGCATAAGGTGGCATGAATGTACCCAAAAAGTTTTTCTTTCCGAAGGCATTGATTCCGTTCTTTACCCCTACACCCGAATCATTTTGCCCTAATACTGTTGTCGGTACTCGTAGCAGGCGAATTCCTCGGTGCGCCGTTGTTGCTGCGTATCCTGCCATATCTAAGACGGCTCCACCTCCAATTGCTAAGACGTAGGAGTGACGGCACAATCCAGCTATATTAATCTGCTGATGAATTTGTTCTATAAATCTCGAATCGTTCTTGACTGCTTCTCCACCCGGAACTACTATTGGCTCACCGCTAAATGTTAGTACATCTTCATAACGCTGGGTATAAGCTGATAATTTTTTTAGTAACCCATCCTGATACTGTAAAAATCCTCCATCTACCACTACTAGCACTTGCTTTGGTGTTGTCTCTCCATCTGCGGCAATTATTTGTGCAAGTAATGGATTATCTAACTGAAATAGACCTCTAGTAAAGTGAACATCATAATTGAAGGTTACGCGGACACATTGGTTAATTGGTTGCAGATTAAGAGCGGTTTTTTGTTGAATAGCCATTTGATTATTGTTATTTAAGTGATTGCAAATAAATAGATTGCTGCAATTATAATTTACAGCAAAATAAACATAATAAAACCATTTATCATTTCAATATTAAAATGATTCATTAGTCAAATCTAGCTAATAAAGCAATCAGAGATTTAACGCGGATTCACCTATAGGATCAAGTTAAAAGCAACATTGATTTACCACTTTTATTGATGCTTAAACTTTATATCTTGAGGTTGGTAATGGATATTATTACATAAAGATTCTAAAATTTTTCCGTAGGATAATTGTAGAATTTACCTAACCAAAATGGTATCTTTACAATATCTTATTGAAAGTCAGGAGATTTCTATAGATTCAGTGAAGTTATGATCTAAGTAGTATATTATCTAACTGCTTCAAACCCAAAGTATCAAGTTTAGTGGTAGATTTTATACTTGGTTGTCACAAAGAAGTTGGGCAACTTCTCCTGAATTTATCATGAGTAAAGTAAACAAGTTATTGCATCACTGGCTGTTAAAGTCTGTTTCAGACAAAGCTTTTGCTTGGCTGGAACAGAAGCAGACACAGATTGCTAGCGGCGCTCCTGAACGAGTGTTTTTTACAGCTTTTAGTGCTGTGCCGCGTTATCTAGGTAAAGAGGATTTACAACTGACATTTCAAGACTTGGAAGCAGCACAGGATGTGATTCCTGGCTGGTATCCTGGTCATTGGAGTGTCGATCAAGCAGGTCGTACACTCTTGCTTTTAGCTTTGCCCCACGATGATGCTGAGGGTTATGTGCGATCGCTCGATCAAGTCTTCTCCACTGCCGATATGGGGGAGTTAGTTGCCCTTTATCAAAGTTTGCCGTTATTACCACATCCAGAGTTACATCGTCATCGTACTGCTGAGGGAATTCGCAGCAATATGAGTAATGTATTCCAAGCCATAGCATTACGTAACCCTTATCCAGCGAATTATTTAGATAATGCTGCTTGGAATCAGATGGTGCTGAAGGCTGTGTTTGTCGGCAGTCCATTGCATCTAATTTGGGGTTTAGATCGACGTGCTAACCCAGAATTGGCGAGGATGTTGGCAGACTATGCCCATGAACGCTGGGCAGCGAAACGTTCAGTTACGCCAGAACTTTGGCGACCTGTAGGGCGGTTTGCCGATGGTACAATCATCACAGATTTGGAAAAAGTACTGGCTGATGGGGATATAGACGAGCAAAAAGCAGCAGCGTTAGCTTGTGCTGAATCACCTTTACCCCAAGCGCAAGAATTACTTTCCCGTTACCCAGATTTACAGTCATCCATTCAACAAGGTAATCTGACTTGGAGCAGTTTTAGCCGCGATGCCTGCGGCGATCTGCGCTAACGTTTTTTTGTTTACAAATAAAAGGGAGTGGGGATAAGGGAGAAATCAATTCCAAATTAAAGTACTTCTACCTCCTGCCGACGCTCGCGGACTCGCTAACGCTGCGCTATCCTGCCTCCTGCCTCCTCTTTCCCAATGCCCAATCATTAAAACCATGATGTTTATAGATCCTCACATTCACATGTGTTCCCGTACTACTTACGATTACCTAGTAATGCGGGAATATGGTATTGTCGCCGTCATTGAACCAGCCTTTTGGTTAGGACAACCCCGAACCAATGCTGGCTCATTTAAAGACTACTTCAGTAGTCTTGTGGGCTGGGAACGGTTTCGTGCTAATCAGTTTGGCATCCAACACTACTGTACAATCGGCCTAAATCCAAAAGAAGCTAACAATGAGGCGCTAGCAACTGAAGTAATGGAACTCCTACCACTTTATGCCTGTAAAGAGGGAGTTGTTGCCATTGGCGAAATTGGCTATGACGATATGACAGAAGCAGAAGATAAGTACTTTTGTCAACAGTTAGCATTAGCCAAAGAACTCGATATGTTAGTATTAATTCATACTCCCCACCGCAATAAAAAGATGGGTGCTAGTCGGAGTATGGATCGCTGCATTGAATATGGCTTAGATCCCTCACAAGTAGTTATTGATCACAACAACGAAGAAACCGTTGAAGAAGTATTAGGACGCGGTTTTTGGGCAGCTTTTACAATTTACCCACAGACGAAAATGGGTAACGCCAGGATGGTAGAAGTTGTCCGCAAATATGGAAGCGATCGCATCATTGTAGATAGTAGCGCTGATTGGGGTATTAGCGATCCTTTAGCAGTGCCCAAAACGGCTCAGTTGATGTTAGATAGGGGCATTTCTGAAGAACATGTCCGAGCAGTTTGTTATGAAAATGCCTTAGCTGCTTACAGTCAAACTGGGCAGATGCAAGCATCAGATTGGCTCAATCCTCAATCTGTTGATCAACGTCAGTTGTTTAATGGCAATTCTGTGTTGCGCGGACAAGAACCAGGAATCAAATCAGTTTCAGATTATGTGTTGATTGAATAGAAAATTGGGGAGAGACGCGATTAATCGCGTCTGTACTGAACTTGCCGTGAGCGTAGCCAAACGGGTGTGAGGAATAAAAATTGCATAAATATCTGGTTCATTTTAATATGCGGTTTATTTTGAGAAATTACTAGATACGGAGGCAGATAAGTGAATGTTGCAAGCTTAAATTTTCAAAGCTGGCGGGGTTATCTAGAACTGATGCGTCCTGCTAATATTGTTACTGCTTGGGCGGATATTCTTGTTGGTTTTGCTGCTTCTGGCTCTGGGATTATTTTTACCAAATTAATCAATGAAGAAGCAAGTTTTACCATCCTAATTCCATTAGCTTGGTTGTTATTAGCTACAACTGGTTTATACGGTGGCGGCATAGTTTTTAACGATGTTTTTGATGCGGAATTAGATGCCAAAGAACGACCAAATAGAGCAATCCCTAGTGGTCGCGTGTCTATTCAAAATGCTACTTTATTGGGGAGTATACTATTTGCGATCGGGATTATAGCTGCTTTTCAAGTATCGTTGGTGAGTGGTGCGATCGCTATATTTATCACTCTTTCATCCCTATTATATGACTCACTCGCCAAACATCATCCTTTTTTCGGCCCTTTAAATATGGGTTTGTGTCGTGGCAGTAACTTATTATTAGGCGTAAGTGCTGTACCCACAATAATAGAAGAACGTTGGTATTTAGCACTGATTCCTGTTCTTTACATTGCTGCTATTACCGCAATTAGTCAGGGTGAAGTTCACGGAGGTAAGAAGATTACGGGAGTACTAGCACTACTGCTAATTGCAATAGTTTTGACGGCTGTTTTAGCTTTAGAACTATTAGAAGAGTATACAGCGATCGCAGCATTACCATTTGCTGTTTTATTAGCTATTAGAGTTTTGCCTAATTTTATCAAAGCGGCGCGTGAACCAGTAGCCAATAATATCCGAAATGCTGTAAAAATAGGTGTGTTATCTCTAATAGTTTTAGATGCAACAGTTGCATCTGGTTTTGCTGGTTTGTATTACGGTTTATTCGTTTTAATTTTGCTACCATTTTCGATGAAGTTAGCAAAAGTATTTGCCGTTACTTAAATTTGAATGTATATACCCAGTAATACCATGAATCGTTTGTATGGGCGCATAGATGTGCGCCCATAACAATGAGTATTTAGCAGGTATTTTTGAAATAGTATCAGCCAAAGGATAAAGCTAGAAAATGAAAATTACAAAAAGCAATAATCACTTAACTTATTGCAGCAATATTCATCCTGGTGAAAGCTGGCCAGAGGTTTTCACCAATTTAGAAAAATATGTTCTCAGTTTAAAATCACGTTTATCACCAACAGCACCTTTTGGTATTGGTTTAAGATTAGCAGATGCAGCTGCCAAAGAACTGTTACAAAATAATAACTTGGCTCAATTCCAAGCGTGGCTGACTCAAGAAAATTTATACGTTTTCACCTTAAATGGATTCCCTTATGGCGGATTCCATCGACAGGTAGTAAAAGACCAAGTTTATGCACCAGATTGGTCTACACAAGAACGGGTAAACTATACATTAAACTTGGCACAAATTTTAGCTACTCTGTTACCAGAAGGACTCGACGGCGGAATTTCTACACTACCATTATCCTACAAACCTTGGTGGAAAAAAGACCAAACAGCTTTCGAGGCAGTTATTAAAAATAGTTGTTTGAACATAGCATCAGTTGTTGTAGAAATGATTCGTATTTACGAAGAAACAGGAAAGGTATTACATATTGATTTAGAACCTGAACCTGATGGATTAATTGAAAATACCTCAGAAGTAATTGACTTCTATCAAAATTGGTTATTACCAATTGGCGGTGATTATTTATCAAAAAAATTAAATATTGAGCATAGTTTAGCAGAAACTAAATTGCTAGAACACGTTCGTATTTGTTATGACACCTGTCATTTCTCAGTAGAATATGAGGAACCACAATCTGTATTTGCGCGTTTGCAATCGGCAGGAATTAAAATTGGTAAGATTCAAATCAGTGCCGCGATTAAAGTAAAAATTCCTGTAGATATTGAGAAGCGTAGTTTGATAGTTGAACGGTTACGTCCATTTGCTGAATCTACTTATCTTCACCAGGTAATAGAACGTCGTACTGATGGCACACTTCATCACTATCCTGATTTAATAACTGCATTACCACATTTAGAGCAATCTTTAGCTGAAGAATGGCGTACTCACTTCCATGTGCCAATTTTTATTCATGATTATCAAATTTTGCAATCAACTCAAGATGACATTGTTACTGTTTTGCATTTACTTCAGACAAACAATGCTTGCTCACATTTAGAAATTGAGACTTATACTTGGGATGTATTGCCATCAGAAATGAAAATAGATTTACTTACTTCTATTCAGCGTGAGTATGAATGGGTATTAAAAATAATTTCCTAAGATGCCCCCAGATATGAACTGGGTTTTCTGGTTTAATCTGTAGAGATGTGTTAATTGGCATTTCTACATTATTTTTCAAATTGGTATAAGAAAGGATTAAGTTTATGCAAAAAACGGTTGTTCTAAATATTGTCGGATTAACGCCCAGCTTACTAGGAGAAAACACGCCGTCTTTATCTTCTTGGGTTAGTAAAGGGCAAGTAGTTCCCATTGCACCAGTGTTACCGGCTGTAACTTGTTCGGTTCAGGCTACTTATTTAACAGGAAAATGGCCTGATGAACATGGAATTGTCGCTAATGGTTGGTATTTCCGCGATGAGTGTGAAGTAAAGTTCTGGCGACAATCTAATAAACTAGTACAAGCTCCCAAAGTTTGGGATATAGCTAAATCTATTGATCCAAACTTCACTTGTGCCAACCTTTTTTGGTGGTATAATATGTACTCTTCAGTAAATTATGCCATTACGCCGCGCCCGATGTATCCCGCAGATGGCAGAAAATTACCTGATATTTATACCCATCCTAGTGATGTGCGATCGCAAATTCAATCTGATTTAGGAAACTTCCCTTTATTCGATTTTTGGGGGCCGAAAACTTCCATTAGTTCTAGTCAATGGATTGCTAATTCCGCAAAATGGATTGAAGAACGTTATAGCCCGACATTATCACTAGTTTATCTACCACATTTAGATTACTGTCTGCAAAAATTTGGCAACAATCAAACACAGATTCAAGCAGATTTGCGAGAAATTGATGCTGTTTGTGGTGATCTAATTGAATATTATCAAGCACGTAATACTCAGGTAATTATTCTTTCTGAGTATGGCATTACTCCAGTCTCCAAAGCGGTAGATTTGAACCGCTTATTCCGGGAAAATGGTTTAATTGCTGTGCGGGAAGAATTGGGACGAGAACTGCTCGATTTTGGTGCTAGTATTGCCTTTGCCGTTGCCGATCACCAAATTGCTCATGTATATGTGAACGATCCGGCGTACATCCCGAAAGTGCGATCGCTTTTAGAAGCGACTGAAGGGGTGGCACAGGTATTGGATGAAGAAGGTAAGCAAACCTACCACCTTGCTCATCCTAGATCGGGAGAATTAGTTGCGATCGCCGAATCTGATGCTTGGTTTACCTATTATTATTGGCTTGATGACGCGAAAGCTCCTGATTTTGCTAGAACTGTAGATATCCACCGCAAACCTGGTTACGATCCTGTAGAACTTTTCCTTGATCCGCAGATTACATTTCCTCAAGGAAAAATTGCTCTCAAGTTACTTAAGAAACAACTGGGTTTTCGTTACCTTATGGATGTTATTCCTCTGGATGCTTCTCTAGTACGTGGCTCTCATGGTAGCGTTACCACTTCTTTTGCCGAAGGGCCACTGTTTATCACTCATCAAACTCACCTAGTTGATGAAAATCGAATTGAGGCAACAGATGTTTGCTCGTTGATTCTCAAACATTTAAATACCTGAAATGAAAATAGTAAAGATGCGATATATCGCGTCTCTACATCCTAAAACACATTTATTGGTAGAAGCGCACAGCTCTCATTGGTGTCAACTTAACGTCAAAGCCAGTCTAGAACCAGCTTTTTGATTGTCTCGTTCCCAGTCTCCGACTGTGAATGCCGTTCTTGGGGCTGCCGCCTCTCTTTCTGGCGGCAGAGCCGCTAGGAGCAGCATTTCCAGCCAGAAACTGGAAAAGGGTTTTAGCACCAATGACAGATGTGCGCCCTTACAGCCGATTCATTATGTTGCACAGATTTTTGAAAATGGTATAACTCATCTGGCGATCGCTATACATTCAAATAAGAACCGCCATATACAGTACCTTATAAATCAATACGGTTCAGTTAAGGCTAAAACTCTTTATCAAAGTCAAATTTTTTAACGAACCGCAGAGGCACAGAGGGAACAGAGAGAAGAAAAAAATGCTTAACTGAACCCTATTGCCTTATAAATTAGTAATACAATCTCCAAAAACTAGGGACTATGTTAGAGCAAAACGGAAACATGAGGATAAAAATCTTCAAAAGCATCTTTGCTGTTGTCAATTTAGCGCTAATCTCTGGAGGATTAATTAGTTGTGCTGTTGAGGCACCGCAGCCACTTGCTCCAACTGAGCAACAAAAACCAGTTGTACAACCTAACGAACAGCCTAACCAGGAAGACAGAGACGACGACGACAAACAGGATAATCGCAAGGATGATCAAGACGATGACGATGACGATAAAGACAATAACGACTAAATAAAGGCAAAACCATTACCTTTATCTTCTTCTTTGAGTTTCTATTTATGTTTATTCAACAAACCTCTACTTCCCTCGCTGATACTTTACGCCTCCGACGGCAACAACTAGCCAATCTGATTGATTTTCCAGCAATTCTGTGGTCAGGTAGCAATAGTTCGCGTAATTTTCCCGCAAATCCTTTTCCCTTTCGTGCTAGCAGTCATTTCCTCTATTTTGCTGGACTACCCTTATCACAGGCGGCAATTCATTTAGAAGCGGGGAAGCTAGAACTATTCATGGACGATCCTTCACCCGGTAGCGCCCTTTGGCATGGAGAAATGCCAACGTGCGAGGAAATAGCCGAAAAAATTGGGGCGGATGCTGCTCGACCAATGGCAGAATTAGAGTCTTGGCTACAAGATGCCGCTACACTTGCTGTACAAGATGCTGCTACTTGGACACAGCAATCGCAGCTATTAAATAGATGGGTTTTGCCACAAAGCCCTCCCCAAGGAATTGACTTAGAGTTAGCTAAAGCGATCGTTTCTCTCCGCCTCACTCATGATGAAGCTGCATTAACCCAGTTGCGAAAAGCTGCGGCAGTCACCGTAGAAGCCCACAAAGCTGGTATGGCGGCAACGCCCCAAGCCAAGCTAGAAGCAGAAGTTCGTGCAGCGATGGAAGGGGTAATTATTGCCCACAATATGACCACCTCTTACAACAGTATTGTCACCGTTCACGGTGAAGTTTTGCATAATGAGCAGTATCACCATCCCCTACAAGCAGGCGATTTACTGCTTGCTGATGTTGGCGCTGAAACTGAGACGGGTTGGGCAGGTGATGTTACTCGTACATGGCCAGTTTCTGGCAAATTTTCATCTACCCAGAGAGATATTTATAATGTTGTGCTGGCAGCTCATGATGCTTGCATTGCCAAAATACAACCTAGTGTAGAGTACGGAGATATTCATCTGCTAGCTGCTATGGTCATAGCTGAAGGTTTAGTAGAGTTAGATATTTTACAAGGAAATCCCCAAGATTTAGTAGAGATGGATGCCCACGCGCTATTTTTCCCTCACGGTATCGGTCATCTACTGGGTTTAGATGTCCATGATATGGAAGATTTGGGCGATTTAGCAGGGTATGAAGAAGGACGCCAAAGGAGCGATCGCTTTGGCTTAGGCTACCTGCGTTTAAATCGTCCCCTACGTCCAGGAATGTTAGTCACAATTGAGCCTGGTTTTTATCAAGTACCAGCAATTTTAAATGATACTAATATCCGTTCCAAGTATCAGAATGTCGTAAATTGGCAGCGTTTATCTGAATTTGCTGATGTACGCGGAATCCGTATTGAAGATGATGTTTTAGTTACCGCAGTAGGCAGCGAAGTTTTAACAGGTGCGTTGCCGAATGATGCCGATACTATAGAAAATCTAGTCAATGTCTGAGTAGGGGCGCAAGGACTTGCGCCCCTACTGCTAAATTAACTCTTTAATTGTAGAAATAAATTCATGTTCTAAAAAAGGCTTGGTCAAGTAAGCTTTTGCACCCAACTCTTTGGCAAGCTGGCGATGTTTGTCAGCACTGCGAGAAGTGAGAATCACTACAGGTACATTTCCTAAATTAGGGTGTTGACGGAAATTGCTCAACAACTCAAAACCATTCATTCGTGGCATCTCTAAATCAGAGACGACAACTTGAATTTCAGGATGTAACTCCAACTTTTCTAAAGCTTCTACACCATTTTGAGCTTGTATTACTTGATAGCCAGATTTTTGCAAAGTTAGAGAGAGAGTTTGCCGCAGACTAATTGCATCATCTACTACTAAAACAACTTTTGGTGTTTTATTATCTGGCTCTTGAGAATAACTGGGTAGGGTTTCTGTAGTTGTTGTGGAAGTCGATGCAGCAAGTAATAGTGTAGATGGAAAATTCTGTCCTGATATCGGCAAAGCTTTTTTATCTGAGGAAGAAGCTGAAGCTACTGGTAGCGCTCTGATATCAACTGTTGTTTGTTGAATCTCGTTAGATTTTACTAGCAAGGAAGCATCAATTATTAAGATGAGATTACCATTAGCTAAACTACTACAACCGTAAATGTATTTTGGCGGTGCGATCGCATTTCCTAAAGGTCTAATTACTAGTTCTTGTTCACCAATTATTTGGTCAACTTCTAAAGCGACTTTTCCTTGATTTCGTCGTAGCAAAATCACCGGATTTCTCGCTACACTTGAGTCATGGGTATTTAATCTGTTGTATGCAGTAGAACTATTAAAAAATGAATCATTATAATCAATCAACTTTGAAAGCTGATGCAGGCTGACCATAGTCTCATCATTCTCTATATTCCAATGCAAGACTTTTTTGCCCTCAATTTCTTTAATTTGTTGTTCAGAGGGTATTAAGATTTTTTCGATACTGTCCAAAAGCAGACCATAAACAACACCTTTGGCTTGAACTAGCATTAACTTTTCTGTAGTCATAGAAAAAGGAATTTTGAGTATAAATATTGTTCCTTGATTGGGTAAGGATTGAACCGAAATTGAGCCGTTAAGTGCGTGCATCTGAGTACGCACAATATCTAAACCCATACCGCGCCCAGAAATTTCACTCACTTTACCAGCAGTAGAAAATCCAGGCAAAAATATCAAATCTAAAAGTTCAGATTCAGCTAGATTAGAAGCATAGTTTCTAGCTTTTTCTTCAGTTTGTGTGGGATAAAGTTCAGCAGCTTTTCTGCGAATTCTGTCTAAATTCAATCCTTGGCCATCATCCCGAACTTCGATAACAGTTTGGCTACCTTGATGATAAGCGCAGATTTCGATTAAACCTTGTTCTGGTTTACCAAGCTCTCGGCGAACTTGCGGAGCTTCAATACCGTGGTCAAAAGCATTACGCACTAAGTGTAACAAGGGATCGTAGAGCTTTTCTGCGATCGCTTTATCTACCAGTACTTCACTACCAGTAAGTTTCAATTCTACAAGTTTGGCATGAACATTCCCCAACTTATTTACCATGTGGGGAAAGCGATTCAGGATATTGCCCAAAGGCGACATACGTGCTTCGACTAAGCTATCTATAATATTAAGAGTTAAATTCTCTTGTTTATCGCTAATTTGAGTAGCTTGTGTCAGAAGCAAGTCAAGAGACTCTGTGGTTTCTTGGAGTTGCAGTGTCTCTTCTATGGCTTCATGCAATGTCATCTGAAACTCTGTATATACATCCATTTCCAACAAGTCAAAATTCACTGCAAAACTTTGCGTTTCTTGTGAGTTAATGTTTTGTATTTGTAATGGTAAATCACGTAACTCATTTAAAGTTGTTTGGTGTCTAGTGAGTTGCTGTATTAATTGCTCAATTATTTCTTTGACTTGTTCATCTTGCAAACTACGCCGTTTTTGGTAAATCAGCAATTCTCCAGCTAGATAATTTAAGTGTTGCAGTCTTTCTGTATCTACCCGAATAAATGAAGGTTGGCGGAAATTTTTAGTTTGAACATACTGTGATTGATCCTCTATTTCTTTATTGATTTGTGTAGTTATATCAGACAAGACTTCAATAGCTGTTTCAGGAACATCTACAACTACCTGCTTACTAACAGCTAATGAATCAAGCTTTCCTGAAAAATCATCAGTTTGTGTAGTCACAACTTCAACAGCAATTTGGTTAGCTTCTTCTCCCCATATCGATTCTAGTAAGTTATCATTTACTTGAGAAAATGCAGATTGAGATATCTCTTTAATAACTAACAGTGTTTGTAACTTGGGATTATCAATCCAATTTTTCTCTTGGCTAGTAACAGGAGGATAATTTTTATATTCTTTAGCTAATTTATGAATTTGGTTTTGTAATATTTTAATTCCTGATAAATAACTGTCAGATGGGTTAAGAGAATATTGGAATTTTGCAACTGCAAATAAGATAATTAAGATAATCCCACGTCGATAAATACAAAGACTTTGGCTATCTTCTTCATCTTGAACAAAATCAAGAAAACTTTTCAGCCAGTTTTCGATATAATTAAGCAGGATTTTCCTTTCTAAGGCGGGAACCAGTAAATTTAAATTTAATTCTGACTCTGGTATTTGCATTTGGTGATTAAACCAGCCAAAAATGTAGCGAATGACTTTTAAATAAAACTTGGCAGTTGTAGGCTTAACCGATTCATTTTTATTGTTATCAGATGTAGTGAGGAACTGGTAAAACTGTTCTTCATTGATAAAAAATGTAGCAACAGATGAATTATTTTGTAATTCTTCAGATAATTCATTATTTGCCACTGTTGTCAGTTTTCGTAACTCTGGAGAAACCTCTCCGCCAGATGTGCGATCGCCTTTTAATACTAATTGTTGTGCTTGTCGTAAATCTGCAAAGGCAATTTCTGCAATTTGCCGTACTTGGGTAGGATTTGCTTGCAATGCCAACATAATGGTTTGAGCAATTTCTCCTAATCCAGGTAGATTTAAAGATTCTGCCAAGCCAAAAAATACCTCGCCTTGAGAGTGTAAAAACTCAATCAATTCGGCATCAGTTGGTGGATTATTAACAGCGTCGGCAATACTATTTAAACGTTGCTCTACTCCCGTTTCAAAAACGGACTGCACAATATCAAATCCCAATTCTTCAGAAGAGGGAATATGAGATTCAGCACCAAATGCATCACCCAAGTTTTCTTGCAACTGTGCGAACACTGAAGTTGCCCGATGCATCAATTCTTGATCGTTAACAGTACTGCCTATTAGCTCGGTATTTAATGCTATACTCAGACACTCATAAGCTTGTAACAAAAGTGTTTGTAATTCAGCATCAACTACCACTTTTGGATTATATAGAGCCTTAAATACATCTTCTAGAAAATGGGCTATCATCTTAATTACTTCTAGCCCAACATTAGCAGCACCACCTTTAAGTGTATGAGTAGCCCGCATTAAGTTGTGAACTTTAGCAATGCTATAATCTTCCGACAAGCTAAATAGTTCTTGCTCAATAATTTGGACTAGTTCTGGAGCTTCAGCCAGAAAGTAGATGTACCCTTGTTCGCGGATTTCGTTATCTGTAATCATAACTAAGGAGTGGGGAGTTGAGAGTTAAGAGTTGGGAGTTAGAAGTTGGAAATGGGGAGTTGGAAGTTAGGAGTTGGAAGTTGGGAAAAAAGTTAAAACCTTTCAATTTCGTTAATGATTCCAAAATGACGGTTTTGTCTAAACTCGTTCATAACCTGATGCAGCTGTCGACAAATCTATAAAGTCATTCCGTAAAGTTCCTCTTTCGGAAATGTAATCGTTAGCTGATAACAAGCTTCAGCTAACGATTGCCTTCTTGCCTAACTCTTAAATCTTGCTCAGATCAAATTTTAGAAACTGTCATTTTTCACTCCCCACTCCCTGTTTTCTACTTATTTGACTTTAAACTTACTAGCAGTTGTTAATAGCTCTTGCGCCATTCCTGATAAATCTTGGAACACAGTTGCAATTTCTTGAGATTCAGCAAAAGTTTTATTGGCAATTCCGGCTACATCTTGCATTGATTTAGTTACTGTTACAGATTGCGCCATTTGTTTTTGAGTCGCTGCGGTAATTCGCTCGATTAGCTGACTAATTTCGGCAGTTGCAGAAACGATCGCATTTAAGTTTTGCCGAGTATCACTGACAAGATTTGTACCTTCTACTACTTGCTGAATGCCAGTTTCCATCGCTACTGCAACTTCTCCGGTTTCTGCTTGAATCTCTTGGACTAATTTTTCAATTTCGATGGTTGCTGCTGCTGACTGGCGAGATAAAGAACGGACTTCATCAGCTACAACCGCAAAACCTTTGCCATATTCACCGGCACGAGTGGCTTCAATGGCTGCATTTAGAGCCAGTACGTTTGTCTGTGTAGCAAAATTACCAATCAAATTCACCACTTTGGAGATTTTTTGTGAGGATTCGCTGAGGCGTTTAATTTTTTTGCTGGTTTGAGCAACAGTTTCACGAATCCCTTGGATTGCTTTTACTGTTAGGTTCATCGCAGTATCGCCAGACTCTACAGTTTGATTGGCTTTTTGCACTGCTAGTTGCACTAATTCAGCATTCGCCACCACAGCTTGAGTAGAGTCCACCATCTGTTGAATGTCACCTAAAGCTGCGGTAATTTCCTCAGATTGTTGTTGTGCCAGATTGGTCAATCCGGCTAGTGAAGCGTCGCTATTGCTAGAAGTTTGGGCAACTTGTTGAGCAGCTCCCTGTACCTGAATAACGATTTGCCGCAGCGCTTGCAGGGTATTATTGTAAGCATCGGCGATCGTGCCTAGCTCGTCTTCTGTAATCGGTGCGCGTACTGTTAAATCGCCGTTGAGAGCGGGTCTAAGAGCTTTTAAGAGTTGAATAGATCGTTGTTGTAGTAACTCCTTAGCTGCTTTTTCTCGTGCTGCTGCTTCTGCTAATTTTGCTGACTGCGCTTGTACTTGTTGCAAATATTCGGTGTGTTGTAATGCCAGTCCTAACTGGCTGCCAATGCGTGCTAACAAAGTGACTTCCGAATCTTCCCAATCACGAGTTCCCGAATTTTGATAAGCTGCTAGCAATCCCCACAATTGTTCCCCAGCAAATACAGGAACGATTACATAAGCTTTGACTTCAAATTGCTCTAAAATTTCAATGTGGCAAGGAGAATGACCTACCTGATAGATGTTATTGACGACAAAGTTTTCTCCTTGGGCATATCGACCTCCCTGAGTTTCTTGTAAGTGGGTATCTTCCCAGACAGTTTTGATATCAGGGCCTACCAGTTTTACCCAAAGATGACCTGCGGACTCTGCGACAAATTCGCCGCTCCAGTTAGGGTTAAAGCGATACACGGCGACGCGATCGCATCGTAGTAATTGCCTTAGTTCTTGAGTAGTTGTTTTGAAGATTTCTTCTACATCTAAAGATTGGCGGATGCGGTTACTGATCTTGGTGACAGCTTTCTCTTGTTCTGCTATCTGAGCTAGTTTCTCAGATTTCACCCGCACTAATTCCAAATAATCTATCTGTGATTTAGCTAGGCTAAATTGCAAGCTAGTTTGAACTAAAAAGTTCACTTCCCAGGTTTGCCATTCACGGCGGCGAGAATTTTGATAAGCTGCCAGTAACCCCCACAATTTATCCCCGAAGAATATCGGAACAATGATGTAAGCTTTGGCTTCAAACTGCTCTAAAATCTCAATATGGCAGGGAGCTAACCCGACTTCATAAATGTCATTAACGACAAAGTTTTCACCTTTAACATATCTACCTCCCTTAGTTTCTTGTAAGTAGGTATCGTCCAAAACGGTTTTAATATCAGGGCCTACCAGTTTTGTCCAACCAGTACCCACAGACTCAGCCACAAATTCGCCACCCCAGTCAGAGTCAAAGCGATAGACAGCGACGCGATCGCATTGCAGTGATTGACGCACTTCTTGAGTGGTTGTTTTGAAGACGCTTTCTACATCTGAAGATTGTCGGATGCGGTTGACTATCTTAGTGAAAACTTTCTCTTGTTCAACTATTTGAGCTAGTTGGTCAGATTTAGTTTGCACTTGTTCTAGATATTCTCCTTGTGAAATAGCCACACCAAATTGCAGCCCAATTTGAGTTACAAAGCTTTCTTCCCAAGGTTGCCAATTACGAGGGCCAGAATTTTGGTAAGCTGCCAGCAAACCCCATAATTTTTCTCCAGCAAATATCGGTGCAATGATGTAAGCCTTCATTTCATACTGCTCTAAAACCTCAATGTGACATTGAGCATGGCCCATTTGATAAATGTCATTGACTACAAAGCTTTCACCCTTGGCATAACGTCCTCCTTGAGTTTCTTGTAAGTGGGTATCTTCCCAGACCATGTAAAAGTCAGGGCCAACCATTTTTATCCAGCCATTACCCACTGACTCAGCGACAAACTCGCCACTCCAGTCAGGTTTGAAACGATAAACACCAACGCGATCGCATTTTAGTAATTGGCGTACTTCTTGAGTGGTTGTTTGAAAAAGCTTCTCGACATTTGATACTCGCAGAATTTTATCGATGACTTTAGCTACCGATTTTTTTGCAAGTATCCGTTGTTGCTGTTCTTTTTGGAATTCAAAGCTCTGCAACTTGTAAGTCAGTTCTGTTGTAATTTGAGATAGTAAACTAATTTCTACTTCTTGCCACTGCCGCGTTGAGGAGCAATTATTGACTGCTAGTAAGCCCCACACTTTACCTTCGACTACAATCGGTAAACTCAAACTAGCTTTAATTTGAAATTTATCTAGCAGTTGCTTTTGATAAGGGCTAAGTTGAATCTGATTGATATCGTCAATAATTACAGGTTCTGTATAGTCTTGATTGGTATATAAACCAAAAATAATTCCAGGAATATTTTCGCCCAAAGTCGGAGTCCAACCTAGTGTTCTAGATTCTGATAAAACATTACCTGATTCTCTGGAAGTGAAGTGATAAATTAAAGCGCGATCACAGCCAATTTTTTCTCTAATTTGCGCTACGGTAATTTTGAGTAGTGTATCCCGGTTTGGTGCTTGGCGCATGTGAGTTGCTATGTCTTGTAACTGTCGCCGCCAAGTTTTAAATTCCTGAGTGATCGCATTTAATAAAGATATTTCGCTACTAGCAATATTCGCTATATTTGGATTACCATTTTGCTTTTCTAATTCAGATATTAGATTATCAGTTTCATGGCTATTGTTATACAAAAATGTCATTTGATTAACCTCAAATTTTGTGATGAATAATAGTGGCAAGCAATAATGATCTGGTATTTGTTTATGAAATATTAATAACTTTCAAAACCCGATACCTAATCATCCATTACTAAATGTTCAATTATGAGTCCCCCAGATGGGAGCTTGGATAATAGTTATGGCATCCAAATTAAAAATCATATCCTCCGAATCATTAATAAAGTATCCCTGTAAAAAAGGTGATATTTTCGGATAAAATAATTCAGTAGTTGCGGGTTTCATTTGGTTAGTATCGAGCCATTCAATATCTAGAAGCTGTCGCACTAATAATCCCAAATACTTACCCTTGTTTTCCAGAACAATCGCCATCATTTTTGAAAGCAAATTTGTCCCTTGCGAAATTGGGGGATAACCTAACATTGCGTCTAAATCTACTAGCCACAACATCTCACCGCGCCAATTATAAATACCTAAGACGCTACTGGGCATTTGAGGAACGCCACATATTTCTGGTAATGATACTTGCAAAACTTCTGTGATGTTCTGCAACGAAATAACGGCTGTATCACTTGCTCCCAAATTAAAACTTAAAAACTTTTCCTTGGTTTCCAAAGTTATTCATCCTTTGTCCTTGATTTTTTATCTTTAGCCACTATTTGCAGTTATTGTTTGCTATTTCAGAGTTTTTATATTAAAAATAGTGACTTGAGCGATTGTTGATTTATGACATATTTACTAATTAAGCAATCGCTTTAAAATTACCACTAGTTCGTCTCGATCAATTGGTTTTGATAGATAACCATCAGCGCCCAACATATTACCCCAAATTTTATCTACATCACTATTTTTTGTAGAACAAAAAACCACAGGTATATTACTAGTGTCGGGATTATTTTTCAGTTCTCGGCAAATTTCAAAGCCACTTTTTCCTGGCAAAATTACGTCAAGGAATATTAGGTCTGGCTTATTTTGATCTATTTTGTCTTGAGCCTCTTCACTGCTTGTGGCGCTAATCACAGAACAACCTGCCTGTTGCAAGTAACGGCTGATTATCTCCATATCTGTTAAGCCATCTTCAACAACTAAAACAGTATTCATGGCAACTACTCGTTAACTTTTTCTCAAAATGTAAACAAATTAGACATATACGCCCTAAATGATTCGTCACCAAAGACATGACATGGAAGGGACTAGAGACTAGCCCTAACCCCTTTGCCCTAACCAATATTTCACAAATCAAATAGGACTGCTATAAATACAAAAATTTGTATTTGTCTAATTTTGGTTTAATCTTTATATATCAACCTCAGAAAAAGTACGTAAACAATATAAATTAATATGTATTTAAATCTAGAAGAGTTTCGTAACCAAATTTTTGATTTAAAGCTCAAATCTGACAAATGCTTGAGAGCAAAAAAAATTAAACATGAGAACAAATTTAAAATCCAAAGTTGTTATACCCCAATAATTTAACTTTTACTGAGGTAGAAAATTCTATAAATTTTGGGGAAGAATTCAGAATCAAAAATTGCCTCTAATTCTCCCTAATTACAAACCTCTAAATTAGATTTACTTTTATCAGTGGATACAGTCGATGTCGGTAAATACTTACGTATTATACTCATTACCTTATCAGCCACTACAGGTTTAGTAAGAAAATCTGTAGAACCAACTACTTTGGCACGAACTCTGTCTAAAAGACCATCACTGCCTGTTAATATAATTATTGGTGTGTTGGAAAAGGTAGATATTCGTCGCAACTGAGTACAAATTTCGTAACCACTGGCAACTGGCATAATCAAATCCAAAAAAATCAAGTCTGGTTTATCCTGAATTAGAGTTGGTAGAGCTTGTACAGCATCTTGAATTTTGACAAACCTCAATCCATTGGCAGTGATAATATCCTCTAGCATTTTACATACTTGAGGACTATCGTCGACACAAGCCACTAGTGGAGCAATCCGCTTCTTTGCTTGTGTGGTGGTATTATTGTTGACTTCAGTAACTCCTAAAGGCAAGTCAGGTACTTCTATCAATTCAATGATTCCTTTAAGGATATAAGGAAGCAACGAACGAGTGAGTGGCAGTACATTCTGCTTCATTTTCATGGCTAAATCTCGCAGAGTGAATTTGCCATTGATTAAATTCACAAAGTTTTTGTAAACAGATGGACTTACCATCTGCTCAAGTTGCTCTGGTCGCCGGAGAACTGGTGCCAAATCAGGAGAAAAATTTGCTAAACCAGCTTCTGACCAAATTTTCCACGAGTCTTGCATGTGCTTTACAGACATTTCTGCACTTGTGAAGCTCATTGGGGTTTCTAAAACAACTTCTTGACTACGATTACAACTTATAGAAGCAAAGTTTCCTTGTAAAGCTAGGTCAAATAAGAGTTCTGCTATTGTATTTTCTGCAATAGATTGAATCTGTTCTCTCTGGATTTTCTGTTTTTTATAAAATATTTCTATCAGCTTATAGTCCCAGTAATCGATTGATAGGTCTTGCAAACGTAATTGCAACTTATCAACATCGATTTGAGGACAATTTTGAGCTATATGTCTACGCCAGCGCCGGAAGGGATGAGTCCCTCCTGTTGCCCAAACTATCCGTCCCAGCCGATAGTAAAAAGTCCATTGACTCCCCTTTGAACTCTTAATATTTAATTTGCCATTGTATTGCAACTGAGTACAAGTTTTAAATTCATTCATTAGGTTATTTGAAACTACCAGTTCTGAGTGGTTCATCTTTTATTCCTTCCATTAAAAAGCTAAACATTAAAAACTTACACTAGTAGAATACGGCATAAATCCAGCTACCATCTTAATTAATTAGACAAGTTTCTTAAGTCCCTTGTTAAAGGTAAATAACACTTTTATCACAGCGTCTAGATAGTGATAAGTGCAGATACGTTTGGTATATAGCGGTCTAAATCAATATTATTAAAAGCAAGGTAAATGGAAAATAGCAAAAATGTTACTACTAAAGAATAATCTATCTAGCATAGAGTTTTTATTGCCAGACTTTACTTTTCTGCTAATATTTATGACTCAAGTGGGTTGCCATAGTCTACATCATGATGTACAAAGTATTGATATCTCATCTTAAGAATTTTCATACAAAATTATATCCGTATAAGTTCTGAATTTTTATTTAAAAAAGATTAGAAGTCTCTAGGGAGTTGGGTTTTAGTTATTGAAATTGACAATAGATGTTAAAAATATTTATTTAAGTTTACTATTTTTAACTATATTAGTTAATGTCAGCTTTTCTAGAAAATATTTTTTTGAAAAACAGGTATGCTACTAAGACAAGTAGCAGTCATATTATAAGGTTGACATTTCCAGAATTAAAGTGACGCGCATCTAAATTTGAGAATTTAGCACCTGAACCCGTTTGCTGCCTTAAATTACTTTGTAAAAATAGCTGACGAACAGCTTAAATATGCTTTATCCAGAAACCTTGTAGAGACGTAGCACTGCGACATCTCTACATTCTTTTTGACTAGATATCTAGTATTTATCTAGAAAATTCTTTCAAGGTTGCTTATGGTTTTGATAGCTGACAACAGCTGCCCTAAGATTGCTTTGGTGTTCTGAAAGAAGCCGATCGCCTTCCTCTTTTTCCAAACCAGTCCAGTGCATTAATAATGCTAACTTCACCCATTTACCACTGCGTTCTAATAAAAAACCAGCGGCTTCCCGATTTAAACCTGTGAGGTCTTGCAAAATTCGCAAAGCGCGATCGCGTAACTTTTGATTGGTTACTGCTACATCCACCATCCGATTACCATAAACTTTGCCTAGCTGCACCATCACCCCAGTCGAAAGGATATTTAAAGCTAATTTAGTGGCTGTACCAGCTTTGAGGCGAGTTGAGCCGGCGATTATTTCTGGCCCTGTCAAAAGCCGAATGTCAATATCGGCATCAAAGCTAACTTGTTCTGCGGGAACACAGGCGATAAAAATAGTCTTGGCTCCTCGCTGACGAGCAGCACGAAGCGCACCGTGGACATAAGGCGTTGTCCCACCTGCGGTAATGCCAACTACAACATCTAGCTGGGTAATTTGGCGTTGAGCGATCGCAGCCTCACCATCTTCGATGCTGTCTTCTAAATCCTCCGAACTGCGTACCAGCGCACCCGCACCACCAGCAATAATCCCCTGTACCAACTCTGGAGGTGTACAAAAAGTAGGTGGACACTCAGCAGCATCTAACACCCCTAACCGACCACTTGTCCCTGCACCGATATAAAATAGGTGTCCTCCGTGGCGCAAACGCTCTGCGGTGCTATCAATTGCTTGTGCCAACTGAATTTTCGCTGCTGCAACTGCTGCAACTGCCTTTTGGTCTTCGTCATTAAACAACTCCACCAATTCCAGAGGGCTGAGCTGGTCTAAGTTTAGACTGTTAGGATTTACCAGTTCGGTTAAAAGATGTCCGCGTTCCTGCAAGTTTGTCATTTGTTTTTTGTCCTTTGTCCTTTGTCCGTTGTCATTAGTCAGTTAGCGACCAATGACCAGTGACCAGTGACCAAGGACTAATGACTAATGACTAATTACAACAATCCTTCCAATTTGCGACGCATCTTCTCTAGTTCAGAATCAGACAATTCTGGTTCTTCTAGTGGCTGTTGATTGAGAGGGAAGGTGTCTTCAACAGTATCCACCTTCTGGGCATCTGCTTGCCAGTCGGTTTCTTCTACGTTCAGTTCTGGGGGAGTGACAACTAAATTGCTGTTTTCTGGAATAATTTCCCACTCATAGCCAGCACTTTCGCAAAATTCCTTGATTTCCTCAGCATCGATCGGTTCTGGTGTCGGCGCAGGGAAATCCTGAGCTTCTAACATCAGGGCAAAGCGCGTGGCATCATCTTCTGACTCGAACATCAGAATTTTATTGCGCTCGCCTTCCCGAATCGTGTGAATCCCCTCATTTTCCGTTCGAGCATTAAAAATTAACACAAAGACACGCATTGGTGTAATCATCTGTCTTTTTTAAGGTCTATCCATATTAAAGTTCTACGTTGTGCCTCAGCGAAAGTCACAGGAACTATTTTCACTCTATTCAGATCAGATTTACCTGAAAACGCCAATATTATGAAGCATAAGTATTGGATTAAGCAAATACCGTAACTTAACCAATGAGGTCTTGGGTTTAGTTGGCGTATCCTGGAAATGGCATACTGAATCAGCGTGCCAGTTAATGCTTGTGTGTACCAGCGACATCTGGCAATTAATACTGTAAAAGCAAATGACTAAATCTCCCAATCAAGATATTCTCTCCCCGTGCCCTATCCGCAAGCGTCTGTGGTTGCTGGTGTTGAGTCGGGGTAGCATTGCTTTGGGCGGACTTTTGCTGTTAGGAGTTATTGTTGGTATTTATCGGTTGTGGACTTTTGTCCAAACTGAGTTAACACCCTTAGCACAAAAAAGTCTCACTACTACACTCAACCGTCCGGTAAAACTGGGAAAAGTCACACAATTTTCGTTGACGGGAGTGCAATTTGGGGCTTCAGCTATCCCAGCCACACCCACAGATCCAGATCGGGCCGCAGTTGAAGTTGTAGAGGTGGGTTTTAACCCCTTACAACTAATTTTTAACCGACAGCTAAAGCTAGATGTTACCTTAGTCAACCCAGATATTTATATTGAACAGGATAACCAAGGGCGGTGGGTTTCCACTAATATAGCGCCGTCGCGTGAAGGTGGCGCTATTAAAACCGATTTGGACAAATTACGATTTCGTAATGCCAAGCTGGCGTTAATGCCGCAGAAGAGGGCAGGGGGAGATGAGAGAGCAGGGGAAGAAGCAAGGGAGCAGGGAGCTCTTAGCAGGGGAGAAGAGTTTTCCCCTCTGCCCCCCTCACCCCGTCCCTCTGCCTCTTCTCCTGCTTCCCCCGTAACATTTTCTCAAATCAACGGTTCTGCCCAACTTTTAGCAAATAACCAGTTGATCAGGTTTGATGTGGGGGGTCAAGCAGACAGTGGTGGCAGTATTTCTATTCAGGGAGAGACGCGTTCTAGGGTGCTAGCAGGCAACTTTCAAGTGCGATCGCAAGACTTGCTGGCTGAGGATATTAGTCGATTAATTAAATTACCAGTGAACTTACAGGCGGGTCGAGCCAATGGCGACTTGTTAGTTAGGTTAACACCAGGACAACAGACTTTATTGTATGGCAGCGCTGCTGTGCAAGGTCTAACAGTTCAAATACCCAAAGTCCCACAACTGTTGACCGATAGCCAAGGAAATCTCCGCTTCCAGGGAACGGAGTTGCAGTTAGATAATGTTACTACCAACTACGGCAAAATTCCGGTAGTGGCTACGGGAATCATCGACACTCAAGCAGGCTTTAAGTTGGCAGGGCGAGTAAATGCGGTGAGTTTGGCTAATGCCCAAGAGACTCTGAAGGTAAAACTGCCTCTGCCGATCGCTGGACAAGTACAAGCTGATTTGCAGATTACCGGGTCAACTAAAGAGCCAATTATCTCAGGCACAGTTACCACTATTCAAACTGCTCGGATTGACAAAGTTGATTTTAATAGCATCAGTAGTAAGTTTGAGCTTGCGACTAGTTCCTCTTTAATTACCCTGAAAGATATTCAAGGTAAAGCTAAAGTTGGTGGTAATATCACGGGCGCTGGTACAATTCAACTCGGTAAAAACCCTCAACTGGATATAAATTTCGCTGCCAAGAATCTTCCAGGGGATGCGATCGCAAAAGTTTATGACATAACGCCCACTTTCCAAATTGGCAATGTCTCAGGTACTGCCCAATTAACTGGCGCTCCTACCAATGTCCAAACTGCGGTACAATTTCAGGCTCCTAATGGAACTTATCCCGGAACTGGTGAAGTTGCGTTCTCCTCTGGAGTTGCCGCAGGCATCGCTCCAAATCGCAACGTCTCTTTCCGCAATGTGGCTCTGAATGTGAGTGGTGGTACAGTCCGGGCAACTGGTAGTTACGCCAATGAGCGTTGGCAAGCTGTGGCTGTTGCGTCTGGGGTCAAGTTGGAATCCTTTGTAGACAAAAGTCAACTGCAAAATGTCTCTTTGGCGGAAGCACAGTTTAATGGTCGTCTCATTCTCTCAGGCAGCACAGCACCATTTAAAATTGCCACGATTCGCAGTTATGGTGCAGGAGTTCAAATTGGTGGCGGCACAGTTGCAGTTTCTAATATCCAACTGCAAGACCAAAGCTTTTCTGCTCAACTTGTAGCTAATGGTGTACGGTTGGGGCAAATATTGAAACAGTCTCCTCCAGCTTTAAATAACCCTTTAGCAGGTACGTTCCAAATCGCAGGCAACAGAGATAATTTCAGCCTGAAAACCCTCCGTGGTAGTGGTGAAGGTCGCCTTGCTATTGGCGGTGGTACGGTTACAGCCTCTAATATTCAAGTGGCTAATGGTATATATCAGGCGCAAGTTCAAGCAAATAATGTTCCTGTACGGCAGTTAGCAACAGTACCAAAGCAGTTCCAGGGAGCATTAACTGGTCAGTTCAATGTAGCGGGTTCTGTTGATTCTTTTAAACTGCAAACTATTCAAGCCAACGGTCAAGCGCGGGTAAATGTTGCGCGTGGGACTATTACAGCCTCTAATATTCAACTTGCTAATGGTTTATACCAAGCGCAAGTTCAAGCAAATAATGTTCCTGTGCGGCAGTTGGCAGCAGTACCACCGCAGTTCCAGGGAGCCTTAACTGGTCAAGTAAAGGTCGCGGGTTCTGTGGAGTCCTTCCAAGCGCAAACTATCCAAGCTAGTGGTCAGGGACGGGTGGATGTTGCAGGTGGAACTATTACAGCCTCTAATATTAAAATTGGTAATGGTTTATACCAAGCGCAAGTTCAAGCAAATAATCTACCGTTGCAGCAGTTAGCAGCAGTACCACCGCAGTTCCGAGGGATGTTAACTGGTCAAGCAAACATAGCGGGTTCTGTTGAGTCCTTTCAACCGCAAACTATCCAAGCCAGTGGTCAAGGAAGGCTGGATGTTGCACGTGGAACGATCGCAGCCTCTAATATCCAATTGGCTAATGGTCGCTATCAAGCTGTAGTTAATGCCTCTGGTGTGGAATTAAATCGGTTAAATCAGCAATTGCGGGGTCAGTTTGGCGGTCAGTTGCAATTAGCTGGCACACTAGGATCATCCAAATTAGCTGATGTGCGTGCTGCTGGACAGGTGCAATTATCCCAAGGTATTCCTGGTTTTGAGCAACCCCTGACGGCTGCGATCGCTTGGAGTGGTGAAAGGCTTACTATTGAGCGAGCAACTGCTCCCGGTTTAAGTGTTACTGGTAACATATTAGCCAATGCAAGAAAGGAAGGTATACCGGAAATTACTGCCCTAAATCTCAACGTCCAAGCGCAGAATTACAACTTAAAACAGTTACCGATCAATCTTCCTAATCAGGTTGCTGTGGCTGGCAGAGTAGATTTTAATGGTCAAATAACTGGCAAGCTGCCCTTGCCAAATGTGGTAGGGCAAATTAATTTACGAGACTTGGTTGTTCAAGATATTGCTTTTGAGCCGTTGTTAACTGGAAACATCGATTCAGCACAGGGACGCGGTTTAAATTTGAACTTGGCAGGAAATAGCGATCGCTTGGCCTTTAATTTAGATGCTAATAATCGCCCGAAATCTTTCTTAGTCAAATGGCAGCAAGCATCAGCCACAGGCAATGTTCAAGGGAATGATTGGGCACTCAAAGTTGCAAATTTCCCGTTACAAATACTGAATTTGACTCCACCACCAGTTACTCGCCTGACTGGTAAAATAACTGGGTTATTAACTGGGGATTTGCTGTTTAATCAGCAGACATTGGCAGCAACAGGAGATTTAGCGATCGCTAATCCGCAAATTGGTCGAGTTAAAGGCGATCGAATAGCTGCTCAATTCCGCTACAGCAATGGTAAAGGCACACTCACTAGTAGCGAATTTGTCAAAGGAAAAAGTAGCTACGCCCTTGTCGGTACTTTTGCTCAAAGCCCTAAAGGCCCTCAAATACAAGGTAAACTGAACGTCAATCAGGGTGAGATCCAAGATGTTCTCGCTGTAACACAGGTATTTGATTTACAAAATTTGCCAGGTGGTTCAGCAGAAATCTATGGCACAGCAGTGGATTTAACCACCATCTCCCAAGGAGTGCCAAATCAACCTTTATTAACCCAAATCCAACGGTTTTCTGAAATTGAAGCTTTGGTAGAAAAACAGGAAGAACAGCGACTTAATTCCACTCCCATACCAGATTTGGCAGACTTAAAGGGGACTTTCAACGGGGAAGTGGCTGTAAATACAGCTACAGCCAATGGATTATCAGTGGATTTTAATTTGAATGGACAAAACTTTGCCTGGGGTAAAAAGGAAGAACGAAAGCGTTATTATACTGCCGACAAAGTGATTGCCGAAGGCAACTTTGAAAACGGTGTTTTGAGTTTGCGACCTTTACGAATTGAATCTGAAAACAGGTTGATTGCCTTTACAGGTAACGTTGGCGGTGATGAACAATCTGGACAGCTACGGGTGAATAATTTTCCGGTACAACTACTGAATAATGTTGTCAAACTACCAGTTGGAATCAGAGGTAATCTCAACGGTACAGCAGCTTTAGCAGGAAGTATTGCTAATCCCCAATCTAGAGGGGAATTGCAAATTACAGAAGGAGTACTAAATCAGAACAAAATAGAGTCAGCGATCGCAAGTTTCAGCTATGCCAATGGGCGCTTAAACTTTAATAGTACTGTAGCAGTTGCTGGGCCAAAACCTGTTGATATTACTGGCAGCATACCTTATAAATTGCCTTTTGCAACCGTTGCACCAGACAGCGATCAAATCACTTTAGATGTGAAGTTAGAAAACGAGGGATTGGCGCTGTTAAACGCATTGACTAATCAAGTAGTATTTGAAGAAGGTGAAGGAGAAGTAGACCTCAAGGTACGGGGAACATTGCAAAAACCCGAAGTAAATGGAATTACTACTGTCAATAATGCTACTTTTTCAGCCCAGGCTTTGCCAGGTAAACTGAGACGTGTCACAGGTAGAGTGCTGTTTAATTTTGACAGCATCTTAGTAGAAAATCTTCAAGGTAGATTTAGCCGTGGAAAAGTAGAAGCTGCTGGAGAAATTCCCATCTTTAACAATGAGAATGTAACTATCAACAATCCCCTGGCTGTTAATCTCGATCAGCTAACCTTGAATCTCAAGGGACTTTACCAGGGAGGTGCTAGCGGCAACTTGCAGATTACTGGTTCTGCCCTTAACCCAGTAATTGGTGGTAAAGTAAATTTATTTGATGGTCAGGTCTTGCTGGCAGAATCTACCGGCACCGCTTCATCTGCAAATAGTAGTATTGGCGTATCACCCACAAATAGCAATAAGCAGAGCAAATCTGAAATTGGGAATGGGACGGGAAATGCGTTGGCGACAGCCTTGCCGTCAGGCATCGCTAGATTTAATAATCTAGATTTGGAATTAGGCAAAAACGTCCAAATTACCCGTGCCCCTATTCTCAGCTTCCGCGCTACTGGTAATCTCATAGTTAACGGCTTAATAAATCAGCCTATACCCGATGGCACTATCCAGTTAGAACAAGGAGGGGTAAATTTATTTACTACCCAATTTAACCTTGCTCGTGGCTATAAACACACCGCAACTTTTAGCCCTTCTCAACCTCGTGACCCTAACTTAGATATTCGGCTATTTGCCAAAGTATTCGATGTAACTCAAAGTAATGACTTCAGCCGGGTAAATACTACAGGGTTATCAGCCTTAGAGAGTGTTCGAGTCGAAGCCACTATCAACGGTCTAGCCAGCAAACTGAATGAAAATCTAGAACTAACAAGCAGTCCCTCACGTAGTCAAACCGAAATTGTTGCTCTTTTAGGAGGTGGATTTGTAGATACTCAAGGACGCGCTGACAGTACTTTGGGTCTGATTAACATTGCAGGATCGGCTGTGTTTAACAATTTTCAGTCAGCTTTTAACCAGATTGGAAGTACTTTTGGTTTAAGTGAACTGCGGATATTTCCCACGGTTATTTCTGAGAATCCCGAAGCTGGAAGAAGCAATTCAACTTTAGAATTAGCAGCGGAGGCTGGGGTTGACATTTCTTCTAAGATATCCGTTTCCAGCATCAAAATTTTGACAACAAATGACCCCTTCCAATGGGGTGTTAATTACCGAATAAACGACGAATTTCGTGTGCGTGCTTCCACTAACTTAGCCGATGACAGTCGTGCAGTAGTGGAGTATCAAACGCGATTTTAGAGAAAAAATAACTGAGGTATGTTGAAAGTGCGAAGGCGCAGTCCAAAATAGGTATCGCTTTCGGATTATCTAAAATTTATTTACTTTCTGTTCTCTCTTCTACTTGCTTCTCAATAGAAGGAATGATTTTTCTAAATTTAATTATTTAAATTTAGGTAATATTAAATTGTGATATTATCATCTCCCTGCGAATTAATAACTAATCGCAAAACTGACAAGCCTAAAATTATCAAAAACAGCACTAGCCCAATCGTGCAAGCATAGCTAATTTCCAAGTTGGTGAAGGCTTGCTCATATAAATAATAAACAATCGTTTTCGAGCTACTAAGTGGGCCTCCTTGGGTCATAATGTATACTTCTTCAAATACTTTAGTGGCAGAAATAGCCGAAATTACCGCCACTAGTGCTAGATACGGCTTCATCAAAGGTATGGTAATATCCCAATGTTTGCTGATACCATCAGAACCATCAATGGCTGCGGCTTCGTACACATCAGCGGGAATTGATTGTAACCCTGCTAAATAAATCACCATGTAGTAGCCTAGTCCCTTCCATACGGTGACAGCCATGACGCTGGCAAGAGAAATTGGTACAATGCCAAAAATTTTTGCTGGGCTAGTTAGCCAAGGAATACCTTCTGGAAAAATACTTAAAGCTTTAAATAATTGATTAAGTAATCCGTTTTCTGCATACAGCCATTTCCAAGCTATTCCCGCAACCACCATTGAAATTACTACTGGAGTGTAGTAAGCTGCTCTAAACCAATTCATCCCCCGCAGTTTCTGATTTACCAAAATTGCCAACACTAGGGGAGCAATTACTAAAATTGGTACTACACCCACAAGATATAAAAAAGTGTTTTCCAAGGTTTTCCAAAAAACTGCATCTTTCCAAAGCTTGAGGAAGTTGGCGAAACCTATCCATTGTGGCAGCTGGGCAATATCTTCATAGCTAGTAAAGCTGAGGTAAAACGCTTGCAGTGCAGGCCAAAAGACTGTTAAGCCCAAAAGAACTAAAGCGGGTAGTAAAAATAAATAAGGGGTCAGTCGCTGTTTGATGAATATCCAATTTTTAGGTGTTAATTGATTCATTTAAGGTCTAATAGTTGTTTTCGCTTTGTCAGAATCTTTAAAAACAAGAATTTGGGGATGTGAATAGATTTAAGCTTCAATATTCTAAAGGCATATATTTGTATAGCGCTAATTAATACTCGGAGATAAACTACGATGGAAACTCAGCACAACCCGCCAATTGAACATCAAAATGTTCCCATAAACCACCGTGGACTACATGAATTTTTGTATAGTTCCGATGACGAACACACCGCCATTGAGGTGAGTATAACCCCTGAACTAGCAAACAATGGTACTGAAATCATTGACCTTGAGGCTTGGAGTGCATCTGCTCAGAACGCTAAAATTGCTGGTGTTTACACAGTATTAGACGCAGAATGCCGCACGCAGTACGTTGGCTATTCTCGGAATGTGTTGCTTTCCCTAAACGCTCATCTTCGCCAAAATGGTCAGCAAAAGTGTGCTTTTGTACGCGTGCAAGCATTCAAGTTCCCCAAGCGTCAAGAAATGGAAGATTTGCGAGATGCGTGGATAGCAGAACTTGAAAGTACACCACCTGGTAATGCAACTGATAGCGAAATGTGGGCTAGCACAGTAGGCGAAGCTACTAAGGCGGTAATGTCAGAGGTGGAACGTCAAGCTTACGAGGAGAAAAAGCTAAAACTGCGGAAAGCAATGGCTGACACAACCCTCTCTAAAGAGTCTGAAACAATAGATGCGAGTATAGCCGAACGTCAGCGTCAACTTGAAGCTGCTGTGACAAATGATGACTGGAGTGTAATTATTGACGCACAGACACAAGAAACCAAGTCTTAGGATGAGTGTTCAGCCCTCTCGTTATTTCTCGAATCGAATACCCCATCCTGTAAATAGATGAGGTATTCAAGTTTTTAGATGAATGTTCTTGCTGGCTTGGCATAAACGCTATGCAGCTTTAAAGATGTTTGCTTAAGGTAGTTTTTTGCCTACAATCACATTTATTTATTATTTTGAAAATAAACAATGTTTATTCCTATCATTTAACCCACGTAGATTAAAAGTCATAACTGTAATTGATTCATTATAAGACAGAGGAAATGGCACAAACTTGTAAACCAACGGGTGTGTGAATAATCACAGATTCTACACCAAATACTTGTGCGATCGCATTTGGTGTCAGAACTTCTTCAGGTATACCAACTTCCCAAATATGACCCTGTTTTAATAATGCAATGCGGGAACTATACCGTGCTGCTAAATTCAGTTCGTGTAAAACTGTGACAATAGTTAAATCCTTCTGCTGATTTAGTTCTTTAAGCAATTCCAATAGTTGCAATTGATAGCTGATATCTAAAAAAGTTGTAGGTTCATCTAATAGTAAAACTTTTGGTTCTTGCGCTAGTGCTAGAGCTAAAAAAGCGCGTTGTCTTTCACCACCTGAGAGTTGTTCGACTAAGCGATCGCTTAATTTTTCTAATTGTGTCTTTTTAATTGCAGCTTCAACTTTGAGCCGATCTCCAGCGTTTAATTCCCATTGCCACCAAATTTGATGCGGTGTGCGTCCTAAACTTACTAATTGTCGCACTGTTAAGCCAACGGGAAGCGTTTGTTGTTGCGGTAATAATGCCAGTTTCTGTGCAACTAGATTTGGAGGTTGAGAGTGAATAGCTTTGCCATCAAGTAGCACTGTTCCATGTTGTGGCGAGAGAATACGACTCACCAATTTGAGTAAAGTAGATTTACCTGAGCCATTAGCACCAACTAAACTCAACCATTCTCCTGTTTGCAGAGTAAGGTTAACGTCTTGGACAATTGGTGTCAAAGCGTAGCCGCCTGTGAGATTTTGTAGTTCAAGTGGCATTTCAGAAAATTAAAAATAAGAAACTTAATATTACGAGATTTGAGTGGGTTAATTTGACACCCTTATACCCAGTTCAATTAAAAAAAGTTATACCGTTTCTTTGTGAAACTGCGCCAAATCTCTTAATTTCTTATTTCTTTGCGTACTTAATGCTCTTGGCAGTTAGTTCTGCACTATAGGCGCATCTTCATACAGAATTGGTATTAGTCACGCTAAAAGTTAGCTGCAATTTTCTTTAAAATATTTTTTAAAATATTTTTTAAATTAAAATCTAGAAAAACAAAACCCTTCTCATTATCTGAGGAGGGTTTTGTTTTGAATTATAAACCTGGCATCGAGCTATTTTTGCGTAGGGCTACCCCTAAACTATCGTGGCCGCAGCAGCGTTTCACCTCTGAGTTCGGGAAGGATTCAGTGTGGTTCCACCGCGCAATAGACACCAGGAAAACTCTGGTTGGTTGACAGTTAACGGTTAACAGTTAACTGTGAACAAAACCCTGAAGACTGCAAGT
>NZ_JACJSI010000700.1 GCF_014698065.1 Nostoc flagelliforme FACHB-838
TGTACTTCAGCTTCGCTTTGCCCAAGTGAGGTAGCTAATTCTCTTGTGGTTGCTTCTCGCTTTAGTTGAAGTGCGAGGCTTGAGCGCTGTTCTTCAATCGCCATCATCTGCTGCACAAGCCTAGCATTTGTAATCTCTTGCTCAGGAGTTAGCAGAGGGTAGCGTCCGATTTCTTTGAGATAGGAGCGAACTAAGTCGGTAGTTTGGCTAGGCATACTTTCACCCGCATTTCTCACAAGCTCCTTTGTGTTTGATGATGAGTAATAAGTAATGGGTAATGAGTAATAAGTAATGGGTAATAAGTAAAATTTTTAACTCATAACTTCTTACTCCTTACTCATAACTCCTTACTTACTACTCATTACTCCTCCATTCGAGGTGTGGTGAGAAATCCGGGTGATAGTCTAACGACTTGTGCCAAATTGAGTTATCAATCAGGTCACAAGCAAGTTCAGAAATTTTTTCATCTGGTTTAAATAGAGTTTCTAAGAATGAAGTTACTGTTGATAACTTCTGCTCAAACTCAAGCAAGGCTCTATTTTGAGTCGCCGTAGCCATTTGAATTAAACGGCTGTTTCGCGCCAATCCAAAAACGTAGTCAACTCCAGTCTGCAACTCACACCATGTCCTTATATCGTCCCTGGAATAGGCACTATCTCCTCGTACTAAAATCTCAACATTCTGCCAATGTTGACGTATTTGTTTAATAACTCTCTGCAACTCTTCTAACGCTCCAAATGCTGGATCTACATTAGAAGGACGAAGTTTGGCTGCTAATAAGTGTTTCCCACAAAAAATATAAAGTGGAGCATAGCAATATCCTCCATAATAGGTATTGAAAAAAACTTGCTCCTGATTGCCATGTACTAAATCATCAGTTACATCTAAGTCCAAAATAATTTTTCGTGGTTCTTTTGAGTAGGATTTTAAAAATATATTTACAAATAGACTTTCAATTTCTGCTGAAGAATGTCCAATTTTATGGTAACGACTATCTGCTCCTTGTTCTACATCTTCAGGACAATGTTCCAGCCTATTTAATGTACTCTTACCTGCTAATATTGCAGGCTCATCCTGTACTCCAATTCTTTTTCCTAACGCTAGGGCAAACATCGGATCATGACGTAATTCTTCATGGTCATTTAAGTCTTCGTATCCCATGACCAACCCATAGATTCGTTGTCTAATTAAGTTTTCTATTGAATGGTCAATTCGATAAGGCTTTCGGTAATCTTGGAAACACTGTGCAAACTGTGATGTGATTTGCAGTTTTCTGTCTATTTCAGCAATTAAGTTTAACCCAGCATCGGATGTTACCAGCCCCCCATTGAAATTAACTACGACTTGAGGTGATTTTGCCTGTTCAAATCTGAACTGTTTTGGGAGCGGTCGCGTTGCGGGTCGATTCATTGGTTAAAAATGCTGAAATACTTGCCATATATACATTTTAGCAGTTTTAGACCCCGCTTTTTTCAGAGCTTGTGAGAAATTCGGGTGCTGACTCTTGACACCTGCATATTTCATTCTCGACTGGATTCTTATCAAAAAATCCCGTATTTACGGGTATATTCTGATGCTGATATTAGGATAACCCGTAGATGGTAGATTGAGAACGAAATCAATCCAATATTATGCAAAGTTTAACAGACCTAGAAAACAAATTATTAGAGGTACGCAAGTTACAGTCTCAAGTAGACAAGAAAAAAGCCGAATTGGACAAGCAAATCAGACAGCTACT
>NZ_JACJSI010000701.1 GCF_014698065.1 Nostoc flagelliforme FACHB-838
CAAATGTAGAGTGAAAGAATTTCAGCCATATTCACACTGGTGAAGCATTAAAAAATCAACTATCCCAATTACAACAAGAATTGAGAGATAGTTCAGACACACAAGTGTAAGCTATACCTAAGCTAAAATATAATCCCTGCATTCTTAAATAGTGGCAGTTGAATCACTTGGGTTTGTTTGGCGTTATCAAGGTTAGACAACGAAATCCCCAACAATCTGACACTACGATTCTCCAGTTCAATTGATAAAAACAGTGTTTTGGCTATCTCGAAAATCGTAGCTAGTTCACGCTTTGGGAGCAAGCATTGTCTTACTGCGGGTTATCTGATGATAGTCAGAAAACTTGACTTTCAAAGTTAATGTACGGCCCCGCGTTTCGTGCTGCTCTAACCGTTGCTCGACGATTTGGGCAACCTGTTCGAGTTCTTGTAACATCTGACCGACATCGCTTAAGTCCTGTGCAAATGAGGTTTCTGCACCGATGGACTTACGAACTCGATTGGCTTCAACTGGGCGATCATCTTCTGCTCTGGCAATCTTGTAGTAGTAATTACCTGCTTTACCAAAATGGTGTGTTAACTCAGTCAGTGATCGCCCCTTCAAGTCTGCGCCAGTATGAATCCCCAGTGAATGCATTTTAGCCGCAGTCACCTCTCCAATACCGTGAAACTTTTCAATCGCTAGCTGTTCTACAAAAGCGTAGACGCTTGCGGCTTGTCGTAGACATCGCTTGCTCTGGTAAAATAACCGTCAGTCCGTTGGGCTTGTTCTGCCCTGATGCCATTTTTGCCAGAAACTTGTTAATCGACACACCTGCGGTTGCTGTCAATTGAGTTTCCTGGAAAATCGCAGTTTTGATGTATCTTGCGATAGTAGAAGCGTAGGTGATGTTTTGCTTGTTCTCAGTAACATCTAGGTATGCTTCGTCTAGCGCAACCCCTTCCACTAAATCAGTGTAGCGTTTGAATATGGCGTGAATTGAAGTGGAAATCTCTCGGTAAACGTCGAATCTCGGTCTGACAAAGATAAGTCCAGGGCATTTGGCAATTGCTGTTACTGACGGCATCGCGGAGTGAATACCAAACTTACGAGCTTCATAACTGGCGGCTGCAACCACGCCTCGCTGATTCGGACTGCCACCGACTACTAACGGTTTGCCTCGATAGCTAGGGTTATCCCTCTGTTCCACCGATGCGTAGAAGGCATCCATGTCTACGTGAACTATCTTCCTAGTTCTAGCAACAGATTCTTGTTCCAAGGGTAGCTCCACTACAAGCAGTCTCGCTTTGAGCAAATTAAATCCTAAATTAGAAATCCTATAGTACACTAGCACTAGTTTGAGCCAAATTTTGTATATCTGCAAATTATTTAAAGCTTGCTTGAATTTTCTACTATCAGCCCCGATTGATTTTTCTGTTAATGAGTAAGCGTGGCAATGTGGCTCAAATTTGGTGTAGCTCCAGATGGACAATTAATCTGTGTTGAAGATGTTAGTAGTGGTAAAACTGAGCTTTTATGTCCTTACTGTTACGGGAAGCTAACTGCTAAGAAAGGCAAAGTCAAGCAACATCATTTTGCACATTCTTCAGCGACCTGTTTGCCTGTAGCTAATCGTGATTTCCCGATTTTACCGCTCTACGATAATTTTAATATTTACCTGTCGCGTAAAGATTTAGCACAGTTAAAATTGCTGTGGAAAGAATACGGCTCAATCAATTATCCTATCAGCCTTGG
>NZ_JACJSI010000702.1 GCF_014698065.1 Nostoc flagelliforme FACHB-838
CCGAATGGCACTAAGAAAAGCTCTAAGCTATACGGAATAAGGGCTACAGCTTTGAAAGCTATTGAACAGTGGAGGAGGGGTCAGGTGGTCGTCCAAGATGGCAGTGTCATGGAAGCGATGCCTACGGCGGTAAACTACGCCACGAAAGACACGCTGAGTTTGCGATCGCCTACGCCATCGCTTTGTCTTGCACCAGAAAGTGGAATCAGATCCACAAGTTGTCTAAAAATTTCTGGTAGGTAGGAAAAGCTTACTCGTTCATGAAATACTTTCCTTGAGACGAGCAAGCAAACATCATAAATACTACTGTGACACTACGAGTACAAATTCTCTCTTGATAAATTTAGCCAAAGTTTGGGACTACCGTTTAAAGAACTATTGCCAGAGTCTGTGATAAAACTTGCAATCTCGGAGCTAAAAATTAAATACAAAAAGCGGTTATTTGACCCATTAATAACTTTATGGGCCTTTTTATCACAAGTGCTGGATACTGATAAAACTTGTAATAATGCTGTGAGTAAAATAATTGCACCTAAAAGCTGGTGAAGAAGTAGAAGTCCCTTCAACAGATACGAGTGCTTACTGCCAAGCTAGGGCAAGACTTCCAGAAAAGTTATTAGAAAAACTTTTCAATTTTTCGGCACAAAGCCTAGAACAGAAAGTAGCATCAGAATATTTATGGTGTGGTCGAAATGTCAAAGTGATAGATGGGTCAACTGTCTCAATGCCTGATACTGTAGAGAATCAAAAAGAATACCCTCAGCCCAGTAGCCAAAAGCCTGGATGTGGCTTCCCAATTGCTAAAATTGGTGTGGTATTCAGTTTAGTGACAGGAGCTGCTGTTGCTTTGTGCATAGACGTTTTGAACACTCATGATCTTAAATTAGCGAGGAGGTTGTACAGTTTTCTCAAACCTAATGATGTGCTTATAGGGGATAGGGCCTTTTGTGCTTACGCCGATATGTTTACTATCAAAAACCTTGATTGTGATGCTGTATTTCGGAAACACCAATCTCGTACAACAACTATGCGAAAAGGTAAAGTTGTTGGAGATTGCGACAAATTAGTTACTTGGTATAAGCCGAACACTTGTCCAAAAGGATTGAATAAAGATGAATTTTTAGCTCTACCTTCTTCCATAACTGTGCGAGAGATTTACTATTATATTGTTATTCCTGGTTTTCGTACTCAACAAGTAAGCTTAATTACTACTCTTTTAGATAAATCTTCTTATTCTACTCTCGAAATTGTTGGGCTTTACGGTAAACGTTGGGATGTTGAATTGGATTTGAGACATATAAAAACTACCTTGGGTATGGATATTTTACGATGTAAAACTCCTTCAATGGTACGCAAAGAAATTCATGTTTATTTACTTTGCTTACAATTTACTTCGGAGCTTGATGTGGCAGGCTGGGACTACTTACAATACCCCTCCAAATCGTTTATCGCTTCAAGGTACTCGACATCATTTACTGAGTTTTATTCCTAAATTAGAAACTGCTCACTCTCAAAAACGCTTTTCTCTTTATCGTAGTTTACTGAAAATTATTGTTCACAAGGTTGTCCCCGACCGTCCTGGACGCAGCGAACCACGAGTCACTAAACGTCGCCCCAAAGCTTACCCCAGATTGACCAAGCCCAGACATGAATTACGTCATCAATTGCAAACTGCTTAATTGATAAGGCTTTCCGCTTTTCTTAGTGCCATTCGGCTATG
>NZ_JACJSI010000703.1 GCF_014698065.1 Nostoc flagelliforme FACHB-838
AGTTGGCTGCTAGAACTATGGTACAGCGACGCAAGATTAGTTATGCCACCCAAACAGAACTTGGTACCAAAGCATGGGATATTTTCATGTCCCTGGTTGCCACTACTCGTAAGTTAGGTATTAGCTTTTTTGAGTATATGCATGACCGGATTTTGCAACTCGGTGATATTCCCTGTTTGGGTAACATTATTCGAGAGAAGTCTTCTTCTAACCCATTTGGTTGGTCGTGGCTACCTGAATAAATCTCTACCCCGAAATTTTGAGCCGATACGTTTGTAACCTTGATTTGGGTCAAATTTTTCAACACCACGGTATAAACCGAGTGTACCTTCCTGGATCAGACCAAGAAATTCTAAGTTTCGGTTCTGGTACTTTTTAGCGATCGCCACCACCAAGCGTAGGTTAGCAGTCACCATTTTCTGCTTTGCTCGTTCGCCTTGATGAAGAATTGACTCCACTTCAGCTTCGCTTTGCCCAAGCGAGGTAGCTAATTCTCTTGCAGTTGGTTGTCGGTTTAGTTGAAGTGCGAGGCTTGAACGCTGTTCTTCAATCGCCATCATCTGCTGTACAAGCCTAGCATTTGTAATCTCTTGCTCAGGAGTTAGCAGAGGGTAGCGTCCGATTTCTTTGAGGTAGGAGCGAACTAAGTCGGTAGTTGGATTAGGCATACAAATACTTTTTTCGTTTGAGTAAAATGTTTTATTCCAAGAATTAGCTAATAAATCAAATTTTAATCATAGACTTAAATCAATATTTATGTTTTTCAAATATATTTATAGGTATAATACTTGAAATCTTCAAATAGGTAAATACTAGAATCTGCTTTATTTTATAAATAAGTTTTAAGATAATGAAAAATTTGGTTAGATTAAATCAGAGAGACGCTACGCTAATTTTAGATTGAAGTCCTCTCTTCAAGAGAGGATATGTTCAAATCCGCTTCATATTTGAACAAGCTCAAAAACGCTTTGCGTAAACTAATTGAAAATTACAAATACTTAGTTGAGGAATAATCATGGATATGCAATCTCTACTTACCCTGGCAATAGTAGCCATCTTTTGGGCATTCGTTACTCTCGTTATATTCCAGTTCATTAACGGACTATTTGTATCGGCTGCTTATGCTAGTAATGTGGTTTCGGTTGGCAATCTAAATATAGCGGCTTCTACAATCCCATCAATATCAAAAGTAATCACACCACAAGCGATGACTTTTGAAAAACTGCCAGATCCTTGGGCATTAGATGATGAAGTTGTTCATCGCACAAGTAATGAAGCAGTTATTCTCTCATTCCCTACATTGAGATTACTGCCTTCAGTTAAAGAAATTTCACCACAATCAAAACGTGCTACTCGTTCAAATAAAGCTAACAATGCTGCCAACAAGTCATCGAAAACTAAAAAGGCTGATGTAAATTCTTCAGGCAAGCGCAAGCCAGGCAGACCGCGTAAAGCTGGCTAATTCGCTTTTTACCCCTCGGCTAATCACCGAAGAATAAATGTCTGAAAGTCTAAAATCTCAAATGAGAAACCATTTATAAAGAAAATCTCAGGACTTACGCAACTGGAACAAATAGCGAGCGGGGCGTAGCCCTACCACACGACAATTTAAATCAAACCAAGCACATAGGAATACTTGGGCGTTTTAGTTGCTGAATTAAATAATTAGAAAGCAAATTATGCTTGATTTGATAAGCAGT
>NZ_JACJSI010000704.1 GCF_014698065.1 Nostoc flagelliforme FACHB-838
TCTTGGGCTATATACAATAAATTTATCAACAGTACCAGTACCAACCGCAAACCCTATCACTTGGCGAACTGTTCGCAAAGCGGCATTATCTAATGCACCACCAATACTGCCAATACTGATATTAACCGCACGGCTTTGGCCCAATGCCGGCGCACTCATCGACAATACTGCTCCGACAATCATCAAACTGGTAAACTTCAACATTTTCCTCTCCTCTAAAAAATTGAAAAACTAATACAGATGCTTCGTGTCAATGAGGTACATCTAATTTGCTATGGAAAAATTTCAAACATTTTATTGTACCTCACTTGACTCAAACTTATGTATTTATAAAAACATAGACTCATAAATAATCTACGGATATTATTTAAAGGTAATCATTTATTAAAGTAGAGTTTAAGAAATAACTTTTTGAAGAAAAAATGCAACAAAAAAATATTATTTATATATAATTAATGCCATCTAAATAATTTAATATATTATTTATATTCTCATTGCTCAAGCCATATTCTCGCAGTGCAACTAAACTCATTCACTTGAGTCAAGGACTGCATCTGTTGACGCTCCTGGGGCAGGTAGTTGAAAGGCTTCAAATGCTGCAACCCGAATGGCAGGCTTGTTAAGCGCAAAGTCATGATATATCTGGATGAGAGGGTGTAGGGTTGCAGATGCGGGTGTGAAGGATTAAGAAGATGTTGAACTCCTTGACGCAACTAAAATTTAATTGTCTTAAAAACGAACCTGCAACCCTACACCCAACAAGATAGCCCCGTCCAGATTTCAGCTTTTCAAGCGTGCCATTCAGTACTTTACCTCCGGTTTCTTCCACTGCCGTCTGCGATAGTTCCGATTGCTGTTGAGGTTTCAGCTTTATTATCGGTCTAACCTGGCATTCATTCGTGGGCAAAATTTGTGATCGGTTAGGACACATTTCCTCATTTTCTGTTTGTGTCCCAATGGGACACATTTTTATTAGGTTATGAAATACAGCCGAAGCTTCAATTAATCTATAAAGATAATGACACCAAAATCCAAACCTATCTTTGCAATGCTCCTCAATAAGTGCTGTGGCTGGAACGGTAAAGCCTGCGATGGCGCGAGCGCCCGCCGGAGGTGATCACTCAAAACCTTGAGACAACAAATCATCCCGCTATGTCTTTACCACTCTTGTAAGTCATAGCCCTGGGTTTTCTCTTTTTGAGAGGAACTACTGATTTCTTGGGTGCTTGTGGCGGACGGCATTTCTCACAATATAGAGGTCGAACCCTAAAGGTTTCTCGTTGTGTGGGTTGTTCGCATTGCTTACACACGAAGTTAAAAACGCGAGTATGAATTTCCCGCTTGTGCGCTCTGACGGTGTACTCTCGGACTTCAATAGTTTTGCTGGGCATTGATTAGTAAAGTATCCTTACTTCTTAATAATCTTATCGGGGCTGATGTTTAATGATGCAGCTATTTCTTCAGCAGTGGCATGGCGACCGAGCTTTAGAAAGCTTTCTCGCTGCACCTTCTTAATTTTATTAAGTATTTCAGTTAGATGAACAGGCAATCTAATAGTGCGGGATTGTTCTGCAATTGCTCTGGTTATTGCTTGGCTAATCCACCAGTAGGCGTAGGTTGATAATTTATAACCTCGGTTGGGATCAAACTTTTCTATACCCCTTTGTAAACCTATTGCTCCTTCTTGGATCAAAT
>NZ_JACJSI010000705.1 GCF_014698065.1 Nostoc flagelliforme FACHB-838
CTGATTCGACTACAGGTGAGATCAGTGAGAATTCTTTGAGTTGCATTCAACATCAGTGCATTCAGGGAATAACCCTCACCTTACCTGATTTTGGGCTTAACCGAACCGTATTGGCTTTGCAAATTGTGATCAAGAAGTTGCTGGTGAAATATCCGCAGCGGGGAATTGCGATTGTTGATGGGGAGTTGATTAGGGCGAGTATCGTGAGCGGTAGTTTGAGAACTTTATAAAGTAAAGTTTTGTAAATTATTCAAGTTCTTGCGAAAAACCGGAGTTTTCGGATGAAAACTTAGTAGCCTAATTATTGGCTATTTAATAGCTAGTAACTTGATTTATGCTTAACTAAAGTTTGCTGCTGCTATCATTGGAGGCTTGCAATGTCAGGTTTAGGTTTTGCTTGTTGGGGTGCTTTAGCGGCTATCGCTTTCGGTGTCAGCTTTTGTACCATTGATTGTGCGAACGCTCAAATTACTCCAAATGGCACTTTACCTAATAACACTAGCGTCACAAGAGAGGGTGACACTTTTAACATTACTGGAGGAACTCAAGCTGGTGGAAACTTATTCCATAGTTTTGGTGAGTTTTCTGTGAATACTGGTAGCATTGCTTCTTTTAATAATGCTCTGAATATTCAAAATATTATTAGTCGAGTTACAGGTGGCTCAGTTTCTAATATTGATGGGATAATTCGCGCTAACGGCACGGCTAACCTGTTTCTAATTAATCCCAATGGAATTGTATTTGGTCGTAATGCACGTTTGGAAATAGGTGGGTCATTCTTAGCAAGTACTGCCAGTCAGGGCGGCCGCATCATGTCAATAAGCATACTTTATTGAGAATAGATTTAAAATCAATGTCATTAAGTTTTGCTTATTGCGAAAGTTTTAGGCGATCGCTTTGGGGCTTAAAAAATAATCAAGCTCGAAATCCTGATTTTTTCGTTGGTTCTTAACCTTCGTTGTGATCAAGAGTAATTTAGATGCGTTTGCCCTGTACTGCCAGTAGCTTTAAGTTTCCAAATAACTTAGAATTTAGTGCAAAAACTCCTCAGTCTGCACCCTTGCTGAGTATCAATGTTCCACTTGGTTTGCAATATGAGGCAAATCCAGGCAGTATCATTAACCAATCTCAAGCAATCGATAGTAATGGTGAAATTGTTGGTTTACAAGTGCTGGCTAATAGAACATTAGCACTAATAGGTGGTGATGTTGTTATAGAAGGAGGTTCCCTTATCGCTCCATCAGGACGGATTGAGTTAGGGAGTGTTGCTGATAACAGCTTTGTGAGCTTGGCATCAAATGATACTGGCTATGTTTTAAATTATGAAGGGATTGAAAAATTTAAAGATATTCGTCTAACACAAGCAGCTTATGTCGCTACCGATGGAGATACTGGCGGTAGTATTCAAGTACAAAGTGCTAATGCAACACTTACAGATGGAGCGAGAATTTCAGCAATTACTTCAGGTAAGGGTACAGGAATAGGTATAACATTAAACACTACTGAACGTGTGCAACTGATTGGTAGCTCTACCGCACGTTTATATCCAACTGCATTACTTGTTAACTCTGACCCTAATAGACTTGTCCGAAATATTAACTTAGGAAAAGAAAAATGGTAAAACGTTTAAGTAAGTGTCTACCATTTTTCTGTATTAGTTATGGTTTTTGATTATATCCAGAAGTATCCG
>NZ_JACJSI010000706.1 GCF_014698065.1 Nostoc flagelliforme FACHB-838
TTTCGCTAGGGCAATTATCCTTGTTTTAATCATGAAGATGATGCTCTGGCTATACTATTAGTCAAAAACAAGAAACTATATTTATAAATAGCAACTTAAAAAACTAATCAATGTCCAGCAAAACAATTGATGTCCGAGAGTACACCGTCAGAGCGCACAAGCGGGAAATTCATACTCGCGTTTTCAACTTTGTCTGTAAGCAGTGTGAACAACCCACACAACGAGAAACCTTTGGTGTGCGACCGCTCTACTGTGAGCAATGCCGTCCGCCACAAGCACCCAAGAAATCAGTAGTTCCTCTCAAAAAGAGAAAACCCAGAGCTATGACTTACAAGAGTGGTAAAGGTATTGCGGGATAGAGAATAAATTAGGTAGCAAGATTTGGGTAGGTAAGTCAAGTCATGTATAGCCATGAGCCTACCCCCGTTAAATATCAACTTCCCGGTTGAAGGGAGAAAGAACTAATTGAGGCGATAAAATCATCGACGCAGACAAGAGTAATTATCTCTATTTACAACTATCGAATATGAATATTTTTTAGGATTACTGAAATCCCCGCCCGTCATCTCGGTAAGACGTAGAATTATTAACAACAGTATATTTGGTAGTTTTGGAGGGTGCATTTTAAGGTGCAACAGTACACACTGTGTAAGATTTAATTTTAATTCTTCTGCTTAATTGTTTGTTACATACTTATAAAATTTTCCCACGGCTTACTTAGCTACAGTTACAGATTAACGTAAAAACCTCTTTTTGTGCTGCTGTAAACTCAACAAATGAGCGAATCCTGGGTGCAACCAAGCGACGATCAAGATAGCAGATCCAGACTGGAACTTCTAGTGGTCGATAGATATTAAGAACTTCTACTAAATTGCCGTTCTCAATTGCTTCTGCTGCCAAGAATCCTGGCATCTGGCTCAGACCTAATCCTGCGATTGTTGAGCGGACGATCGCATCTGCATTATCAAAGACAACAGAACCACTGACTGCATATCGCTCAACTTTGCGAGCTTGCGTAAAAGACCACGGGTAAATACGTCCAGTTGCTCGATTGCGAAAATTTAAACAGCTATGTTGTTGAAGTTGTTCTGGGTGCTGGGGTTTAGGGTGTTGTTCAAAATATGTAGGTGAACCACAAACCACTAAAGGATAAGTGACGAGTTGGCTAGCAATCAGATTGGCGCTGTCGTTCAATTGCCCTGTACGAATTACCACATCAACTGCTTGTTCAGCTAGATCCACATGGCGATCGTCCATAGAAATGTCAAGAGTCATGTCTGGAAACATTTGGGTGAATGCCTTGAGGATTGGCACTAAGCAAACGCGCCCAAATGCAGGCGGGACACTTACGGTTAATCGCCCTTTGGGAGCAGCACGATTCCCTTGAATTTCTGCTTCAAGGGCATCTAGTTCACCCAGTAATTGCTGGCATCCTTCATAAAACCTGACTCCATCAAACGTTAGGCTAATGCTACGAGTAGTGCGATGGAAAAGCTTAACTCCCAAATCCGCTTCTAAGCGCGCAACTGCTTTGCTCAGAGCTGAAGTAGACAAGCCTAGAACATTCGATGCTTGAACAAAACTTTGGGCTTCTGCAACGCGCACGAACGACAACAGGTTTGACAAACTCTTAATCACAGATTGTTGAAAATAAGTGGATAAAGAAGTGAAATATCACCTCTTCTCAATT
>NZ_JACJSI010000707.1 GCF_014698065.1 Nostoc flagelliforme FACHB-838
TTGCAAATCGAATAGAGAACCTTGAGTGAAAAGTTGCTGTACCATTGCATCACTCACAATATTATTTTTTCACTTTTGCTATGGCGAAGCCTTTCTCTTACTAATAAATGAGGCAAGTAATTGCCTCATTTAAACCTTTGAACGTTCAGATATTTATTCTTCGGTGATCGGACGAGAATTAAAAAGCGAATTAAGCAGTTTTACGCGGTCTCCCTGGCTTGCGCTTGCCTGAAGACTTTACATCAGCCTGTTTATTTTTCGGTGACTTGTTGGCAGCATTGTTAGCTTTATTTGAACGAGTAGTACGTTTTGGTTGTGGTGAAAATTCTTTAACTGGAGGCAGTAATCTCAATGGACTTCTTACTGAAGTCGGGTAAAAGGGCAGGAGTAAAGGGGAAAGGATGGAACTTTCTCTTTCTCTTTGCCTTTCCCCTTCATTACTTGTACGATGAACAATTTCATCCTCTAACATCCAAGGATCTGATAATTTTTCAAAAGTCAGAGTTTGTGGCGTGATTATTTCTGATACTGGTGGGATTGTAGAAGTAGCTATATTTCCATTACTAACCGAAACCACATTACTAGCGTAAGCAGCCGATACAAATAGTCCGCTAATGAACTCGAATATAACGAGAGTAACAAATGCCCAAAAGATAGCTACGATTGCCAGGGTAAGTACAGATTGCATATCCATGATTATTCCTCAACTAAGTATTTGTAATTTTCAATTGATTTACGCAAAGCGTCTTTGAGCCTTGTCCAAATGTGAAGCGAATTTGAACATATCCTCTCTTAAGGAGAGGACTTCACTCTAAATTTAGCGTAGCGTACCTCTGATTTAATCCAACCAAATTTTTCATTACCTTAGAACTTAGTTACAAAATACAGCAGATTTTAGTATTTACCTATTTGAAGATTTCAAGTATTATATCTATAAATGTATTTGACAAATATGAATATTGGTTTAAGTCTATGATTAAGATTTGATTTATTAGCTAATTATTGAAATAAAACATTTTAACAAACGAAAAATAAAAGTATTCGTCACAATTAATTGAAAGTATGCCCAGCCTAACTACCGACTTAGTTCGCTCTTACCTCAAAGAAATCGGACGCTACCCTCTGCTAACTCCTGAGCAAGAAATTACAAACGCTCGGCTTGTCCAGCAGATGATGGCGATTGAAGAACAGCGCTCAAGCCTTGCACTTCAACTAAACCGACAACCAACTGCAAGAGAATTAGCCACTTCGCTTGGGCAAACCGAAGCTGAAGTACAAGCAATCATTCAACAAGGTCAAAAAGCTAAAGAGAAAATGGTGACTGCTAACTTACGGTTAGTGGTTTCTGTTGCCAAAAAATACCAGAATCACAATTTAGATTTTCTCGATTTGCTCCCAGAAGGAGCATTAGGTCTACAAAAGGGGATCAAAAAGTTTGATCCCAACCGAGGCTATAAACTATCGACCTACGTTTACTGGTGGATTAAGCAGTCAATTACACGGGCGATCGGAGAAAAGTCTCGCACTATCCGTCTGCCAATCCATATCAACGATAAATTAAACAAAATCAGGAGAGTACAGCAGCAACTGTCTCAATCTCTGGGTCGTCCTCCAGTTGTAGCAGAAATTGCCGAATCCTTAAATGTATTGCCCAATCAGATACGGGAATACCTTCACGTTTCCCGC
>NZ_JACJSI010000708.1 GCF_014698065.1 Nostoc flagelliforme FACHB-838
AAAAATAAATCCGTTTGGATGAGCTTTGGAACTGAACTGTTGTTAAATAAATCCTCACCTGAATCGAAGCTAACTGCAAGCTCGTCAAAGTTTGCCACTTGCAAAACACTTTCCTGATTGAACTGCTTACGGTATGCCCTAACAATCTCGCTGATAAAAACTTCGTTTGTTGGAGTATCTTCTCGGAAAAGGGTAACAACTTTAGCAGGTTCTTCGATGAGTTTTCCTGTACTGTCCAAGAATTGCCCATTGGCATCAAAAATTGTTAAACCCGATGGGAAACGAGGGGTAATTACACCATCAACAAAAGCCTGAAACTCTCTCTGGGATACCTCTTGACCTCCGGCAATATTACGTCCAAAAAACAAATCTTCCTGAATTAGGGAAAATGCTTTAGCTTTAGGTAAATCTACCATGAACGCCAGAGAAAGGGCGGTACTAGTGGCCAGAGCGGTAGTAATTTTGTTGAAAATATTTTTTTTAGACATAGTTGTAATGCTCCTGAGCGAATAAACTAAATCCTAAGATTTAGCTCATGTTAGGTACTGAATAAATGTGAATACCTTTTTGCACTACAATGAAAATACTCCACATAGCAAAAAAAACTAGTGTTTGTGCTGAAGTTCATCAAATCTTTAAAATAAAATTTATAGTTTGCTCATTTTTAGCCTGTACTGCTCCCTCAAAACACGGTTGCAATGGCGATTGCCGCCATTGTAATCTGCGGTACTTCACGACAGCCTTGCCTTGAGCGATCACAAGAAGGTGGGCGGGTACGCCATCGCACACAATCGCCCTTGTGTAGTACTTATGCAGAGGTATAAATACTTACCAATATATAAACTGAATCTGGTAAAAGGTGATCATAGTAAATTTATATACTCTATTAATGTGAATAACTCGGTAGAATATTTTTATGGAAGTGCGCCTAATGTAAGTGATCGCCTCTTCTGTGCCCTTGCCACAACCGCCCTCCACAGCCTACGATTGCTCCTTGGAGTAATGATGCATTCATGTTTGAGCAAATTTTGATAACCATTGGTTAACACGCATTTAGCTAAGGGTGTTGCATTGGGCTTGGTTGATTGCGTCTAATCCCTGTATAGTATAGCTTTAAAAGTTTTTCGCTCTTTTTGCGTAAATTACAAAACTTGAACTGAAGAGTATTACATAGCGAACGAATTATATGTAAAACATGGACAAGATTTTAAAAGTCCCTTATTTAATTCTCCCTATGAAGCGCTGCTCTGACCATGACCCAGGGCAGTTTTTTGTATAGGTGTCCTCCCTTGAGTCAAGCACCCGTTAGCAGCAATTGAAATTCTCGTGCAGTGCCTTATCCATTCGCCACAAAAGGAACATTACGCTCAATTCCGTAAAATTGGATATTTAAGATGTATGTGCATAATGCTACTAACATACTAATTTGAAATTAATGAGCAGAAACCGAAAACACTTTGTAAATCGAATTCTCAAGCTAGTAATCATTTTACTGGTGGCGGCTGCTTTGTTGACCACGATTTTGGTAACGACGAATAAACCAGCGTATGCTTGCCGATGCTCCCAATTCCCGTCACCACAAGATGCCTTAAAGGGAGCAACGGCTGTCTTTGCTGGTAAAGTGATCAGTGTGAATGCAGCAGGTAGCGCCACCTTTAGCGTTTCCCAAATATGGAAAGGAGAAG
>NZ_JACJSI010000709.1 GCF_014698065.1 Nostoc flagelliforme FACHB-838
CCAATCTGGGCGCTCTGCTTCTAAATCTAGACTTATGTAGCAGCTATCAATTGCTGTTATGCCGGATTTACGAGCAAGCTGTCTTACCTTTTCCTTTATCCTCAAATATTCTACTGGAATCATAATCTTTCCGTAACTTCTTTCTTGTCAGTATTCTGCAAAAGTATAGTCGGGCATTATCAAAAGTAATTCCTCATCAGTTAGTTTTTCCATGCTTGCAAATTCAACTATTTATATTTTTAATCATTCTTCATCAAAAATTAAAGCAAAGTGTTTTACAAACAGACTCAGTTACCATTTAATGAACATGGACAATTGAACTTATTCTGATAATTCCGAACCTAGCAAAACAATAACTAATCGATTAGAGTTTCTTTAAGGAAACTAAACCATTGTCTTGAAAATCTATTTCTAGATGATATCCGGCCATCAGAGAAGTCCCAAGCAAAGGTTTATAACCAGCAGCTAAAACTGGAATTAATCTTTCTATACCGTCCCATAAAATTGTTGCCAAATGTATAGATAATAAAGCTTGACTACCGTCGGCTAACCTTGCTTCGGTACTAGAATATAAGGGAAGATTCATCGCACTGACTGCCTGTGATGGTAAAGTAAGATGGTCATTAAATCCAGTATCAATGACAAAATCCAAGTTAAAATCTGGCTGCGAAGGTAAACGAAAAACCACTGGAACTATTGCCCTACCATCGATTACTTTTCCAGAAATCATTCAGCAGTACGCTCCATTGCACCACCAAAACTTACAGCAACATCATAACCAATCCGTATAGTAAACAATCTAGCATTAGGATTTTTCTGTTTTAACTTTAACGCTGTTTCTACACCAGTTGGATCTATCCCATATTCACCAGTTTCTGCATTAATCACAATCATCTTGCCGATATTGTCACCAGACTCGACATTTTGACGAATACCGTTTTCGTAAAACTGTTTAGCTCTTAGGGCTACTTCTTCTACACTCCAGAAAATTGATTGCATCACAATTTCACGCCTTTATTGCTTCTTCAATTATTGTAGTTTCAGAACTAATAAAGGCGTTTCTTGTTCTCAACAGGTGCGTTACAGCGATAGCATAACCGCCCGTTGCGCTCATACTGCCCAGAGATGATCTGTGTATATAAAAGTACAAAAATAATGAGAAAACTCGGAAGAAGAACTACAGTTGTTGTGGAAGAATAAGGCAGATAAGGCAACATTTAGGGAATTATATGGAATTTAACAAAGAGTTCGAGAATATACTTGATATTCCTGAAAATTCTATTACTTTACCTGAAAATTTTGATTATGAAATAGCTGAGTATATTGCTGAAATGGTACTAAACTCTAAAGAAATTGCACAAAAAGACTCTTCATATAATGGTTTTGGTCTTTTATTTAGAGAAAATAATATAGATTCAGAACAATATGAAAAATTAAGGGAAGACTTAATTCAGAATATAGAAAATATACTGCGTGATTACTATCTCAACAAAACACGCGGATATCTAACGCCTAAAGATGAATAGCAGTAGGCATGATTACTCCATATAGGACAGTGTTAGATCAGCCTAGTACTGCAAGGCGGAAATAAGCCAAGTATTAGATAGCCAACACTTTACCCTTATATGTCCACTTAAAAGGTTTAGCCATTGTTTGATTAAAATAGTCGATAAATTC
>NZ_JACJSI010000071.1 GCF_014698065.1 Nostoc flagelliforme FACHB-838
CCAAAGCCAACCCAGAGGCGGTGGCAGAAAAAAAAAGGAGATTGAAACACTACTGGCAAGCAAGCGTTCCGAAATCGAAACCGGAAAATTGAGGGTATTATTAATTGATGAGTATTGACCAATGGAAAATACGCTGCGTTCGTTTTGCACCCAATTGTCCAGAACAAAATCCTATTGAGGATATTTGGTTACAAGCCAAAACGTGGGTACGGCGTTTTTGTGCCTTAATTCCAACATTCTCACATTTGACATGGATGTTTGAATGGTTTATTCGACACACTACCTTTGATTTTGCCACTCTTCAGATGTACGGAGCTTTTTCAAAAATCAAATAGGAGCCCTATAGTTAAGATAGGTAATAAAAAAAAGGGTGTATTTGGAAACTAACTTTTAATATCCACAAAGCAAAATAAGACCCAGTATTACAACAAATCAAACAGGCAGACTTAGAAATGTTGAAAATATCTGCTGCTGCTGGAGAAATAGATTTAAAGTATGTGGATAAATCAGAGTTTTGTGCTTGGTGTGAACCAAGCTATAGCTATTACTTGCGAGGCAAGCAAAAATGTTTAGAACAAAGCCAGTGTTGGGGTCGAAGGTTAAGTATTATTAGCTTTCTTCAACCCTTAATTAGTTTTGTGTACGGTCTGGTAATTGGAGGCATTTCACGCAAATATTATATTCAGATTATGGAGCAAGAAGCAGATGAAGCTGAAAAGTTTGGATGCATGAGAGTCATAGTGCAGGATAACGCCCCAATACATAGGTGCAAAGAGGTACAGCAGTTATGGTCAAAGTGGGAAGACATGGGTTTGTACATCTTCTTTTTACCCAAATATTGTTCTGAGATGAATCCAATTGAATTGGAGTGGCAACGCCTCAAAAAAGATGAACTTGCCTCGAAAACTTTTGAGGATGAGTTCAACAAGTGCCTATGCTGTCATTGATAGAGTTCAAAGAAGAAGAAAAAAGGGAAACTACAGTACGCAAGTGTAAGATTTAACTCTAATCCTTCTGCTTAATTGTTTGTTAAATACTGATAAATAGTCATTGCCGAATGGCACGAAGACTCATGTGAAACCTAGTAAGGGCAAGGTGTTGGGGGTAGGGTATAGGGTGTAGTGTTTAAGATAATTGAATGCCAGGTACGTCAAGGAGTTCAATATCTTTTTAATTCACCACAGCCGACACCCGACACCCTTTCATCCAGGAATACCAGGGATTTACGCTTTTCTTAGTGCCATTCAGTCATTGCCTTTCATGGCAGTGGTTACAAAACCTTTAAAGAATTTTATACACTGGATGTGATGTACTTCAAAGTTGGCATAGAGCATTTCCCAATTTAGTCAGCTACACAAGATTTGTGGAATTGATGCCTTCTCTTCGAGACGCTACGCGAAGGTGTTTAATGTTGTTGTGCTGTTTTTTGCATAGACAACCGCAAAACAGACGGCAACAAACTGGGATAGGCAATTCGTAAGAGTTGATAACCAATGCCGGTAGCGCCATGAAAAAACCCAGGGTTGTAAACTTTTGGTGGTAAATCGGGGAAAAGAGTAAATGTACCTTGAGCTTGGACTTGGGTGAGTATATGGGTAACTGCTTGATGAACATCCTCTAAAAGGTCTGGTCGGTTTAGCTTTTGGGCGGCTACCAGCAAAGTCTCTATCCGACCTAAATTACCCCAGCAGAGATTATCCACATTTGAGATCGCAAATTTTATAGTGGTTTCTAAGGCAATAGCAATCTCCTGACGAATTTCTACAGTATCCAAAACGGATAATCCTCCCAATCGCCCTAATCCAATTCCAGCAGCACCATTTGCCCAACTTACTCTCAAACAAGGTTCTTCAAATCCCAAGTCAGGCCAATTTTGAGCTTCAGTAGAGAAAACACTCTGTTCGTAGGCGATCGCTTCATTTGCTGCATCAAGAAACCGGGAATCTTGCGTTACTGCATATAACCGCACAAGAGCATAGGCGATTCCTGCTGCGCCTTGAGAAAAACCAGTCAGTTGTTTGCCTGCTGAGTTTTTCCAAGCCTTAGGACAATTGTCAGTGCTAGTTTGATGCTGAAGCAGATGCTCACCACAGGCGATCGCCATTTCCAAGGAAGTTGATGCTGGCAGTGCTAAAAGACTAAGAATTGTTCCTGCTGCACCTGCCATAATGTCGAAGGATTTGTCAGCAGCGATCAAATCTGGAGTAATTAGGGCAGCAGCTTTAAGGGCATCTTGCAGTAGTGCTGGTTCTTGCAGAAGTTGGCTAATCTGTGCGAGGGCGTAGGCGATCGAACCTAGCCCAGTAGTTCCACTCATCCCCACTTGCCTTGTCAATCTCGCTGCATTTTCAGGGTTTGAATCTTGAAGAACTTTGCATAGAGGCTGTAAAGTTCTTAAAGCTAACTCATGCCACTCTGAGTTACCTGTAACTTTTGCCAAAGCTGCGAGGAATAGAGCGACACCAGAACTACCATCGTATAAACTAACACCCAGACTTTGAAGCTGGAAACCTTGGGTGTTAGCTCTGTATTTCAAGCTTATCCAGCTAACGCTGCCATCAGCGGCACAGATCGCACGTTGTCGCAGATATACAGCTATAGTAATTGCCTGTTGCACTAACTGTTCTTTTGTCAAAGGCATTACTTCTTTTGCAGGAGTGCTAACTACCTGAAAAGAAACCAGATTCGGTTCCCTCACAAACCGTGAGTAGAAAGAACCCCTGATGATTTCTATTTGTTGAGCCAAGTCGGCTTCATTCAAACTTGAAAGCCGCCTCAGCACTCGCTTGAAGCTTGGTTCTTCAAATAGTTCTGGGATGATTACACCTTTGGGTAGCTCAAGGCTATCGCTTGAGGATAAAACAGTAAATATGGGGATGTCTGATTGTTCCACAGCTTGTAATTCAGCTGCCAGTATCGACCAGAAGACAGGCTTTTGTTCCCACGTTAGAAAAGCTCGACTCAAAACATCAAGGGCAATACTGCGGTCAATACCAAATCGCAATAAACTTGGAGCATAAGAGTTTTGCAGAATGCGATGATAAATTCTGGTGGAGCGAAACACATACCGGACTTTCTGATGTGCCAGAATCATTAAGGGACTTGTTGGGGCTAACAGAACTGCTTGATGGGAAAACAGCAGGCGGTACATCTGCTCGAATCCCGCTACCAAATCTTCTAAGTAATCGTCTGGGGAAAGAGAAATCCCTCTGATTGTCGGCACGTTGGCTTCCTTAAGGACAACTGTTTCATAACCCACATTCATCGCATCTGTGTTGATATTTTGTATACGAGTAGTCAACACCTTTTGCTCCTCAACTCCTCCCAAGCCACTAAGATCGACTGTTAACTGGTCATTTTGGAATATGCCCCACTGGGGTAGAATCCAGGTACGTAATACTGATTCCGCTAGCTGCTTTTCTACCAACATTGTCGCATCAGACTCGCTCGAACCCATACTTTTATTGCGATGATGCAATAGGGTTTCTAGATCCACTAATACTGGCTGTTCTCCATTGGCAATTAAGTTTCCAGAGTGGCAGTCTGTCCCTTCTAAGGTGTGGATTAGGCACAGCAACATTCCTGAGCGTTGGTAAAAGCGTCGAACAGCGCTTTCATCTTCACAAGGCTGCGATTCCACATATTCCACCCAACCGTAGGTAGAACGGTTCAGGACTTGGATAACTTTGAAGGGTAAAAGGGTAGTGTGGCTGTTGCACCATTCCAGAAAAGTATAATAAGCAACATCTAAGCCAAAATCTTTGGGTTTGTAAACTAATTGCATTCCCGTGTCAAAAGTGAGGGCAATCACAGATCTTCCCCGATTGTGGGGATCTGACAAGCCTGGTTTTACCGCCATAACTTGCTTTAATGGTGTGTCTCCCCCGAAGCATTGCTCAATATCAGACCAGTCTGTTGCTAATGAGTTGAGGAATTCGGTGGTGGCTTCTACCCAGAAATCAATTGCAGTGGCTACTAGTCGTCCCAAGACACTATATTCCTGAAATAACGACAGTAAGCCATCTTGAAATAATTTATCAATAAAGGCATAGTACTTTTCCTTGCTGTTAGGACTCTTGACGCAGAGTAATAAGAAGTCGCGCACGGCGTTTCCCGATGAGCGAAATGTTGAGAATTCCTCCATCAGAGTCGAAGAACACAAAACGCTAAGTTGTAACACAAGCTCTCGCTCTAACGCTGCCATTGCACTATCTGTCAGTAATTTTAAGCGATCGCCTACTTGTGCCAAAAGTAGTTGTGTTGCTACTTGCAAGCAGGGAACATAGATTGGCTCAAAAGGAACCGGCTTTTCTGGGTTCAAGTAACGGTAAGGATACCAATGCTTGTCTCCAAGGTTCTGTGCAGTCTGGATTACCTGTTCGAGAGTAGTTGCCCATGAGGGTAGCGGTTGCTGCTCATTAGAGTAAGCATTAACCAACAGAGGGCGAATAGTGTCAATGTCTAATCCGAGGCACGCTAAACGCCTCTGGAATTTGGCTAATTTGCCCTGAGCCACAACCTGACACCATCGCTCTAAGCGTTCTGAAATCTGTGTTTCATCTTTGTCAGTGACTTGAGAAAGAGAAGAATTATTTAAACGTTCTGCTAGAGTACTAGCTTTAGCAACAAGTGATGTTAGCTCTAAGGTGTAATTATGTGGTGACATAGGCGATTGTTTACACAATACTATTAAATACAAATGCAACTTTACAAAGGAAAATTGACTATTTTCATCTTCTAATACCAAACCTACACCTGAAAAGCACCTATTTTCTAGAGACGTAATTTCGGCAGGACTCTAAATTATATGTTGTTTTTCAAGAAGATTACAAAAATAAGATTTAGTCTATTTATTTATAGTATTGTAATTAATGTATTGTGTTTATTTGCCTAATTATTAGTTTTTTGAGTATTTACTGGGCAAAACTCAATTTTTATGAATAATTTACCAAATTAAGTATTAAAAATACTCCTGAACTAATCTAAGTTTTATGAATTGACTTATTGAATATTTTTTAATAGATTAAAAATGTCAAAGTTAAGGAGATTTCTGTTATGAGTACACAAGCTGTTAATCAATTCTTGCAAAAAGTCACTGAAGAACCACAACTTCAACAGGAGTTCGCTAAAGCCCTAGAAGCAGGAAACAACCTACAAGCTGCTACCAATTTGGCTGCCAAACACGGTTATCAATTTACTCCCGATGAACTTCAGGCAGAAATTCAGAACCGCCAGAGCGAATTTCAACAAAGACAAAATGCAGGAGAACTGAATGAGGAGGAACTAGAAGCTGTTGCAGGCGGATTATGTACTCCTGTTATAGGAATAGTTGGTGCAGGAGCCAATCTAGTAACTAAGCTCATTGACAAGTAAAAAGGATAGACCTTAAACTTTGGTCAATTGAGCCAGACAATACTTTATTCCCTTTCTTGAACTTGCGTTAATAAAGGGATTTTCTACATTCAATATTGTGGTACTCAACCTATACCATTATTAGATTTTAGATTATTGTGACTTACGCACACTCTACGAATTATCGGCGTTTTTAGGGCCTTTACAGGGGTTATACAAATAGGATTTAGTTTAATTATAGCATTGTACTTAATATGTTATTTGTTTAACCGCCTTTGGGTTAAAGTTCTCTGCAAATAATAAGCAGCGTGTTTTGTGTCGGGGTTTAAATCCCTGTCACAAAACGTAATTGCGAATTGGTTTAAAAACCTCATTATTAAATTATTAAACAAGCCTTAAAAAGACTTACTTTTTATGAAAAAATTCCAAGTTAATTACTAAATTTTATCCTGAACAAACCTTAATTCTGGAGCTATTTGTTTTCATATTTTCTAATAAAATAAAAGTAACAACGTTAAGGAGATTTCTGTTATGAGTACACAAGCTGTTAGTCAATTCTTGCAAAAAGTCACTGAACAATCACAACTTCAACAGGAGTTCGCTAAAGCTCTAGAAGCAGGAAACAACCTACAAGCTGCTACCAATTTGGCTACCAAACACGGTTATCAATTTACTCCCGATGAACTTCAGGCAGAAATTCAGAACCGCCAGAGCGAATTTCAACAAAGACAAAATGCAGGAGAACTGAATGAGGAGGAACTAGAAGCTGTTGCGGGTGGATTTTGTACTCCTGCTGTGATTGGAACACTTATTGGTCCTGTAGTCGGAGGAGCAACCAAAGTAGCAACTCACATCGCTGAACAAAATAGTTAAATGAAAAGGATACACCTTAAAGTTTGCTAAATTTAGCCAAACAATACTTTCTTCCCTTTCCTAACATAAGTTAAGGAAAGGGATTTTTTCCATTCAATCTTGTGGAAGTCAACTTACTGCATTGACTTACTACCCAACATAAATTCTCCTACTGATGACTCGGTGTAGTAATCAGTAAGTGCGGCTTTAGCAAATAAATCGGCATTACCTGAACCTAGAGCGCAGGGAGCAAGATTCATGGCAGTTGCTACCAGGTACATAGTTTGGTACAAAACACCGACATGTTTGAGGATCAGTGAATAGGCGATCGCTTCATACTTCCATGACAACCGTTGAAATCGGGCAGTGAAAACAATCAAAACCTGTGGTATATCCTGCTGCCCACTAGCTCCCCAAGCATCCTTGAGCAGTGCTTCTACATCTTTGGTTCTCTCACAAAGCTGTTCTAGTTGATGTGCTAGGGGATTGTAATAATACAGTCCTGAACTAATCCCATAACATGTATTAATAACAAGATAAAGTTCCAATTCGTACAATCCACCCCCAGATGGATAAGGACGGCTGCTGTATTCTCCATTGAGGTTTTTGACTCTGGCAGTGCGATAAAGAAACTCTCCTAACTGTTGTGCAGTAATAGGACAAGAGTGATAATTTCTGATTGAATGTCTTGACTCCAAAACATCTGTCAAGGGAATATCAGTAGTTTTGAGGCGTTCAAGATTGGGTTGATACAGTTGAACCACAGTTTTTGACATTGGGGGTTTTACAACTGGCTGTGGCTCTATTTTTCCTAAGAAACGATAAGTACCCCCGGTAGGATTGGTATGTCTTCCCTGACGGCTACGGGTATGAAAGAGTAAATCATGAAAATCCCATTGAGCAAGAGTAGTATTTTCAACCTCTTTGTATGTTTCTTGTGATAACATTTGGGTAGCCAAAAGTAAGCTGATAAATTGTTGAGCAATCTCAAATGTGATGCCAGGAATTTCTAATACTAAATTACTACAAGATTGAGATTGAGATAGCTTTGCAATTATTGCTACACCACGCCAATCTGATAAAATCACTTTGGCTTTGGACAAGGGTGATTCTAATACCATTTGCTCTTCTACTTGGTGGAGATAGGCAAAGCGAGACAAGGTGAAATGTTCTTGCCAATTTACAACTGGAGCAGAAAACTCGTACTCGCATTGAAGAATAGCAGTAGCAAAAGGTAAGACTGAATGACAAATCCAGCCTAAACTGATGAATTTTTGCAAATAGGAATGGAACTCGAGCATTCCATAAATTCCATCAGCTTGCTGCACCAGTTGTTTGAGTTCAACCGCAGTGCCTCCAGTATCGTAGAGAGTTTTCAAAGCTACTCGCAAGCCAGAGGCAGGTTGAGAAAATGTCAATTTGCGCGTACTGCTTTGGAGAATAATTTCCTTATTTTGCGGTAATTCGACTAGAGAAATGTCCTTTCTGAAGGAGAGGGTAAAAGCTTCGGACATATCTATCAAAAAGGCATTGAGATTTTATTCATTTGTTCCTCTAATAAAGGTGCTGGCAGCCAGCCCATTTTTACTGGTACGTCGTAAAGTCTTCCAGAACCAAACCGAGGCAAAAAATGTCTTAATTCTGGTACAATTACCTTCACCACATTCAGTCCAATGTCTGGACGAGTTTGATCCAGCACCAAAGTTTCTAAATTATGCTGCTTGGCTATTGCTACACATCTGAGTACATCTTCTTGAAGATCGTCACTGTAATGTTGCGGATAATCTGTGTAAACTTTTGGCGCAAGGTGATTTGGTGTTAGGTAAGGTTGATTTGCGATCGCCGCAAATGTTAGCCATTCGTGGAGTTCCCCTTCAGTCTTTCTTGGGTATTGTGTCTCAACTCTTGTCAAGAATTGGTTCATTTCCGTCACAGCCCGCAATAACGCTATTTTGGCATCAAAATGACATCCGTAGCCTGCGACAATTTTCTCAGCTTCATCTGTGCAACGAGAAACTGCTGCAAAGACAGGAATTTCCAAATCAGATGTCAAGTCAAGTACCCAAAATTCCCGTTTTAGGCTTTTGTAATAAGCTTGCAATTCTAGCAGATAGGGGTCTTGAAAACTAGCTAGGTCTACAGCAGGACGATTCAGGCGATTGTACCACCAAATACTGACACTATCCCGCTCGACCAATTCCATAAAGCCTTGAAGAATGGCTTCTTCCAAGGTATTGCCAGCAGCGTTGCCGTTAGAGTTGGCAAAACCAAACAAATGATCTGGGGGTAGAGGATAATTGTAGTAGCATAAAGCTGTGGGCAAATATCTAAAGGTTTGTTGCGTTAAAGACCAGACTGGAGTCCACTCAATTTCCTTAGTTTCGTCAAAGGGTTCTGGGATAAAATCTACCCCAAATTTCTGATTCAAGACTGCACGGTTTTGGTACTGGATTGGACTAAATTGCAGACATACAGAAGAATGAATCGCGGATACCAACTGAGCATAAGTACTTTTGACCCGGATTTCGTCACCTTGATAAACTCCACAATAGCGTTCGATCGCCTCACAAAAGCCACTAGCTCTAGCTTGTTGATCGGTCTTTCCCTTTCCGGCTGCTTTATTGTGTAGTAAATGACGCAAGCTTTGTAGATCGGTTGCAGTACCAAAGTTGTGGACAGCTAAATAGCTATGAAGCAAGTTACTATTAGACTCAGAAGTACGTACCAAAGCACTGACGACACCTGTAATTGGGCTAATGTGATGCTCGTAATGCTTGAGAGTTTGCTCTGGGGAGAAAATTCGATGACCACCATCAGTAGTAAACTGCTTTTTACGACTTGTAAGAATAATCGGTTTGGGTTTATCTTGTCGATAAATATCTCCACAAACAGCGCATTGAGGACGTTTGGTAAGGATATGGGTTTGTAGTTCCAGCTTGGCTGAGTTAAAAGTAATAACTTTGCCTTCCAAAGTAGGGATTGAGTTTTTTTGTATGTCTTCAAGAACAATCCACTTGAGAATTTCTGTCGCTGCAAGGTTTAGCCCAATTTGGAGTGTGGAGGGCAAAATGGCACGGGAGGTGGGAATACTCTCAAGAGAGCCGAGTTGTTGTCGGATTGCGGTTTCAACTTCCCGATTACCATAAAGACGTTGGGCTAAACATTGCCAACAACCTGTTCTGCCTGGGTAAAAAATCGGGCCTATCCATAGTTCAACCCCAACAGGCTTGACCAGTACCCACGGTTGGTTGGCATCAATGGCTGCTTGATTGAAATCACGCAAATCTGACTGTAGGTAATCATTGGTTAACACAACTGCTAGGGATTTTAAACCTTGATGCGATCGCGAAGAACGTACTTGAATACCTAGAGATTCCAAAGCAACAATCAAAGGCTCAGTTGGTACATTGCCAAAGGAAATTACAGATACAAAAGTTTCCTGCAAGCCGTTGAAGGACACTTGGGGGTCTATGTTGAGTAGACTCCAGAATGCTGCAACTTCTGGGGAAATAGAATCGACAGCTTCTGTAATGTAATCTTTGCTTTTAAGCTGGTTGAGAGCGTAGTAAATGCTAGTAAAAGGAATTTTATTATTTAACTTACTGATTATTTCTTCGACACTATGATTACCATCCAGCATAGAAGCTAGTTGACAGTAAAGACTTCCCTTTAGGGCAATATAAGACTGTTCACTTAATAAGTAAACAGTCTCAGGTGGAACAATTTCAACGTGAAAATGAGGTTTAAATCGTGGTTTGTTCATGAGTTCGTAGTAGAATAAGCAAAAACTGACTTAGCGATCACAGCACCAGTCAAGTTGACATCGTGTAAATTTATATTCTGTAAATACGCTTGCTGAACATTTAAATCAGAAAAATCATAGCCATTTAAATTTGTCTGAAGTTCACAAAGGAGATTCAGGATATTTCCGGCAGCATAGCCGGATTCTTGCGAAGAGTATACTTGCAGTTTTGACAGAATTTCCTCAAGCCGAATTTCCAGATTAATTTTATTTTTAAAAACAGCTAGCAGTCTATGTAAAATAGGTTGAATGATGAAATTAATTTGAGTGTTTCTAATATAATCTTTAGCCTCAGCCTTGAGCAAAGCATGGCTCTTGAGCAAAACTAGTTTCCCAGTCTCAACTTCTTCACAAATCCGCTCAATCAACAAGCTACTCATATATTCCATCAGCAATGACTGCAAATAAAAATGGTTTTCCCTCGTTTCGATCAATGAACGCTGAACCAGAGAATTCAAAATTTTTATTAAGATTTCTTGAGATAAGACCGGATAAATATCTGATTGCAATTCCCCAATAGAAACTGGTTCTCGATTAATTGCCAACCAGTACAAAATGGTGTTTCCTAACTCTGATAATCGATTTAGGTGCTGCTGTAGGAGAGCGCGAATTTCATCAATAACTAAGGTATTATATTTAATAAATTCCCCTATGTTGCCCTCAAATAATTGTTGAATTACTTCTGCCACCATCTTTAATGCCAGTGGATTACTTGAATATTTTTTAACTAGGACTGTACATTCAGCATCCAAGTTGCAGCAACAACCCTTAAGTTGAAGTATCTGCAATCCAGCTGATACATTTAAACCGCGTAAATTAAAGCAGCGAACTGGCATGGTTTCCCCTTGCATTACAAAAATTTCTTTAGGTTTTTCCCGGCTGATGACTACCAAGCAGCTGTTGTGGCGGCATTCTCCCAAGCGTCTGAAGAAGTCGCCATAATCTTCATAATCTTGTTTGTAAAAGCCCGTACAGTCACCACTGCACAAAATCGTCTCAACATCATCCAGTATTAATAAACATCGATGGTTTCGTAAATAATTAATCAGGAGTGAAATTTTTTCATCTACGGTTGCTGGTAAATCTGTTTCCTGAATGTTGGCAATAAATTGGAGTAAATATTCTAGAATCTGGTTTAGGGATGGGGCATTACGTAGCGATCGCCAAATGACATAATCAAATTGCTCTTGAATTTGTTCAGCTAATTTTACAGACAGATGGGTTTTGCCAATTCCCCCCATGCCTACAAGCCCTACTATGCGGCAGCGCTCAGTAACAATCCATTGTTCTAGCTGAACCAGTTCATTGCTGCGACCATAGAAAATTGAAACATCAGGTGCCTCGCCCCAATCTTGGCATCGGTCGGTCAGATAGATTTGGTCTTGATGAATGACTCCGCTTTCATGAGACACTAAACCCGCTTGCCGCTCAACTGCGGTGCGAAAATTGCTTTTTTTAATCTTTTCGCCAAAGATATCTGAAAGTAGTTGCCATAATTTAGGGCCAGCATCTTGCTTAAGGTAATTAGGGGAATAACCGTTTGTTTGTGCTATCTGGTCATAACACTGACGTGTCCCAGACCAGGCTGCCTGAATTATTACCTGTTGAACGTCACTTAGATGTCTACCCTTCTTTGCGAATATTAAGGCATCAGTAAAGTTGAGAACTTCTTCAACATTCATAGATTTTCCTTTTGTTAGAATTTGCTATGGCAATCCTAAATCAGAAACAACGTCTAAAATTGTGCGACTTAACAGATAATTAGTACCATTTATTTACACAATTTTAGGTAATCACTTTGAATGTCTCAAACTAAACCAAACAATAAATACCGATTTTTTCGTTATTTATTAAATTTGGTTAATAGTAAGAGTAATTTAGATGCATTTGGACTGAATTAAAAAGTATTTAAACTCACTCAATGCAGAATTAAAAAAAGAACAATGGTTGCTCAATTGTCAGCAATTTTCTCCGAATAACTATTTACATTTACTATGATTATCGAAATAAAACTAGAATACAATTGGAAAAAGTCAGGAAAATATTTTATATAAAATTAGGTATTAAATTAATCGAAGATAACAAATCAGGATTGATAGGTAAGAAATTAAAAAAAATAGGAATAAATCAGGTTAAGAACCTAAACGACGAGAAAATGTACTTAAAGCCAGCAAATCTCATTATGAAAATTCCTGACTTGAGGCTCATGTTTCCTCCGTGCAATTGGGCTAAAAAGCTCGTATCATAAGCCTTCCTGTACAATAAATCCAGGTTTTGGATATCTGAATCTATCCCACTAATACCGAAATATGGTAATTTACTTCTGGTATGATAAGGGTGTATTTATATATATCAATGAATTGGCGTTAGCGGTAGCGGTGCGGAACACACGTCGCAGTTGGTACAGATGTGCCTACAGCTTACCTCTACACTTTCCATTCTTTGTGATTTCTGTAGACCCACAGGGGAGCATCCCAATTTGGCAAGAAGACCAAAGAAAGGAAAAATAATTCGCGATGATAACTCGCGAATTATGGGGGACTATACGAATGCTGTCCATAGCTGAGAAAATTATGGCAGTCAGAAAGTATGGTTAAAAGAAGGATAAAACAATGACCCCAGAAGATAAACAACTTTTAGAAGTCCACATCAAAGAGATAGCCAAAATCCTTTATAAAAATACCCCACCCGAAAAAATCGAAACATTTGAGGGCATCGAAACATCTGTACGCGATCAAGTTTTAGAACATATCAGTCCGAAAATCGCCTTTTTTTTGTCGGAGAAAAGACTGCAACAACAAAGGGGAAAACACGGACAATAAGGAGTTGTGTTGGTAAGATTAAAGTCACAAATGAGCAGGCATCTCGTCTGGGAATAGAACCGTATCGCCGATTTAGCCCATTGCTTGAAAAGTGCTGTTTGTTACTTGCAGCCAACGAGTCATTCCAGGACGCAGAGAATGATCTTAAGCTTCTAACAGGGATAGAAGTTGGTCATAGTACACACCATCGCCAAGTCAAAAGAGTAGACTTATCTCCCCCGAACGTCAAACAGAAATTAACAGAAGTCTGTTTAGATGGTGGAAAGGTGCGACTTCGTTCGGAAAAAAAAGGTCAGCCCGCTTATTGGAAAGAGTATAAAACGGGACGATTGCAGGGTATTTATTACGGGGCATTTTTTCCAGATAATCTCTCTTTAACTGATTGGGTCAACAGCCAAAACATTGGTAAAATTCTTTACTGTTTGGGAGATGGACATGATGGGATTTGGAATTTATTTGCCCAAATAGCTCGCCCAGAATCTAGGCAAGAAATTCTAGATTGGTATCATTTGAAAGAAAATTTGTATAAAATACAGGCTCCTAAAAAATTTCTTGTAGACATTGAGGCTGAACTTTGGCATGGACAAGTCGAACAAGCAATTATCAAGCTCAACAAAAGTAAATGTGTAGGAGTTACCCAATTTACAAATTACCTACGCAAACATAGACATCGTTTGGTGAATTATATGTACTTCCAAGCCGAGCAATTAAGCTCGATTGGTTCTGGAGCAGTAGAGTCAGCCGTTAAGCAGATCGATAAGCGACTACAAATAGTTGGGGCGCAGTGGAAGTATGATTTCATACCATATATGCTCTCTTTGCGTTGTGCTTACTTAAATGGCAAACTAGCTCCCACTACCTGTAATGTCAAATAAATCCCACAAAAAGGAACAAGATTGTTATTCGCGAGTTATCATCGCGAATATGTTTGTGTGGTTTTGTATGCCCAGACCAAGAGCCAACGATACAGAACTTGATAAATTAGCTCGATTTGAGCGGATTAAAAAGGCGATTACAGCTTTAGAAAAACAACAATCACTTTTATTAAAGCAGAGTAATCTTGCTCCATCTGGTGCTTGGGTAGCGCGTTACCAAGCCCGCCAAAATCTGAAGAAGTATTGGTACTACAAATTACAAGCTTCTACTCCTTGCTTACCTCAAGCGACATCTTCAAAACTGAGTAAATACAAGCATTTAGGCAAAGCTGGTACTCCTGAACATATTGATGCTGTTATGTCTGTTTTCAGACGTTCTGTTTGGGATGAAATACAGAAAATAATTGATACCCTTGATGATTGTCTACTAGATATTAGTTCTGGTTCTGAGCAAGAAGAGGAAGATCCACAAGATTGAGTCCCCCTTATTATTCGCGATGCAATCTCGCGAATAATCTGGATTCTTTTATTTTTGCCAAATTGGGATGCTCCCACCCACAGTATGGATATTGCACAGTAGATTACCTCAATTTATCCCTCTATTATGTAACGCCCCACATACGAGTCTCGGTAAGCTATTTAAGTATTAATTTTGAGTTATTTGTATTATTTTTTTTTATACGTAAACAAGTGATTTAGCGATCACTTGTTTTTTTCCGACATCACAAAACGCGTTACTTCCAATTTATGGCTCTCCCAAAGTTTGAATGATAAATTAATAGACATCTCCAAAATAGTATCATTCTATGATAAAAGAACATTAAAGAGTGATTTTGGCACAGGAGTATGAGCAATATACTGAATTACATTGAAGAGAATCCTAAACAAACACAAACATTAATAGGACTGGAATATGAACAGTTACAACAATTAATCTTAAACGCGGAACGTCTATATCATGAAAAAAAAGCTTCATTAGAATCTAAGAAAGTTAGAATTATTGCTGGTGGAGGAGGTCGTAAACCAAAATTATCTATTCCCGAACAAATCATTTTAACTTTGGTGTATCTCCGGCATCTAACAACCTTCCAACTTCTAGGTATTCAGTTTGAAGTAAGCGAGTCTACCGCCAATGATATATTTAACTATTGGTTGCCTAACTTACGAGAATTACTACCATCCAGTTTGCTTGAACAAGTAAAAAAAAACGCTTCTGACTATGAAGTAGTAAAACAAATACTCACAGAATATGAATTAATAGTAGATAGCTATGAACAAGTCAGAGAAAGACCTGGAGACAATAATGAACAAAAGAAATATTTTTCAGGTAAGAAGAGTAATCATACATTTAAAACTCAAATGATTATTTTACCTGATGCTAGTGATATCGTTGATGTTGTGGCAGGTGAACCTGGACCAAAAAGCGATATAACAATGTTTAGAGAATATCGCTCAGAGTTTGATGCCAAACAAAAAATTAAAGGAGATAAGGCATATATTGGAGAAGATTTAATTACAACCCCAATTAAGAAACCAAGAAATCAAGAACTAACAATTGAGCAGAAAGAACTTTTATAGCTAGTCTTGGAGAGTCCAATTTATTTCTACGTGACGGATAGCTACTTACAACACTCTGTGGAAATACTCACGGTACAAATTGCATCTAGGCATTACCTGATTGTCCTGTTGCTGCACTAATCCCATACTGTGCAACTTATAAATCTGCATTGAATTTAATTCCACTGGTTCAAGTGAAGTGACCACCTTTTTCAACGCTTCTTTTAAACCTTGAGTTTCTTCTGAGTGCAGCATTTCTAAGTATGATCGCAGATGGTTGCTGTAAATTCCTGCTTCTGTGGAAGCATCTTGTAATAGCTGCTTTAGCGTTGCCTTTGCAGTGTAAACTTCGTACATTGCTAACCGTAGCAGATAAGGATGTCCTCCCACTATATTCATTAGTTCCTTTACTTGAGTATCATTCCAATTCAGTCCATGAACGTGAGCCAAATCTATCACCTGCTTGTGGTCAAATTCCAGCAACGGCACTGGTAGCCCCGCATTAAAGGGAGATTGGTTCATGTCTAAGGGAATATAAACTTCGGTAGAATGTGCCATTACCAGCCTTAGTTGTTTCCATTGCTCAGAAATTTTCCCTTTCTCATGCCAGCTTCGCAGCATCCCGAAAAAGTCTTCAATCACTTGGTTATAAGGAAAAATCCGATCCACTTCATCTAATCCTAATACCAAAGGACAATCTATTTCTGGCAATAAATATTCCTCAAAGTACACTGTGCAGTTATCATTGCTCCCTAAAATTTCTGTATCCCAATAATCTTTTAATCGATTTTCTAACTTTAACTTCCGACCAACCATTAAACACAACCAACGCACGAACTTGTCTAAATCCGTTAAAATTGCTCGCTCTACACTACTTAAATCCAAATATACCGTTTGATAATTCTGGGATTCAGCATAAGCGAGAATCCTGGTAAGCAATGAAGTTTTGCCCATCAGCTTCGGTGCTTTAATCCGAATTAAGGAAGCGGGTTTGACAACTGTCTCGTAACAAACAGATTCTAGACCATCTCGCTCCACATAAAAAAGAGAACCCAGAGGAACTGAACCGTCTGGAAACGGTAGCTCTGCTAACGGGGATTTTGGCTGCTTGACATTGCTATGAATATGTGGAGGTAATTGCCTTTCCCAAGCTCTCTCCAGTGCTCCTTTAAAATTAGTCTTTGTTACTTCTTCCCCTAACGCCTCTGAAAGCTTTCGCCACAGATGAGGACCTACATCTCCTCTGAGATAGTTTACAGAGAGATGGTACTGCTCTGCCATCTTTTCATAAGTCAGACCCGGCCACGAGCCTTGAAGCACGTCTATTTCAATATCTTTAAGGTGTTCTCCAAGATTATTGAAGACAATTTGCTCGGCAACCTGTTTAGCTTTTTCCCAGGTAAAGGCTGATTTTGAGTTCATGAATGCTAAAGAGATAGCTGTTTTTGTTACCATTTTATAGTTTTTATTTCTTAGTATAACTAACCGCGAAGGGCGCAAAGGACACGAAGTAATAAGAGTTTCAGAGAGTTCTTGCGTAAATCCTAGTTATATTACACTCAAGTTAAGTTCTACAACAAATTAGCAGCAGCAATATTAACTAATGAATCAGGATCAGTAATTGGCAAGTCACCAATAAGTTGCCAGAAAAACATTCCGCCTAGACCTTGTTGTTCAACATAATTAACTTTTTCCAGGACTGATTGTGTATCTTCATAAGTACTAAACTCTTGTTTTTGAGAATTATAAATATAGGGAACTTTAGCGCTATCATCCCAGTAATATTGATATCCATTTGTACCCACCTGATCGTGGATATCTCTATACAAAAGTGAATCATTTCCCGAGGTAGCACTTTGAAACTACAAAAGTTTCGCTAAAAGTTCCATTACTTTGACCCAGAGAGACAAAGACATTATCATATCCAAAGCCAACAATATCTGCGCGACCATCACCGTTGACATCAGCGAGTTGACGCGGATATTTGTCAAAGCTAGTCCATCCCCCTTTATTGACGGTAAAATCATCATTTTTCGCTACAAAAGCTTCGCCAAAAGTTCCATTACTTTGACCTAAAGATACATAAACAGCATTATTTGCCAAACCAATAATATCTGCGCGACCATCACCGTTGATATCAGCGAGTTGACGCGGATATTTGTCAAAGCTAGTCCATCCCCCTTTATTGACGGTAAAATCATCATTTTTCGCTACAAAAGCTTCGCCAAAAGTTCCATTACTTTGACCTAAAGATACATAAACAGCATTATTTGCCAAACCAATAATATCTGCGCGACCATCACCGTTGATATCAGCGAGTTGACGCGGATATTTGTCAAAGCTAGTCCATCCCCCTTTATTGACGGTAAAATCATCATTTTTCGCTACAAAAGCTTCGCCAAAAGTTCCATTACTTTGACCTAAAGATACATAAACAGCATTATTTGCAAAACCAATAATATCTGCGCGATCGTCACCGTTGACATCAGCAAGTTGACGCGGATATTTGTTAAAGCAAGTCCATTTCCCTTTCTTGACAGTAAAATTATCGTTTCTGGCTATAAAAGCTTCACTAAAAGTTCCATTACTTTGACCCAAAGATACATAAACAGCATTATCTGCAAAACCAACAATATCAGCTCGACTATCACCGTTGACATCAGCAACTTGGCGTGGATATTTGCCAAAATTAGTCAATTGTGGCAAAAAACTAAACTTTTTAATAGCTAACTTTTTTGTTCCGTACATGATGATAACAATGCTCCCTTCAAAAAGTTACGATCACTGCACTAAGTAAGATACTCTGCATTGGGGCACTGGAGGCCGCAGCTACAGAGACAAAATCTACCTAAATGGGTTTCAGACGCTTGAACCTATCCCACTATTCCAAAAAACCCTACTTCGTTTCGTAAAATGTGCTTGAAAACCTTAATTTTTCGTTTTCAGTTCTCAATAAACTTAAGCTTTGTAGCACAAATATTATTAGTGGGATAGGTTCTTGATTTTCCATAAGTCTGCAAAGGCGGATTTCGTTTTTATAGTCATGATTTATAATCACCTATTTCATGTTTAAAGACTGTTTAAGTGTTGATATTTTTTGTTGACCATTTTTCGTTTATCTTACCTATTAGTTGGATTTTTAGTTCATTGTTATATTTTTATTGATTTTTATGAAAAAATTGCTTTTAAAAGACATAAATTTAGACGATATAATATTAATTATATATTCTAAAAAGATATAATAGAAATTTTTTCAAGATTAGAAAAAATATATTAGGCTCCTTTAATTAGTAGTTACTGGTATTTGTAAGCTTATTCAACTCATACCCACTATATTTATGCTAAATTGTGAATAATACAATAAGAAAAAGTCAGATGTTTGTCAATTAATTAGTAATACTAAAAAATCGAAAATAGGGAAAAGTCAGGTAAAGTCAGTTGAGGAAAGAAAAATTATACTATTTTTCTCTAGGAATGCTAGATAATAAATTATTTATATGCCTGTATTATGAACTTAAGGATTCAGGTGTTTCAAACCTAGCCACAAAGAGGGTTTCAAGATTAGCTTTCTAGTTTAGTCAAAACCTTATTTGCAATAAGCTATGAAGTTAAAACACTTTTTGAAACTTTATTGAGAAGAGGATTTTCTATCTTTTTTGTACAAACGCCTATAAAACAATAGTTTGAGCAATTTTGATCTGACCTGAATCCTTGCTTAAAACTAAATATATTGAAAAATGTAAAGGACAGCTTTGATGACAGCAGCTAAGTCAAACTTTGAATATCAAATTGGAGGGAGCCTTGAGAGTAGCGCTCCTAGCTATGTGAAACGATATGCTGATACAGAATTTTATGAAGCCTTAAAGTGGGGTCAGTTTTGTTACGTGCTGAACTCGCGGCAGATGGGCAAGTCTAGCTTGCGAGTGCAGATGATGCAAAGGCTACAAGCAGAAGGAATCATCTGTGCGTTTATTGATTTGACAGGAATGGGAACACAAGATGTAACTCCAGAAAAGTGGTATGCTGGGATTGTCCAATCTTTGGTGAGTAGTTGCCAACTGCACTCAAAAATTCAATGGCGGAGTTGGTGGCGTGAGAGGCGAGATTTGCTTTCACCAGTGCAGTGTTTGAGCCAATTTATTGAAGAAGTACTGTTAGTAGAGACTAAGCAAAATATAGTTATTTTTATCGATGAAATCGATCGCGTCTTAAGTCAGAATTTCTCACTAGATGATTTTTTTGCTTTAATTAGATTCTTCTTTCAGCAACGAGAAGTTAATTATGAATATAGGCGTTTGACTTTTGCACTATTAGGGGTTGCAAATCCTAACGAACTGATTCAAAATAAGACCCAGACACCATTCAATATTGGCAAGGCCATTGAACTGCAAGGATTCCAGCCTGATGAAGTACAACCATTAATAGATGGTTTGAACCAGAGAGTAAGTAACCCCGAAGGGGTTCTCATGCAGATACTAGAATGGACAGGTGGGCAACCGTTTCTCACGCAAAAGCTGTGTCAGTTTATAGTTTTGGAGTCAACGGCTCAAAAATTTTCATCGGTTGAGCAAGTAGTAAGGTTGCACATTGTTGAGAATTGGGAATCTCAAGATGAACCTGAGCATTTGAGGACGATTCGGGATCGCATTTTGTACAGAAATGAAAAACGTACAGGTAGATTATTAGAGTTATACCAGCAAATTTTACGTCAAGGAGAGATTTCTGCTGATGGAACTCCTGAACAAATCGAATTACGGCTGTCAGGGTTAGTAGTTGAGCAACAAGGCAAGCTCAAGGTATATAATCGCATTTACGAAGCTGTATTCAACCACAGTTGGGTTGAGCGTAAATTAGCAGAGTTGCGACCCTATGCAGAAGCGATCGCAGGCTGGTCAGCATCATCTTGCGAAGATGAATCCTACTTATTGCGAGGACAAGCTTTACAGGATACCTTAGCTTGGGCATTAGGTAAAAGCCTTGGCGATTTAGATTATCAATTTTTAGCTGCCAGTCAGGACTTAGCCAAACGCCAAGCCCAAATTTCACTGCAAGCACTAGCACAAGCTAATAAACTTTTGGCACAAGCTAGACAAAAAGCCAAGCCAGAAGTTTTGCAACGGCGAATTGGCTTATTTTGGATACCACGGATTGCTATATGTGTGACTGCACCTATTCTACTGCTGCGCTTTGGTGGGCTGTTGCAGGGTGGCGAGTGGAGTCTACTTGACCAATTTTTTCGCTGGCGACTGTTGCAAGAGTCACCAGAGAAACGGATAGCGATTGTCACTATTGATGAAGAAGATATACAAAAGGTAGGAAAGTGGCCTATCCCCGATCGAGTTTTAGCTAAGGCAATTGTTAATATTAAAGCCCAAAAACCTAGAGCAATTGGTTTAGATATTGTTCGAGATTTGCCTGTAGAACCTGGGTATCAGGACTTGGTTAACATCTTCCAATCAACTCCTAACTTATATGGAATTGAGAATGTTGGGGGAAGTAAGATTGATACCATTGCCCCTCCTCCCGCTCTTGACCCAGAAAGAGTGGGCTTTGCCGATCAGGTGGTGGATGCAGATGGTAAGGTGCGTCGTGCATTATTATTAGTACTCTCGCAAAATGAAACACGCTACAGTTTGGCAATGAAACTGGCGCTGCACTATTTAGAGAATGAAAAGATAACCCCAGAATTGGTTGATAACGACCCCCAACGTCAAAGGTGGCGTTTGGGTAAAGCTGTTCTTGAGCGGTTTGTGGGTAATGATGGAGGCTACGTCCATGCAGATTCTGGAGGTTATCAGATTTTGCTGAACTTTAGAGGAAATCAGGAAAATTTTGCTACTTTCCCTTTAAGGGATATCTTGGAAAAGACCATTCCTCCTGATAGTTTACGCGATCGCCTAGTTTTGATTGGCACTACTGCTGCAAGCATTAAAGATGTATTTTATACGCCCTATAACAGTGGTCTATTTAGTTCTTCACAGCCGATGAGTGGGGTGAGTGTTCATGCCAACATTATTAGTCAAATAATAAGTGCTGTTGTTGATGGCAGACCTTTGCTTCGTGTTTGGCAAGAACCTATAGAAGGGCTGTGGATTTTAGTTTGGGCGGGATTAGGAGCATTAGTTAGCCGACAGTTGAGGTCTTCAATCGCGATCGCTGTTAGTATAATCTTTGCTGGTGCTGGACTTTTGGGGATTGGCTTTTTAGCCTTTTGCTTAGGCTGGTGGTTACCCATCATTCCCTCGCTGTTAGTGTTTTTGGGATCAGCAGTCGCCTTAGAGTTGGTTACTCACAAGCAACTTGAAAGACTCCAATTCCATCATACTTTGGCACTGCTTTTAGAAATGTGCCAAGACCATCCCCTTGCTGGAGCAATTGCCGTTGAATACCTCAAGCAGTCAGAAAGCCGGGAGAATCAGGCTTTTATCGAGCAGCAGTTACAAGAAAAACAGTTAACAACTTCTACAATCGAAGTGGTTGAGTAGCGATCGCTTCTAGCCCTACCGACTTAAGAAAGTTAGTCCAGATATCTGCTATGACTTGATCATTAGGTTGAGCATTTCTGATTTGAGCTAGATTAATAACAGCATCGTACCAAATTCCTTGTTTACTGTAAGCATCTGCCTGCTCCAAAGTTGTCTTCGGGTGACTCTGGAGTTGAGGTAAAACCACACGGCGTACCCACGAGGTGATTACTGGATCGTTAGGGTTGGGTTTTTCCCCACATATCAATACTAAAGACCACTGATAATTTTTGCCTACTTCCAGAGGGGGGAAGCTATCTGCTAACTTGATGCTAATAATACCAGGTTCACCTTTAATAGGAATAAAGCTTTGAGAATGAAGCTGATTGTCTTCTGTCATCAAGCTTAAGACTACTTTCTTGGCAGATGTTTGCGGTAGATACACTAAAAATGTCGGATGCTCTGCTATAGTCAACCCATAGTTGTTGTCAGTAGGAGCAAGAAGCATCAAAGGGGTTTTATTGGCTGAGGTAGTGTTTAATGTTGCATCTTGAGAACATTGCAAATTACTACGCGATCCACCCGATGATGTAGATTTTGGCTTATCTTGATTTGGTGGTGGTTTAAATATTATCCGTTGGGGTTTTGAGCGATTAGTCGGCGTTGGAGTATTTGCAGTTGATTGGGCAATTATTGGTTGCGTCCCTATAAGAAACAACCCTATCGTAATTAGACCAATCAACTGTTGACTATTTAACATAGGTTATCCTTTAGTAAAGTCTAAGCTCTAATTAAAGTGATACTCATAATTAATGCTCAATTCCGAAAATACAGTATATTACTTGCTGACTACAACCAATTACCTACTAAAACAAATGGTGCCCAGTAGTAAGGACGACTATAATTTGGCGCTCGCAACAGGGACAACTGAGCTTGACGAAGTGCCTCAGCTTTAGTTACCCCAGGTTGGTTCAATTCTGAATAGAACTTGTTCATCAGCTCAACTGTAGATTCATCTTCTACTGACCAAAGCGTTGCTAATGTACTACGTGCCCCTGAACGCACCGCCACCCCTGCTAGTCCCAGAATCGCTCGATTATCACCTGCGGCGGTTTGGCAAGCACTCAAAATTAATAATTCTAAAGGACTTCGACCAGGGCGATCGCGTGCTTGCAATAATTGGTCTAATTCTTTAACATTAATCCGACCGTCCCAAGTCAACAAAAAGGTATTCTCAGCCTGGGAAGAAAACTGACCGTGGGTTGCTAAGTGAACAATGGGGAAGGGTACATTGTTGATTTGAACTTTCAAGCGACTCCGGGTAAATTCTTGGTTTAAAAGAACTTCTGTGGGAACTATTTTTGTAATCTCCTGAACTTCCTGTTCCACTCCCGGCAGTTTGGAAAACCCTTGCCTAGCCTCAGCCAAACCTCCTACTAAAGTTTGCAGTTTGTTTGGGGAAAGCGAAGGTGAATACAATAGCTGCAACCCTGGACTCAAAGCAAGGTTATATTTTTCAATCAGATACTTGTGCTTCTGACTATCATAGAGTGCCGACATGGGTACTGCACGCAAAACTCCATCTAGTACAAACACCAAAGTTTTAATGTCATCCTTTTCCAGTTCTGCTTCAATTGGTCGGATTAACCAGTCATAAAAAATTTTTTGTGGAAGAAGTGAATCTAAGCCAGAACTGTAGATGTTACGGGTGAAGCCAGCAAGCATATTATCGTAGACACGCTCGACCTCCCCGACTTTCCCTGGCTGCGAACTAGGCTTCAGAGGCGTTGCGTAGTATTTTAAATCCTTTTGAGGCCTAGACAAGATGACAGCAAGGCGATCAGGCAAAATAATCGAATAGATAACCGCAGCATTTGGATCTACCTGGTCAATTGGTTGGGGTTGACTGGTTATACAAGCTTCTCTAAAGAAGTTAGTCAGTTCTGCTAATTGGAGTGCTTCTATAACATCACGAGCTTGCTTGAGATTTTCCTGATTAATCTCCGTTTGCTTTATCTGTTGAGAAGCTTGGGGTTGCAAGAGCAAATTCACTAGTTCTCGATAGACTGGTTCTACACTATCGCGAAAAGTAAATTGAGTTTCTGGGTTAATACCAACTAAGTCTTTACGCAAAGACTGAAGAGTTTCGTAGGCTAAGGTGTAGGCTTGAAGTGCGCTTTTTTGGTTTTGTTGAGTTTGGTAAATCCGTCCTAACTGCCACTGCCAAAGATAGGTAATACTAGAATCATTAAAAGCAGATTTCTGCTGTAAAGCTTGTTCAGTTAATTGTCGTGCCTCTGTCAATTTACCCATTTGCTGATAAACTCCCCCAAGATAACCACGCACATCGGCTTCGGCTTGCTTGTCTTGCAATTGTTGAGCTTGGTTGAGGGCGGTTTGTAAAATTTGCCCCATTTCCGGCCATGAGGGAATTTTTGAGGATTCAAGAGTTTTAACACCAGTGCCCGTAGGTGTATTTTTTACAAAGCTACATAGTTGCAGAATCGGGGATGATAAAGCATTTGATGAGTTTTCACTCAGCCCTGATTGCAGACACATCAAACTTTGAGCAAATTTGATGTGAGCATAGACACTGGGATGAGTAATAGGTAAGTCATTGAGATGAGACGTGATTTCAGATAGCAAGGTTGGTACTTCAGACCATTGTCGAGTTTGTACCAAAAGGCTAAATCGATTCAATTGAGCTTGTCTTTTGATATCTGATGAAGTAGATGATTCAGCTTGGCGATAGCAAGTAGCAGCCTGTTGATAAAATTGGGCCGCATTGGTTATACTGGCTGCTTGAATGCATATAGACTGTGTAAGGGCTGGCTGTTGTTCGCTTGGTTTTTCCAACTGTATTTTTCTATTACCCAAAGACCTGGCTGTATTGCCTAAACTCAGGTAAATAGCAGCCAGATTTTGCGAATCTCCTGATTGTTGAGCTAATTGCCCAGCTGCGGACAAGACCATTTGCGATTGTTCGAGTTGACTAACAACTCGTAAAACATTGCCGAGACTACGCAAAGCCAGGATATCTAAAGAAGAGGAATTTTCCTTGTTGACAAATCGTTCTTTTAAGGTTTGCAGTTCTTCTTTTGTGATCTGGCAGTTTTGATGATCAAGCTTTAAAGTTTTTAGTAAGGTCTTGCAAGCCATTGGGTAAAGACCCAAGTCTTGCATGGCTTGAGTTTGGTTAATTTGGCTTCTAATTGCACCATTTTGATTGCCGAGATTTTGATAAATTTCAGCCGCTTGTTTCCAAGTTGCTAAGGCTGCTTCTGATTCTCCTACTGCTAGTTGCAACTGTCCTTGGATATCCAATGTGGAACTGAGGATTTGTGATCGCTCTGGTGTTTTTGGCTGTGTTTGGAGGATATTTAAGCTGGTAGCGATCGCTTTTTTGGCTTGCTCCCACCTGCCGAGTTGTTGAGATGTCAGGGCAAGATTGCTCAACGCCATTGCCTGGTTAAGTTTATCCTCTCGCACTGCAAAAGCCGCAGCAGCCTGTTCCCAAAGAGTTAGGGCTGACTCAAATTGTCTATTTTGATGAAGCGATTTGCCTTGTTTTACTAACTCTAAAGGCTCTTGTTGAGTTTGTCCGATCGCAGTTGATGCCCAAACTTGGGTAGTAACCAGCACTCCTCCCATAGACAAGAAAAATAACAGAACTACTAAAATTAGCGATCGCACTTGGCTACTATAGAGTCTAGATTTGTAATGGCTAATTTTCGAGAAAAATCTTGCTTTGAGCGTAGGCGTAGCCAGTCGTAGACATCGCCCTCTCTGCTTTTTTTTATTCATATTTTATCCTGTCAAGTAATTCACAAAAAGACCTGTTTTCACCTTTTTTCGTTCGTCTTATCGTGCAGGACAACTGCTTAAATTCTTAGGTAGACGATGGGTCCCAGTGACGTTGGGATTGTAAGCGGTGAGAATTACTTCACCTTTATTGTTGAATACCCATCCTTTAACTGGCACAATCGGGCTGGGGATTTGGGATTTTGAATTATCGCTGGAGGAGGCTTTCTGCGGTGGTTTTACATTACTGACGATTGAGACTGGTTCAACTAAAGCAACCTGAGTAGCTTCTTGGCTTAAGTCTTCGTTGGGGCTAGGAGGCAGTCCACCACGTCCTGTGATCGTGAATTCACTCGCAACACCTTTGCTACAAGGATTTTGGGCGATTTGATCATTAGGATCAACAACATTTGCAGGTAATTCCACTAAATTCTGGTTGGAATTAATCCCTAGATTGATGTTCACCACTCCCGGATTGCCACCTAACTCTGAACTAGCGGTGATGTCATTTAATAAATCTCTAGGCTTGTCCCCAAATTCAATCCCAAAGATACTAGTAGCTGTGATATCAACACGCCCACCGTCACCATAAGTTGCATTGGCGGTTATATCACTACCCTTTGGTTGTGAGGGTGGTGCAACTAGAAATTGGGTATTAATGGTAATGTTCCCGCCAGTACCAATTGCCCCTGGTTGGCTTTCAATGCCTGCATTGGTAGTAATTTTGCTGTCGTCTTGCATCAGTAATAAATCTGCTACCTTTAGGCTGATATTGCCGCCTCTTTCTTTGGCGGTTTCGGCTGAGATCGTTCCCTGCTCCAAAGTTAGAGAATTGGCTTCCAGAGATATATCGCCTCCTATGCCGCTTCCCCTGCTATTGACAGAAAGTGCGGCGCCATTTTGAATCAGGACATTTTTGGGGGAGCCAATCACGAAGATATTACCGCCATCACTAGTAGAAGTGTTTTCAGTCTCAGCTAAAACTGCGGTTCCAAAGTCAGACAGAGTAAGGCTGTTTGGTACATTCAGTGTGATATTGCCTGCTTTTGAACTAGCTGAAGTGTTAGTGCGGATTTTTCCGGCGCTGGAGAGTTCAATAGTGTCAGCTGTGACATCAATGTTACCAGCATTGCCATTCCCGTTAGTATTGGCGCTGACAATAGCCGCATTACTTATTTGCAAGCGAGGAGCGTTGATAGTAATCCCTTCAGAGGCTCCGGTTGCGTCAATCCCAACTTCGCTGGCTATGGCGGAAACAAGGGAGCGATCGCTCCTACCGTCAACAACTACACTATCTGTAGCTGCGACTCGAATCGCACCAGAATTGCCCTTCCCTAAAGTAGTAGTATTTAGTTCTGCACCATTGATAACTCTCAGGATTGGAGCATTGATTTCAATCCCTCCTGACTTGCCCTCAGCAGTCTGTGTCACTTGGCTAGTTGCAGCACTGCCATTACCCTGGCTCGATTCGCCATCAAATATTACCTTGTCAGAGGCAGTAATGCTAATCGTGCCTGCATCACCTGAGCTTCTAGTGCTGGCATCCAAAAACGCACCATTCGTCACCTTTAATATCGGGGTGGTAATCACGATCCCGCCAGATTTACCATTTGCTCCGTCAAAAACTTGACTCAATGCGTAAGTGCGGAGATTGCTGCTCGATTCGCCATCAAATATTACCTTGTCAGTGGCATTGATGCTAATCGTGCCTGCATTACCTGAGCTTTTAGTGCTGGCATCAAGAGAACCGCCATTTGTCACCTCTAAGATCGGGGTGTTAATCTCAATTCCGTCCGATTTACCTACAGCCCCCTGTTCCACTTGGCTCAATACTGTACTACGGAAATTTTTCTCAGATTCGCCATCTACTAATACGCGATCGCGGGCAGTAATGCTGATTTTACCAGCATCTCCTTCTCCTGATGTACTGGCACTAAGTTGAGCGCCCTTGGTGATGGCTACACTACCTGCGTTAATCTCAATTCCATCTGATTTACCTACAGCCCCCTGTTCCACTTGGCTGAATACTGTACTGAGGAAATTATTCTCAGATTCGCCATATACCAATACGCGATCGCGGGCAGTAATGCTAATTTTGCCTGCATCTCCCTGTCCAGAAGTACTAGCACTGAGTTGAGCACCTTTGGTGATGGCTACACTACCTGCGTCAATCTCAATCCCGCCTGAGTTACCTACAGCGCCCTGTTCCACTTGGCTGAATACTGTACTGAGGAAATTGTTCTCAGATTCGCCATCTATCAATACCTCATCGCGGGCAGTAATGCTAATTTTGCCTGCATTACCCTGTTGTCCAGAAGTACTGGCGCTAAGTTGAGCGCCCTTGGTGATGGCTACACTACCTACGTCAATCTCAATCCCGCCTGAGTTACCTACAGCGCCCTGTTCTACTTGGCTGAATGCAGAACTCCGAAATCCTAAAGAAGATTCGCCGTCAAACACTACATTATCAGCAGCAGTTACTCGGATTGTGCCCGAATTTCCTTTTCCTATAGTATTGGCTTCCAGATAACCGCCATCAGTTACCTCAACGCTACCTGCGTCAATCTCAATTCCACCTGAGTTGCCTACAGCCTCCTTTCCTACCTGGCTGAGTGCAGAACTGCGAAATCCCAAAGGAGATCCGCTAAAGACCACTTTATCAGTGGCAGTCACTCGGATTGTACCCGAATTTCCTTTTCCTATAGTATTGGCTTCCAGATAACCACCATCAGTTACCTCAACGGTACGTGCTTTAATATCGATTCCACCTGAGTTGCCCTCAGCCTCCTTTCCTACCTGGTTGAGTGCAGAACTGCGAACTCCGAAAGGAGATCCGCTAAAGACCACCTTATCAGTGGCATTTATTTCGATATTTCCCGCCTGAGCTTCAGGTGAACCCAAACCTTCGCCTATTCCAGCTAATAATCGGCTTCCTCCCAAAACATTCACATTACGACCGTTAATAGCGATACTACCGCCATCCTTACCAGCAACATTCACCACTGCTTGCTTAGAGAGGGATACATCAGATTGTTCAACACTATTGGGAAAACTTAAAGAAGCTACTCTTGGTATTCCTTGGGACTCTTGGACATTAAAACCGACTATTCCGGTTTCAGTCAATCCTCCTAACTCAATCCGACCCTCAGGTACCCCTAAGCTCCCACCATCAAGGATGACATTTCCACCGACTAGTCCCAAAGTGTTCCCCGACGGTAAGTAAAGAACAGCAGATGATTGATTGACAATGCTCGCTGAATTCTCTCTCAAGCGCAATCCTACAGGAATATTCACTGTCAGCAGTGGCGGGGAAAGTGGGTTTGTGGCGCTAAACTCTAACCCATTATCAAACACTAGGCTATCTGCGGTAGAAGCTACAAATGATCCTCCCATATTTAAAAGGGCATTGGGGCCAAAGACAATTCCATTAGGATTAATGAAGAACAGATTGGCTTGGCCCAAAACCCCCAGAGTTCCGAGAATATTCGAGGGATTACCTCCTGTCACCCTAGTCAAAATATTCGTAATTTCTCCTGGATTTGTAAAATAGGCTTTTCCTCCTTCACCAACGTTAAAATCTTTGAAACTGTGGAATAAGTTGCTTCCTTGAATTGCTCCTCCATTAATCTGCTCAATATCACTGCCTTCAAGTTTGCCTTTTACTACAACTGAACTTTTATCGCCTAAAGTCGCATCAGGTGTAATTTGAGTTGTAATTTGTGCTTTTGCTGGACAGGGAGCAATACAAGAGAACAAAGCCAATGCAAAATTCACCCCTATAGATAGAGGTAAGGTATTGGAGAGGAGCGATCGCTTGGAGTGTTGCATAACTTTTGATTTCTAGACCTTTGTTAATCAGAGATTTTGTGACAAAAATTTTTAGAAAGGATTCGCAACTATTGAGAAATAAATACCGTCTTCCTGTAAAGTCCTGCCTCTGTCTTGAATATCTGTTAATGGAATACCATAATCAAGGCGAGCATTAAGGCGATCGCCCATTTGCCACTGTAAACCCAATCCCAACCCCAGCAAGGTATTAGTCAAGCTATTAATATTTTGGTCTGGATTGCCAGAACTATTCCAACCTACGCCAAAATCAATAAACGGCACTACCTGCAAAACTCCTCCGACATTTTTTACCCGCAGTACTGGTAATTGCACTTCTGCTGATGCTAAAAAGCCGTTATCTGTCAAGAGAATATCTTGTCGATAACCTCGAACACTACGCAGACCACCCAGCCCATATTGCTCTAAAGGCACAAGGGCACGGGTTGCCAATTGCAGGTCAGAACGGATCACTAGTAAAGTTTGCGGTGCTAAAAGTCGCACATATTGTCCTTGTCCCCGCCAAGAAAAAAACCGACTATCAGGAGGCTCATTGTTGACGGTAGCATTGAAGATATCTAAACCAAGGTTAAATTGAGAGCGCAGGGCTAAGGCTTGTTGAGAATCCCTCTGCTGATATTCTTGGAACAATTGTAACGCAAAAATGCGGGTTTCTCCCTGTTCATTAGCACCGGGTGACAGGGAAAAACCCCTACCTAGCAGTTCAGATTTGCTTTCTTGTCGTAACGCGGATAGACCCACAGCAAATTCTCTGTTGGGAGATAAAATTAAAGGTTGGCGGAAGCCTAACTCGAAGTAATTGGAATTACCAATGATATCTAGGCGGTCAAAGGGTGGTTCGACAATTTCAGTACTCGTCAAACCACCTCTGAGGGTAATTGTGCCATTACGAGGATTAACAGGTATGTTGTAGCGTAAGTCAAAGGCGTTGCTACCATCAGTATTGATATATTCCAGATTCAAGCCATCCCCAAAACCGAATAAATTTCCTTCGTTAATACGGACACCGCGTCGTAAGCTGCCAACACTAGGCGCACGACCATTATCTATAAAAAATTCTGTATTAAAGGAGTCGGCTTCTAATACCTTGACTGTCAGTAAACTTAATTCCGGACGCGACCCAGCAGACAATTCGGCTGATATATTTTGAATTAGGGGGTCAAGTTGCAATAGTTGCAAAGCTGACAGCAAGCGCTTTTGATTTAGGGGTTTAGCGGTGGCAATGGCTAATCTGCTGCGGATGTAGTTCGAGTTCAGCCGTCGTGTACCCGTTACCGCAATTTCTTCTAGTCCTCCTTCAATAATCTGGATTTTGACGACAGATCCCTGTTGAGATAAGGTTTGACCAGCCGGAATCACAGCACCAGAATTAATATACCCCGCATCGGTATAGAGTTTGGTGATAGTAGCCTCAACTTCTAGTAATTCTACAAAGGTTAGCGATCGCTTGGTGAATTGGGCAGTAACTTCGGTTAACTTTTCGTCGCTAAAGGCCGTATTTCCATCAAACTCGAATTTACTAACGATGATACTTTGAGGAAGGTCTAAGCGTTCTTCAGGGGAGGGAAATGTTTGAAGAGGAAGTTCGAGAGCAGGTTCTGGTCTTGGCTGCGGGATTGGGATTGGCTGTTTTGGTTCTGAGTCGAGAACCTGAGACAAAATTGGGTCTAATCTTAGTTGATTCAACTTTGATAAGCCTGTTGTGAGTACAGGGATCTGACGGAATTGATCCTGGCTCGTTAACAGACGAGTTCCTGATAAAGTTAAGTTTTCAATTTCTTTAACAGACTGTCTCGGGCTATTAATAGCTAAGACATCAGCCAAGGCACTACCTTGCTTAAAAGCAAGTAACACTCCTAAAATTCTGGTAAATTTTAGAGCTGGTGTTAAATACGAGAAGCTTACACAGCATGTTTTCCCCATTTTTATGAAAAAGCTCACTATTTTTTAAATCATTCTGCCACCACCATAGTGAGACAAGCAAAAAACTCTAATTTACAGCAATTTTTCACCTCTTTAGCTACTACAGAAAATGGTTTGAGCAATAGTATTAACCCAAGTTGCGTGTTACCCGACTCTGGGTGCGAAGCACCCGGATAGTCATGCAATCGCACAAAAACTCTTCGGTTATGTCACCCCATAATCGAGAGATAGATTCTTTAATTACTAGTATAAAATACTACTATTTCTATCTTTTTATATAAACTACAATGTACAGAAACAGATTTGAGGAAATATTACCACTTCAGTTAGACATTTAATAGCTTTTTTTATACTTTATAGAAATAAAAATAAGCTTCTATTGTAAATACGTCTTCAATAAATAACGCAACAGAATTCATTACAGCAGTTTCCGTTATTGTGAGGTACGTTCTTAGTCCTGAAAGGTACAGGAGATAGTGGGGAAGGGAGAAACTGTATTTCATAACAGCAGTAAGCGCTGTATGCACAGCGTTCACCTTACGCTCGTAAAGTAAGAATTGTCCTGGTAGAGAAGCAGCTACCTTACGAACCCAAAGAAACAGACATTAACAAAAAATCTCCAGAATTTCTGGGTTTATCTCCCATTTCATACTTTGATTCCGCAACGCCAAAAAGCTGATGCAAATCCTAGCCATTTTTCTAGGATGAATTCTCCCCATTTTTCCGATGTCGTCTGTGTTGATAAAACGGCACGATATGAACATCCAAGAACGTTTACGGAAAATTTTATGTCTTCATTACTGGCTTTGTCCAACAATTTAGCTGACACCATAGAAGAAGCTGGGAGTGCTGTGGTTGCTGTAAATGGGGGTACACGTCTTTCCCTAAGTGGTATTCACTGGCGTAATGGTATCATTGTTACCTCTGATGAATCTCTCCAGCGCTATGACGATATCACCATTACCCTATCAAATGGTAGTACTGCACCAGTAACACTCGTTGGTCATGACTCTAGCACCGATATAGCTGTTTTTAAACTAGAAAATGTAGAAATACCTGTGGCAAAAATTGGCGATGCTAAAACTCTCAAAGTCGGTCATCTGGTACTAGGGCTGGCAAGAGGTAACGAAGGTGACATAAGGGCGGCGATGGGTGCAGTGAGTGTAGTTAGCGGTGCTTGGCGGAGTATGAGTGGCGGAAATATTGACCAATTCATCCGCCCAGATATCACCCTTTACTCTGGTTTTGCAGGTGGGCCGCTTGTGGATGCTGCTGGTTTTGTCGTAGGCATGAATACATCGGGGCGGCGTGGTACTGCTTTGACTATCCCTACTGCTACAGTCGATCGTCTGGTTGACCAATTAGTAGCAAAAGGGCGTATTTCTAAGGGCTACTTGGGTGTGGGAATGCAACCTGTACGCTTACCAGACAATCTAAAAACTGCTCTCAACTTAAGTTCGGCAACTGGGGTAATTGTTGTCAATGTTGAGGCTTTGGGCCCTGCTGAAAAAGCAGGTGTGTTGCTTGGCGATGTTTTGGTAACATTCGATGGCGTAATGGTAGGCGATACAGGTGATGTGTTGGCGCTACTCAATAGTAGCGATCGCATCGGTAAAGCTGTTAATGTCCAAATTATCCGGGGTGGGGTGTTAGTTGAGTTAACGATCACAGTTGGTGAACGACCTACTAAAGAGGAATAATCCCAATTTGGGATGGGTTTAACTAGCTTTGTCAAGATTTATCTAAATTTTCTATTCATTCGAGCTTTTGAACTCGAACGTTGAGCTTCTGAACACGGAACTTTGACCTTTTTGCTCGAATGTTCAAGCTTTGAACTCAGAACTTTGACCTTTTTGCTCGAACGTTGAGCAACTGAACTTGGAACTTCAACCTTTTTGCTCAAATGTTGAGCAACTGAACTTGGAACTTCGACCTTTTTGCTTGAACGTTTTACTGATTCTACTTTGATATCCTCAAAAATTGTATAACATGGCAAACACAAGATTAACTAACATCGCTACTGAATTGACAGAGATAGCTGCTAAACTACGCGATTGCACTGTCAAAGTAAAAAGTGGCTCTTTAGGAGTCGGTTCTGGTGTAATTTGGCAGTCTAACGGACTAATTATCACTAATGCTCATGTAGCAACCAGCAATCGCGCAACTGTGGAATTGGCGGACGGAAGAGTATTTGACGCAGTGCGTACACAATTTGACCCACAGCAGGATTTAGCCGCCCTAAAGATTGTTGCCACTGATTTAAATGCTGCAACCATCGGTAATTCTAAGCTGTTACGAGTGGGTGAATTAGTCTTAGCGGTGGGTAATCCGTTTGCTGACAGTGGTGCTGTGACAACTGGAATTATCTATGCGAATAATCCACGAGCAGTTATGGCCGATTTACGGCTGTATCCTGGAAACTCTGGAGGGCCGCTTGCCGATTGTCAAGGCCGAGTTTTGGGAATTAATACGATGATTGCTGATGGTTTGGCTGTGGCAGTTCCCAGCAAAACTGTTGAGCGTTTTTTACAGGTAAATAGTCGTCTACAACTGGGAGTCACACTGCAACCTGTGCTTTTAGATAGACGTAGATTGGGTTTATTGGTGCTGTCAATTTTACCTGATAGTGCAGCGGAAACTGCTGGTGTGCAAATTGGCGATGTTTTAATTGGAGTTTCGGGGCGATTATTCACTAGCATCAATGACTTAAGCAAATATCTTCATGACAATAAAGGATCTGTGCCGCTACAACTCCTACGCGGTGGAGAACAATTTGTTATTTATGTTGACGTGCCGTCTGAGAAAACTGCTGTGGAGGCAACATGATTCGGGTAATGGTAGTTGCTACTTCCCCTGTGGTGCGGGCAGGGTTATCAGCTGTGGTAACTACCAATCCTCGGTTGACAGTTGTGGGGAGTGCATCTGATTTGGATGTATGGGCGAGTGAAGTTGAGCAATTACAACCACATGTGGTGCTGGTAGATTTGAGCCTTAATCTTCAAAAATCAGTGTGGGAAAAATTGCTGGCTATTCAAGAACAGCAATACCCATTAGGAATGATCGTCATTGTTGAGGAACTCGATAACATCGACTTAGAGACAGCGTTACGTTCTGGAATCCGGGGAATATTGCCCAGTACTAGCACAGAGTCAGAAATTGTCGCGGCTGTGGAGGCGATCGCTTTTGGTTTGCTGGTGCTGCACCCGGATGCTGTAGAATTACTGTCTATCCGCGAAAAAGTGGTAACGAATCCTGTACAAACCTTGACACTACGGGAAATAGAGGTTTTAGGTATGCTTGGTTCTGGGTTGGGGAATAAAGCGATCGCTAAAGGTTTGCACATTTCTGAGCATACCGTCAAATTTCATCTCTCATCTATTTTTCAAAAGCTCAGTGTCTCCAGTCGCACCGAGGCTGTTGCTGTGGGTGTGCGCCTAGGTTTAATTATGCTTTGATAAATTAAAGGAAATAAAAGTAGAGACGGCGTTGGGAATGGGAACGAGTACAATACACCAGTAGTTGAAGTGCGATTGCTGAAAGGGTTGCCGTTGGCATCGCTAGTCATTTTACTTCACCAGTACCCCATCAACAATCGCAATCCCCCACTGAGGATATTTCATCAGCAACTTCTTGATCACTATCACAAGTGCGGGATCATCATTCCAGCACTCGTGCAAAAACTCAAACCCCAGATTCTGCCCCGAATTCGCCGCAACTTTCAGTTTCTGCATCCGCTCCGGTCGCATATTTGACCTCGCTACAATCGCCTCATGCGACCACTTTTCAGCACTGGAGACAGGCGCGGCGGAACTTTTACCCTCATGAACTGCTTTGACTTCTCCACCCGAAACTGAATTTTCAGCCATCAACTCAGCAGAGGGATAACTCGGTTCTATTTTCTGATCTGCGATCGCTAAACGGTCGGTTCGCTGATTTAAAAAGCTAGAAGAGGAATTAATGCACTGTAAAGCTTATGGAGCTTAATTAGATAGGATTCTGGTAAGCACTTATCCAGGTACAAGGTAAGGGAAAGTGTAAAGTGACTGCGGTATTCCCATCAGAGTTAAAATTTGTTGTTGAAGTTCACCGAGTTGAGTCATTTCGTAGCTGCCGTCTCGATGAAAATACATTGTTATACCATTGAAAGCATTCAACAACTTTTCTGCTGTTGGTTTGGTTGTGTGGCGCTTGGGATTACCATCATACAGACCAGCCAA
>NZ_JACJSI010000710.1 GCF_014698065.1 Nostoc flagelliforme FACHB-838
TGAGTCCAACTGAAGTTAAACGCCTAAAACCTAAGGAAATTTACGCAGCTTTTTGTTTACTAGGTGTTGATTTTGACAACTTCTTGATAACAGGATGCTTAGTACGTTGGGTTTGAGTCTGACCTTGAACTCGACCGCTTGAATTTCCTCGGGTTTTGGGAGAACGAGCGGGTGTACCAATCTCTGAAATAATTCTCGGAAAATCGCGTTGCACAGTACTGGGAGTCATGATTGTATCGCTTTGAGGTTTTAAATAACGCTCCCAGGGTCTAGGTAAGTGTGTTGCTAAATCTTTTGCCGCCCAAAGTTGTGCGTAAGCAAGCATTACTAAACGTATCCAATTTTGCTCGTGTTCAACATCTGGAGTTTGAAACTCCGTCATCAACAAACGCTGCTTGCTAAATCGCAGCATGTGCTCAATATCAAACCTTTGTCTATAGCAATGGTTTGCAACTGTAGGTGAGATTTCTCCACGTTGGTCGCCGATGACAATTAACCACATTGGTTTCCAGAGAGATTGATTAGTATCATCAGTCACATGAATCCTCAGCAGCGTAAAAGGATGACGGTACATTTTTTGGTGCTTGGTTCCCCTCATCAACATTTGATGCCAAGCGAGTATGGTGATGTTTAAAAGACGACCCTTACAGGTTGTCTGTTGAATTTGTGTTCTCTCGTCGGGAGAGTGCCAAGTTTCAACATCAGCTAAATTAAACCGTTCACCGTATTTTTTTGGACAACCACGTTTTTTCTTTGACTCATCAACAGGTGGAGATTGGTAGAAAATTCGATTACTACGAACTCTGGCTATCACTACCAAATTTTTGTGTTTGGACTGTTCAAACAGAAATGAACGCTGACTATAGGCGCTATCTGCTACTAAGACGCACAATTTTTCCTGCCAGGGCAGTGATGAATCAGACATCGCTTCGGAAATTTGTTCACTACCCACATCAACACCAGTTTTATCAAGTGATACCCTTTCTCCTGATATTGGTATTGACCAGGGGACCGCATTCGCAGTTTCTTTCTCTGGTAAGATAGAAAGTATCGAATAAGAATGACCAATATTAATAGGTTTGTTACCCTTGATAGTATTTGGCTGGTAAATATACCCACGTTCAGCTAAAGTCCTCGCGTAAGGACGCGGATGTGGTGTTGTATCCATTGCAAATAAGTAAAAAGGGCGTTGTTGTGGTTGCTTAATTAAATCAGACACCACCCTAATTAAGTTATTTGGTTTTTCTTTTCCTTCTCCTTCTCCTTCTTCTTGATTGTTCATCTCCTGACTAATTGTATTAAATGATTTTTCAATTGCTTTATAAATAGAGTTATAGCTTCTTAGAAACAAGGGGCTTAAAGATAACTCAGCAATTGAATTGGCTCCCGTATTACCCGCAATAGCATCCAACAAATCCATACAGGCATCACTACATGATTCAAAACAGTTGTAAATTTTTTGTCTAAAATCCTGAAATTGCGCTATTAATTTATTGTTATTAAACTTCGGCATACTCATCAGTATTTCCCAATCATACTTTGTAGTTGATATTACTACTCGTTGGGGATCTGGTGGCTATGCTTTTTTTCTTCTGGTAACTATAAACAAGATTAATTATTCGCTTGTTCGTATTGTTTCCGCGAACTACTTCTTTTTGTCCAAAGTCCAA
>NZ_JACJSI010000711.1 GCF_014698065.1 Nostoc flagelliforme FACHB-838
AGTTGGCTGCTAGAACTATGGTACAGCGACGCAAGATTAGTTATGCCACCCAAACAGAACTTGGTACCAAAGCATGGGATATTTTCATGTCCCTGGTTGCCACTACTCGTAAGTTAGGTATTAGCTTTTTTGAGTATATGCATGACCGGATTTTGCAACTCGGTGATATTCCCTGTTTGGGTAACATTATTCGAGAGAAGTCTTCTTCTAACCCATTTGGTTGGTCGTGGCTACCTGAATAAATCTCTACCCCGAAATTTTGAGCCGATACATATTATGCCAAGCTGTTTTCTACTTTAGATAAAGAAGATTATTATATCCAAACTACTTTAGTAACCAATAGCGCACAGCTTTGTGCAGTCGAACTGCAAGAACAAATAGATCGGGCATTTGAAGAAGAATTAGTTGATTTGTTTTTTATTGACCAAGAAGATGTAAGCACTTATCTAGTAGTAGAGAGAGAAGAAGCTTTAAATAGACTACGTAACAATACAAAGTATTCTTTTATTAAAGATATAATCTTAGAAATGGAGAGTTGGAGTTGTTTCCAACCACAAGAGAGAGAGCCATCATATAATATTTTTATTCCAGAAGGATTTAGCCTTGGAACATCTGAAAAGTCTAAAAATAAAGCTAGGGATAAGAAAAAAATGCAAAAGCAATCTCGGAGAAAAAATCGTTCTAAAAAGAAATGAGTCATTAATCTTAGCAAAATTTTTTGAACTTCACTAATAATGATAAAAAACTTAGAATTTTTTAGAATTATTTTTCTTCGTTAGGATACCAACCTGCCGGAATGACTTCAAAATTCCAAACATCTTTGAAGACGTATATGCGTCCGACCATTTCCGATGGGGAAAGCAAACTTTTGTCGCCTTCCTTCCAATCTTTTTTATCAACTGTTCCCATAACTACATAGTTATTACCTACAATTTGAGGATTTGTTTGGACAAAAGTAGCAGCCATCAATGGCTCAATTTCCTGTTTTTTAGCAATAATTAAGTCGCAGTTTGGACAATATTTACACTGTTTATTTAGTAAAAATAGCTGTTTAGGTTCAATGTGGATTACCAAAGGGAACTTGCGTAACTTAGTTTTACTATCGCATTTGGGGCATTTAGTGAACGCACAATCACTATAAAAATTAAGAAAAAAGCGATGCCGCTTTTTAATTGTTTTATCTGGATTTTTATTAACGCTATTTTTAACCATGCTAAGATGAAAGCTTGATTAACTACATTTGGTTTTGTAACATAAGGTTAACTATAACAAGCGTGAAGAATTAAGACTTACTCCTAACTAAAAATGGTGACGTAGGTTAAGCTATTGCCAGACATTAGATGGTTGCTAGCTAAAGTTACCAACAGAGCAGAAGGAGTGATATTAGTCTTCTGAACATAGCCGGATACAGATGCTTCAATCACATCATAGTGCAACTGGGTTGCGGTAAGGTATTGTCAGCTTACCGCAAATTCACACTAAGTACTTCATGTCCCAACCATCAAACTTTCTTCGGCTGATCTATTTTCCATAACATATTCCCGTGGAGTTAGGTCAAGATTGAGATCCTTCCATTCCTCGAACGGAATCTTATCAAGTCGTCGCTTAAGCAATTCTTCATCTTTTCGAGACGATCTG
>NZ_JACJSI010000712.1 GCF_014698065.1 Nostoc flagelliforme FACHB-838
CGTCGCAATCCCAAAATCGATAATTTTTACCGTCCCAGTAGCTTTATTGAGAACGATATTACTGAGGTTAATGTCCTTATGGATGACATTGCTGCTGTGAATGCTACCTAATATCTCTGTGATTTGAATTGCCAAATGCAAGAAATCAACCAAGGGCATCGGGTTAAACGCGGCTAATTCCGAACGCAATTTTGCCAGCGACTCTCCGCCAAAATCTTCCAATAGCATCACGAGTGTTCTTTGATATTCCTGGATGCTATAAACTTTTATTACTCCTTCTACATTTAAAGAACGAGTAATTTCATATTCCTGTTTGTAGCGAGTAAGTTCCCCAGGCGTGGGATAGTCTTGTTTAAGGACTTTCAGGATGATTGGTGTGTTATCGGATTTGCTTACCCCTCGGTAGACAACTGAATTGGCACTCAAGTAAATTTGGGAGTGAACCTCAATGTTCGGTAGAGCAATCATCACGCTGTTCCTTGGTTCAATTCCACACACAAGATTCAAAGCCAACAAGACTTAAAGATTATTCTTCAACCTTCTCTAGCAAAAGTCAATTTGCACCCGGTCGGTTTCAACAAAAACTTAATCAACTTGCAAGTGACAGTCGAAGAGCAAGAATTTGGAAATGCTGCTAGAAATCAAACCTGACTTTCAAGTAGTTGCAGAAGCTAGTAACGCTTAACAAGCCATTCCTTTCGAGCAAAGGGATATTTGTTAAAAGCTCAGAACCTAGCTTGGGATTGAGGGCAGTTTTGATGGATCTGATGGTTGGCGAGGTGTGTCTACCACAAACAATATCGCTACACCTCATTACAATTACAGGATGCCTGTAAAGCAACGAATTATTTTACCAGAGCGACAGATTACGGTCAAATAATCTGTGCCTCTACAAAATCAACAAACAATTGATGAGTGTTGCACCGTGATACTGGAGTTTGAAGATATTGACCCTGATAAGTTTGCTTAATTGGTAACAGATGCGTCCCAGCGGACTGAATGGATGGCGTAAGAAAGTTGGTCACAAAAAGCGACGCTTTGTATTGTTCCGTCAAATAAAAAAACGCTCTTGATTGTCAAAACCATAAATTAAAGTAATTATTTGACGAACTGAGCAAACATAAGACATAAAATTTTCTCTTCACTCCCCCTGCCCCCCTGCAAAAAGCAGTTTCGCCTCCTGAATGACTTCCAAACATTAGAGTTACTTTTTACCAGTTTGGGTTAGGTTGGGCAAATGAGCGCACTGCTTCACTCACTTTCGTGCGCTCACTCAAAACGTTGAGACAACAAATCATCCGGCTATGTCTTTACCACTCTTGTAAGTCATAGCTCTGGGTTTTCTCTTCTTGAGAGGGACTACTGATTTCTTGGGTGCTTGTGGCGGACGGCATATTTCACAGTAGAGCGGTCGCACACCAAAAGTTTCTCGTTGTGTGGGTTGTTCGCACTGCTTACATACGAAGTTGAAAACACGGGTATGAATTTCCCGCTTGTGCGCTCTAACGGTGTACTCTCCATTGGTGTCAAGTTAAGAAAAATAGATGGCTGTCAAGAGTGGGCAAATCAATGGTAAAAGTCAATTAACATCCCTGTGTTGAAAAAGCCATGAGTAAACCACGGAAAAAGCA
>NZ_JACJSI010000713.1 GCF_014698065.1 Nostoc flagelliforme FACHB-838
TTAGAACACTTTCAAGAAAAAGTCACGAAACTTTTAGAACTAACGAATCTCTCAGAATGGGATGGACACGTTTTTAGAGAACGTGAGAAAAAAATTAGAGAAATTGCCTTAGTTTTAGCAGGGGAATGTACAGCTTTATTGCTCTATAATCTGTCACAATCTCAAGATTTTTTAGATAAAGCAGAGCAGGAGACACAGGGGTGGTGGCAAACAACCACACAAAAGCATGGTTGTAAAAAACGACAAATATTAACAGTTGGGAATATCGAAGTAAGTTTAAAACTACCGTATGTGGTTGAGCGTCGAACTCAATCAAAGAAAAATCAAAAATCTACTCATGTTGGATTTTGCCCATTTTTAAGATATTTGGGAATGTCTGAGGGTTTAACCCCTGGAGTTTTATCGACTATTGCCCAATATGGCGCAATTGCTAGCTCATTTGAGGCAGCGCGGACAACATTAATTGATTGGGGCGTAAATATCAGTCTAAAACGCATAGAACGACTAACATATTACTTTGGTAAAATTGGCATAAATTTACGTGAATCGAAAATAAAAAGTTTAGAGCTTGGTAACTTACCTACAAGTAATATTCTTAAAGACCAGCGTGTTGTTATTGCTGTAGATGGTGGTCGTACACGGATTCGGATTAATAAAAAAGGTAGGCGTAAGGTTAAGACTAATCGTGTAGGCTTTACAGGAGAATGGATTGAGCCAAAACTATTAACAATTTATGTAGTGAATGAGCAAGGTGAAAAAATCAAGAATGGAGAGATTCCAATTACCAATGATGGAACTTATAAAGGATATCTTGGATTTTTGCAGATATTAGAGATGTACTTGGTTGATTTAGGTATTAGTCAAGCGAAACAGGTTTTATTGATTGCGGATGGAGCAGAATGGATCTGGATACATATTCCCCCTTTACTCAAAAAGTTAAAATGCCCACCTGAAACTTATCAGTTATTAGACTTTTTTCACGCTGCGTCACATTTACAAGATTTTGCTGATGCTGCTTTTAGCACAAATAATGAGCGTCAACAATGGTTTCAAAAGGCTCGAAAAAGTTTAAAAAAAGGTCAGGCACTAGATTTAATGAGAAATATGGGTGAATTTATCTTCGGGGCAAGTGGAGAGCGTCTTAAAATTTTGGTACGAGAGCGAAACTATATTTTAAAAGCTTACCGACGGAGGCTTTTAAAATATAATGAAGTTGCAACCAACAAACTTCCTCTTGGTAGTGGTGCTGTTGAAAGTTTAATTCGTCAAGTTGTTAATTTACGTATGAAAGGTAATAGTAAATTTTGGCTTCAAGATAACGCAGAAATTATCTTGCACCTCCGTTGTCAATGGATAGCTAAAAGTTGGGATAATTTTTCTGACTCTATCTTTAATTCGTTTATCAAACCCCAAAGTGCCTGATAAATTTTATACTTCAATTCGGCATTTAATTTATTTACTGCCATAATTGATACCAAGTGTTAAAGAATTATTGCAGACATATTTGGAAATAATCGTAAAATGATTTACTAGCAATCTTTTTGAGATATCTCATCAAGATGATTTGTCGTGTAATTACGTATGCTAATTGTAAATAAAATTACTTCATACACAAATGT
>NZ_JACJSI010000714.1 GCF_014698065.1 Nostoc flagelliforme FACHB-838
CCAAGACTATCATTAACAACCTTAAAGCGATCTAAATCCAGGAATAGAACAGCAAATAAATTACCAGATTTAGCACGCTCGACTGTTTGCTTTAGCCGCTCCATAAATTGCATCCGGTTGGGCAAACCTGTTAATGCATCATGAAAAGCAATATTGACTAATCGCGCTTGGGCCTGCTGGCGCTCAAAAATCTCTTGTTTGAGGAGCATATTAGATTTTAATAGCTCGGCAGTTCGTTCCTCAACTCGGATTTCTAACTGCTCGTAGGCTTTTCGTAATGCTTCCTGATTCTGCTGACGCTGGGCAACTTGGGCTGAATGCTCTGTTTGAAGTTGCTGTTGGTGCCTAATTTTTTCAATGTAGTTATCAAAGAAATCAGCTAGACTTGGCTCTGATTCTAATAATTTACTTAATTGCTTAATAACTCGCTTATCTGTTTTATAAGAAACTTCGGGGTGAGCCTCTATCCACAGATGACACATTTTTATATAACTTATAAACGTAATTAAGTACTGGTAATTTACAAGCCCAAGCAGGCGACGCAGATGGGAGCGACAATCCTTACCCTGTTCTGGCTCCAGGAAAATGAATATTGAACAGTATAGTAAACTTTTTTCGAGTGCCTCACTCAAATCTGATAGGTTTATCAATTGGCTAGGTGAGCAGGCAAGTATATATAGGTATGCATCGATGTCGGTTGCCGTTGGCGGAGGCGATTCAAGCAAATTTAATATCTGCTGTGCTTCCACCCCCAGAGTGCGTAAGTGGCAACTATGACAAATTATACAATATGGTAAAGCACAGTAACGTGAAAGGTATGCAAAAAGCTTTTCCTTCAACATTGGCGATAAGGGATTATTAACATAGGCACAAAGCGTTTGTTGCCAGAGATTTTCCAACGCTTGTATGTTCTGCTCCGCTGGCTCAAAGAAAGAAGGAACAAAACCAAACTTCTTTGCGATTTCTGCCTTAATTTCCGCACTGGTTCGCATATATCATGATTTGAATTCCTTACCAAGATGCAGAAATTATAATAACCTGCAAACAAGCAGATTGATATAACCTTATACAAAAATTCCTTGAGTGTATGTGTAATGTTTAAGACAATTGAATTTTAGCGCGTCACATAGTACAACATATTTTTAATTCCCCACCCTCAGAAGAAACCACTCACACCAAAAAGCCTTATAAATAATAGGTTTGCCGTTAACAAGCTTGCCTTGCCATTGGGGTAAAAGTCCTTCTCACCTTCATAACGTTTCTGGGATGTAACTAATCAAAAGGAAGTCGAGTCGGCATTACAACAGAGTGAAGAACGATTCCGATTGGCTATTGAAAACATCCCTGATACATTTGTGATCTATGATGCCCAACGACGGTTACAGTATATCAATGCTTTTGGAGTTAAGCGGAGTGGTTATTCTCTGGAGGCACTTATTGGACACACAGATGAAGAAATAAATCCACCATCTGTGACAGATGCTTATCTACCAATTCTCAAAAAAACTGTGGAGACACGTACTCTGCAAACCGGAGAATGTACGATCAATTTGCCTGGTTGTGACCCTTTCACTATAGTTGTTACCTATGTGCCGCTTTTAAATGAATT
>NZ_JACJSI010000715.1 GCF_014698065.1 Nostoc flagelliforme FACHB-838
CCAAACTTGACGACATGGCGACCAGTGAGTGCTTCAATCAGCTGATCTTCTAAATCGCCTCTTTCGTGCAAAGATGCACAGATTACTAACTCAATTGAAGCTTTATAAGGGTAATAGGAAAGCACTGCTAGCAAGTGTTTCAGGGATTGATTCACTTTTGCAGTAGCATCGTCGGTCACTCGCAAGTGGTTTTTGGGGTTAGCGTCGTAAGCCGCAAAACCTGACAACCACTGCTTATAGTCCAGTTTGGTCATTGCATCTCCCTCTAGGTACTCAACGTAACCTTCAGTGGGAGTCTCGGTTGGGCGGTAGTAACAGTTCTCTAAATAACTAGGAAACCTGATTTTTTGGTCTGACGATACAAATTTAATGCTGGAATTACCGAGGTCATAACCAGCAATAATTGTGAGTTTCCCTTTCTGCCCAGTATTGGCATTTCCGGTATTGATTGCCAAATCTGTCATAGGTTTTAATCCTCAAAATATTTAATTGGCAAGGTTCTGAAATTGCCTTTCTGCCTTGGTTTTTACTATCCTGCTTTAAGGTTGTAACCGATAATTTATACTTGGCATTTCAACCACTTAACACAGATTTAGTCTTCCCATGACATTTATGGCTGTTATCTGTTATGCTATATTATATAGGTCATGTATGTTAATAGCCCCTGGTGTGTCGTAAATGGCAGATGATATATAGTAAAGATTACAAAAGCAAGGTATGATAGGCTTAATGATGTACATAGCCTAGATATGCCAGATGACAAAAAAGACGAACCTACTGTAAGTTTTCGTGTTTTTCTCCCTGAATCATTGCGAACTGAATTTAAGGTCTGGTGTGCCAGGGAAAACACAAATATGAGTGAGAAAGCCCGAACACTAATAGAACAGTGGGTACAAACTAAAATTGATGCTGATAAAAAGCAGCGTCAATAAATTAACTAGATTGATCGCACTGCACTTTATGACTCAAATACCGAGCGACTACAACGGGCAATCACTTGTGTTAAGCAAATTTACTTAAAGTTTGTATTTTACTTGGATGTCAGGCTAACAGAAGTTCTGTAAGATGAGGCAGTAGTGAAATGAAGCGTACAACGGAGGTAGATATACAACACTATCAAAAGATAAATGGACAAAAGCGCCACTACTAAGTAGTGACGCTTTATCCGAAACTGAAAATTCAATATTCCAAAAATTGGAGCCGGAGGGGGATCTCAAACGCACCAAACCAGTGGACGAAAAGTTGGAAGCTTAGAAACCACTGATTGGCTAATGAGATTCAATCCGTGCTGCCTCACCATATTATATCGATAGCTGTGGCAACTTTGGTGTGCTACTGTGGCAGATTTTGGCTAAAAAAGTCATTAATTTGTTATGTGAAAAACCAAAACTTGGAAAAATCAAGCAATACAGCGAATTATGTAGATATTAGGGTTTAGCAGCGCGATAACCCCCTCCAGATACTGAAAACCAAAGTATTTGAGGGAAAAATCCGTGATTAATAGCAACCGCGTACTTCAACCACATGAAGTTATAGGTGGGTTCGAGATGATGTCTCGCCCCTCTCACATAGAAGTCAACCATTGGAATGAATG
>NZ_JACJSI010000716.1 GCF_014698065.1 Nostoc flagelliforme FACHB-838
GTTCCAATTTTTCACTTTGTACTGGGCTTTCGTGTTCATATGCAGGGTTAGGCGGCGAGCGAACATAGGCGATAGGTAAAATTTACCATTTTGCCTATTCACGCAACAACGCCATTTTAAGTAGTAGGGGAGAGAAAGCAATGTTAGGTAAATGGCTTCCTGGTTTATTTGGCGGGAAAGGTGATGGAGTAGTATCAACGGATTTAAGAGTTGGGGATGCAACACAAATTGAGTGTAATTTACCTTCATCAATCCGCGATCGCTACACATTGCCAGCTTACACTACAGCACAGCAAATATTAGATGAGGCGGAAGTGGCTGGCACTCTAAAAGCACAGAAGTGGTTGCACACTAAATTTTCCCGGCATAGGCTCAAGCAGTTGCAATCCTTGGCAGAGATGTATAAAAACCAATTGGCATATTCCCAAGAAGCCATGAAGGTTGAGGAAGATTTGCAGCGAACCAGGGGATTACATGGGGAGGCAGTGATCCGTCATGCCTTTGGTTCCCAGGAACAGCAGCGTCAACTTGGAGGATACGAGAAAGCATTTGATGAAGTGGGAGATAGTTTCAGGTTCTAAGTTATGCAAATCAAGCTCTTTCATATAGGATATGCAGTGTGCGGGGTTGGCTTTTCTATGTTTATGGGTTATTTATCGGTTGCCAGCCCCGTTAGTAAGTACATTCTTTGGTTTATCGGCATAATCTCTATCTGCTGTATATTTCTGGGGTTATTCAACTTTGGCGGTTTAGTCGTTAAAGGTTTTGGATTTAACCGCAAAACTTTTACCATCGGCTTGATGCCTGGAGTGATATTCCTGTTTGTCTTTTTGACCTTAGTTGCAGCCGGTGTTGCATTGGGGGTGAGATAAGTTATGCCATTTGAATTACAACGTCTGACTGCCAGTGGGGTGATTCATGCAGAAAGGACTATCTTATGTTCTTTAGGAGCGAGTGCAGTATTATGCCTGTCTGCTCCTTTTTTCTTAAATACTGACCGGATAACAACCGGGATGCTGCTTGGTGCTGGAACGCTGAGTGCTGGCTTATTTGGAGTATCTGCCCAAATCAGCGAAGGCAAACAGAAAGTATACCGCTCTTTAGAAGAAGCTGACCTGAAATCACTTAAACAGCATTTACAAGGTGAAGCTGTTTATGATTATGTTACCACTGCGATCGCTGCCAAACGCCGAGTTGCTGATTACGTGAATCGGCTACCAATGCAAGAGCGCCCCCGGTGGATAGCTGAATATCAGTTGCAAGGGTTGGTTACACTCCCAGAACCACCAGCACAACAATCACCTTCACCGACTGGTATTCCCAATCCCGATATTGCTGACATTGATGAAGAATTTGTGCAGTCCGTGACTAATCCGGGTGCGATGAAAATTCTCCAAGCCCTAGCAGCAAATTATCCTGGTTACATCAGAATTGATGGTGCTTGGATTGATGAACTGTGTGATGCTGCATCTAATCAAGATATGACTCTTCGCAGTAATCACCATTTTTACCTTTCTGGTGGGACACAATCTGGCAAATCAACTTTAGCAGGGGTGATTATCAACAAAATTGCTGCAAAATCTCAAACGCCA
>NZ_JACJSI010000717.1 GCF_014698065.1 Nostoc flagelliforme FACHB-838
CTGATTCGACTACAGGTGAGATCAGTGAGAATTCTTTGAGTTGCATTCAACATCAGTGCATTCAGGGAATAACCCTCACCTTACCTGATTTTGGGCTTAACCGAACCGTATTGGATGCACAAAGCAACGGCGGCTCCCGTAACTAAATTGAATATCACACCAATTTTGGCTATTGGAAACCCACATCCTTCGTTTTGAGTGCTAGGTTGAGGATATTCTTTCTGGTTTTCTACGGTGTCTGGCATAGAAACAGTCGAACCATCAATTACTTTGACATTCCGACCACACCATAAATGTTCTTCTGTCACTTTTTCTTCTAGATTTTGTGCTGAATAATTGAAGAGTTTCTCCAATAATTTTTCTGGTAATCTTGCCCTAGCTTGACAGTAAGTACTCGTATCTGATGAAGGAATTTCTACATCTGACTCTGCTAAATTTGCAATTATTTTACTCACAGCATTATGACAAGTTTTATCACTATCCAAAACTTGAGATAAAAATGCCCACAAGGTTATAAATGGGTCAAATAATCGCTTTTTGTATTTGATCTTTAACTCAGAGATTGCAAGCCTTATTGCAGATTCTGGCAATACTTCTTTAAACGGTAGTCCCAAACTTTGGCTAAATTTATCCTTGAGGATTTGTACTCGTAATGTCACAGTAGTAATTATCGTATGTGCTTGCTCGTTTCAAAGAAAGTATTCCATGAACGAGTAAGCTTTTTCTACCTTCAAAAACTTTTTGGGCAATCCTCCACCGTTACCGCTTCCATTTCACAGCCTCTACAAAAAATAGCGATCGCAGCCAAGCGCCCACTGCTATTAACGCATTAATACTTGTAATGCTTATGCAGCATAGTTTATAGGTTTTCTTAGTGCCATTCGTGTATAGTCCCAGGAATGGTTCTCCCATTCCTATCGAAGGAGGTTTAGAAGCTTGTGCTGAAGCTGGCTTCGGAATAACTGATGCCAGATTTAATGCTTTTATCCAGCAGTTGCGTTCAATTACACCCCGCGAAGGAACTTTCTTAAATGTAGAACTTACTGCAAGCTGTAGACTCAACTAAAAATGTTGGTACTTAACCCTCTTGTGCTACTTTTGGAAAACAATATCAAAGCTTAATTCTGAAACTGAGAGCGATTGGGTTCTCTCCATTTGGTACAAGAGGGTTAAAGGTAAGGGTGGCTGTTGGTGCTTGTAAGACGCTAGGATGGTGAACTGACTAGTTGGACTAAAGCATCTCAAGTCTTATGATTACTTGCTTGCTGAATGTGAGCAGATGCAGGTGATTTGCTCCCGGCGTAACCGCCCACTGTAGGTGATCGTATCAGTCGGGTGTATTCCGATTCGCTGGAGGATACAGTCAAAAGTCTGTTGCAGTCGTTGGGGAAGGTGAACCGACCCCAATACTGCTCGGTTAAGGGAAAATAGATAGTGGAATAAATCATAATTTGTTCGCGTATAGTTTACGAGAACAAAAACAGCTAAAAACGCTGCTTCTACCTGAAGGCACTCTCGAAAAATTTAATTGTCAATTGCTGAGAATATTTTTAACCTGTTGAACTATAAATTGAGGATGA
>NZ_JACJSI010000718.1 GCF_014698065.1 Nostoc flagelliforme FACHB-838
TTTAACTATTCTTATCGCTAAAGCTTTTGTTCTGTCAGCAATGCTAATATTTTGGTTCATGTCTCTTTGTCCTTAATTAATAATTGCGAATTGCGAATTGTTTTGATGCACTCAAGGCGCGGGACGGGCAGAGTTTTACCCAACATCCTGATTTGATTTTGCTGCCACTCCAGTTTCAGACAGTGTTGGTAGAGTTCGTTTGCAAGTTCTTGGCTTAAGAAATCGGGGTAGTAAGTGACTGGTAAAACTGGAGTTGATTCAGCAAATAAATTGAGTTGTTGCATGGTAGTTATCTCAAATTTTGAAACGGCTATTAGTTTTGTTCGGCTTTAAAAACCTCAACCAAAATACTTTCTGGATACAAACCAACTTTTCCAAATCGGGGGTCATGAATGCGTTCTATCTCTATGCCTTGTTTTCGACACAATGCACTTGCTTTTCGACCCTTAGTACCCGCTTCTTTTACAGATATTTCTAAACCTTGAAGATTGGCGAACCCAACAACACTATATTTGTGGCCGCATGGTGTATTCACCCTATCTGGCTCAACTTCAACGGCTTTGAGTCTTGCTAAGATTTGATTTTGTTGCTGTTGTTGCTCCAATAAATATTGTTCTTGCTGTGCCATCTGTTGTGCGATCGCAGCGAGTAACTGTATTTGTGTCATGACGGTTTCGGAAGGATTGGCCGGTTTAGTCCACCCCAATAAATCTTGAATCCAGGCACGAACACCAATGCTTTCAAAAGCTTCACAGGCTAATTTTGCTTGTGCGGTACATCTCTTACCAGCTTCATAGCCGTAATAATGAAGTATGGTTGCTACAGCGACATCGGGAATACCGGACTCAGACCACGATAAAATCTCAGCACATTCAAAGCCTTTGTAGATAAGTCTTTCAACCAGTTTAGAGCGAGAAATGTCAGCAGCAGTTTTGAGGCTTCTGAGCAATCCAGCATCATTAACATTTGCTAATCTGGCTGCTGCCCGAACACTAGCCTTGCCCTGACCATTAGCGTCAATTAGAATCTCTTGTTTTATTTGTTCGATGATTTGTGCGATTTCAATTTGTGACATAACTTTAGCTGGGTGATAATTTTTCGTTGTTGATTAGAGAGAATTAGACATTTACGCGCACCAAACTTTTTCACCAACCAGGGAGAAACGATTAGATATAGTTCGTGATTGAGTTAAGGTTGGCGACACCAATTCAACAAGGTAAAACCAAGAGTTATTCACCAGCCCAATCCCCAAAATCAACCGTTGCTTTGTTCCCTTATCGTGAGAACAGAGCATCACTCTTTCGCCTAGAACAAAAGCAGGTTTTTGCACGTTGATGGCTTCTAATTCTCCAATACCGATGATTTGCTGTAACCGTTCACAGGATAAGAAACGCTACAGTCAAAAATGGGTTACTGAGATGGTAGATTAAGAGGCATGGATGAAAACTGCCTCGCCTACGGAATTGAAATTTCCGACTCAGATTGGGAAAAGACTCCAGCCAGCATCAAACAACTGGTGGAGAAAATGGGGCAGCATATAAAGCAATCAGAA
>NZ_JACJSI010000719.1 GCF_014698065.1 Nostoc flagelliforme FACHB-838
CAACCAACTCCTTCTTTACTTCCACAAGTTCCTGCCGAGTAAAGTTGCTGCTCAATTATGCTGCTTAAAACCCACGAATTTATACAGTTTGATTTCCCAAATTGAATTAGTCTGCTGTCTGCTTCTTTTGAACTCTAACTCTTTGATGTCAATGGGTTTTACTTTCTTGTAATTTGCGATCGCCCCGTGGTCGATTACTCTCTCTTTTGTTGTGCTTTATTCAAGCTTTCATGATCATTAACGCTCTGTTGGTGAGTAACAATTTTTGATGTTGTTTGCTGATCGCCAGTTGAAGGTAAGGATTCAGGCGGTAGGTCTTTCCTAGTCTTTAAGCCAAAATAGACCTGCACATCATCAAGATCTCCCACCACCTCATCATCAACACGCCCCGCTTCAAAAGCTTGCTCAATCAGAGGTAAAGAATCTATTGCTTTGAGGTCAATTAGCACAGAAATGATATGACCATTTAATTCCGGACTATTTTCTTCAAAAGCAGAAAGCTGTTGAGACAAGGCAGCAACACAATGCGCCTGCTGCTCTGGATGTACACAGGCAATTCTTTTGATAGTAACGATAGCTTGAACTCGACAAGTTTCGTCATGAGAGTCATCAGCAAGATAAGCAGTGAGTGCTGGGATTGCGGGTAAACCAATCAGACTTAAAACATCCGTTAATTCCTCAATCAAGAAGAACAACACTTCATTATCAAAAGCATCATCCATTTTGGGGAATAAGCTAATCAATGGTTCAATTGCTGATAATGCGCGGAGTTGTCCTAATGCCCGAACTGCATGAATCGGTGCGTATTCTAATAAACTGTCTTCACCAAAAAAATCATTTTCATCATCCTGCATATTGTATAAATCTTCATCACATGCCATACGAATCAACTCAGGAATATCCTCGGCAGTGATGCCCAATTGCTGATAGTCAGGCCATTCAGATGGGGATAACTTTTTAGTTGCTGGCTGATAGTCAAGTAATTGATTAACAGGAGCCGAATAACTATTTCTTGGCATAAAATATCTAAGTCAATTTTTTACTGGAGTTTAGACAAGCTTTTTGATTGCACTTTACTCTTAACAGTTAATTAACCCCAATTACAACCACATCAGGGGGAATACTGCACTACCGTAACGAGCGTTTTTGTTGCAAGGCATCTCTGTTAAACTGCAACGCACTACTTTTTGCGGGTTAAGGAGTGTAAAGGACGACTCTTTTAGGGTAATCACAATAAGACTTATTCCGGCATAGCTTATTTAGCAGGAGATGCCGTTTACTTATAAATCCTATATTCAACCTCATCAAGAAGATGACCACTCTTGTTAATCTGTTGAAACTCCCGAAATACCTTACCCCCAATACTTTCTGCAATTTTCCGACTAGGGATATTTCTTTTATCAACAGGGTAGAAAAGATAATTATACAGGACTTACGCAACTGGCACAATGCGAGCGCCAATTACTAGTACATAAGTATTATTTGAATCTGATTCCGAATGCCTTGTATTTGTAATAAAAGCTGGTGTATTGGAAGC
>NZ_JACJSI010000072.1 GCF_014698065.1 Nostoc flagelliforme FACHB-838
GTCCAAACGAGAGGAGAAAAAGGAAATTACAGTACGCAACGTGTAAGATTTAACTCTAATTCTTCTGCTTAACTCTTTGTTACATACTTATAAATTTTCTCCACGACTTACTTCTAAACACAGAAAATATTTACAAGTTACCGGATAAAAATTGGGAACTTTGTTATTTTGATTTAGAAAAAGAAGTGACTTACCCATTTTTTATAACGCACGATGAAATCAAAAATAATTTTAGAAAAGAAATAAATTTTTTAATTGTTATTGAATCTGAGTTTGAAGAACTAATTATAATACCCGAAATAAAGGAATTGATAGACTCTCAGAGGGTAGCGACATCTCGTTCAATGACGACATTTGAATACTTAGATACTTATCAACGTTTTCAGTCATTTTATGAAAGGCTATCTTGAAATAGGGGGGTGACTATCAATCGATACAGCTTGTTAACAATCACCAATACCCTATTCGCAGTCTTGCCCATAACCATACACTATAAAAGTCATAAAGTTTGAAGAAAGACCGATCGCAACATTGAGCAGGAACTAGCTAAAAAAGAGCGATCGCACTCCACCAAATACAATGAGGAACTAGTGTTATACCTCAAAATTTATCTCACACTCCTAAACCACTCAGTAATCCCTTGAGCGATCGCATTTGCCATTTTCTTTTGTTCTTCTGGGTTCACTATCTGCTCAAATTCATCGGGATTACTCATAAAACCCAATTCCAGCAACACTGATGGCGCAGCAGCGGGACGTGTCAGCGCTAGGTTGTTCCAAAACACGCCATAATGAGGTTTACTGAGTTTTTTGACTACATAGTTCTGTAAAAATATTGCCAGGCTGTGAGCTTGGGGATGATACCAAAAAGTGCCGAATCCCTTAGTTTTCTCGGCATCGCCATTATCGGGTAGAGAGTTGTGATGTATGGAAAGAGCGATCGCAGGTTCTTCTTGACTGATAATTGCCTGACGTTCTACTAGCGAAACTTCGCGATCGTCCTCTCGTGTCATCACCACCGTTGCCCCTTGCTTCACCAACTCGTCGCGCAGCAACTTCGATATCACTAAATTGACATCTTTTTCTAAATATCCAGTTGGACCACTGGCACCAGATTCTTTACCGCCATGCCCTGGATCTAGTACAATCTTGAAATTAGCTAAAAGCTTGTGTCTTGTGTTCCCAATTTTAGGCGGATGACGCAAAGCCAAAACCAGGGTAGTGCCGTCGTATCTCAGCTTATATCCCCACTGTTGAGCTTTTTTAAAGTTAAAGGTGTATTTTACTTGTCCTGGAGCTTCCTGTTGCCAATCTAGACGATTAATTAAGGGGTCATCATCCAGGCGAATTATGTCCGTTTGGGCAGTGGTATTGTAGAGAGTGAGAGCGAGAGCTTGCTCACTTTGTTGTACGCTCACAGGTACAGGAACTTGTAAAGGGAAAACTATCTCTGTCGCATTAGGGAGTTGACGATATCCGACACTGCGAATGATAGTCTGTGGCTCAATTGCACCAGGGAGAATGCGGGTTTCTTTACTATTAATCCAAGCGCCATAGTCTAGGCGCAACCATTCACCTTCCCTACCTGTAACTGTTGCGCGTGTGCCTTTGGGCAGTGGTGTAAGTCGGGAATAATCGGTGCTTGGGCCAGTGCGAGCAACGCCTGACTCTACTGTAACCTCAGAAACTGGCAACTGTGCTCTTGAGAGGATTTGAATTTTACCAGTCCCTGGTTGAGTTATCGTCTTGCCATCGAGTGTCAGTTGAAACTGAGGTTGTCCCAAATCGGCAGATGTTGTCACTGAGGTGCAACCTTTGTAATTGTCTACGCTAGACTGGGCATGAGGCTGATTTTGCCCTGTCAAAGCTGCCAAATTACTTGGTAGTTGTGCCTGTTGGGGTTGGGGCGAAAGGGCAATAGTTTCATTAGCTAACTTGACAGATACATTGGCTTTGGGGGGTGCGATCGCGCTAAAACAAATTAGTTCTCCTGGTAGTCTGGCAATGTCAACTGCGGGAGTCAGGGAATCTTTAGCAAAGGCTAACCCCTGTGGTAACTCAGGGCCAGTGGTAAGCCTTGTCACTTTAATCTGGAGTTCTTGATTGTCGTGACGCACAGTAAAAAGATTCTCCCCCAACTGCAAGGGGAAACTAGGGGAAAAATGACCTGCTTTGCTGCGGGTAATTGGCTTACTATTGATCAAAACCTGACCATCTGGTGGTGCAGTGCCCAGAAAGAAGATTTTTTGGGCACTTGTCTGGTAGTTTGTCTGGGGAAAAACGACTATAAGAGATGGTTCTGCCAATGCTACGGAGGAGGTGAGAATACAGCCTAGTATTACTAATCCAAAAAGCTTTTTCACTGCAAAATCACAGAAGATTACACCACAATAACTGTGGCACAATGACGGGATGTATTTTTAGAAGTTGTTAGAAATTCAAATTACTATGACTAAGTTTATCTTTGTAACTGGAGGCGTAGTTTCCAGTATTGGTAAGGGCATTGTAGCAGCAAGTCTAGGGCGTTTGCTCAAGTCGCGCGAATATTCGGTATCGATTCTCAAACTCGACCCTTATATCAATATCGACCCTGGTACGATGAGTCCCTTTCAACATGGGGAAGTATTCGTTACCCAGGATGGTGCGGAGACAGATTTGGACTTGGGGCATTACGAACGCTTTACTGATACCTCAATGTCGCGTTTGAACTGTGTTACTACTGGGTCAATTTACCAGGCAGTTATCAATAAGGAGCGGCGCGGAGACTACAATGGCGGCACTGTACAGGTAATTCCTCATATTACCAATGAAATTAAAGAGCGGATTCTGCGAGTTGCTAAAAGCACAAATCCTTCTGTAGTAATTACAGAAATTGGCGGTACGGTAGGAGATATTGAATCACTGCCGTTTTTGGAAGCAATTCGCCAGTTCCGTAAAGAGGTGGGACGGCAGAATGTGCTGTATATGCACGTAACGCTAGTACCGTGGATTGCCTCGGCGGGTGAAATGAAAACTAAGCCGACACAACATTCAGTTAAAGAACTGAGATCCATTGGTATTCAACCAGATATTTTAGTTTGTCGCAGCGATCGCCCCTTACCCAAGGGATTAAAACAAAAATTGTCGGGATTTTGCGATGTACCGGAAGAATGCGTCATCACTTCCCAAGATGCCAAAAGTATCTATGAAGTACCGCTGAATCTGGAACGGGAAGGAATGGCAGAACAAGTGCTGAACTTGCTGCAAATGGAACAACGTAAACCAGATTTGACGCAGTGGCAAACTTTGGTACAACGGTTACATAGTCCCAAGCACGAGGTAGAAATTGCCATCGTTGGTAAATATGTGCAGTTAAGTGATGCTTACTTATCTGTAGTAGAAGCGCTAAACCACGCGGCAATCTCCACTTATGGCAAATTGCGCCTGCGTTGGATAAATTCAGAAGATTTGGAAACTGAAGCCCCAGAAACTTATCTTAAGGGTGTCGATGGCATAGTTGTGCCAGGAGGTTTCGGCGTTAGGGGAGTGGATGGCAAAATTGCCGCCATCAAATATGCCCGCGATCGCCAAATTCCCTTTTTAGGTTTATGCCTGGGTATGCAATGTTCTGTAATTGAATGGGCCCGGCACGTAGGGGGATTAACAGGTGCTAACAGTGCCGAATTTGACCCTTATACAATTGATCCAGTAATTAATTTATTGCCAGAACAGCAAGAAGTAGTGGATTTAGGGGGTACAATGCGCTTAGGATTATACCCTTGCCGTGTTCTCCCTGATACTTTAGCTTTTAAGCTTTATCAAGAAGATGTGATTTATGAGCGACATCGACATCGCTATGAGTTCAATAATGCTTACCGCGATTTGTTGTTAAAGTCTGGCTATATGATCAGCGGTACTTCTCCCGATGGACGCTTAGTTGAAATTGTGGAATTGTCCAAGCACCCATTCTTTCTTGCTTGCCAATTTCATCCAGAATTTCAATCACGCCCTAGTAGCCCTCATCCCTTATTTAAAGGGTTTATTCAAACAGCGATCGCTCTTTCTACTTCAACATCTAATACACCTACACCATTGGAGGTGTCATAACAATTCATCACTCATAATTGATAATTGATAATTGATAATTGATTGCAACATTAACTTAAGGCTTCAGTAAATTTGGACATCCAGGGTGCATCATTCGTAAATTTCGGACTTGAGGAGATGTTGTGGCGTACTGGGTGAAAATCCTTTACGAGAGGAGAGAATATGTAGTGAATTTTGAACGTGTCCATGCTTTTTGTTATGAACTCAATGGCAGGGTTACTTTTTGGTTGCCCGATAGTGCCATTCCCATAGTGATTAACCCGCAAAAGAACTTGGAAGATTATCAAAAGATTCTCGATTATTTAGAATGTGTGACAGGATTAGAATTAGATCATGCCCACTGGGTGAAAATAATTTACGAAAAAAATGAATATGTAATTAATCTCAATTGCATTAGTTCTTTTTGTCATGAACCGAACGGCAGGATAACTTTTTGGTTGCCAGATGGCACTATTCCCATCATTATCAACCCTGTGAGTAATCCTGAATCTTATGAAAAAGTTGTGAAATACGTTCAGAAAGCAACTGGATATTGTTTGTCTTAGTGTAAACGAGGAACTTACTCCTACTAAACTTTTAACTCAAGGTAACAATGTTAGCAATAAAGGCACGAGGAAAGATTCAATGAATACTGTTGTGCTTAATCTAGAACCGATTGCTCATTTAAGCGACGAACAATTTTATCAATTGTGTATTGCTAATAGCGATTTAAGCCTAGAAATGAATGCAGCAGGAGAATTAATAATTGTGCCACCAGTAGGAGGAGAAAGGGGAAATCAAGAAGCTGGACTGATCGCTGATTTAGAAATCTGGAATCGTCAAGCTAAATTAGGCAAAGTTTTTAGTTCTTCGACTATCTTTATACTTCCAAATGGTGCAAAACGTTCCCCTGATGCGTCTTGGGTAAAGTTGGAACGATGGGAAGCTTTAACACTAGAACAACGAAAAAAATTTCCGCCACTTGTACCCGATTTTGCAATTGAACTGCGTTCTGAGACAGATCGGCTTGCACCTATCCAAGCGAAAATGAAGGAATACATAGAAAATGGTTTGCGTTTAGGTTGGCTAATTAATCCTCAAGATAACCAAGTGGAAATTTACCGACTTTTGAAAGCTGTAGAAGTTATTCAAATGCCAGCAATTATTTCTGGAGAAGATATATTACCTGGATTTAATTTGCAAGTATAGGTAGGCGATAAGCCTCAGTCCCTAGTTCTCAGTGGGTAAAAGCACAATTAATTCTCCAAGGCGCTTCAAGATACTGAGTACTTGGTGTAGTTCTGAATCACGTTCAATTGATAGCGCATCAGATCGAGCATAGCAAGGATGTTCTTGTTGAATCAATTTGACAAAAACAAATTCCCTCCCGTTGATTAGTAAACCAAAAGTCGGTTGTGCAGGATTTGGACAATCAAGCATATAAGCGAGTGCTTGAGGTAGGGCTGTCATCACATCAAATTTACTGCTTTTAGATTCGATGACAAGTAGCCAAAAACGTTTTTGGATGACAAGAACATCAATGTTTCCTTTAACGATAAAGCTTTCGTCTTCAGCAGAAATCTCCACAGAAGTCTCGGTTTCAATCTCAAAAGGAGGTTGATAAAATCCAGCTAAATCGAGTAAAGGAGACAGCACTACCATCTTTACCGCCTCTTCTGACATCAGACGGTGCTTATTCAAGTTTAAATAGTTGCTTTTTACTCGTGCGATCGCTTGCTTTTCACCATCAGTCAGAGTTGGTAAATTTTCTGTCCATTCAGGAAAGAAGTTAATGTCTGTGGCAAGTTGCAAACCAAATTTTTCTTCTAATTCGTAAATACTGATGTCTCTAGCTGGGATTGTTTGAACCATAATCTAACATTCCGAATAGCGTTGCCATGCCAACTTTGCTGCACCCATTATCCCGGCAAAGTTTCCTAACTCCGCTGGCAATATTTGTAAACCTGCTCGTGATAAAGGCTGCACTCGCTTCTCGATTTCTGCCTTCACTGCTGGTAAGAAAAATTCAAAGCTGCCACTGATACCGCCACCAATGATGATCGCTTGTGGTGTGAGTACATAAATTAAACTCGTCAAACCTATCCCTAAATAAGTGCCATATTCTTGCCAAAAAGTCAATGCTGTGGCATCTCCTTGCTGGGCAAGAAAACCCAATTCGATAGGTTCTTTAAGAGTGCGGCGGCGAATTGCAGTAGCACAGGCATATTGTTCCAAAGAACCTCGATTGCCACTATTACAAATTGGGCCATCAGGATTTAATGAAATTAAACCCAATTCCCCGGCGGCTCCTTGATGTCCAATAAATAGTTTGCCATTGAGGATAATTGCACCACCAACCCCAGTTCCTAAAGTTAGCAGAATCAGATTTTGAAAATGGCGACCGGCTCCCAACCAAGCTTCTCCCAAAAGAGCGCAATTAGCATCATTAGCGATCGCAGTCGGTTTGCCAATTTTAGCTTCTAACCAGTCTGCTAAAGGCACATCGATCCATCCAGGCAAGTTAATGGCGATTTTGGCAATGCGTCCCTTTGCATCAGATGGGCCAGGAGTACCAACACCAATCGCAACAGCTTGATTACCTGGATCAATTTGGGCGATCGCATCTATCAGCACCGCCAGCACCGCCTCCGGCGTTGTCGGTTGGGGAGATGCCACAGTTAAAGATTGCAGACAAGTCCCATCATCTGCAAAACGCCCCAGCTTAATCGCTGTTCCCCCTACATCAATGCCAATTACTTGAATTTTGTCATTTGTCATTTGTCATTTGTCATTTGTAATTGAGCATTGGGCATGGGGCATTGGCAATTGGTGAACAGCTATTCCCTATTGCCTATTATTGGGTGCGAGTAGTTTTCATCCCCGATCTGTTAGCGCAGCGTCTTTGCTTGGGAGAAGACGCGCGGCTTTCAACTCCGATTTTTGTAAATTAGCAAAATTCGTGCTGCGGAAACTCGATTGCTCGTGCCAACCTGTAACTGGCGCACCTCTTAAAATGCCAGCAAGGGCAACAGAAAGGATAAATCCGCCAGTAGCGGCGGCAATTAACGTTAGATTATCTTTCATACAAATCTCTCTATTGTTTATTTGTCAATTGTCATTTGTCTTTTGTCCAAAACCAATGACCAATGACTAATGACTATTTCCGGATTCTATTTTCTCTTCGTAAACGGGGATTGACAAATTCATTTAACCCTTCACCAAGTAGTGATAACCCTACCACCATGAATGTCATGGTTAAACCAGGGAAAAGTGTAGTCCACCAAATGCCAGTGGGTAAAGCTTCTAAGGCTTGTTTTAAATCATGTCCCCATTCTGGCACTTCTTCGGGAAGTCCTAGCCCCAAAAAACCCAAACCGCCCAACACCAAAATTGCATCAGCAGCGTTGAGTGTGAATAAGACGGGTACGCTTTGAATGACGTTGAAAAATAAATAACGAGAAAGCACAACCCAAGTGGAAGCGCCCATTGCTTGAGCAGCTTCGATGAACACTTCAGTTTTCACGCTCACGGTGTGGTTGCGAACAACGCGGTAATATTGGGGAATGTAGGCAATGCTAATAGCGATCGCTGCATTTAATATTCCACGCCCCACCACAAACGCCAGCGTTACAGATAGCAGTAGCCCCGGTAGAGTATAGATGCTATCCATAATAAACAGCAACACTTTATCCAATTTTCCACCGAGATAACCACTCAGCATCCCCAAAGGCACACCGATAATCATACTCAGCGCCGTCGCCAAAATCACCACCTGCAAAGCAGCTTGAGCGCCGAACAGCGTCCGGGAGAACACATCATAACCCAGGCGACTAGTACCAAACCAATGTTTACCTGAGGGTGGCTCGTGAATTGGGTTAGAGAGAAAATCTTTGGGGTTTTGCAGCCATCCCCAAGCCTGCAATACGGGAGCGAAGAATGCCAGAAAGATGAAAAATAGGGTAATGGCTAACCCAATGAGCATGAGTTTTTGCGAAAGATTGAGACTTTTGCCAAACTGTAAAAATGTCGGTAGTCGCCGTTTTGTAATGGCCATGTGCGATCGCCTGGAGCAAAGCTTGATACGCTGACTATTTTACATATCAGATAGGGGATTGCGTAAACATCGTGAATAAAAGTCTAACTGTTTCGCAGTGGATACAGAGCTAGACTGAGTTAGAGGTGAGATTATCCCTTATTTTTGCTAGAGATAAATTACTAGTCAAGTGTTACCACAATACTTTGAGATGCCTGCAAGAGATATTTATCATAACGCTGTTAAGAATGCCTTAGTTAAAGAAGGCTGGATAATTACAGATGACCCACTACATTTAAAGTGGGGTCAAAAAGATATGTATGTAGATTTAGGAGCTAAACAACTCTTAGCCGCAGAACAAGGAAGTAAAAAAATAGCTGTAGAAATTAAAAGTTTTATTAGTCCCTCAGAAATGGCAGACCTCAAAGATGCTATTGGAGGATTTATCATGTACCGTGCTGTTATCCATCGCCTCGAACCAAAAAGAACATTATATTTGGCAGTGCGCGACAGCGTATTTACAGCCTTGTTTGAGGAACCGATTGGTATACTTTTAATAGAAACTGAGAATCTTAAGTTACTCGTTTTTAATCCAGAAACTGAGAGGATTATTCAATGGATACCTTAGATAATTATCAACATATCATCAAAGAGGTATTAGTTCCTTACACACAAATTCCTTATTCCCATGCAGCTATTGAATGTAAGGCAGTATTTGATAGCGAAAACGGCAGCTATTTGCTGATAACTTTAGGCTGGGATGGTGTTAAGCGAATTCACGGCTGCTTAGTTCATATTGATATTATTGATAGCAAAATTTGGGTGCAACGAGATGACACAGAAGATGGTGTTACTTACGAATTAGTGGCAGCAGGAATTCCTAAAGAGAAAATTGTCTTGGGATTTCACCCGCCAAATGTTAGGCAACACACAGGATATGCTATTGCCTAACTGATTAAAGCTAACAGTCATGGGTATGGGTTATTGGCAAAGTCTTTCCCAGTAACCATTCCCCACGCTCTTACAGATTACTTTCAATCAACTGGCGGTATTCGCTCTTTTGCTTCACACCTTTGACTTCCTTCACTAGTTCCTTGTTTTTAAACAATTGAACTGTTGGTGTTCCTGTCACATTAGCATTTTCAGCAATATCTCGGTCTTTGTCGATGTCAATTTCCACAAAGTGAATTTTGCTGTCAAATTCATCCACCACTTTGTTTAAAATCGGCTTCAGGGTGTGACAAGGGCCACAACCAGGAGAGACATATTTAACAAGGAGTAAGCGATCGCTTTCATGGAACAATTTCCGTAAAGCATAACCTCCCTCATGGCGCGTCGCATCCAAGTTAAATCCAGCTTCTTCTTCGGCTTCAGTCTTTTTAGCTGGCTGATGTTCTAATTCGTTATCTGCTGTTTCTGGCTGTTGATGGAATTCTTGAATCAAGCCACTGGATGATAACCAGCGTTCTGCTAACATCGCCGCCATACAACCAGTACCCGCAGCCGTAATTGCTTGCCGGAACTCATGATCTTGGACATCACCAGCAGCAAAAACGCCCTCTACACTGGTTTCTACAGAACCATGCTTGGTGACAACATAACCTATCTCATCCAGTTCTAATTGTCCTTTAAATAGGGATGTATTGGGACTGTGACCAACGGCGTAGAATAAACCCTTAGCGTGCAGTTTGCTTTCTTCACCAGTTTTAGTATTACGGACTTTCACCCCTTCCATGTGACCATTACCGAAGATATCCACGGCTTCTGTGTTCCAATGCACTTGGATTTTCGGGTTACTCAAAACGCGGTCTTGCATAGCCTTAGAAGCCCGCATTTTATCGGTGCGTACCAACATATTTACCTTAGAACCGTATTTGGTAAGGTAAATTGACTCTTCCGCCGCCGAGTCGCCAGCACCAATTACAGCCAATTCTGCACCGTGGAAAATCGGTGTCGCACCATCGCAAATTGCACAAGCGGAAATACCCCGACTCCAAAATTCATGTTCGCTGGGTAAACCTAAACGTTTTGCTGTTGCACCCGTAGCAATGACGATGCTGTTGGTTTTTATTTCTCTTTCTTGCGATCGCACTGTAAATGGACGCTGACTCAAGTCAACTGATATAACATCTTCAGTATATAGTTCAGCCCCCCAGCGCTCCGCCTGAGCCTTCATCTGATCCATCAGTTGCGATCCGGTAATTCCTTGGGGAAACCCTGGAAAATTCTCAACTTCTGTCGTTGTCATTAATTGTCCACCAGGTAAACCCCCGGCTTGAAAACCTTCAAATACAACGGGTTTCAGGTTAGCACGTCCGGCATAAATAGCAGCTGTGTACCCTGCTGGCCCAGAACCGATAATTACTAAGTTTTCTACTGTGGGATTAATCATGACCATATATGAACTCATAACGACTACGCTTAATATAGCATAACAAATTGTGATTGGCTACGCTTACGCAAAATGCCTACGGTGCTATGCGTTCAACACTTGCCAAATATTCTCTTAAGGGATTTCCAGAAATTAAATTATTCAATTTTGGGAGCGAAGATGATCGTTAGATTCTTCCTCCCCTGCAACGCCAACTCGCCAAAGCGATGGGATATTTTTTTAGTTGGAAGTCCCTAACTGCTAAGACTCTTCTTGGAGGTATTTTCTGATAATTTCAGCATCTAGTTCTAAAAATTCTGGATGCAAGAATTATCGTCACTAGCAAAAATGGCTTCTACAGTGGTTTCGATAGAACTCTGCTTGGTGACAATGTAACTTACCTCATCCAGTTCTAATTAATTTTTAAATATTCTGATAGAAATGCTCACAAGTTGGGAATACTCAAGGTTGAGTGTGCCGCTTACTAGCTTGAACAGCATGGCAAATGTTTGCAGGTATGTCTTAACTAGCTCTCAACAAGAGTTAGCACAATCGTGGGAAAGCATCATAACAAAGTTAGTATAAGGAGCAATTTCAATGCCTAGTCCAACATCTGATTTTTTCTAAAAATTTTTAATGATTGACCCATGAGAGGTAGAAGAAACGATAGAGAGTAGCAAAATACAAAACAATGACAGAGATTAAACTTCATATTGGTGGGAAACAAACACATCCAGACTGGAAAATATTCGATGTTGAACCTCGTCCAGAAGTAGATTATGTTGGTAACGCATCTGATTTAAGTCAATTTGAAAATAATTCAATAGCCGCAATTTATGCCAGTCATGTTCTAGAACATTTTTATCACTCAATAGATAATGAGTTAATCAATACATTAACAGAATGGTATCGTGTTCTCAAACCAGGTGGTCAACTTTTCATTAGTGTTCCTGACTTAAAAAAATTATGTTGCCTTTATCTTCATCCGCAATTTACAGTATTTGATCGTTTACATTTAATGCGGATTATATTTGGGGCACAAACCAATATATATGATGTTCATAAAGTAGGATTTGATTTTGAAATATTGGCCATATATTTAGAAGAATGTGGCTTTACAGAATATCAGCAAGTAGATAATTTTGATCTATTTAATGATTGCAGTACAATACGTATTCTAGATACACTAATTAGTCTGAATTTCGTTGTTCAAAAATCAATATGTTCAGAGCAAACTTAATCTTTAATTTTTACCTAGGTATAGCTCTTTCATGTTGCCATAAATGGAAACTTTTGATAATCAATACTTTTGTCAAAACCCTAAGCAAATTTCATTTACCAGTCAAAAAACTAGTATTAGGAGCAATTGTAATGACCCGTGTAGAATCTGATTTGTTAGATAAAATTCGTCAGCAATTTGATAGTTCTCCCTATCCCAGAATACCTCTAGATAAATCTCCTAAAAATAATTCAAATGAACTATATATTCATAACTTAATGACTCCCATCTATTTGAGGAACCAAAAAGTTATAGATACTAAAGGAAAAGTAATTTTAGATGCAGGATGTGGCTCAGGTTATAAATCGCTAATTTTGGCTGAAGCAAATGTAGGAGCTAAAATAGTTGGCATCGATATATCAGGAGAATCGATTAAATTAGCACAGCAACGCTTGGAACATCACGGCTTTGACAATGTGGAATTCATTGTTTTATCAATAGAGGAATTGCATAAGTTAGATTACCAGTTTGACTATATTAATTGTGATGAGCTGCTATATCTTTTTCCTGATCCTGCCGTTGCTTTACAAGCAATGAAATCAATTTTAAAGCCTGATGGAATTATTCGCAGCAACTTGCATAGTTCACTACAGAGATTCAATTATTTTTGCGCTCAGAAACTCTTTACAATGATGGGTTTAATGAATGAAAATCCAGCAGAATTAGAGATGGATATTGTCGTCGAAACAATGAAAGCTTTGAAAGATAATGTCACTCTCAAAGCGAGAACTTGGAATGCTAATTATGAAGGAGAGGAAGGAAAAGAAAGAATTTTAATGAATTACTTGTTTCAAGGAGACAAAGGCTACACTATCCCTGATATGTTTACAGCTTTGAAATCTGCTGATTTAGAGTTTATCAGTATGGTGAACTGGCGACAGTGGGACATTAAAGATTTGTTTAAAGAACCAGATAATTTACCTGCTTTTCTGGGGATGAGCTTACCTGACATTTCTATAGAAGAGCGGCTAGAGCTATTTGAACTATTACAACCCATTCATCGACTGCTAGACTTTTGGTGTGGTCATCCCGACCGACCACAGACTTTTGTGCCTTTTGCCGAATGGACTGATTCTGATTGGCAAGTAGCAACTGTGCATCTTCATCCTCAGTTAAAAACACCTAAGTTTAAGGAAGACCTTGTAGCCTGTGCTACAGAGTGCAGAATATTTGACGTTAGTCAACACCTATCGCAAATTGGACAGTTTGTCAGTATAGATAGCGCAATGGCTGTTTGTTTACTACCTTTACTAGACCAACCTCAGCCAATGATGTCCCTAGTGGAGCGCTGGAAACAATTTAGACCGTTAAACCCTGTAACTTCACAACCTACAGATGATGAACAAGCTTTTCAATTGATGCAAAAGATGCTTTTGACCCTAGAAGGTTTTGATTACCTCATGCTGGAGCGTTAATCTAATTAGGATGTTGGGGACTTCCAATAAATAAATGATCCTCAGCATCTTACCCCCCAATACTATGCCTGTTTTTCTTGAAGTTGCCCCAAGTGTTTTTTGACCGTTTCCAATGTCGATGTATCTGCAATCCATACTGCACTAAACGATGATGCCACAGATACCCACATTGGCGAAATTTCAGTTGGATTTTTCTTGGCTTACTAGACGCTTTAATACTTGTTCAAACAGCTTGATAAATTAATTCGGTTGGCAAGCTCTCCAAGCGTCAAGATAAAGCTTGCCAACTCACTGATATTGCCTTTCTCAACACCATTGTGTTCAGTTTAACCATTGAGTGTTACCCACTTGACAAAACTCTAATTTTATTAACTTGACACCAATGACAAGATGCCCATTCCACTGAAGTCGAATAAAATTTCAAGTATGCAAATTTGCGGTCTTTTATTACTATCGCTACAGCAAAATTTGTAATTTTTGTCAAGATAAGGTTTAATTTATTTGGTGAGTTCTATGGGCATGGGTAGCAGCTTGCCGTTAGACATCGTGAATTTTCTCATCACATAATTATTCTCTCACCACAGCAATAAAAGAGCATTATGGGGGCTTGAGTTTAATTACTGTTTTTTACGCAGCTACATCCGAAATCACAAAGTAGAGAGTTGTAGTTAGCTGTGAAGATTTACAGGGTTAGAACAATGACAACACTTATTGCTCAATGGAAACTTACTCTTCAATATGAAGATGCGGGCAAACAACAAACTTGGCAATTTTCTCAACAACAGCCAACTAAAAATCCTGACACTATCCGCATTGGCCGCGATAATTTGAGGTGTGATATAGTTTTGCAAGATAATACTGTATCATCTCTACACGTTGAAATCTTTTTCGATCAACTGCAAAATCGCTTTTTTATTAGGAATTTACGAGGATTACAAAATCTTCCTGTCGTGGACGGAATACCACTGTATCCTGACAAAGAATTTTCTTTATACAATAACAGTATTATTTGTTTAGGGAAACAGAAACTCAAAGTTACTGATATTTCCATATCTGGAGTTAGCAACCTTGATGCAACTAATTTAGATTATTCACCAAAGCCAGATAAAGAGGGAAGTTCTGGTAAAGGTACAAATAATAAAAATAAGTTCTGGAAAGAGCCAACAGGAATAGCAACAATTATAACTTCAGTATTTACTCTGGGTGGAGTTATTATAACTTCAGTATTTGCTTTTAGTGGAGTTATGATTAGTCAGTATACAGAAGGAGAGAAAATAAAATTTGAACAACATAAAACACAGTATCAAGTACAAGCTGAACAAAATAAATTAGCACAGGAGCTACTGTCTAAAAAACAAGAAAGGGCTGAAGAAAGATTTTATAAGCATAAGGCTGAAATTTTAAAGATGGAGAAAGAGAAAGAAAACACAAGTAAGCAAATTGCACTAACAAATAGTTGTAATAAAACTATTAATATTGCTGTGAATCTCACCGCTTTAAATGATATAGAGCAAACTAGGGGTTGGAATGTAATTTCTCCAGGAGAAACCATAAAAAATAGTTATTTTATCCGAAGTGGAACGATATTTTTATATGCCGAGACGACAGACAAGAAGTATGAGTGGAAAGGAAAACATCTCCGCCAGAAGTACACTATAGAGAGTCCTTTCGATTATATTGCGGATGATCTTACTATCCTAATCTCAGGAGATCAGGAACGGAAATCAAAAAATTTCCAGATGAAGGAATTTTATGGAGTAAACTTTAACCAAAGTGGGGTTACAACTAAAAGGTTTAGTTGTAATGGAGATAGTTTAGAGTTAAGTTAATGGCAGATTAGCTTTTTTAACTAAATTTCTGACGACACAATGTGTCTAATAATGAAGCATTAAGTAGTTACTAAAAATTAGTCAAACTCACGTTAAACTGGAAAAATAATCTAAGTTAACTATACTTAAACTAGTTTGTCTTCATAATGGTTTCTACCTTTCCAAACTCCTCTTCTGTTGATCTATCTCGCATCCGACTTTCGATCCGTTCATTGCAACCACAATTAGTAGAGTGGCGGCGGCGATTGCATCAACAACCAGAGTTGGGTTTTCAAGAAAAACTGACTGCCGAATTTGTATCACAAAAACTGCAAGAATGGGGAATTGAGCATAAAATTGGCATTGCCCATACAGGAATTGTTGCCACTATTAAAGGTAACAAAGTTCCTAGTACAGATGCGATTAATCGCGTCTCTCTCAACTCCCCACTTTCCACTCCCCAAGTTTTAGCGATTCGGGCGGATATGGATGCTTTGCCAATCCAAGAACTCAACGAAGTGCCGTACAAATCGCAGCATGATGGAGTGATGCATGCTTGTGGACATGATGGACATACAGCGATCGCTTTAGGTACAGCTTATTATCTCCAGCAGCATCGCCAAGACTTCTCCGGTACTGTAAAAATTATCTTTCAGCCAGCTGAAGAATCACCAGGAGGGGCAAAACCGATGATTGAAGCTGGAGTCCTGAAAAATCCAGATGTTGATGCAATTATTGGTTTGCACTTGTGGAATAATTTGCCTTTGGGAACAGTGGGTGTGCGTGCTGGGGCGTTAATGGCAGCTGTAGAGTGCTTTAACTGTACAATTTTGGGCAAAGGTGGACACGGCGCACTACCCCATCAAACTGTTGACTCCGTTGTAGTTGCGGTCCAAATTGTAAATGCCTTACAAACCATTGTCGCTCGGAATGTTAATCCTATTGATTCAGCAGTGGTGACAGTGGGCGAACTTCATGCTGGAACCAAGCGGAATGTAATTGCTGATACAGCCAGGATGAGTGCGACTGTCAGGTATTTTAATTCTAGTTTGAAAGGCTTTTTTAAGGAGCGTGTCGAGCAGATTATTGCCGGAATTTGTCAGAGTCATGGTGCGAGTTATCACTTAGAGTACTGGTCACTTTATCCCCCGGTAATTAATGATATTAGAATCGCAGAACTGGTGCGATCTGTAGCAGAAAAAGTGGTAGAAACCTCTATGGGTATTGTCCCTGAATGCCAAACTATGGCTGCTGAAGATATGTCATTCTTCTTACAAGAGGTTCCTGGTTGCTATTTCTTTCTGGGTTCTGCTAACCCCGCGAAAGACTTAGCATATCCCCATCATCATCCCCGGTTTGATTTTGACGAAACCGCTTTGGCAATGGGTGTGGAAATATTTATTAGATGCGTGGAAAAGTACTTTATTTAAATCTATTTATTTAAATATAAAAGCTATACTCATCCCCCTAAATCTGAAAAAAATCGGTTTTGGGGGAATAGACCTCTTGCAAAAGTGCTTTTTGCAAGAGGGGGAAAAGGGTAAAGGTTAAAGGGGAAGGGGACAAGAAAGAACCTTTTCCCCTTCCCCCTTCCCCTTTTCCCGACTTATGCAAGAAGTCTAATGATGAACGTGATATTTGATATGGGGTGGGCATGATAAATAGACCTTGCATGAGAACCCCAAGATAATTCTGATGAGAAATGCGATCGCTACGAGATTTGGCTATTTTGGCAGACATAACCGCAAAAACAAAACCAGACGTTCCATAGTGCTGTATACCGCCATAGGATTAGTAGCTGGAATTTTGGCATTGTTGTTAATAGTATCCCCAGGACTGGCTCAAAAACCGGAACTCCAACAATCCCCAAAAATCCAACAACCGTTATTAGTAGCGACACGAGTTATACCGCCCTTTGTGCTATCAAACAAAGGTGAGCTATCGGGGTTCAGTATCGACCTCTGGCGCAGCATCGCTACCCAAATAGGTGTAGAGTCTAAATTTATTGAATATTCCACTGTGCCGGAACTGCTTTCTGCTATTAAGGACAGCAAAGCCAACTTAGGGGTTGCAGCTATCTCGATTACAGCCGAACGTCAGCAGAATTTTGATTTCTCATTACCCATTTTTGCTGGGGGGCTGCAAATTATGGTACGAAATCCAGAAAGCAACCAGAGTGCCTTCCCAAATATTTTGCAATTGTTTTTCTCTGCTAGCCTGTTGCAGGTAATAAGCGTTGCCCTAGTGCTAATTGTTGTAGCAGCCCACATTATTTGGTTATCTGAGCGCCATCATAGCTGCCAATGAAGGCAAAGGAAAGGTAGAGATTGTTGGCAGTATCTTGCGTGAAGAAAGCTATGGTATCGTTCTACCCAATAACAGTCAATACCGCAAACCAATTAATCAGGCTTTGCTAAATCTAAAAGAAAATGGCACTTATCAATCGTTATATGATAAGTGGTTCGATGCTGAAAAATCTTGAAGAAGGGAGTGGGGAAAAATCAATTCAAAATTCAAAATTGAAGAAAAACATTGGGAGAGATGAAGGGACAAGGAAAATAAGCCATGCCCCATGCCCAATTCCCTACTCTCCACTCCCCTCTTTAGCAATTTGAGCTTTTGCCTGTTGCCATAAGTTTTCCAACTCATCCAAACTGTAGTCAGAAAGGGGACGATCAACAACTGTCTCCATTTTTTCTAATCGCTGGACAAATCGTTGATTAGTACCTTGCAAAGCAGTGCTGGGGTCGAGGTTATGCCAACGGGCTAGCTGAATCACCGCAAATAGTAAATCGCCTAATTCTGCTTCTTGTCTTTCGGGTGTTTCCTCAGCTAAAGCCTGTTGAAACTCTCCCAACTCCTCATGAAACTTATCCCAAACGCCCTGAATATTTTCCCATTCAAACCCGATCGCCGCAGCCTTTTGGGAAATCTTCATCGCCGCCGTCAGTGGGGGAAGAGTGCGCCCATAACGAGCAAGTTTAGCACTAAGTTTTTGCGCGTCTGGAGATGCTTCGCCCTTTTCCGCAGCTTTAATCTGTTCCCAATTTTGCCGCACCTCATCCACACTTGCCACCGACACATCACCAAACACATGGGGATGACGGCGAATCAATTTTTGGGAAATCCCCTGAGTTATTTCTTTGAGGGAAAATTGCCCAGATTCGCTAGCGATTTGGGCTTGCAATACCACCTGTAATAATAAATCGCCTAACTCCTCTGCGATCGCATCTTTATTTCCACTCTTAATTGCATCCACCACCTCATAAGCTTCCTCAATCACATAAGGTGTAAGCGTCTGGGCAGTTTGAGCCAAATCCCAAGGACAACCACCATCAGGCGATCGCAATTTTGCTACCACCTCAATTAATTCCTGCAACGCCGCCAAAGTATCAACATTGTCATTTGTCATTTGTCATTTGTCCTTTGTCCTTTGTCGTTCTTCCGTTGCTCTTTCTGCTAACTGTAGCTCGACGACTACCGCGACTTGTAACTTTCCGCTTCTTAATTTTGCCACTAGGAAGCAACCCACGAATGCCCTGTTTTTGAAAGCGCTTGTATGCCGAACCGCCCCAATCACTAAGAGAATGACTCATCGCACCGAGTTCCAACCCTAAGAAAAGGGCGATATATTCAGTATCGTATTGCATGAGCCATCGCCCCACAGTTTGTCCCAAATCTTGCCAAGTAAAACTCAGATTCCATAACCTTTGGGCGATCGTCAAAACGACAATTGCCAAAATAGCAAGCAAACACCCCAGATAAAGTATCCGCAAAATCGTGCCAATAATCGGCCCGTGGGATAAAAAAGAACGATGCCGGAGACTTTTTTGATAAGGTAGCCAAATCCAGCGCAAGAAACCCCAGCGTTGAAATTGCACAGAATAAATATCTAAATCCGGGCCAAACATCAGCCCACCAAAGAGAAACCCGCCTGCAACTAACAAAGTCGCATTGCTACTGTGAGTTTGCCAGAAAGTAACGCCCGCCACGAACGGCAGAGCATACATAGTAATGCGATCGTGCGTCCGACCAGAGGGCATCCTAAATCCTGAGTTAACTGAATACTGAGTCAGTATAAGAGAAAAAAAGATTTTCTTGAAACTACTAGCGCAATGCCAAATGTTTTGCTATATTAGTTAAGGATTAGTCAAACGGGCGGTTAGCTCAGTTGGTAGAGCGCCTGCCTTACAAGCAGGATGTCATCAGTTCGAGTCTGGTACTGCCCATTAATAATGTACATTCGCAGATTAAATGTCGGTGTGTGACTTTACCCATAACTTTGGCGCAACGGCAAGCTTATGCTTCCAATAAAGGGTGGCAAGGTTATGGTTCCAGTTGGGTAAGCTGTTATAGTTTTACATATAACAGCTTACCCAAATCACGCCGTGCATCATTAAAAGCAGCGCGGACTTGTTTATATCTAAAACACCCCGGATTTGGCATTAATTCACAAACGCGACCTTCTGTGGGATACACACCCTGAGCATTAAGGCTAAGGACAATCTCTCTAACTTCGCTGCAAAATTTTTCTATGCTTTTGAGACGGCAAGCTTTATTGTAATTACGACATTTAGCAGAAATAGCACTACACAAATCTGGAAAGTGTCTAGAAATAGTTCTATTGTGATGACCTAAACGCTTTGCAACTTCTTCCATTGTTGGTGGTGGTTCTTCATTACCTGCAAATATTGCTAATAATGCCCTGTTCTTGCAAGGTTAGGGAATCTTCTGGGTTGAGTTCACTGATTTTTACGCCAAATCCTCTAACTTTAAACTGTTTCCCTTCTTTATTGATGGTTAATTGCCTTCACTGAGGTGTTCCATCTTGTCGAGTGAGGAGTTCAATTTTTCGTTGTATTCCTAAGTACAGAATTTCCTTAATTCATAGCGAGTTAAATTTGGCAATACCCTGCAATGACAATGAATGCGTCGACCGCTTTGTTAATGCGCGGCTTGCATTGGCAATGCAAGACTTTGGACGTATCTTAGCGCCATTCCATCAATATCCTCTTGTGCAAAATTGTCCTCATTATCATTTGCATGAACTTTTTTGGGTGGTTTTCCCACAAAGTCAACACCCTAGCAGAGTGCTAACTCCGATTAAACAACCACAAAATTCTTTTCGGTTAGTGACAATCCAGTAGATAATTGTGCAAATTGTACCTGAGTAAACCCAGACGCACTGCCATCAAGATCAAAGAACAATCCACCTGTAGCGCTGTTGTAGATAAATCGCTGAGTACTAGTAGTTGCAGATGCTCCGATAGTAAACTGAAACTGACTTGTCTGAAGTGAACTGATTGATAACCCGCGACCAAAGCCAGCAGCCGATACCTGAATCAGTTCATCAATCGCGTTAAAGTCATAAATCTTATCAACGCCTTTATTGAAACTATTGAAAGCAAAGGTATCAGTACCAGCTCCTCCAATTAGGGTATCATTACCGTTGCCACCTGTGAGAATATCATTGCCATTGCTCCCTACAATCAAGTCATCGAATTGTGTACCTAAGATGTCTAATCGTTCGATATTATTGTAGCTAACAATATTCGTGCCCACTGTAATTGAGCCAATGTTAGTAGTAGTATTGAATGTCGAAGTGATTCCCTCGGCAAGGTTATTGTTGATATAAGTGGCATTATAAGACAACAAATCTTCACCATAGCCTCCATTGATCGTGTCCCTGCCACTAGCGCTCACATATATCGTATCGTTGCTATCACCCCCATCTAAAAGATTATCGCCTGTTGAATCGTTAGCATTTAAGGTATCGTTACCAACGCCACCAATGAGTGTGTTATTCCCTAAAGCAGGATTGTATGAGATGTCGCTTGATGAGGCACCGATCGAAAGATAATCATTACCAATGCCACCAATGAGTATGTTATTGCCTGTTGAATAGTTAGCATTCAAGGTATCATTGCCTCCGCCACCATCGAATACATTATTGCCTGTTGAATAGTTAGCACTCAAAATATCGTTACCAACGCCACCACCGACTAGATTATTACCTGTCGAATAGTTAGCATTCAAAATATCGTTACCAACGCCATCACTGAGTAGATTATTACCTGTTGAATAGTTAGCATTCAAGCTATCGTTGCCAACGCCACCATTGAGTAGGTTATTACCTGTTGAATAGTTAGCATTCAAAATATCGTTGCCAACGCCACCATTGAGTGTGTTGCTACCATTGAGTATGTTGTTATTTAAGTCACGGATCAACGAAAGATAATCATTGCCTTCGCCACCATCGAGTAGATTATTGCCTGTTGAATTGTTAGCACTCAAGCTATCGTTGCCAACGCCACCATTGAGTAGGTTATTACCTGTTGAATAGTTAGCATTCAAGCTATCGTTACCATCGCCACCATTGAGTAGGTTATTACCTGTTGAATAGTTAGCATTCAAGGTATCGTTACCAAGGCCACCAATGAGAGTATTATTCCCCGCGCCACCACGCAGCAGGTCATTGCCACTTAAGCCATCAAGGGAGTCATTCCCGCCCTGACCATTGATCACATCATCTGAGTTGTCAAAGCCGTTTACATAGTTATCCAGGTCGTTAAAAAAGGTAACTGTGTTCTTGCCGAACAGGTTGTTTTGGGTGGAGTTAGCATTGACGACATCAAAGCTGTCACTGATGCTAGTTTCCTTATCAAACTGAATATTGCCCAAGTTGACAGTCGCTCCAATAGATTTGCTGAGGTTATCCAGCTTTTCCAAGGCAAAGTTTTGCAAAATGACTTTAGCACCAGACACATCTTCAAAGGTAATTTCTAGATTGCTGCCGTTCTGGGTGAGCAGCAGATTTTTAGCACTCAAGCCTTCACCATGAAATTTGATGGTATCCACTTCGGCAATCACTGCTGCTGTCGGGTTTGTTCCTTTACCGACGCCACTGAAATCAGTGATAGTATCAATATCGTTATTGTCATTGTAGTAGCTGTAAACAAACTGATCCTTGCCACCACCACCAGTCAAAGTGTCGTTGCCCTGGGAGCCTGTAATGGTATCGTTGCCCTGGGAGCCTGTAATGGTATTGGTATCGTTGCCTGCAAGCCCCTTAATTGTGCCTGTGTCATCCAAAAATGAAAAACTTGTAATGTTATCAATACGCTCAGAAGGGGTATCAATAGTAAAAACACCAGATCCAGTTCCTCCTGTAATAGTATCGTTGTCTACAAGTCCCTCAATTGTGTCTGTGTCATCTAAAAATGAAAAACTTGTAATGTTATCAATACGCTCAGAAGGGGTATCAATAGTAAAAACACCAGATCCAGTTTCTCCCGTAATAGTATCGTTGTCTACAGTGAGCAAAGAGCTAAATACCTTTTGATTGCTGTCTGGACTGTCATCAAACTCTTGGATTGAATTAGTTGGATCTAGATATGAAACAACAGAGTAATTGCCAATCGGGATATCGCGAAACGCACCACTCCAAGTCGCTGTTCCCAAATTGAATGGGTCAATCGAAGAAACAGTTGTATTACCAATTAGGTAATGAGAACCAATACTATTAGTAACATCGGCATCAGTGGAAGCGTAAAAAGAAACGGAAAAAGTGCCTGTCGCGGCTGTACCATTGTTGCGAGGATAAACTGTGATGCTGAAATTTTCTCCATGTTTGATAATATTCTGACTAAAACTTTTAATAGTTGTGTTAAACCACGTATCATAATCTACTAAATCAGCTTTGTCAGTGGGTTTGCGCGTCGTATTGTCTGTGTTGATCGAGTTTTTAATATCGTTATACCTAGTGCTTGTAATTCGGGTGAACCCACTAGATTTGTATGGGGTAGGATTGATCTGCGTTGTTGAAGTTACTCCATAAATAGTCGGTTCATTTGTGTTGGGCTTATAAGTCCAGAGAGGACCTCCACTGCTTCCGGGAGCAACATCTAGGTCTGTACTATACGCCCTCAAGTTAGTTGTACTGGTAATTTTTCCACTCTGAGTCCACATATCATAGTTGTCATACCGTTGATCACCGTTGGAATCAAACTTATCACTAGGATATCCAGTGACATTCATTAAAGTTCCACTGCTGAGATTATTGTCATATCCATAGTCAAACCAGCCAGTGAAGTTTCCAATATTACGGTCAAGAGTAACCAGTCCTAGATCATAATCAAAATTTAGAACAGTTTTGGGTTTAGTCTGATCGCCATCAGTCCATGCCTTATAAGAACGTATATGAACCGATTTGGCTTCACCATAGTACTCGTAGTCAGCCCGGTTTGCACCATAAATGATATTTCCTTTAGAACCAAGCATCACCTCAATCTTATCTGCCCATCCCCCATACTTTGTTTGATATACACAATGACCTGCTGTTAAAAAGTGGTAGGGAGAAATCATGGCACCAGAAGCATTGCTGATAATATCATCAGCAGTATCAATAACCCCATCTGGGCCTTTCCAATGGATTCTCATCTGTCCTACAGCACTAAACGGAAAACTTTTCGTGTCGCTAACCTTTGTCCGACCATCAGGGGAGAAAACAGACATAGTTTTAGATCCTTATATTCTTAAAAAATCACCTTTTGGAGACAATACCTTTGCCAAAAAAAGAGGTGGTCTAAGTTTTACCGAAACAGCCCAAGAAGCACATACCTTATTATTAGGCATTCCTGTCAAAACCAGCCCAGAGCGGCAATACAGGGTAAATTCCATTCACCAAAACCATACAGGATTTTATTGGCTCAGTTTTTTGCCTGAAGATTTTTTCCATGTCTTCAAATACTTAAGTATGATGTTAGAACTATCATATCAACCTCTTCAAAGAAAGCACTTGTGACTAAAGTCACAAGTTTGACCATGAAGGGTGATAACCAGATTTGAAAATGAAAGTAATAACTGTAGCGAACTGCAAACATAAACGCTTTAAACCGCAAACAAGGCGATTTTGAAACCACATTAAGGGTCTTGTCAGCTTTTGATGATGATGGAAAGTCACGCGTTTTAAGGTAGAAGGCAGAAGTTGGAAGGAGGAAAGATATAATTAAAGTACTTCAACTGGCATTAGTCAGCAATCCTTCCTTCACTAACTGCCGCGCTAGAATCAACATTTTGCTTTAAGAACTTTACACAATTGTTACTTTTTAAAAAGCCAATTGGCAGATATTTTCTCAAAGAAATATTTTGTTCACTAGCTAATATCAACGCAGTAGAAAGTAAATCGATCCATCTGTAAACATTGATACCTACAGTCAGATGAAGAGAAGAGGATTCAGAGGTTAAGGCCTCGTGAACATAGCCAGAAGGAATATACAAAAGATCGCCAGCATTTAGAATAACCTCTTGTATTGGCTTCGGGAGCTTTTCTTCTGGTAATTGTTGCTGGTTCATTCGTAAAAGTATGAGTTGAAAAGTATCATATATGCGCCAATGTTTAGAGCCTTAAATTTGTAAAATTAAAACTTCGTGAGTGTCAAAATGTGGAGTAAAATCTTGTGAATTACTTGGTGTCATATACATATTAATATGAACACGATGATTGAAAAAAGTTTCTAAGCTTCTATAAAAATCAGCCAGCAGTTTCCAGCGATGTTGAAGACCGCGCAAGATGACTGTACTTCCTTTATTATACTCAGCATAAATTTCATGAATATTATGTACTCCAGAATTTTCTTGAACTGAGTTAATTGGTACTGATTTTCCATTATTAAAAATTTTCTCCACTAAAAATAATTTAGAAGTACAGCTTTTTATTGCATTAATCCTAGTTGATATTCAAACCTGTAGGTGCTGCTGTACCAACGGAAACAGCCTGTAAATCGGCTTCGGTTAATTCCTGTGTATTTGAGTTCACTGGCAGAACTAAAGCCAGAGAAGTTGAAATTTATTGAAAAACTGTTATTTCAATATCATCAGGAATATTGATACCTTATTTTGCAAGAGCAGACTTAGAATTATTGAATAATTCTTACTTATATGAAGGATCTTGAGAAGCACGCTCTGAAATTTTTTGTTTGATTCCTTGCTTGTTCATTGTTGGTTATCTTGATTTTTTTACCTTGTAACTTAAACAATAAAAGGTATAAGATATAATTACAATACATAATTTTTATGTTACAATAACTTTTTTTTAGGTGCTACTAAGTAACTAAATAATGTATATCTTGCTATGAAGCAAACTGGCCTTTTTTTAGATAAATTCAACTGATACTTTTAAACTAGCGATTTTTATGCAACCATCATTATTAATCTATATCTGCTTATTAATTATGAATAATCGCACCTTGTCATAAAAAAGCACTGCCATATATGAAAAAGCATGCCTATGGTTGATAAATTGGTTGGAAAATTTGCACTTATCACTGGAGCAGCATCGGGGATTGGTAAGGCAACAGCTCTTGCATTTGCACAATAGGGAGCAAAAGTGGTAGTTGCTGATCGACCTGACTTTCCACATCCCGTGAAAAGTCAGGCCCAATTCCTATTTTGAAAATGCAAAACCCGAGAAGTATTGCATACTAACCATCTAAAAATAAATTACTTTGTGATCGCACAAAAACTTACCGCTTATATCGCGTGGAGCATTAGTAGCCAACCAGATTGCAGTGTCGGCTCCTTGTTCTGGCAAACGGGGTGCTGATGACCCACCCTGGACAAATAGAATTGACAAAGCTCAAATTTGCGGATGCCGTCTGTAATACGCTGGCTTATGCTGAGTTCGTTCTCTTTCTAATGCCAACTTCAAGATTATTCGTTTTTTGCGTAAAGCACGAAACTTGAGGTGAATAGTATTATATAACGGTATTTACTATAGATAAACCGGGGACGACATTAATTGTCTCCTATATAATTTACTTCTATCAAAAACTGCTCTGGCTTACATCTAGGGCAGTTTTATATTGTACAGTAGAAGCCAGATTCACAAAAAACCCGACAAGTATTGGAACCTATCCCACTAATGATATCTGTGCTACAAAGCTTAAGTTTATTGAGAACAAAAAACCAAAAATTAAAGTTTCAGGCACATTTACGAAAAGAAATAGGGATTTTTAGAATAGTGGGCTAGGTTCATGAAAAGATAGTTAGATAAGGAAAGCGCTGAGTTAGCAGCGCAGTTAGGAAATTGGTAGGTTTATACAATAGTGCTATTATGGGGCAACTAACTGTATAGATTGATCAAAAATCAGGAGTTAACAGTAGTAGTTTCCATTGCTGTTAACTCCTCAATTCATGGCACTTATCAAGAATATCAACTCTTTCTTGGCACACGAGCAACAGGGGAGTATCAAAGCCCGTCCGATACATTTGATTTGCAATTGTGCCCGAATCTTGGGGACGTATATGCTGAAGCTGAACTTGAGTACGAGCATCGGTTAGGGAGACTGCTTTCACTCCTATACCAGCCGTGTTTCGAGTTTATTCGTTATGTAGCGTGGATCATGGTTGTGACGGCTGGTATCTTTTTTCAATGCTTGTGCCTACTTAGTTGATTTTAGGCTTATTGTACACGAGAAATTTTATATGTTAATAATTGCCATTGGCGTGACTATTTTGATTCTCTTGGCTTTCCCCGTAAGGCAGAAATTCGCAGTATCGATTCTTGGTGCAATCCTCATGTTTATTACTCGGAAAACTTTCGCTTGCATTAATTAGAACAGGCTTGGGATTTACTTGATGCCAAAATATATTTGATCTGGTTCAGCAGCGCGCAGAAAAAAGGTTTCCCCCATGAGCGACTGCACGCAGGGGCTGGGCATTTTATTACCTGTAGGTGCCTTAAATATTTTTACGCAAGCAATTCGGGATTCGGTTACACAATTTCATCAATAAGTTATATTTGATAATCTTTTTCAGAGGCTATACTCAATAGTGCTGTTTAAAACCTCTAATTAACTTGATACATTGGTCAATCGAACGCAAAATTAGCAGTGGTTTCACTGTTGCTCTACTGCTTTTAGCCTGTATAGGTGGACTAGCTTGCTGGAGTACAAAAGAGTTAATTAGTACCGCAGCTTGAGTTGAACATTCTCATGAAGTTCTTAAAAATTTGGAAGCTTTGCAGTCTCAACTATCAAGTGCAGAGTCCCAGCAGCGGGGTTTTCTGATTACAGATAACCAGCAATACTTGGATGCTTACTACCTAAATGCCAGTACCCTAAACGAGCAAGTCAACATTATTCGTGAGTTAACAGGCGACAACCCTGTTCAACAGCAACACATTCAAGCTTTAGAGCCATTACTAAAAAAGCGATTAACGCTGTTGCAACAAGCGCTTAATATTCGGCGGCTCAAAGGATTTGAATTAGCACAGCAATTCATTGAGCAAGATGTTGGTCGAAGCGCAAACGACGACATCGGACAAATTATTAATGCTATGGTTGCCGAAGAGAATCGCTTACTCCAAATCCGCTCTGATAGAGCAAAGTTTACTGCCAACTTCACCATGCTTGTTGTCGGTTCTGGTGGAATTTTATCATTTGGCTTAATCCCTTTAGCTGGAACTGGGATTAATCGTCATATTAAACGGCAAAAGCAGGTTGAAGCTGACCTTGTTAACAGTGAAAAAAAGCTCAAACTTTGGGTGGATGAACTCGAAGAACGCAATAATGAAATTTCTCAATTAGCTGAACTTAGCGATGTTTTGCAAGCCTGTTTCACCCTAGAGGAAGCTTACATAGCTTTGCCAGAACTGGTGAGTCCCTTATTCCCCAATACTAGCGGTGGTGTGTTTCTTATAAGTGAATCAAAAACATTAGTAGAACCCGTAGCAACATGGAAAGATGACTACGCCTACTTGAATCTATTTACACCAACCGAGTGTTGGGCATTAAGACGCGGACGACCCTACTTTTTGAAGGATTCTCAAAGCCCCTTACACTGCCAGCATCTTCACCCACCTTTAAAAGGGCAAACCCTCTGTGTTCCCATGATGGCACAAGGTGAAGCATTAGGCATTCTGCAACTGATTGCTTTTGAGACTGGACAACTGACTTCAACCAAACAACTTCTAGCCAATACTGTTGCTGAATACATTGCGATTACACTGGCAAATCTCAAACTGCGAGAAACTCTTAAAAACCAAAGTATTCGTGACCCTCTGACTAGTTTATTTAATCGACGCTACATGGAAGAGTCCTTAGAAAGAGAAGTCAAAAGAGCCGAGCGTAAGGAACAATCGCTTGGTTTGATTATGTTAGATGTAGACCACTTTAAGCGATTTAATGATACTTATGGACACGTTGCCGGAGATATTGTATTGCGAGAACTGGGGCAATTGTTCAAGAGCATGATTCGCGGCTCTGACATTGCTTGTCGCTACGGTGGGGAGGAATTCATGCTACTTCTTCCAGAGGCTTCATTGCAAATCACTCAACTAAGAGCAGAGCAAATACGAATTGGAGCCAAACATCTCAATCTACAACATCACCGTCAACCACTTGGCGCTGTTTCCCTTTCATTAGGAGTTGCCAGCTTTCCTCGACATGGTAATACTACTGAAACTCTAATCCGAGCCGCTGATGCTGCACTAACCCTAGCTAAAGCTACTGGACGGGATCTGGTTGCAGTTGCAGAGTAATTAATTTCTGAGCGAACAATTTGCAGTATCAATATTCAAGAAAGCGATTTGAGGTATAAGTATAAGTATAATTAGTAACTAATTTAACCGTATATTCTCGATATAGATTTAAGGGCAATAATCTATATTTTCATATTCTTCAGTAGATTTTCGGACGGAAAATTGACTTTAAACTGTTAAGTATAAATACAGAACTTATATATTTTAATTGCCAGTTGATTAGATTCAAAGGAAAAAATGAACTTAACTACTTACAAAAGAAATACAGCCAGTTTTGTAATAGTAGTAGGAATTATGACTGGCATTGGTATAATCTCCTCTCGAAATCTGCTGGAATATAAAAAAAATATTCGATGGGTAACACACACATACACAGTCATTAAAAACACAAAAGAAGTAATTTTACAAATTAATAATGCAGAGACTGGACAAAGAGGTTATCTGATTACAGGTAAAGGGCAATATCTCCAACCGTATGATATTGCAACTGACAATATTCCCAAAACACTTCAAGTTTTACGTCAATTGACAAGAGATAACCCTAATCAACAGCGACGTCTTTCTATCTTTGAATCTTTAATTGCTAAAAAACTGGATTTGCTTAAAATAACGGTGAGTTTTGCAACAAATAAGAATTTACCCTTGGCGTTACAGAGATTCGAGAGTAAGGAAAGTCAAAAGCTTTTGCAAGACATTCAAATGCTTGCTAAAGATATAGAAAGTGAAGAAAATCATTTGTTGAAACAGCGAACAATAGAAATGAATATCAGTGCTGCTAACACAAATGCATTTACTATTTTTGCCAGCATTATAGCTTCTGTTTTAGTCGGTTTAGCCACGTTGTTCACTAACCAAGAATTAGCCAAACGTAAGCGGGTCGAGAACTCTCTCCAGCAGGCTAGTGAACATCTAGAAACTACGGTTAGGCAACGCACAGATGAACTTATAAAAACTAACCAACAATTGCAAACTGAAATTTATCAGCATGAACACACTCTCAAGGCATTATCACTTCGAGAAAAGGAATTTAAGGCACTAGTTGAGAATGCACCTGACATTATTGCTAGGTTTAATACTCAATTACAATACGTTTATGTTAATCCAGCTTTTCAAAAGCTTACAAACATCTTACCACAAACTTTTATCGGTAAAGCTAATAGACAGTTGAATTTACCAGAAGAATTTTCTCGAATATGGGAATATAAAATTCAGTCTGTTATTCAAACTAAGCAAGAGAACGAGTTTGAATGCAGTTTTCCCACTACCTCAAGTATAGAATACTACCATACTCGCTTACTGCCTGAGTTTGCTGCCGATGGTTCAGTAGAATTTGTTATGAGTATTGCTCGTAATATTACTGCTCTAAAACTTGCACAGGCACAATTAATCCATGATGCTTTCCATGATTCTCTAACCGGACTGCCTAACCGTGCTTTATTTATGGAACGTTTGGAACGTGCTATTGCGCTCACAAAACGACGTACAAATTATAAGTTCGCTGTTTTTTTCCTTGATGTAGATCGCTTTAAAGTTGTCAACGATAGTCTCGGCCACACAATTGGCGACCAATTACTGAATGCGATCGCACGAAGACTAGAAACCTGCTTACGCTCTCAAGACACAGTTGCTCGTATTGGAGGAGACGAGTTCACAATCTTGCTTAATGATTTTAAAAACTTGAATGACATAACGTTCGTAGTTGAAAGAATAAATGCAGTTATCACATCTGCCTTTAATCTCAATGGACGTGACGTATTTACTAACGTCAGCATTGGTATAGCCCTTAGTAAAAGTAGTTACAATCTGCCTGAAGAAATCCTACGTGATGCTGATATTGCTATGTATCGTGCTAAGGCATTGGGAAAAGCACGCTACGAGCTATTTGACTCAACCATGTACGCCCAAGCTACAGAGCTAATGCAGTTAGAGATGGATTTACGACACGCAATTGAACACCAGGAGTTTATAATTCATTATCAACCGATTATTTTATTAGAAACTTACAAAGTAATTGGCTTCGAGGCTCTAGTACGTTGGCAGCACCCGCAACAGGGATTTGTTTCTCCAGAGAAGTTTATTCCCATAGCTGAAGAGACTGGGCTGATTGTCCCTATTGGCTACTGGGTAATGCGTGAAGCTTGCCGTCAACTGCGTGCTTGGCAGGAGCAATTTCCTACTAACCCACCCTTGACAATTAGTGTCAACATTTCCACTAAACAGTTTTCACAACCTGATCTAATTGAACAAATTCACCAAATCTTGCAAGAGACTGGAGTTGAAGGCAGAAGTTTGAAACTGGAGATTACTGAAAGCGCAATTATGGAAAATACCGAATCTGCTACTGCTATGCTTTTACACTTGCAACAGATGAATGTCCAGTTACACCTAGATGATTTTGGCACAGGCTATTCATCTTTGAGTTACCTACACCGCTTCCCCACTAATGCCTTAAAGATCGATCGTTCTTTTGTAATGAACATTGGTGTTAATGGAGAAAACTTGGAGATTGTTCAAGCAATCATTACTCTGGCACACAGTCTTAATATAGATGTGGTTGCAGAGGGTGTAGAAACTGTTGAGCAACTCGCACAGCTTGCAGTTTACAAATGCAAATATGCACAAGGATATTTTTTCTCCAAACCCTTGAATAGCAAATTAGCCAGCACCTTAATCGCATCTGGGCTGAACTTTGAGTCGAACTAAATTGCAACAAAATGGTTAATTAAGCTAATGAGCATTTAAGTTGTATAACACCAGGGCTGAAGCCCTTACTACAAGCGAATCAGTCTGGAAAAATGAATGACGATTAGCTTATTAATGGCTTTGAGCCTCTATTAAGTTGGCAACACCCGCAACAGCGGTTTGTTTTTCCAGAGAAGTTTATTCCCATAGCTGAAGAAACTGGGTTGATTGCCCCTATTGGTTACTGGTTACTGCATAAGGCTTGTCGTCAGCTTAAACTAAATTTGATTTACAACAGCTTTCAAACGCCTTAAGCGCTGATTCTGTTCTGACCACTTTTTACTAAGCATCTTTAACGATTTTTATCTCTGAGGGCGATAAAAGCTCATCCCCTTGGCCAGAAGCTATAATTTTAGCTGCTATAACCGCTTTTTCATACTCCACACCGTACTTATCCCTCTTCTAAGAAACAGAAATGTTTCTTTACATCCATTGGGAATGCGATCGCTTTCCTCGGACGCTTTTGTCACTTTCGGCTTTTCACACCACACCCTTTTTGCAAAATTGGGATGCTCCCGAGGATACTTGAAGATAGAAGCCGAACCTTTTTATCTTTTCTAAAAAACTATTAGTATTTATGTTCACTGCTGAGTTAGATCGCCATCTTATCAAGGTGCTAAAAAACGCTTCTAAGCTATTTAGTATATTTGTTACCTTGATAGGTTGTCTTGTTCTGATAGGTTGGTATTTTGATATTCAAATTCTCAAAAGCGTATTGCCACCGTGGGCGACGATGAAACCTAATACTGCCTTATGTTTTGTATTATCTGGTTTAGCATTAAATTTTTTGAGGTCAAAACAAAAATTAAAGCGTCGAGTAGCTCAGGGTTTGGCGTTGGCAATTACCACAGTAGGATTACTCACTCTGAGCCAATACTTATTTGGGTGGAATTTAGGAATTGATCAACTATTGTTTAAAGAACCACTAGAAGCGCTCCACACTTATAGCCCTGGACGGATGTCAGCGATAATAGCTACGAACTTTAGCTTAATGGGTTTTGCTTTATGGCTTGCTGCTGACCGAAGCATCTATTATCGACCAGTGCAAATATTTGCACTGATTACTGCCCTGACAAACCTACAAGTTTTAATTGGCTATTTTTATGGAGTTGAACCGATATTTGGGTCGTCATCGTTTACCTATACTGCCATTCACAGCGCAATTGGGTTTGTCTTACTCTCGTTTGGTATCTTATTTGCGTTTCCTACTAAGGGTTTGATGAATCTGATAGTTAGTAATAGTGCAGGAGGAATGACTGCTAGAGTGTTACTTCCGGCAGCACTTGCTATTCCTTTAAGCTTAGGGTGGCTGCGCGTGTATGGAGAAAATCAAGGATGGTTCGATCATGCTTTTGGCTTGAGCTTCCATGTAATGGGCAATGTAGCTGCCTTTACAGGATTAATTTGGTACTGTACAAAAGGTTTAATACGCTTAGATGTCAAGCGCAAACATGCAGAGGATGCCTTAAAAACAGCTTATGCTGAACTAGAACTAAAGGTACAGGAACGCACTGGTCGATATGCTTTTTTATACCGCAGACATGACTGATTTTGACATCGACGAATTTTTGCTGTAGTTCTACTACCCCATTTAGCGTTCTTATATGTCGAGGATTATTGTATTCATTCCACATTGCTTGACCGCACGAAGGGCATTTTTTTTGAACACAATCGAGTACTTCAAACGATGTTGCCTCTGGTTTTAAACTTTTTCTTGCCAAGTTTTTGCACCATTATTTCGCTACAAGGTCAAGATTACAGGATTTCCGCTCTTCTCTAGTAAGTTTTGCCACGCTAGGAAATATTTGGCAAGAGATGCCCACCCAACAGTTGCGATAGCGAAGCGCTGCTGCGAAGCGCAGATCGTAAATGAATATTGTGCAGAGTATAAAGACTTATTTAAAGAAGTAAGGAATTATGAGTGCTTCAAATATTTACACATGGGGATAATATCAACGATAAAACGAAAATCGTTACCAGAG
>NZ_JACJSI010000720.1 GCF_014698065.1 Nostoc flagelliforme FACHB-838
GTAATTAATGGACTGAGTAACTCAATTCATTGATGGAGATAAAAAACATAATTCCTTTTTTCAGAGTAGGCGACTTTCCTACGGAAAGCTACTTGAACAGTCTTGGGATGAAAGGGAGTCGGGAGTGGGGAAACTAAGCCGCCCACAAGGAGCGGGGTTTAAAGCAATATGCGATTTCCGATAGATAAAAAGAAATCAAACTTATTTAATTTTCACTACTCTCCTCTTGTTCTTCTAAAATAATTTTTATTTGATTGAGCAATTTCTCCAAAGCTTTCTTTTTCTTAGGATTATCCCAAACTTTAGATGAAGCCAGTTGTTTACTTAATTCTTTATATTGATATTTAAGTAATGGGGGATTATCATTACCTTCCTCTTTACTCCGAATATTCCGTACTAATTGTTGAATTTCAACTAGTGATAAATTATTATCTATTGCTTGACTAAGTAATTCTTTCCGATCTTCGTCAATTGTGAGTTTTGCAATCGCTCTGGCTTTTGTATATTCAATTTTACCTTGAGATAAAGCTTGCTGAATTTCATCAGGCAGGTTTAATAGAGGCAAGCGATTTGTTCGGAATGATTCAGGGGACAGTTTGCCAAACGCCATAAATACACCCTCAACTATTGCAATCTCATCTGAGCGGATAACGTTATCCGCCTTTTTTCGATTAGCTTTTTCCATACGATTGAGCAGGCTTACGACCTCATCCTGCGACATCTTCAACCGTAAAACAAGTAATTCTAAAATCCCGATAGTTTCTTCGTAGGCATTTAAATCTTCACGCTGTAAGTTTTCAATTAATCTAACCTGTTTTACAGTAGCATCATCCATTTCCTTGATGACAACAGGTACTTCTTCTAAATCAGCCATTCCTGCTGCTATGAGGCGGCGTTCCCCTGCAATAAGTTCATAGTCCCCATTTCCTAAAGGACGCACTAGCAAGGGTTCAAGTATTCCTACTACTTTTATGGACTGTGTGAGTTCCTCTAACTTCTTAGGCTCAAAATAGCGTCGCGGTTGGGTTGGGTCTAACCTAATTCGCTCTGGTTTGACGCTAGCAGCTTGATTTTTAGGTGTAATTAGTTCAGAATCACCATCGCTAAATATTAAATCAAGAGGGTTAGTATGTTTAAGCTTTGCACTATATACTACGTCTTTTTTAGTCATTGTTACACTTTTAGTTTTTCTAAATCTTTAACAATCTTATTCATGACTTTAAGTGCTGCATGATTTTTATCATATACAGCCAATGGAATCCGACGTTCAGAAGCATCGGCAAATGCAATTGATTTTGGGATAGCAGGATATATTGTTGCTATTTGCGAAAGCTGGTCTTGTATAGCGTTAACAGTACGAGTTTCCTGCGCTGTACGGCTATCAAGCATCGTAGGGATAAATCCAGCAATTTCTAAATTTTTATTGAGTTTTTTACGAACTCGTCCAACAGTATCAAGTAAAAGGTCAGTGCCAAGAAAAGATTTAAATTGGCATTGGATAGGCACAACTAGATGTGTAGCCGCAGTTAAGCT
>NZ_JACJSI010000721.1 GCF_014698065.1 Nostoc flagelliforme FACHB-838
GAAGCGTGGAGATATATCTGTCCGGTCAGCACTGACCATTCATCGAGGTACAGCTAACCAATCCCAAAAATCGCGCCCAGCCCTAGTGCTTGGTGTGGATGCTCCAGATGCCCAAAATGCAGAGCGGCATGATCTCCAGTTTACTCGGTCTTACTACGAGACTATCCCTGTAGAACACCGAAAGCACTTCGCCTGTCGAATCGTTGAAGAACTAGAACCGATCGTACAAGCGCATACGATCGAAGGACTGGTTATGGGGGAGGCTTAGTACAGGGCGGTCGCATCATGTCAATAAGCATATATTCTCAATAGAGTTAAAATAATGTCATTAATCCTTGCTTATTGCCAAAGTTTTAGGCATCGCTTTGGGACTTAAAAAATAATTAAACGCAAAAGGAAAGATTTTTTCGTCAGTTTTTAACTCTAGTTATGATCGAGAGTAATTTAAATGCGTTTGTCTTGAGGCTTAATATGATGTGAGTTCAGTTTAAAACACATTGGTTAGCATATAAGAATTACTGCGTTCTTCCTGCCAAAACAATGTTTTAATGAGCTATTTCGCTTTATTAAATTATTCTCTTTCTTTAGTCGTCAGAAGCTACCAAAATAGCCCAATATTTGTCCCCAAGCCGAAAAGTTTTTTTGAGGGAACATACTCCCTTGGAGGGTTACATTTAATTCTGGTATACCCAAAGTTTTTAATGTCAGAAATTATATGCTTCATCTGAGGTCACTTGAGACTAAAGACTGATTTCTCAATTGAGTTCCACCAATAGGATTAGAAAATACCTACATTTTTTGAGGCTAGAAAATAACAGATTTTTCAATTGTTACCATGTTCAATAGTGTTTTACCTCAAGAGGCTTCTCAACAAGAAGTAACATCTCAAACAAAAGTAGTACAAGAGGACTCTGCTGGTGGATTCAAGCCTAGTTATGATAATTGGGCTTTTGATCTGGCTTGGTTTGGGCAAGTTAGAGCAACAGTTTTATCAAGGAAGGGAAATCCCACCTAGAAATCTGCCAGGGTAAGACATCTTTTTGCCTCAAGCAATAGAATTTTTTCACTACCGAATTTTTCAGATGGTTGAAGTCAACTTTAATGTTTGGGGTAACGGTTCTATCAACAGTTCTGGGCGCATTACTTCTGAGGCACCAACCTATGTTGTTATTCATGGCTATCAAAGCAGTGGTGGCAATGCAGGCAATAACTACAAAGCTGTTGATTGGATGGAAAATATAGCCCAAACCATTCGGCAACGTGAGTCAAATGCTAATATTATTCTCCTAGATTGGGAAGAAGGAGCTAGTTCCCTGTGGTATCCCACTTCCGCCGCCAGAACACGCGATGTTGGTAATCAGTTGGCTACCTACTTAATAAATAATGGCATAGAGCCGACTTACACCAATCTGATCGGGCATAGTCTGGGAGCGCACATTGCTGGATTCACTGCTTCAACCTACCGTGAATCTACAGGGCGTTCTCTTGCTCAAATAGTAGGACTCGACCCCGCAGGACCTGA
>NZ_JACJSI010000722.1 GCF_014698065.1 Nostoc flagelliforme FACHB-838
TTCTTGTAGTTCTGCGATCGCCGCTTGTAAATGCTGGTTTATCATTGTTCGCTGTTAGACAGATATACACCTCCGTATTATCTCATAGCCTTTTTCAGAAATCAAATATGATTCCTATAGTTGGTAGTTGTTGATAAAGAGTGACTACTTCTGCTGCAATATCCGGTGATAAGCTAGCGTTTGGCCCCAAGAGGATGGCAGTTTTAGGCGAATTACGGTTATATAATTTCAGGTTAATCAGAGCCGACTTAATCCACTCACTAGTGAGAAACTCAGAATTGCTAGTTAACCAAGGAAATATCCCCTCTAATATGAGAACGCCTTGTAAGTGAGTGAATTTCCAAAAGCGTAAGATTTCAAAATAGTGTTCTTGTCGAGATTTGTCTTTAGGTTGGTACTCACTAACGCTTTGTAATGTTAGTTTTCCTGTACCAATTTGTAATTGGTATAAAGAATCATCTTCAAATGACCACAAGTAACATTTGATATTTTGTAACTCACATTGAAAGACAATATTGCTTAATAATTTTGGTCGTTCTTGTAAAGGAGATTCTAGAGCAAACATCGGGTTTTGTAGTTTAATTAACTTGAAAACTTCTGCCATTAAATCATTCATGAAAAACCGTCCTTGTTATCCCATATTGCTTATTCCCGAAGGTGTTAAACAAGGCAGTTTTCAGCCATTGATTTTACCTTCAAAATCAAACGAAAGCACGAAGTTAGGTGCTTCTGAGATGGATTTTGGCTTGACACTACAAAAGTATTTTTACCCTCACATTTTTTCTCAACAAGAGTTGCTACCTTTGAACCACACAGCCGCTTACAGTGCCGATTTTCTTTTCGTGGAACCAAATACAAACTTGCACATTGATTTAGAGATTGACGAACCATTTACTCTCCTCACTCATGAACCAATTCACTGTGTAGGTATGGATGACTATCGTAATAAATGCTTTGTCCAAGCAAACTGGATCGTTCTTCGTTTTGCTGAAGAACAAGTAAAAAGCCAACCGCTAAGATGTTTACGTGTACTGGCTAATGTTATTTACCAGTACACATATAATGATTCTTGGCGGTTGTTATTCCAGGATGTTGAACGCTTAACTCCTTTATGGCAATGGACTACAAAAAAATCTCGCAAACTTTCAAAAGATAACTACCGCAATCGTTATCTTTAACAGGGTGTTGGGTGTAGTGTAAGTCAAAAATATCTTTGGTCTTTACATCCCAATGGTTAAGTAGTTTAAAACTCCTTAATTTACAAGTGAAAAATTAATCTTATTTCGCAATGATTACCCTAAACCCTACACGCTTGTTATTTCTGGATAGATTTCGGTGGCAATTGATTTAAGAAATTAGCTGATGGATTCTGAACTTTCGCCAGAAATATAATCATCCCTAAGAGGATGTTTGAAAAGTCGGGCAGGTTGTAAAAAAGCTCTCTCAGTATAAGCTGTGAATAGACAATAAACAGCACCGAGAGAGCAACATGAGTAAAGCTTACCCCAGCAACCTGACAT
>NZ_JACJSI010000723.1 GCF_014698065.1 Nostoc flagelliforme FACHB-838
TGAGTTTCTGATTTTGCAAATATTGGCAGAAGCGGCGAACTCAACCATAGTATAAGCAAAATAGAAATACTTAAAATCAAGACTCTAGCTGAATGTTTTAAAAAAGTAAGCTGCAATGTTCTCATGTTTGAGACAATACTGAGGCTGCATTAATTATTGTTTCACTAAAACAGACTTAAGTAATATAGCAGTCTGAAACAGAGATGATAATCAAATTATACTACTACATTACTTGAGTTTTATCGGTTATCAAATCCACCCTCAATGGCAGGGTTGTTTCATTCTACCTCAAAGAGGATTTATCAAGATGGTTAGCGAAGCTCAAAAACTCTTCTGCTGTCAAGGGCAAAGAGTTGTCTGAACCGAACTGTATTGCCCTCACGTCTATGATTGCTCCTTTGTCGAGGATTTAGCAATTATCTGGCGTATTGCAGCACTAAAGATGTTTTAAGTAAATCGGTAGAGCGATTGAGCTAACTCTCGTCAGTTTGATGGATGTCTCAAAGTGCTGAATCTGGTGAAATTGATGGCAAAGAAAACATTTAATTTAAAACTTCTAGAGTATTTATGACACAAATCCCCATCGTTCGCCAGATTCTATCAGATCCGGATACCGGATTACTATCATATCTTAGTCAACAACTTCAAACACCGAGCTTTTCACCTTTTAAAAGCCAATTCGGTTTTTATGTAGACGAGTCTTGTACACAAGTTACCTCCAAGGACGATTCTTTAGAAAGACAAACGATACTTTTGTTGACTCTGAAGTTATCAATTGTTGTGGATAGCCAAACTCCCTCGGATGAGGCGGCAGTACACGCTCTTGAGTTTCAAGAATTGCTAGATGCACAAATTATTGGATGGAGCCAAGACAACGAAAACTTGCTTCAACCAATCTCATCCATTAAAAGCACGTTCAGTCAGTTGTCAGATATCCCGTTCCACGGTGGCTATCTTCCAGGTTTTGAAATTAAAAGTCAGTTTACTATACTTTACAGTCCTGTTACTACAGAGTTAAGCCAATCAGAGGAGGCTCAATATTCCTTGCATAGTCCAGGCGAACGCACTCCCATCAGTGGACAGTATGAAGTGATCAATTCTAATGGAAAAGGCACAGGGTTAGAGGTAACATCAACTGCCGGAAATCCGTTTCCTCCAACGAGTGAATCTGACCAATCATATCGGTTAGTTGACCCCACAAAGCACAAAAAGTCTAATAGATAGCAATTAGTGTTGCTTTGGCGATCGCATAGAAATATGGAACCTGACTGTTGCTCCCGCATGAGTATAAGCTAGATAGCAACTTGAGATAAGCTAATGTTGTCCTTAAGAATGTCTATCTCGACTGGAGAAAGTACTTTATCTTTCATTTGTTGTAGCTCATGTAGAGCAGCGTTGGCATCGGTAGCACCAAATTTGAAGTACTCAGTTAAACTGCCAATGCGATAATTGTAATTATGATAGCGGTGTTTAAAATATAGTTCTACATTACCTCTGTGTGACCAAGTTCC
>NZ_JACJSI010000724.1 GCF_014698065.1 Nostoc flagelliforme FACHB-838
TGAAAATCGGGAGTGCGTTTATCAATTCGTTGCCCCTGATGATAAGCGTGATTTGATTTTCGAGCGGTGGTTAAATCGAGATGAAGCAACTAAAAGTGAGTCGGTGTCAGTCATTAATAATATAAGTACAACTATACCAGTCATTGACACCACCCCCCAGGATATACCTCAAACACTCACGCCAGCGGAAAGTCCGACTGTCCAAGGATGGAAGGGGCTGAAGCTGAAAATGCGCCTTGGACTCGACAGCGCTGGCCAATTCTACCAACAGCTAGTCTCCACAATTGGCAAGGCTATTGGCGTTGCTGACGGAGAGCCTTACTGGAATGGGTATTTGAGGCAGTGGCAAGTTTGGGTTAACTTTGCTGACGGGTGTAGGTCTGTGGTGTGCGATTGGTTGGCGGTGGTGTAGAAGATCGATAAAGCTTTGGTAAAGAGTTGAGTAATTCATGCTTCAGATTTCGTCTTACCAGCTTTTTTAGAGACAGCAATTGCACCAACTCCAAACAATAGACCTAGTAGGGAAGTAGGTTCTGGTACTGATGTATATGAAGAACTCAGGGTAATATTGACAGCAGAATCTTGATAGATGTATGTTCCTGCCCGTCCCACTGCACCCGTCAAGGTAATTTCAGAGCTTGAAGTTCTTTCTAGGGTATATCTTGGAGCATCAAAAGCAATGCCAAAATCAACTACTAAATTCCAATTCGACCCAGAATCAAGCTCAAAATCGACATCTGGGGTTAAGTTACCGCCATTAGTAGGGACTCTCTTCAAATTTAGGTCTAGATTGTTGACGGATAGCTCCCAATCGCTCAAAGTCCCGGACTCTGAGTAAACCACGAATCCCGAATATTCGCTTTCTTCTGGCAAAGAGTTCGTAAGGAATGGGCTAGTAGCATCGACTAAAGTAAAATCACCTGAAAATTCTTGTCTAGTTAGAATAGCTCCCAGCACTGGAGTAGCATGAAATACGCTTGCAACTACCAAACCAATCACGGCAACGCTAACTTTAGGGAGTCGAACTTGATTCATGGATTAGGTATGCTATCTAAGATTTCTTGAAGGTATGCTATCACATCGGGAGCAACTTAAGATACATTCGATACACCAAAATTTTCTGCGATGTGCGGTGTTCTCGAAGAATCGCTCAAGCCAAGAAATGGGCAATATATTAAAGAATTACTCAGTACCCTAACGATTGATAAGCGTTGCGGGGTGACGCTGGAATTTGAAGACGCAAGCCCTGACAAATTTGCTTAATTGGTAGCAGATACACCCAATCTAAGCCCCAGCGATAGCCGTTTCTACGTCCATTGAAACAAGTTTATTTAATTTTGAGAGATTAATCTCTGAATTAATGAGATATTAAATTGAAAAACGATTCTTCAAATAGAAACTTATGGCAACCGAGCAAGAGCTTCAATCTCTTTTTAATAAATTAGATACCGATCAAGACGGCAAAATCTCCATTAATGATCTTTTTTTAAGTCCTGGCTTAAGTA
>NZ_JACJSI010000725.1 GCF_014698065.1 Nostoc flagelliforme FACHB-838
CAAAACGGAGAGTTTGATCCTGGCTCAGGATGAACGCTGGCGGTATGCTTAACACATGCAAGTCGAACGGTGTCTTCGGACACAGTGGCGGACGGGTGAGTAACGCGTGAGAATCTGCCTTCAGGTCTGGGACAACCACTGGAAACGGTGGCTAATACCGGATGTGCCGAGAGGTGAAAGGTTAACTGCCTGAAGATGAGCTCGCGTCTGATTAGCTAGTTGGAAGTGTAATGGACTCCCAAGGCGACGATCAGTAGCTGGTCTGAGAGGACGATCAGCCACACTGGGACTGAGACACGGCCCAGACTCCTACGGGAGGCAGCAGTGGGGAATTTTCCGCAATGGGCGAAAGCCTGACGGAGCAATACCGCGTGAGGGAGGAAGGCTCTTGGGTCGTAAACCTCTTTTCTCAGGGAAGAAAAAAATGACGGTACCTGAGGAATAAGCATCGGCTAACTCCGTGCCAGCAGCCGCGGTAATACGGAGGATGCAAGCGTTATCCGGAATGATTGGGCGTAAAGCGTCCGCAGGTGGCAATGTAAGTCTGCTGTTAAAGAGTGAGGCTCAACCTCATAAGAGCAGTGGAAACTACATAGCTAGAGTACGTTCGGGGCAGAGGGAATTCCTGGTGTAGCGGTGAAATGCGTAGAGATCAGGAAGAACACCGGTGGCGAAGGCGCTCTGCTAGGCCGTAACTGACACTGAGGGACGAAAGCTAGGGGAGCGAATGGGATTAGATACCCCAGTAGTCCTAGCCGTAAACGATGGATACTAGGCGTGGCTTGTATCGACCCGAGCCGTGCCGTAGCTAACGCGTTAAGTATCCCGCCTGGGGAGTACGCCGGCAACGGTGAAACTCAAAGGAATTGACGGGGGCCCGCACAAGCGGTGGAGTATGTGGTTTAATTCGATGCAACGCGAAGAACCTTACCAAGGCTTGACATGTCGCGAATCCTGGTGAAAGCTGGGAGTGCCTTCGGGAGCGCGAACACAGGTGGTGCATGGCTGTCGTCAGCTCGTGTCGTGAGATGTTGGGTTAAGTCCCGCAACGAGCGCAACCCTCGTTTTTAGTTGCCAGCATTAAGTTGGGCACTCTAGAGAGACTGCCGGTGACAAACCGGAGGAAGGTGGGGATGACGTCAAGTCAGCATGCCCCTTACGCCTTGGGCTACACACGTACTACAATGCTCCGGACAGAGGGCAGCAAGCCAGCGATGGCAAGCAAATCCCGTAAACCGGAGCTCAGTTCAGATCGCAGGCTGCAACTCGCCTGCGTGAAGGAGGAATCGCTAGTAATTGCAGGTCAGCATACTGCAGTGAATTCGTTCCCGGGCCTTGTACACACCGCCCGTCACACCATGGAAGCTGGTAGTGCCCGAAGTCATTACTTCAACCTGCAAAGGAGAAGGATGCCTAAGGCAGGACTGGTGACTGGGGTGAAGTCGTAACAAGGTAGCCGTACCGGAAGGTGTGGCTGGATCACCTCCTTTTTAGGGAGACCTACACCCCTTAGAAATCGAAAAGCATACAGCTATATAGATACTAAGTTGGTCTAACCTAGGTCGGTCG
>NZ_JACJSI010000726.1 GCF_014698065.1 Nostoc flagelliforme FACHB-838
TTCGGGAAGGGTTCAGTGTGGTTCCACCGCGCAATAGACACCAGGAAAACTCTGGTTGGTTGACAGTTAACGGTTAACAGTTAACTGTGAACAAAACCCTGAAGACTGCAAGTAACGCGAAACCAAATGATTTTTGAGGTCAAGCCCTCGGTCTGTTAGCACGGCTCGGCTACATACATTGCTGCACTTCCACCTACCGCCTAAGAACGGGTGTTCTGCCCGTGACCTTACCCACTTAAAGTGGTGAGAGCACTCATCTTGAGGTGGGCTTCCCACTTAGATGCTTTCAGCGGTTATCCGCTCCGCACTTGGCTACCCAGCGTTTACCGTTGGCACGATAACTGGTACACCAGCGGTGCGTTCCTCCCGGTCCTCTCGTACTAAGGAGGACTCCTCTCAATGCTCTTACGCCTGCACCGGATATGGACCGAACTGTCTCACGACGTTCTGAACCCAGCTCACGTACCGCTTTAATGGGCGAACAGCCCAACCCTTGGGACGTACTTCCGCCCCAGGTTGCGATGAGCCGACATCGAGGTGCCAAACCTCCCCGTCGATGTGGACTCTTGGGGGAGATCAGCCTGTTATCCCTAGAGTAACTTTTATCCGTTGAGCGACGGCCATTCCACTCTGCGCCGTCGGATCACTAAGGCCTACTTTCGTACCTGCTCGACTTGTCAGTCTTGCAGTCAAGCTCCCTTTATGCCTTTACACTCGCCGCACGGTTTCCAAGCGTGCTGAGGGAACCTTTGCGCGCCTCCGTTACCTTTTAGGAGGCGACCGCCCCAGTCAAACTGCCCACCTGAAACTGTTCCCTGACCAGATAATGGTCATGGGTTAGAATTCTAGCTTCGCCAGAGTGGTATCTCACCGTTGGCTCCATACTCCCCACAAGGAATACTTCATCGCCTCCCACCTATCCTGCGCAAGCCAAGCCCGAACACAATTCCAGGCTACAGTAAAGCTTCATAGGGTCTTTCTGTCCAGGTGCAGGCAGTCCGTATCTTCACAGACATTCCTATTTCGCCGAGTCTCTCTCTGAGACACCATCCAGATCGTTACGCCTTTCGTGCGGGTCGGAACTTACCCGACAAGGAATTTCGCTACCTTAGGACCGTTATAGTTACGGCCGCCGTTCACCGGGGCTTCGGTCGCTAGCTTCAAGGTTGCCCCCTGACCAACTTCCTTAACCTTCCGGCACTGGGCAGGCGTCAGCCCCCATACTGCGTCGATTTGACTTTGCGGAGACCTGTGTTTTTGGTAAACAGTCGCCTGGATCTCTTCACTGCGACCCACGTCTGAGGTGGGCACCCCTTCTTCCGAAGTTACGGGGCCATTTTGCCGAGTTCCTTAGAGAGAGTTATCTCGCGCCCCTTGGTATTCTCAACCTCCCTACCTGTGTCGGTTTCGGGTACAGGTAACTGTAAGTTAACGTGTTTAGAGCTTTTCTTGGAAGCTAGACTATGCCACTTCCCCACCGTAGTGGGTCGTACTCACGCCTCAACTCGAAACGTTTTCGCCGTCTCTCAACATCTTGACGCTTGAACCGGTAACCAACATCCGGCTGACACTCATCTTCTCCGTCCCTCTGCACAACCTACAATCAGTACGGGAATTTTAACCCGTTGTCCATCGACTACGCCGTTCGGCCTCGCCTTAGGTCCTGACTAACCCTCCGGGGACGAACCTGGCGGAGGAAACCTTAGGGTTTCGGGGTATTGGATTCTCACCAATATTTGCGCTACTCAAGCCGACATTCTCACTTCCGTTTCGTCCACAGCTGCTTGCCGCTACTGCTTCTACCTACGACGGAACGCTCCCCTACCGATTAACGTTAGTTAATCCCACAGCTTCGGTACATCGCTTAGCCCCGTTCATTTTCGGCGCGAGAGCGCTTGACTAGTGAGCTATTACGCACTCTTTCAAGGGTGGCTGCTTCTAGGCAAACCTCCTAGTTGTCTGTGCACTCTCACCTCCTTTATCACTTAGCGATGATTTGGGGACCTTAGCTGGTGGTCTGGGCTGTTTCCCTCTTGACAATGAAGCTTATCCCCCACTGTCTCACTGGCAATGTGTGCTCTGGGTATTCAGAGTTTGTCTCGATTTGGTACCGGTCTCCCAGCCCGCACCGAAACAGTGCTTTACCCCCCAGATATAATCATTACCGCTGCGCCTAAACACATTTCGGGGAGAACCAGCTAGCTCCTGGTTCGATTGGCATTTCACCCCTAACCACAACTCATCCGCTGATTTTTCAACATCAGTCGGTGCGGACCTCCACTTGGTGTTACCCAAGCTTCATCCTGGCCATGGTTAGATCACCAGGGTTCGGGTCTATAAACACTGATTATCGCCCTTTTCAGACTCGGTTTCCCTTTGGCTCCAGCATTCTCGCTTTAACCTACCAGTGCCTATAAGTCGCCGGCTCATTCTTCAACAGGCACGCGGTCAGACTTTAAATAGTCCTCCCACTGCTTGTAAGCTAACGGTTTCATGTTCTATTTCACTCCCCTTCCGGGGTTCTTTTCACCTTTCCCTCGCGGTACTGGTTCACTATCGGTCACACAGTAGTATTTAGCCTTACGAGGTGGTCCTCGCTGATTCACATGGGATTCCTCGTGCCCCATGCTACTCGGGATTCAGCTACTATCCTTGAGTTTTCAACTACAGGACTTTCACCTTCTTTGGTGCAGTATTTAGCTGCTTCGTTTAACCGCCAGATTCGATATCGCTGTCCCACTACCCCAAAAGATAAATCTTTTGGTTTAGGCTCTTCCCCTTTCGCTCACCACTACTTAGGGAATCTCTTTATTGATTTCTCTTCCTCCAGCTACTAAGATGTTTCAATTCGCTGGGTTGGCTCTCTCCTGCCTATATATTCAGCAGGTAGTATTAAGGGTTGCCCCATTCGGAAATCTCCGGCTCAATGTTTGCTTCCAACTCCCCGGAGCATATCGTCGGTAACCACGTCCTTCGTCGCCTCTGTGTGCCTAGGTATCCACCGTTAGCCCTTATTCGCTTGACCACTCTATTCATTTGGTCTTTTTATGACTTGCATTCACAAAAACATCCATTAAGAATGTCTGTGTCTGCCTGCTTTTTTCGCGTTACTATGCAGTTTTCAAGGTTCTGGCTGAGATTTCACTCAGCAGTCTGACTTCTATTAATAAGTCATGTTGCTGAACTCTCA
>NZ_JACJSI010000073.1 GCF_014698065.1 Nostoc flagelliforme FACHB-838
CTCGTTCACGAGTATAAAAGGTGGATGAACGGAGCTAAAAGCCTCGTTCACGAGTATAAAAGGTGGATGAACGGAGCTAAAAGCCTCGTTCACGAGTATAAAAGGTGGATGAATGGAGCTAAAAGCCTCGTTCACGAGTATAAAAGGTGGATAAACGGAGCTAAAAGCCTCGTTTATAAGTATCAAATACTCGTTTAGGAGATCAATACCTTATCCCTTATTCTGACTTTTCACGTTATGTGGAAAAGCCACGAAAAACCTAACCCCTTAACCCCCTTCCCTTGTAGGGAAGGGGGAAAATTTAAAGTCTCTCTCCTTTTAGGAGAGAGATTTAGAGAGAGGTTTTCCAGATACCGTGAAATGTCAGATCCCTTATTCTCCAATGAGGTTCACCCAATAGGATGAATTGTCATTTTCATAACCAAGTGACAATAAGGTAGTTAAGTAGAGGATGAAAATATGTCATCTGCTCAAGCGCCCTCCCTACCACCGCTAATTCCGCGCGAAATTCTGTTTGGAAATCCCGAAAAAACCAGCCCGCAACTCTCGTCTGATGGCAAGTACTTGGCATATATTGCCCCTGACGAGAAAAATGTCTTGCAGGTATGGTTGCGAACTGTAGGGCAAGAAGACGACCAGATACTAACTGCCGACAAAAAACGCGGTATCGGCATTTTCTTCTGGACTTATAACGCCGACCAGTTGATTTATATGCAGGACTCGGATGGCGACGAGAACTTTCACCTCCACTTGGTTAATATTCACTCTAAAATTGTGCGTGACTTAACGCCATTCCAGGGAGTAAAAGCCGAACTCGTGGAACTGGAACCTAAATTTCCAGATCAAATGCTGGTAACTTTGAACTTGAACAATCCCCAAAAGTTTGATGTTTACCGCATCAACCTAAAAAATGGTGCAGTGGAGTTCGACACTGACAACCCCGGTAACATTATCAGTTGGACATCTGACACTGATTTCCAAATACGTGCAGCGACAGCTAGCACACCCGATGGTGGTTACGACCTGTTATTACAGAAACCAGATAAACAGTGGGAAACTCTCCGCCACTGGGGGTCAGAAGAAGAAGGGAATTCTGTAAGTTTCTCGGCTGATGGTAAAACCCTTTATATTGAAGGGAATCACGATGCTAACGCCAAACGTCTGCTAGCTGTCGACTTAGACACCCGTCAAGAAACTGTCATTGCTGAAGATGAGCAGTATGATGTCGTAGGGATAATTATTCAGCCACTGACGCGAGTTATCCAAGCAGTTTCTTTCTACAAAGATAAACAAGAATGGCAGGTAATTGACCAGAGTATCGCCGCAGATTTTGAGGAAATCGCCAAGGTGCGTCCTGGAGAATTCTCTATAATTAGCCGCGACTTGGAAGATAAAACCTGGCTAGTAGCTTATATAACTGACAATGGGCCAGTTTATTACTATGCCTACAACCGAGAGTCCAAAACTAGCACTTTCCTCTTTAGCGACCAACCCAAACTCGAAGCGTTGCAGTTAGCTTCAATGCAACCGATTTCCTACGAAGCGCGGGATGGTTTAACTATCCACAGTTACCTGACAACCCCTGTGGGAATACCTACCCAAAATCTACCAACAGTATTACTGGTTCACGGTGGCCCTTGGGCGCGGGATACTTGGGGTTTCTCTCCCTTAGTGCAATGGCTAGCTAATCGGGGTTATACTGTTCTGCAAGTGAATTTTCGCGGTTCCACTGGCTACGGTAAAGCATTTTTGAATGCTGGGAATCGGGAATGGGCTGGCAAAATGCACGATGATTTAATTGATAGTGTTAACTGGCTAGTAGAAAAAGGTATTTCCGACCCTCAAAAGATTGCGATTATGGGCGGTTCTTATGGAGGTTACGCCACTCTAGTAGGGTTAACATTTACACCAGAAATCTTTGCTGCTGGTGTGGATATTGTCGGGCCGAGTAACCTAATTACCCTGATAGAAACTATACCGCCCTATTGGGAACCATTGAAGGCAATGCTTTATCATCGCGTCGGTAATTTAGAGACAGAAGAAGAGTTTCTGAAATCGCGATCGCCTTTATTCTTTGCTGACCGAATTCAAAAACCTTTACTTATCGGTCAAGGTGCAAATGATCCGCGAGTCAAACAATCAGAAAGCGATCAAATTGTCAACGCCATGCAACAAGCTGGTTTGCCAGTGCAATATGCACTTTACACAGATGAAGGACATGGTTTTGCCAGACCAGAAAATCGGTTGCATTTCTTTGCGATCGCAGAAGAGTTTCTCGCCAAATACTTAGACGGCAGATTTGAACCTTTGACAGATATACCCGGTCATTCAGGAATAGTGAAATAAAGTTTCACGCATGGTGGTTAGTGTCATTCGCTAACCACCTGAATATTTTTAATTTGGAAGGATTTATCCATACAACAACTGATTCCTAATTTCATCAGCCGTTAGTGTGCTTACCAGAATCCCAATCCGTTGTGCGACTTCATAAGCGTTTTTCTGAGGCACAACGATAATCCCAAAATGTTCTTTATTCTCCTCTATATATTGGAGATGTAATCGCTCAAAATCGACACGGTTATGTGTCAGAATACATCTGCCTACAGAAGTTGCAAATTCAAGTTGTTCACGGTCAGTTTTTCCAAGTGTTGCTTGTTCCGAAACAGTTGTGATATCCAGACCGCGCGATCGCAACAGTCTAGCAACCAATGCTGACATATCCTCATCACTGTAAAGTGCAGCAAAAACCGTCACAATGTCCCCAATATAGCTTTTACAGACGGATGTATTAATTCATTGGGTACTCGGTTTCGCTCAATGTATTCATTAATCTCTGCCTGATGATCGAGATAAAAACTCAAGGCATCGAACACTTGTGCCAACGTCAGATGTGGCAAATGGTTCAGGATTTCTTCTGGCATAATCCCCAATCGCCACAAACCGACAATTGCACGAACAGATGTGCGAGTACCTATAATAATTGGCTCTCCACTCAAAATTTCAGGGTTGCGCGTCACGTACCGCGAGGAGGTTTCAGCAAACATAGAACGAATCACTCAGCAGAACTGGCATTGCCTTTAGTTTACCAATAGTTCTGGTCAGCAGGAGGCTGGTTTAGCTGAGTAATATGTAATTTCCAGCGATGAAGGAGATGGCTTTGCTAAACCGGAAAATCGCTAAATGCCAAATGGATCTATGATGTTAGGATTTTTTATAAATTCATTTTCATATTCTGTTAATGCTTGTTTAAAATTCTCAGAAGTTATACCGTTAGGACACCTGATAAATTTATAAAATAAATCGAGCAAACTTAAGTGGTATCAATTTTTATGGAGCTAATCTCGAAGGAGCAAACCTACAAAATACTAATCTGAGGGATGCCAACTTAAGCAGAGCTAACCTTCAAAGAGTAAATCTTCAAGGAGCTAGACTGTGGGATACAAACTTAACATATTCTAATTTACAGGGAGCAAATCTGAGTAAAGCTAGTTTGTGGGATGCAAATTTAGGTGGAGCCAATTTGAAAGGAGCCAATTTAAAGAAAACCAAATTGAAAGAAGTCAACTTCAAAGGAGCCAATTTAGAAGGATGTTTTGAAAGATATGTTCATTCGGTCATCAGACTAGAGCGGAAAGTAAATTCGCGCAAAGAAATAAAATAAAATTCTATCTATGAAAAGCTAAAATCATTTCTTATTTCTGCCATTGGGCAATGGGGATAGTTTGAGATGCTGGTTGATGGTTTACCAAATTCATCAATCCCGATCTATTATTTAAAACCACAGATAATTCACGAGTATTTATCTGTGGTTTTATTTTCATCCAATTGACTTTTGCAAATTTAGTAAACGCCTGATTATTTAAAGCGATCGCTTCCCTAAAATTGCTGCAAAAACCTCAAATCACTAGCATACAATCGACGAATATCATCGATTTGGTGTAACACCATTGCAAAGCGTTCTACACCAAAACCCGCAGCAAACCCTGTATAAACTTCTGGGTCATAACCCACAGACTTAAGTACCTTTGGATCGACCATACCGCAGCCCATCACTTCCAACCAGCGCCCATTCCACTGCAAATCTACCTCAGCCGAAGGTTCAGTAAACGGGAAATAACTGGCGCGGAAGCGAATAGGCAAATCACCAAATATTGCTTGTAAAAATACTTTAATTGTGCCCTTGAGGTCTGTGAAAGTTAGTCCCTCGTCAATGGCTAAAAGTTCTATTTGATGGAAAACAGCCGAGTGAGTCGCATCTACATTATCTCGCCGATAAACTCGCCCTGGAGCCACAACGCGAATCGGTGGTTCTTCTCTTTCCATGTAACGAATTTGCACTGACGAGGTATGAGTGCGGAGGAGATTGCCATCTGGCAGGTAGAAGGTATCCTGCATATCACGGGCGGGGTGGTCAGGCGGGGTATTAAGAGCCTCAAAATTATAATAATCTGTTTCCATCTCTGGCCCTTGAGCCACGGTATAGCCCATACCGACAAAGATATCCAGCGCCCGGTCGATAATTCCATTGAGGGGATGAATGCGACCTTGAGGGCTGTAAATTCCCGGCATAGTCACATCTAGAGTTTCCGCTTCTAGTTGTACCTGAATTTGCGCGGCTTCCAGGGCGATGCGTTGCTGGTCTAGACTAGTTTGCAGAGATTCTTTGACTGTATTGGCGATCGCTCCAATTTTTGGCCGTTCCTCTGCACTCATCTGCCCCATACTTCGCAACAGTGCCCCTAGTTCACCTTTTTTACCCAGATAGTTAACTCTGAGTTCTTCCAGACGTTCTAGGGTTTCGGCGGCTGCGATCGCTTTTTCTCCTTCCTGCCGCAGTGCTAAAAGTTGAGCTTCTAAATTGCTAGTCATTTAGTTATTAATCGTTGGTCATTAGTCATTAGTCTATATTTAAAAGCTGTAAGCTGCTCGATAAATCAACTTACAGCTATGCCATTAACATCAGCGAAAGGTGAGGGTAAAAATCAAACCTCTGTTTATCAGTTAGAGAAGATTGGGCTAGTACAGCTTCACTGATTCCAAATCAATAAAACGCTTACGCTGTATACCTAGTTTGAATTTTGCGGAAAATATGAAGGGAGGTTTACGACCATCATAACTTTCCCAGACGAATTTTTAATTTTGAACTCTGCCTTGCAGGACTAGTACAGCTTGACATAAATCCTGTTAACAGCTTAATAACTGTCTAGTATCATTCAACTAAAATCTCGGTTAACTAGACAAGGAGCTTAAAACCCCTTGTTAAAGGTAGGCAAAGTTCCGCCACACTGTACTAGTGATTATGTATGTTTTTTTGCCGCTTGTGACCTCGGACATTGACAAATCGCTAATAACAAACAACTAATAACTAATAACGAATGACCAATGACTATGAAATTACTAATTAGCAACGATGATGGCATTTCTGCCTTGGGGATTCGTACCCTAGCCAACTACTTGGCAGAGGCAGGCCATGATGTTAGTGTAGTTTGCCCAGATCGGGAGCGATCAGCAACTGGACACGGATTAACTTTACACCAACCCATTCGCGCCGAAATTGTTGAAGGGATTTTTCATCCTGCTATCAAAGCTTGGGCTTGCGATGGTACGCCTTCAGATTGCGTCAAATTAGCGCTGTGGGCTTTGCTAGATACTCCCCCCGATTTGGTTCTATCTGGCATTAATCAAGGTGCAAATTTGGGAACTGAAATTTTATATTCCGGTACTGTCTCTGCGGCAATGGAAGGTCTAATTGAAGGTATTCCCAGTGTAGCGCTGAGTCTTATTAGTCACACATCTAAAGACTTTCAACCTGCTGCTAAGTTTGCCAAAATTCTTGTAGACCATTTAGCCCAAAAACCACTGCCAGATTTAATGTTGCTCAACGTCAATGTTCCTGCGGTCAAATGGGAAGAAATTGCCGGTGTTACTCTCACTCGTCAAGGAGTACGGCGTTACATTGATGTGTTTGATAAACGAGTTGATCCTCGTGGAAAAACGTACTATTGGCTAACCGGAGAAGTCATTGAGGATGTAGAACCCCCATCTGGGTTAAATCTGCCTCAAAATGTACCGACAGATGTACAAGTTGTACGTAATAACTACATCAGTATTACCCCGTTGCAATACAATCTTACTTACGCAACTGGACTAGATAAATTGTCTGATTGGGAATTTAATTTTCTGTGAATCATTTGATGAATCAGGACAAAACTGGAGTTATTCAAATGCATCAGAGAAAAATGTAGGCTATAACGTAGGGACACTCTTGAAATAAGCGATACACATCCGTCCCAAAACCGGGAAAATTCTAAGTTACAGGATTTCATTCACATTTACACAATCAGCCAGAAACAGGGTATGCTGTTTTACCAAGAAATCCTCCCTCTACCAAAATCGGTGAGACAGTACAAACTTAGACAAAATAAGTAACAATTATTTCATTTATCGCCCGCTCAGTCCAGCAAGCAACACCCATGTCTAGGATAGAGAACCAATTTACCGTGCAATTTTGGGGCGTTCGCGGCAGCATCCCCAGTCCAGGGCCACACACTGTTCGTTACGGCGGTAATACCCCTTGCATATCAATGCAAGCGGGCGATAAACGCTTAATTTTCGATGCTGGCACAGGACTACATGTTTTGGGGCAATCTATGTTGCGCCAAATGCCGTTAGAAGCTCACATATTTTTTACCCATTCTCACTGGGATCACATGCAGGGTTTTCCCTTCTTTAGCCCAGGGTTTGTAAAGGGAAATGACTTTCATATCTACGGCGCGATCGCACCTGATGGTTCTACCATAGAACAGCGCCTCAACGATCAAATGTTGCATCCGAACTTTCCTGTACCCTTGCAGATTATGCAAGCCAATTTAAATTTCTACGACATTCGACCAGGGCAACCAATCCACATCGATGATGTCACTGTAGAAACAGCACCTTTAAACCATCCAGGAGAAGCTGTAGGATACCGCGTCAACTGGCATGGTGGTGCTGTTGCTTATATCACTGATACCGAACATTTTCCCGACCGACTTGATGATAATGTGCTGTGGCTAGCTCGTAATGCCGACATTTTAATTTACGATTCTACGTATACAGATGAAGAATATCATTGTCCAACATCCCCAAAAATTGGCTGGGGACATTCTACCTGGCAAGAAGCGGTGAAAGTGGCACAAGCTGCTAATGTCAAAACTCTAGTAATTTACCACCACGACCCCGCCCACAATGACGACTTTTTAGATCGTGTAGGCAAACAAGCATCTGCGAAATTTCCTGGCGCTATTATGGCACGGGAAGGAATGGTACTTCAGATTCCTACCTCAGTTGTCTTATCAGAATCTTTTCCTGTTAGTAAGTTTTCTAGTTAAAGATTGCGTCGGAGGAATTGGAGATTTTAGATTAGATTGGTGATCAGAAGCTTTCAGCGCGAGAGCGTACCTGTTGGCTGCACAGTGAGACAGCGCTGCCCAGAGTTGTCAAAGCGCCGACACAGGATAAGGGCGACAACAGGAGGACACATTCTATCGATTCTACCAACACAGCCCAGATACCCTCTCTTGCCGCTGATTGGAGGATAAAAACTTGTTGTAACCTCAATGCAGCACTAGAGCCTTTTTAGCTCTGCTATTTGAGGTTATCTAGACTTAGCGATTAGCTCTCAAGGTGATAGCACAAGAAATCATCTTGGGGAACTTCCCCTGGGTTAGGCTTTTGGCTGATCGCACAAAACCTTATGGGCAGTTAGTGAATGTCCTCCTCAAGGCGGTTTACCATAGGGTAGCTTCCTGCTGATAGCTAAAATAAACCTAAAATCTCAGAATCCACGTGCTAAATTTGTCTAAAAATGGGTGTTCTGTGCGGGTTGCTTCTTCGAGCGAAGGGCTGCTAACGCCGACTGCTGTTGCCCTTGGCAAGTTTGATGGTGTTCATCTTGGGCATCAAAGAGTAATTCAACCAGTCTTGCACGCTGGTGATAACTTGTCAGGAGCTAGTAGTCCGCAGTCAAAGGAAAATCAACAACTAACAAATCAAGAATATACTTACTCAACAGTTGTCACCTTTGACCCCCATCCACAGGAGTTCTTTACAGGGCGACCCCGGACTTTGTTAACGCCGCTGGATGAAAAAGTCCAACAATTGCGATCGCTTGGGGTAGAGCAACTGGTATTACTACCCTTTGACAAAGAATTATCGGCTTTGACTCCCGAAGAATTTGTCGACAAAATTCTCGTGCAACAACTACAATGCCAAAGAATTAGTATTGGGCAAGATTTTTGTTTTGGCGAAAAGCGAAGTGGTACTGCCAAGGATTTGCAATTACTCGCTGCCAAGTACAATATCCCCGTTACTATCGTTCCCTTGCAAACTTATACAGGTGACTCGCCTATAGAAAGCAGTTGTGTCACCACTACTCCAAGCCAGGATGTCCCTATTAGCACTTCATTGATCCGCCAAACCCTCGAAAACGGCGACATCGAAAACGCAAATCTACTACTAGGACGCACCTACACTCTGGTTGGTGTAGTCGTCCAAGGTCAACAATTAGGCAGAACAATTGGCTTTCCTACCGCCAACCTCCAACTACCAAAAGAAAAGTTTTTGCCCCGCCAAGGAGTCTACGCTGTTCGCGTTTTCACGCTCACTGAAACATTAGATACCGCTCTTAATGAGAGCTTAGGCGTAATGAATATCGGTAATCGCCCAACTGTAAACGGTACTGATTCATCGGCAGAAGTACATTTACTCAATTGGTCTGGTGATTTGTATGGCAAAAAATTGGCTGTGGAACTAGTGAAATTTTTGCGCCCTGAACAAAAATTTGCTTCTCTAGAAGCCCTGAAAACCCAAATCCAACTTGACTGCGTTGTTGCCAAAGAAATTTTCAGTGCTAAAGCGCAAAGTTAAAAGTTAGGAGTTCTGAGTGGGAACAATGTATTTAGGGAAATTGGGCATGGAGAAGAGGCAGAGGGTCGGGGTGCGGGGGGCAGAGGGGAAAACTCTTCTCCCTTGCTCCCTGCTCCCTGCTCCCTTCTCCCTTGCTTCTTCCCTCATTCCCCCACTCCCCACAACGCATGAGAGAAAAAATCGACGCTTTAACACAAAATCTGGCTCTTACCATCGTTGGCAAAGCTGAGGCAATACGCTTAGTGCTAGTCGCCTTCCTAGGTGGTGGCCATGCCCTCCTAGAAGATGTTCCTGGTGTTGGTAAAACTCTCCTCGCTAAATCTCTAGCTCGTTCACTGGATGGCAAGTTTCAACGGCTACAATGTACCCCCGATTTACTGCCAACGGATATAACTGGCACCAACATCTGGAACCCAAAAAGCGGCGAATTTACTTATCTTCCTGGGCCAATCTTTGCCAATATATTACTAGCTGACGAAATCAACCGCGCTACACCCCGCACTCAATCAGCTTTGCTGGAAGTTATGGAAGAACATCAGGTAACAGTCGATGGTGTCTCTCGTGCAGTTCCCCAGCCGTTTTTTGTTATTGCCACTCAAAACCCTATCGAGTATCAAGGTACTTTTCCCCTGCCAGAAGCGCAAATGGATCGGTTTATGTTGTCGCTAAGTTTAGGCTATCCTTCCGAGGTAGAAGAACTGCTTATGCTGCAAAATCTCCAAAATGGTGTGAAGGTTGCTGATTTGCAGCCTTGTATTACCTTGGCAGAAGTACAAGAATTACGTTACTTATGCTCTCAAGTAAAAGTGGCAACTTCTTTGCAACAGTACATTCTCGAATTGGTACGGGCAACACGCCAAGATGAGGAAATCGCCCTTGGTGTCAGTCCGCGTGGCACTTTAGCATTACAAAGGGCTGCCCAAGCGCTGGCTTTTCTATTAGGGCGTGATTATGCCATTCCCGATGATGTGAAATTTCTCGTCCCTCACGTTCTTTGCCATCGCCTTATTCCTAGAGGAGGACGCAATTCAAGAACTGTTGTTGAGCGATTATTGCGATCAGTTTCTATTCCTTAATCGTAATAGTAGTATTCAAAAAGGTAAGAGTGCTGGATACCGATTGATTTATCAATTTGAGTTACCTATTAAGTATTTTGCTACTAACGATTTATTCCAAGTCTGAGCGAGAAGATATTGGTGCAATTGACATCCAGGATATTATGGCTGATTTTTCTAGTGAGTCAGGTTAAAACTGTTGCGGATATGTAAAGATGCGTTGCTTACCGAAAATACTTACGCAAAATCTGAAACACTGCCAAGACTGCGTAAGTCTTATGATTAGCACAAGCGCCACTTCTGAATATTTGGGAATGTGAGGAATGTCAATTTTTGTTAAGCGCAAATCCCGCGATGCTGAAATGCGATCGCTATCAGGCGATCGCCAAACGCTACGCCAAAGCGCCGAACGTGAATTTAAACGCCAATTTTTCGGTTTACTTTTGGTAATTGTAATGTGGAGTTTAGCTATGGGCTGGCTTCTAGCCTTGGCAACTAACGCCCAAAGTGCTGTTCCCACCGCTGAAATTGGTACTGTTGACGTAGTGCCTGCACAATACCAACTGGGGCAAGAACTGTATTTGGAAAACTGTTCCACATGCCACATTGGCATCCCACCAGCCGCTTTACCTACCCAAACTTGGAAAAATCTCCTGCAAGATTCCCAACACTACGGCGCACAAATCAAGCCTTTAGTCGATCCGCCACGCATTTTAGTGTGGAAATATCTTTCGACTTTCTCCCGTATCCAGCTAGACGACGAAGAAACACCGTATCGCCTCAATAACTCGCGTTATTTTAAAGCTTTGCATCCAGGAGTTCAATTACCACGTCCCGTGCAGGTTGGCAGTTGTGTCAGCTGTCATCCCAGTGCTAGTGATTACAATTTTCGTCAGCTGACGGCTGAATGGAAGTGAGGAATTAGGAATGAGGAGTTAGAAGTTAGGAGTTGAAAAATTCATAACTCATAACTCTCTTCCCTTACTCCCTCTCTGGTCCCATCTGAGGGCAAAATGATACTATGAAGAAAGAGTAAATATAAGATAAGAGTTAAAACCAATCATTTAGTAAACTGATTGGCTAGTTTTTCTCCTGTTTTTGAGGTAATTCTCATTTCACACCCATCCACGACCGAGACGGTTGGGCTGAGTTAAATGTTTATAATCAATGCCGAGCCTTTAATTCCCATCCCCCTTGATTCAGTTCTATAATCTGCCATGCTAAAACTTTTGTTGGGCGACCCCAACGCTCGTAAGCTTAAAAAATATCAACCTTCTGTTACTGAAATTAACCTTTTAGAGGAAGAAATTAAGGTTCTTTCTGATGATGAGTTAAAAGGTAAAACCGTCGAATTTAAACAACGGCTTGTTAAAGGCGAAACCCTGGATGACATATTGCCAGAAGCTTACGCCGTTGTTCGGGAAGCAGGACGACGAGTCTTAGGCTTGCGGCACTTTGATGTCCAAATGCTTGGCGGTATCATTTTGCACGTAGGGCAAATTGCCGAAATGAAAACCGGCGAAGGTAAAACACTAGTCGCTACCTTGCCGAGTTACTTAAATGCCCTTACTGGCAAAGGCGTACACGTTGTCACAGTCAACGATTACCTGGCTCGTCGGGATGCGGAATGGATGGGACAGGTGCATCGCTTCTTGGGGCTGAGTGTGGGGCTAATCCAGTCAAGTATGACTCCCAGTGAACGCCAGAAAAATTATGAATGTGATATTACTTATGTTACCAACAGCGAAGTAGGCTTTGACTACCTGCGGGATAACATGGCGACATCAATGGCAGATGTGGTGCAACGCCCGTTCAATTATTGCGTAATTGACGAGGTAGACTCGATTTTAATTGATGAGGCGCGGACACCCCTAATTATTTCCGGGCAGGTGGAAAGACCTACAGAAAAATATCTGCAAGCCGCGGAAATAGCTTTTACACTCAAAAAAGATGAACATTACGATGTAGACGAAAAAGCTCGTAACGTTCTATTGACAGATGAAGGCTTTGCGGAATCGGAAAATCTTTTGGGAGTCACAGATTTGTTTGACCCAGAAGATCCTTGGGCGCACTTCGTTTTTAATGCAATTAAAGCCAAAGAACTTTTCCTCAAGGATGTAAATTACATTGTCCGCAATGGGGAAGTGGTAATTGTCGATGAATTTACTGGACGGGTACTACCTGGACGGCGTTGGAGTGATGGACTACATCAAGCGATTGAAGCCAAAGAACACGTAGATATTCAGCCAGAGACTCAAACTCTAGCGACAATTACTTATCAAAATCTGTTCTTGCTGTATCCAAAACTCGGTGGAATGACGGGAACGGCAAAAACAGAAGAACCGGAATTTGAAAAAATTTACAAGTTGGAAGTTGCGGTAATTCCTACCAACCGCGATCGCAGACGCGAAGATTTGTCTGATATGGTCTTTAAGACGGAACCAGGCAAGTGGGGTGCGATCGCTAGAGAATGTGCCGAAATGCACGAACTCGGCAGACCTGTGTTAGTAGGAACCACTAGTGTGGAAAAATCCGAACTTCTCAGCCGCCTGCTGAAGCAACTAGAAATTCCCCACGAATTACTTAACGCCCGACCGGAAAACGTCGAGCGTGAGGCGGAAATTGTCGCTCAAGCTGGACGGAAAGGCGCTGTCACCATTGCTACTAACATGGCTGGTAGAGGTACAGACATTATCTTGGGTGGTAACTCCGAATATATGGCACGTCTGAAACTGCGGGAATACTTCATGCCCCGGATTGTCATGCCAGAAGATGAAGATAACTTTAGCGTGCAAAAACCAGCCGGATTACCTACAGGACATGGTGGCGGTCAAGGCTTTGTCCCTGGTAAGAAAGTCAAAACTTGGCGGGCTTCGCCAGAAATTTTCCCCACCCAGTTGACCAAAGAAACAGAAAAACTACTCAAAGATGCAGTAGAAATTGCGGTGCGTGAGTATGGCGATCGCAGCTTACCAGAATTGGAAGCTGAAGAAAAGGTAGCTGTGGCGGCAGAAAAAGCTCCCATCGATGACCCTGTGATTCAGAAATTGCGGGAAGCTTACAACCGCGTTAAGCAAGAATATGAGCAATTTACTACCCGCGAACATGATGAGGTAGTGCAAATTGGTGGTTTGCACGTCATTGGTACAGAACGCCACGAATCGCGGCGGATTGATAACCAGTTGCGGGGACGTGCAGGACGACAAGGCGACCCTGGAACCACAAGATTCTTCTTAAGTTTAGAAGATAACCTACTACGGATTTTTGGTGGCGATCGCGTTGCCGGATTAATGAATGCTTTCCAAGTGGAAGAAGATATGCCCATTGAATCTGGGATGCTTACCCGCAGTTTGGAAGGCGCACAGAAAAAAGTCGAAACCTACTACTACGACATTCGTAAACAGGTGTTTGAGTACGACGAGGTGATGAATAATCAACGTCGGGCTATTTATGCCGAACGCCGTCGGGTGTTAGAAGGTCAAGATTTGAAAGAACAGGTAATCAAGTACGCTGAAAAAACGATGGATGATATCGTTGACTACTACATCAACATAGACTTGCCCTCGGAAGAGTGGGAGTTAGAAAAGTTGGTTGAGAAAGTCAAAGAATTCGTTTATCTGCTAGCAGATTTACAAGCGAGTCAATTAGAAGATATCACAGTCGGCGAGATTAAAGCCTTCTTGCACGAACAAGTGCGAATTGCTTACGACCTCAAAGAAGCGCAGATTGACCAAGTTCAACCCGGACTGATGCGCCAAGCGGAACGCTTTTTTATCTTGCAACGCATTGATACTTTGTGGCGGGAACACTTGCAACAAATGGATGCCTTGCGTGAATCAGTGGGGCTGCGTGGTTACGGTCAAAAAGACCCACTAATTGAGTATAAGAGCGAGGGTTACGAACTCTTCTTGGATATGATGGTTAACATTCGCCGAGATGTAGTGTACTCGTTGTTCATGTTCCAGCCGCAGCCTCAGCAGATGATGCAAGCTTCGTCTGAGATGGTGTAAGTAGAGAATAATTTCATGCAGAGACGCAAAGGTGCAGAGACGCTTTTGCGTCTTTGTATTTTAAGGCATCTCTCAAAAATATTTTGCTTTCAGCCAAATCAGTAATTTTGGTTGGTGATCTATGCGATCGCAGTGTTACGTCACTTGGGTATTTGTTTTATGGATCTGACTCGCGATCGCTCCAGTGTTCTTGCGAGTAGGGGAGTGAATATGCTAGGTGATAGAATGAATTGCTAAGTATTTCCTACTCTGATAAATCTACTCTATCCAAATTGGAGAGCAAGATGGCAAAAGCCCCAAATATACCACCACCAGAACCAGAAATTACAGATGAGCAAAGAGAAGCAGCAGAAGCAGAAATTCGTGAAAAACAAAAAATAGTTGATTATGATACAAAAGAGTATCCAGTGGAAGTACTTGTCCAAAAATATAGGGATGGGCTGAATGAGGACATTAATGAGTTATATATACCAGACTATCAACGGGAGATGATTTGGGAAGAATCTCGGCAGTCAAAGTTTATTGAATCTATTATGCTAGGACTACCAATTCCATATATTTTTGTTGCTGATTTACGACCAAAAGATGATGATGATAGTGATGATGAAGCTCGGTTAGAAATTGTTGATGGTACTCAGCGTATTCGTACACTAGACAGATTCATAAATAATGAGTTAAAGCTTTGTGAGTTAGACAAACTACAAAAACTTAACGACTTTAAATTCAAAGATTTACCATTGGCACGAAGAAGACGCTTCAATCGGGCAACTATTCGGATGATTGTACTAACGGATAAAGCTGATGAAGAAACAAGAAGGGATCTGTTTGAACGCATCAATACAGGTAGTGTCGAACTAAATGACATGGAGAAGCGTAGAGGTATATCTCCAGGCCCATTTGTTAATCTTCTTGAAGAACTTGCGAAAGATCCTCAATTTCGCAAGCTATGTCCATTCTCAGAAGCACTTGTTAATAAACGTGAACCAGAGGAATTTGTGTTACGTTTCTTCGCGTACCTAGATAACTATAATAAATTTGAAAGACGCGTTAATCTTTTTCTGAATGAATATTTAGAGAAACATAACCATAGTGGAATAGATAGAGAAAGTATGCGAAATTAATTTCACGCAATGTTAAATTTTGTTGAACACTATTTGCCAAATGGATTTAGCAAAAAAGAAGGACATGTAAGAACACCAAGAATTAGATTTGAGGCAATTTCCGTAGGTGTTGCACTTGCTCTAAGAGAAAAAAGCAATCTTAAACCTAAATCAATGAATTGGCTTGATTCACCAGAATTTAAGGATTACACCACATCAGATGCAAGTAACTCCAGACCTAAAGTAATTCGGCGTATCGAGTATGTGCGCGATCAACTTCTCGGTAAAATATGACCAGTACATTATTTCAGGATTTTAATGAACGCTCTAAAGAAGTAAGCAAATATTTTATTTTTTTGAAAACATTAGAAGAGGGCACTACTAAATTAAGTATGCAAGGTAAAGAAGGAAACCCAAAAATCAGAGAAATTGATTCTGAGTTAATAAAAACTTTGAAAGCAAGTGGGTTTTTATTGCTCTATAATCTGGTGGAAGCAACAATGCGAAATGCGGTCGAAACAATATTTGGTGAACTTAGCAGTAAAGGGGTTTCCTACGATCAAATTAGACCTGAACTCAAGAAAATAGTCCTTCAAAACCTCAAAAAACGAAATCCTGATAAAATATTTTCGAGCATCACAGCTATCTCTATTGATATTATTACTGCTGGATTTGATAAAGAAAATCTATTCTCAGGCAATATTGATGGAAAACTAATCAGAACTACGGCGGATGAGTATGGATTTTCACATACAACTGACTATGCTAAAACAGGACATGGGAGTGATTTAGTAACTATTAAAACAAACAGAAATCTTTTGGCACATGGCTTTAAATCTTTTGCAGAGGTAGGACGAGACAAAACTGCTGATGAGCTTTTAAAGATTAAGAGTAAAGTGATTAGATATTTGAGAGAAATTCTACAAAATATTGAAAAGTATTTAGTTAATAAGGACTAATTGGATTTATCTATTAGAGGAAATCCTTAACAGACAACTTCAAGGTGATTAAGTATGCTTTGAGCGATAACTTCGCCTAGTTTAACAGGAACAGCATTTCCAATCAATCGCCCTATATGACTTAACCCTAAAGCCTCATCGGGGGCGACAAACTCGTAATTTGCTGGAAAACTTTGTAGTAATGCTGCTTCCCTAAGAGATATAGCCCTATCTTGTTCAGGATGTCCAAAACGACCGTTACCAAATCCAAAACACTGTGTAGTAATAGTCGGGCTAGGTCGATCCCATTCCATCCGACCATATACCCCAGGATAAGTTTTACCACTCTTTTTTGTGTGGCATTCTGCAATTAATTCTTTAGGCCAATCTCGCCAAGTTCCTCCGGGTTTTGAGGCACGAATACGACAAAGATTCAGATGAGATAGTTTACTGCATAGATGGAGTCGATCTATCTTAGATTTTTGACCCGCAGAAAGTGGTTCAAGATGTTCAATAGCTTTTCTTACTGTTTCGTATCTTTCTGCATCATGTGTTCGTGGAATTAAGTTAACTTTGCCAAATTTTGAAGCCAGTAAAACTAATCGCTTTCGAGATTGAGGGATTCCATAATCTAGACAGTTAACTTCATAAGATTCCAAAAAATAGTTTAAATTTTCTAATTTATCGATAAATTCATGAAATACTGGATGGTGTTTTAACTGAAGCACATTTTCCATTGAAATAATCTCTGGTTCACATTCTTCTACCAGACGAGCAAAATCACGGCATAGCTTCCACTTTGATTCTTTATCGTTGTAACGTCTTGAATAACTTGAAAATGGTTGACAAGGGGCACATCCTGCTAAAACTCTAATGCTGCTGCCAGAAAAATGCTTTGCCAGATCAGAACCGCTAAGATGTTCTACATCTTGCAGTATAAATTTTGCTTTATTATTGTGCTCGTATGGAAATTTACAAGCTCGATCAATATCATATCCAGCTTTGACTGGAAGACCCGCTTGCTCAAACCCATGAGTTAGTCCTCCAGCACCACAAAACAGATCCACTGTAGAGATGCTGCTAACCATTTACCTCCTCTTCTTGCCATATATAGCCCGATTAGCTAGACTAGCTCATTTTTACAATGACTACAACAAAGGTTTTTTTGAGATAATCCTCAAAAAATTATGAAGAATTGCACATTGGCTTGTAGTAGCGCCCAGACGCTACTACTATAAATAGACTATTCCACCGTTACAGACTTGGCCAAATTCCTTGGCTGATCGACATCCAAACCGCGACGGGCGGCAATATGATAAGCCAATAATTGCAAAGGAACTACTGTCAGAATCGGAGAAAGTAACTCTTCTACATCAGAAACGGGAAGAAGATCGTTAAAGATTTCCGCAGCTTCACCATCGTTGACGGGAGTCACGCCAATTAAGCGAGAATCTCTAGCTTTAGCTTCTTGGGCATTAGAAATAACTTTTTCGTACACACTACCAGGTATTGCGATCGCAACTACTGGTACTTTCGCATCTAAAAGTGCGATCGGGCCATGTTTCATCTCTCCAGCCGGATACCCTTCGGCGTGAATGTAGCTGATTTCTTTTAATTTCAAAGCCCCCTCCAAAGCAATAGGAAAATTAATTCCCCTTCCCACAAAAATGAAATCTTTGGTTTCAGCAAATTCATGGGCTAGCTGTTCGGTTAAACGTTCCTGAGTTTCTAAAGTTGCCTCAATTTCTTTGGGAATCTGCCGCAACCCATTAATAATTTTCTCTAACGTGTCTTTTGAAACTGTCTGGCGACGAGCAGCTAAATCCAATGCCAAAGCATAAAACGCCATCAGTTGAGCAGTAAAAGTTTTCGTCGCTGCTACCCCAATCTCAATTCCCGCTAGAGTACTGATAATATTCGGCACCATATCACCAAGGCTACTTTCGGAGCGATTGGTAATGCCCAGTAGTTGCCCTTGATATTGGGGTTCTTTCCCCTGGCGACGTTCTTTTTCCATTGCCAAAGCTGCTAGAGTATCAGCCGTTTCACCTGATTGGGTAACGCCAATGATCAATGTGTTAGCCGTCACGGGTGATGGTGCATAGCGATACTCAGAAGCATAATGTACCTGAGTTGAAATTCCTGCTAATTGTTCGATTAAATATTTTCCGATTAATGCTGCGTGCCAACTCGTACCACAGGCGACGATCTGAATTTGTTCTAAATTGTTGTATAAATCCGCAGGTAAACCAAGATTGATCGGCGATTCGCTAGATTCTCCAAAATTATTAAAGTAAGCGTCTAAACTAGCTCTTACTACCCCTGGTTGCTCATGGATTTCTTTGAGCATGAAGTGTTTGAATCCCTGCTTTTCTACCAACGCAGGATTGAAGTTGAGCAGCCGGGGTTGTTTTTTCAACCTGTCGCCAGCAAAATCGTAAATCTCAACGCCCAAAGGAGTGAGGCGGGCAATTTCGCCATTTTCCAGAGGTAGCACCGCACGGGTGTAGGCAACGATCGCAGGCGTATCAGACGCACAAAATAACTCCCCTTGCCCAAAACCAATTACCAAAGGTGCTTGTTGACGAACAACAATCAATTCATCAGGGAAATCAGCAGAAATAACTGCGATCGCAAATGCCCCTTTTAGGTGGTTAACAGCTTGGCGAATCGCTTCTAGGAAGGGAGATGAGGAAGATGAGGGAGAAAGATTCTTTAAAAATTCGGCTATTAAATGGGGAATGACTTCAGTATCGGTTTCAGAAAGAAACTGGTGTCCTTTTCCTTTGAGTTCTTCGCGTAACTCGCGGTAGTTTTCAATAATGCCATTTTGTACCACCGCCACTCGCTTTGCCGTATCCAAATGGGGATGGGCGTTATACTCTTCTGGTTTACCATGAGTTGCCCAGCGTGTATGACCAATACCAATTTGGGCGGGGGATTCTATCTGTTCTAGTTTAGAACGGAGATTATGGAGTTTTCCCTTTGCCCGCACACAATTTACTTCACCTTCCCAAATAGTGGCGATTCCAGCAGAATCATAGCCCCTGTACTCTAGTTTTTCCAGCCCAGCCAGTAAAATGTCTGTCGCTGCTTGAGTGCCTATATATCCGACAATTCCGCACATTGTTCACACCACTTTTTTTCAGGATGATTAAATCCAGTATAGTGTTTAGCACAAACTCGACGTTTTGCAAAGAGAAAGGGAGTAATTTACTCCCTCTACCACTAGGTATTGTTATAGGTTTTAAGGTTTTACAAGGGATTCCCCGTCAGCTTTTGACCTGACGGTACAAATACAGCTTCTAGGATTTAGATACCCAGAGTTTATATCCCCAATCTAAAATTACGATTTCGTAAAGCGGGCATTGCCCACTCTAGGATGCTAAAGGTGTTTGCTATCGAGACACTTAAAAGTCTTGAGTGCCGAGTTCCGAGTTCTGAGTGAAGAATCAAGAAATTGTTTTTTTGATTTACTTCTTTCTATCTCAGCACTCAGTACTCGGCAAGAAGTTTGAGCAGCGGCAGCCGCCAATCAAAACTTTAATGACTCGGCACGAGCCTTTTAATAAGCTAGACCCATACTGCGAGTTGTTTCAGCGCCCAGGTAAACCCGGATGCTCAAAAAGTCGGTGGGACAAGCGGTTTCGCAACGCTTACAGCCCACGCAGTCTTCTGTACGGGGTGAAGAGGCAATTTGAGCAGCTTTACAGCCATCCCAAGGAACCATCTCAAGTACATCAGTAGGGCAAGCGCGGACGCATTGGGTGCAGCCAATGCAGGTATCGTAGATTTTTACGGTATGAGACATTGAAAAAACGGCTCCTTTCGAGTGTTCTTCTCTGCGAAAGAATCATAATCAACGCATAGTCTACCGCAGTGATTGATAGGCCGTAATCAAAAGGCTACATAACTTCAAACAATGTAATAAGGACTCTCGATATTTCCTTTTGCGAGATTGCCCCATTGACTTATTAATCAGTAACATCAGATAAGCGTATTTACACTATTGCTCTACCAGAATGTGGTAAAAACGTAAAGATATATGAAACAAAAGTAAATCTATAAAGTTTGCATTGCAGGTTATCTATGGTACTTATCGCTTAACAACTATGTACAGTCAAATAACCTAATTCTGTAACAAAATATTAATTATTTTTATTTAAAATTAGCTGTATGAGCAATAGTCTGATACCAATTCTTTATAACTTTGCGATCGCTTACCCGTCAAAACTAGCGATCGCAGTTATTGTTTACGTGATAATTGGCATAAAATATACCTAGTGTAGCGCCTGCTCACTATATCCAGGTTTGGATGGCTAAAGCCTATCCTATTATTAATTAAAATTTTTCACATATTTTCCCATATAATTTAGGATTCGTATATTATAAGTGCCTACTATGACTAAGTATCGAAGTAAAATAATAGTTAAATATAGTGTTTTATTTTCTAAGATTTTCAGGTATGCCAGATATTATCCTGAAGATATAATGTGTATACTTCGATTTTTTGTTTTTCTAGGGTTGTTCTACTTCTCTAATTGGCGCTCACCAAATAATGCGGAATTTGTCAATTTAGTATATGCATACTTTTTATCTGTTCCAATTTCAGAAGAAGAACTTTCATTCTACAAAGATAATCTTGACCAAGGTAATTTTTCAAGAATTCAGGTTATTCTTTCTTATTTAATGTTGCCAATTGGGATTGAACAAAAACTCTTTTCTCGAACAGGCATAGAATCACATCACCTTGCAAGGGTCAAACTGGTACAGGAAATATTGCCACCTGCTGAGTATATTCTCGATTTAGGAGGTTCTTGCCCTGGTTCCCCAGAAGGTGCGCTTATGGTCATGGGTTATCCCTACAATCCTCAACAGTTGGATATTGTTGATCTACCACAGGAGGAAAGAATTTATGATCAGCGTTCTGAGGAACATCCCCAGAAATTCATAACTCCAGATAATCTTACAAAAATTAATTATATCTATCGCTCAATGGCTGATTTATCTTATTTTCCAGAACATACCGTTGACCTTGTGTGGTCAGGACAAAGCATTGAGCATATAACAGAAGAAGAAGCCGATAAAGTAATTAAAGAAGTCTTTAGAGTAATTAAGCCAGGTGGATCATTTTGTTTAGATACCCCAAATCGCCAGCTTACAAAGCTTTTGGTACGTAGAGGATTTGTACATCCTGAACATAAGATTGAATATACACCTGAGGAATTGATTGCAAAGATTCAAAAAGCTGGTTTTATTATTAAAAAAACATTAGCTATCTCTCCCATGCCATATAGTTTAAAAACCAAAAAATTTAGCAAGCTGGAATTTATTAACAGTGTTGGATTATCGGAAAATACAACCCAAGGTTTTTCTTTTTTTATCTATTGTATGAAGCCAGATAGTTGAGAAATTGTTACATATTTTATTTGTATAATTAGCGTGGGAATTTTACCCAACCCATCAACGCTTGGTAAAATTTTGATATGCCAATTAGATGTGTTTGAGATTATCAAATTTTCTTACAAATGGTTATCCTCTAAAACTCAAACGTCATCTAAAATGATGTTAGTGTTTATTAATATGGACTGAACCTTTAGGATGTGAGTGGTGTGTAAGGCCTTTTTGCAGTCAATGGGCGATCGCAGTCAGCAATTTTAAGCGATCGCTCACCAATAACTTGTATATTATATTATTTAAGCTTGGCAATCTCATAATTTATACTCCTCAATATCAGAGTATTTCAGAAATCGCAAACTCATCGTTTATAGGATCAGTTCCTAGTTGAATTTTTGAATTACTAGGTGTCAGTTCTAGTTGTTCTTCTGAATTGTTGGCATCAGCCAATTTATCTTTTATATATTCCTTTTCTCGGATTTGTCGAACAATACTTTCTAGTAGCCAAAGTTGCTCTTCCACAGACAAGGCAAGGACGGAGCGCTCAATTTCTAGTAAATTTGGTGATATCATCTTGTCGGTGATTTCCATGAAGGTGTATTTTTCAAAGATATTATATTCAGTCTATCTGCTTAACCTAGAGCATCGCAAATTCCCTATCATTTTACCCACGCATATCATTTCACAAATCAAATGAGATTGGTATAAATAACCGAAAGCCAATTTTATGACTTTTTAACTTAGGTATTCCTGCTGAAGCAAAATGTACGCTAAACTGGCTACATGAATTACGAAACAGCCCGGAAACTCCTCATAGATCAGACAATCACAACCGAGGAAAACCCAGATGCGCTGTTAACGCGTATGAAACAGGGGAAACCGCCGGTACCCGGTCAGATCACTTCGATTTTGTTAGCATTAAAAGTGGTGTTTGAAGCCCTTAAAGATGCAAAGAGCCTAGACCGAGAACTAGCTTTGTCCCTTTATCAGTTAAGCATTAAAGCGCAACAACTATTTGGCGCAGGGCGTAAAGCCGGGGTTGATTGGCCGCCACTGTTGAAAGAAGATTTACTACGAATTTCCTTAGCATCTGAAAGTATCTTTTCAGGTACATGGCAAACCCTCGCTCCTATGGAGTTAAGAAAGTTTTAAAACACTGATTCAGCGATCTTTGAACGATAAGAGATCAGGAAGATGACGGGGACAATGGGAATAACTAATGCCCAATGCCCCATGCCCATTACCGAATTTGCAGTTCACTTTCTAATTTATCTAGGTCAGTTTTGAGTAAAATCGTCATTTGACCAGTAAAAGCTTTGCCAGTACTGGGTTGAGCAATTTCCACCCAATATACATAGCGATCGCCTACTCGTAATTCTCCCTTTAAGGCTTCCCGAATCGGAGTTTTGGCTAGACGCGCTGAATTAACTGCTTTCTGATTAGGATACTGGTACACGACTTGGGCGCGATCGTAGTCTTGATAAATCTCCAAGCCATAAATCACCCGCAAGGATTCCTGGAGACGCTCAAACGTCATGCCGTTAATAGCATCATACATAGCAATGCGTTCAGTCCGAATTCTGCCACGATCTTTGGCAACCTGCACCCTACCGGGAGATAATACCGACGCTTGAAAAGTAAATCTTTGGGCAGCAGTATCAGTTTTTTGCACAAATAATTGCTCCCCTCTCCTGGGACGGAGTGTGGGATGTGCTTTAATCCAAGTGCCTACTTCCTCTGTACTTTGACCTGGTAAAGCATTAGCTTGAGAATCAAAAAGCGTCCCCACGCACAGCCAGGATACTAGAGAAACAGGCAAAATTAAAAAGTTAAGCAGAGATTTTTTGGGCATTTTGTTGCTCAGGATTTTTATGGAAATTTCCTTATTAGGGAATAACCATAGTCTTCCCGTTTTTCAGCAAAATTATTTCAATAGATTGCAGCAGTAGCGCTGCGAAGCCGAATCTTCTCCCTTTGCGAGAACTAAGATGTACACACAAACCGAAAACGGCAAGAACTGCAAATGTGCTTTGCAGAAAATTAAAATCTTTCCACACCCTCAAATTGTTTGATAGCCGATGCATTTGCTGCTTCCCCACAAGTCCGAGGTGTAGGAAATATCTTTTCAGGATTTGCTAACCCTCTAGGATTAAAAACTTGCCGCACCCATTGCATAGTTTCTAAATCAACTGGGCTAAACATCTGTGGCATATAGCACTTTTTCTCTGCACCTATGCCATGTTCACCAGAAATACTACCACCGACTTGCACACAAAGTTTGAGAATTTCTCCACCCATTTCTTCTACTTGTTCTAATGCCCCAGACACAGAATTATCATAAAGAATTAGCGGATGAAGATTACCATCGCCAGCATGAAATACATTAGCAACACGATAACCGTATTGTTTACTTAATGCCTCAATTTCGTGTAAAACATAAGGTAACTGAGTACGGGGAATTACACCATCTTGTACATAATAATCTGGGCTTAAATGTCCAGCCGCAGCAAAAGCCGCTTTGCGTCCTTTCCACAATTTCAATCGTGTTTCTGGGTCAATAGCAGAAGTGACATTACGCGCACCATTCTTTTGACAAATTTCGGTAATTCGCTGCTTGTTTCCGGCAACTTCTACTTCCAACCCGTCAATTTCTATTAGTAAGATAGCAGTAGCATCGCGGGGATAACAATTAGTTGCTACAACATCTTCAACTGCATTGATACTAAAGTTATCCATCATTTCCATACCACCAGGAATAATCCCAGCGCTGATAATGTCAGAAACAGTTGCTCCTGCAGCTTCAATGCTAGTAAAATCTGCCAACAACACACAAATTGATTCTGGACTTTTGAGAATTCGCAAAGTAATTTCTGTAGCAATTCCTAAAGTACCTTCAGAGCCAACAAAAACACCTGTTAAATCATAACCAGGCATTTCTGGGATTTGACCGCCTATATCGATAATTTCCCCTTCCGGTGTAACAATTTTTAATCCTAAAACGTGATTAGTGGTGACACCATATTTGAGACAATGTACTCCACCAGAATTTTCGGCAATGTTACCCCCAATAGAGCAGATGATTTGACTGGAAGGGTCAGGAGCATAGTAAAATCCAGCACCACTAACAGCTTGTGTTACCCAACTATTAATCACCCCTGGTTGTACAACTGTGCGTTGATTTTCCAAATCAATGCTGAGGATTTGCCGCATTAATGAGGTAACAATTAAAACGGAATCTTCTACTGGCAAAGCACCGCCAGATAAACCAGTGCCAGAACCGCGTGCTATGAAGGGTATAGAATATTGGTTGCATATTTTTACCACTTGGGCAACTTGTTCTGTAGTTCTAGGCAACACCACCACAGCCGGACGTTGGCGATAACCAGTTAAACCATCGCATTCATAAGTAATGAGTTCTTCGCGGCGTTGTACCACACCATTTTTGCCAAGGACAGCCTCGAATGCTTTGATAATGGGTTTCCAGTTGCGTTGTTTTTTATCTAGGGTAAGCATAGTTTCTTAAAGTTCAAGGTAGATGTTGCAGGCTGGTTAGTATAGCTGTAATTACTATTGTTGCAAGAATAGCAGTCAAAAGGGAGTAAAAAGCAGTTGCATTTGATGTAGAGTAAGTGCGATCGCCTGATTTAAGTACGGAAGGTGCAATGTCTTTTAACAAGTGCGTTGGATGATGGTACAAACCGATATTCTGTTAATTGTAGGGTTAAAGTAACATTGAGGCTGTTGATTTACTTGTTTAATTCCATCTATTCGCCGTTCTTCTATTTTTAGTCTTTGCTCTAATAAAGAAGGTGATGAACTTGGCAAAAAGCTGAAAATTTATGAACAAATGCGGGCTAGTTACTACATCGTATATGACCAGAATCAGCAATTAGGAGAAAAAGTGTTGCGCGTTTATGAACTTAGAGAAAGACGCTACTTTGAAACTTCAGAAAATTGGTTAGAACAAGTTGGTTTAGGTGTAACTTTGTGGGAAGGTAAATTTGAAGATAGACAAGATACTTGGTTCGTTGGTGCTACCAAGATGGTAATGTTTTATTGACTGGAGATGAACGCGCTGAACAGGAAAAACAACGTGCATAACAGGAAAGACAACGTGCCGAACAAGCAGAACAACGTACCCAATTGCTAGCAGATAGGCTACGGGCTATGGGCGTAGATCCCAATACTCTTTAGGACATTCACTGTAAAGATGCAAAAAAATCTCACAGACTCGTGCAACTTATAAACTTGTTTATACGATGCCAGACCTTCTCTAATAAATCAGGATCATCGGCATCAAACCATTCAATTTTTGGATATGCTCTAAACCAAGTGCGTTGTCGCTTGGCAAATTGCCGCGTATGCAAAACTATTAATTCTTTCGCTTCCTTTAGGGAAATATCACCAGCCAAATATTGTTTTATTTCTTGATAGCCCAAAGTATTCAATAAAGACAAATCAGCGCCATATTTTTGACAAAGATTCTTCACCTCAGCAACCAAACCATTTGCTATCATTTGTTCTGTACGCTGTTTAATACGAGCATCCAATTTTTCAACATCGCAATCTAAACCAATTTGTAAAATCGGATAATCGGGCGGATTCTCCCCTTGCTGTTCTGAAATGGGATATCCAGTGACGTAAAATACCTCTAATGCTCGTAAAGTTCGCACTAAATCATTGCCATGAATTTTTTGTGCTGCAACGGGGTCAACTTGTTGTAACATTGCGTAGAGTTGTGATTGTCCTAAAGATTCAAGCTGCGATCGCAATTCTGTTTGCGGTGCAACTCTAGGGATTTTCATACCTTGGACAATGGAGCGAATGTATAAACCAGTACCACCAACTAACAACGGTGGTGTAACACCAAGAGAAGCAATTAAGGCTTGTGTTTGTTCCTGATAGTCTGCTACTGTCATCATGTCTGTTGGATCGCAGATATCTATTAAATAGTGCGACACCAATTTTTGTTCAGTCACAGATGGTTTCGCCGTCCCAATATCAAACTCACGGTAAACTTGACGAGAATCGGCACTAAGAATTACAGAACCCAACCGCATCGCCAAAGCCAAAGCCAAACTCGATTTACCCGTTGCTGTCGCCCCACAAATCACAATTAATTTAGTCATTAGTCATTAGTCATTAATTTTCTTCACTTTTTCTCATGCCCACCTTTGCCCCTATTGCACGGTAGTGCAACCCTAGTATAAACTTCTCTTGAAAATGCCCTACAGACGCTAGCAGGGCTTTTGTGTTACAATTTTGGAGTGTTTTTGCTTTTATTTATTTTTAGGCGAGTTTAACCCCACGCATCAGGAGAGTTTACATGACGAGCAGTTACAGTGCCGATCAGATTCAAGTTCTGGAAGGTCTGGAAGCCGTCCGCAAAAGACCAGGAATGTACATCGGTACCACTGGGCCGCGAGGACTCCACCATTTGGTTTACGAGGTGGTGGACAATTCAATCGATGAGGCTTTGGCGGGTCATTGCACTCATATAGAAGTGGATATCAACGCTGATGGTTCTGTGACTGTAACAGATGATGGTCGCGGTATTCCTGTCGATACTCACTCGCGCACTGGAAAATCAGCTTTAGAAACCGTGATGACGGTACTACACGCTGGTGGTAAGTTTGGCGGCGGTGGCTACAAGGTTTCTGGAGGATTGCACGGGGTTGGTATTTCTGTTGTTAATGCCCTATCTGAAGTTGTAGAAGTTACAGTTTGGCGAGATAAAAAGGTTCATCTCCAACGCTATGAACGCGGCATCCCAGTTACTGAACTGCAAACCAAGCCTTATAAAGAACCTAGAACTGGAACTTCTGTCACTTTCAAGCCAGATACCCAAATCTTTACAACTAGCATTGAGTTTGATTACATCACTTTATCAGGTCGCCTACGGGAATTGGCGTATCTGAATGCAGGTGTCAAAATTACCTTTACTGACAACCGTCTAGAACTATTAAAAAGCGATACACCGAAGGTAGAATCCTACAATTACAAGGGTGGCATCAAAGAGTACATTGCGTACATGAACCGTGAGAAGCAACCGCTGCATGAAGAAATTATCTATGTGCAGGGGGAACGCAACAATGTACAAGTAGAAGTTTCTTTACAATGGTGTACTGATGCCTACACGGATAATGTGCTGGGTTTTGCCAACAATATTCGCACCGTTGATGGTGGTACGCACTTAGAAGGGTTAAAGGCGGTTCTAACTCGGACATTAAATGCGATCGCTCGCAAGCGCAATAAAATTAAAGAGAATGAACCTAACCTCAGTGGCGAACACGTCCGCGAAGGTTTGACAGCCGTTATTTCTGTTAAAGTCCCAGATCCAGAATTTGAAGGACAAACCAAAACCAAACTCGGTAATACCGAAGTCCGAGGAATTGTTGATTCTTTGGTGGGAGAAGTCCTCACTGAGTATCTAGAATTTCATCCGGCGATCGCAGACTCGATTTTAGATAAAGCTATCCAAGCCTTCAAAGCCGCAGAAGCAGCGCGTCATGCACGGGAATTAGTTCGGCGCAAATCGGTGCTGGAATCTTCGCCATTACCTGGTAAATTGGCAGATTGTAGTTCTCGTGACCCTAGCGAATCTGAGATATTCATTGTGGAAGGGGACTCAGCCGGTGGGAGTGCAAAACAAGGACGCGATCGCCGCACTCAAGCGATCTTGCCTCTACGTGGTAAAATTCTTAACATTGAAAAAACCGACGATGCCAAAATTTATAAAAATAACGAAGTTCAATCGTTAATTACAGCACTAGGTCTAGGCGTTAAAGGTGATGAATTCGATTCCACTCAACTGCGCTATCACCGCATAGTCATCATGACAGACGCTGACGTGGATGGAGCGCATATTCGGACTTTGCTGTTGACATTCTTCTATCGATATCAGCGAGCGCTCATCGAACAAGGCTTTATTTATATTGCTTGCCCCCCACTATTCAAAGTAGAACGGGGACGTAATCATGAGTACTGCTATAGCGATCGCGAAAAAGATCAAGCGATCGCCAAATTTCCTGCTAACGCCAACTATACCATCCAACGCTTCAAAGGTTTGGGTGAAATGATGCCACAACAACTCTGGGACACCACCATGAACCCAGAAACCCGCAAAATGAAGCAAGTTGAAATTGAGGACGCTGCCGAAGCCGATCGCATCTTCACAATTTTAATGGGCGATCGCGTTGCACCCAGACGAGAATTCATCGAAACCTATGGTTCTAAGCTCAACTTCACTGATCTAGATATTTAATACCAGCAGTCTTAAATCATTTGTAAAAAACAAGATCCCCGATTTCTCAAAGAAGTCGGGGATCTGTGGCATTGGAGTATTGCTTGACACACCTGAAACGAACAATTGGCTGCACCAGTCCCTGACAAAATATTTACATCTACTGATGCCGCTTTTTCTGCTTTATCGAAAGCTACTCTAGCCGCCCTGACTTTGAACCACAAGTGGTAGGTTAGCACTACAATAACTACAAAAACTTTCAATTACTCAGTTAGAGAAAACCATATAATTTGCTTATTGTCAACACTTTATAAAAATTCAATGTTCGAGTCTTAGCAAAACTACCAACTTTATTGGAAATTTAGTTAAGATAATATTCTTTCTTCGGACTCGCCGATTAGTTTCGCTCATCAGCTAGAGAGACGTTTGTTATGCTCTAATAAAATAACTCGATATCATCTAGCAACGCCAGAATTAATAAGTATTTTGAGGATTTCTCATCATAATATGACAGAAAATTACTGAAATAAAAGTATTCAAATTTACAATTAGTTTACGCAAAAAAGCTTTGTAACCAAATCATCAGGCAATCTTCTGGATTCTCTGTATTTGAAATAATGGCTGTCGGAAGCACACACTATCTGGCTGAAAACTTGTTAATATCTTCATGTAGTCCTGTGGCGATCGCTATTGTATCGTATGTATCTAATGTACTTTTGCCTAAAATAAGACTATATTGGCGAATTCACGAGACAAATTATTTTTGAATTGATTAAAATATCCTTGTATACAATAAGAAAAGTTTGTCAAGTTTCATAGGGCTGAAATCGCCACAGTGCGCTAACGTGTGAATAAGACCAAATTAGTTAAACCTAAATTGATCTACTATCAGGTCGATTCTGGCACCGCCTCAACTCCTTAGTTAAGGTAGTTAGTACGCAGAAGGTTAACTGCTTTAAGGCAAGCACCACCACGGTTGTTGTATTTACCCAAGGTCAAGAACCTCTTTAGTCTACAGAATGCTTAGTTTATGAAGGAAATGTAAAAATGGGTAGGTTAAGACTTCTTGTCTGAGTTAACATAAAATGCACCTCTTTCTCAGTAATTAATGTTGTGTAAAATACATGAAATTCGGCAAAAGCAAACGTACTTACTTTGTAATGTAATAACAACGTCACTGCAATCCCGAAAAGTGGAGAAAAAATTTCCGGGTATAACTCCCGTTCTTAATGTCTTTTTGGTAATGGTGGCTAACAGTTGCTTAATGAGTTCATGATTAATACACAAAAAGAGTGCAATTTCTGTGAAACAGGCTACAATCGGAAGAGTCTTTATAGGAAAATCTGCCAATAGTCTGAACTAATTAGTATAGAGTGGCAAATTTTTTCATAAGGGCGAGTCTTTTTTTTGAACAGTTAGTTGAAAGCAGTGTGTGATAGCAACACATATAACATTTACTAAGATGAGCAAGTCACTTTTAGTAATTGCTTAAACTAAAGTAAAAAACCTCCGACCGGAGGTATAAAATGTCCGAAAATATCTCTGGCAAATCTGCCAAAAAGCTTATTTTCGGTTGACAAATAGCTCGTTTAAAAGAGCAGTAAACACATCTTGAGTAATTGATTCTGCAAGGAGCATGAGGAACGCGGCATGAACCAGGCTAACAACGTACTCGAAAGCATATATCAGCCTGACCTAGAAATAATAAATCAGCCTGAGCTCGAGTTAGAAGAACTCTTAATAGACGATGAAGAGGACTTGCTGATCATCGATGAAGGTGACGAGGAATTTTTAGAGCCTCAGTCTGATGAGGACGACGCAAAGTCTGGAAAAGCCGCTAAATCGCGTCGTCGGACACAAAGCAAGAAAAAGCACTACACAGAAGATTCAATTCGGCTTTACTTGCAAGAAATTGGTAGAATTCGGCTGTTGCGGGCAGACGAAGAAATCGAATTGGCGCGGAAAATCGCTGATTTGCTGGAATTGGAGAGAGTACGCGAAAGACTCTCAGAACAGTTAGATCGCGATCCTAGAGATAGTGAATGGGCAGAAGCAGTACAACTGCCACTACCAGCCTTTCGTTATCGCCTCCATGTTGGTCGCAGGGCGAAAGACAAGATGGTGCAATCTAACCTCCGTCTTGTGGTTTCAATTGCTAAGAAGTACATGAATCGTGGTTTGTCGTTCCAGGACTTAATTCAGGAAGGCAGTCTCGGTTTGATTCGTGCCGCTGAAAAGTTTGACCACGAAAAAGGTTATAAGTTTTCTACATACGCTACATGGTGGATTCGTCAAGCAATTACCCGCGCGATCGCAGATCAATCCCGCACAATTCGCCTTCCAGTTCATCTTTACGAAACCATATCTCGGATTAAGAAAACTACCAAGTTACTGTCTCAAGAAATGGGTCGTAAACCTACTGAAGAAGAAATCGCTACTCGCATGGAAATGACCATTGAGAAGTTGCGGTTCATTGCTAAATCTGCCCAGTTGCCAATTTCATTAGAAACGCCTATTGGTAAAGAAGAAGATTCTCGATTAGGCGATTTTATTGAATCCGATGGTGAGACACCAGAAGACCAAGTTTCCAAAAATCTTCTGCGCGAAGACCTTGAAAAAGTCCTCGACAGCCTTAGTCCTCGTGAACGCGATGTCCTCAGACTACGTTACGGCTTGGATGATGGTCGGATGAAGACTCTTGAGGAAATCGGACAGATTTTCAACGTCACCCGCGAACGCATTCGTCAAATTGAAGCGAAAGCACTCCGCAAGTTACGCCATCCAAATCGCAACAGCGTTCTCAAAGAGTATATTCGGTAGTCAATTAGTTAACAGTCATTAGTCATTGGTCATTAGTAAATAAACAAAGGACAAATGACAACTGACTAATGACAAAAAAATAAAAAACCTGGTAGTGAATTAGCACTCCAGGTTTTTTTATTTATAGGTCATCTTGGATATTAAAACTTATAGGATGCCCCAAAAATGTAGAAAGCCTTGACCAGAAAAAAGCTCAACCAGAACGGCTGCTGAAAAGCCGATCATTGCCAAGCGACCGTTCCAAATTTCTGCTTGTGGAGTAAAGCCCCAACGCCAAGCGTTGCGATCTTCAATTACAGGAGTAGTTACTTTTGTTGTGGTTGCATTTGTCATGATTCGGACTCCAAACTTAATTTTTAAGGTTAGTTGCCTTATGTAAACTAATATAACAAATATTTTAATAAAAACAACATATTTTATACTTTTGTTTCCATAGCTTGACATAAACAGCAATTACTATTAACACAGATTAAAATATCTGCCTTCAGTTAGATTTACCGAGGTAGAAGAAATGTTATGTAAATTTTTATCGTCAGAGCCAATCCTATCTTTATTGAGATTAATTATCAAATAATTATTTGTATTGCTTTGTCTTTCATAGATTTGGTTGTTTTACAATTAAAAATTATTGATAATTAATAGAGATATAGGAATCGTAAGCTGTTCCACATTTAGTTTGCAATAGCAGCATTACCTTTATTTTTAATTTTTCTTCCCCATCTAATTATTAACTCTCCCTGATTTAACAACCTATTTAATAAGTTTTTCAGTTCCTCTACTGATTTAAATAGGCGATGAGATATGTATTCTTTCGCCGAATGCCATACAAGTTCGGCTAAATTCAAATCTGGGCTATACTCAGGCAGAAAATATAGTTGAATATTTGGTAAGTTTTTTTCAATCTCTGCCAATATAGTTTTCTTTTTATGGTAACTAGCGTTATCTAGAATTATCAAGATTT
>NZ_JACJSI010000074.1 GCF_014698065.1 Nostoc flagelliforme FACHB-838
GATGTTACATATCATACTTGCTATGAGCGTCAGTCTGACCTAATTGAACAGGTTTCAGTATTTCAACAACAAATTAATGCCTCTCCCAATACAGTAGCAGATCGTTTGTGGGTGACAACTCATCTCAAACCTGATGAGGAAAAACTACGGGTCTCAACCTAGACGAGGTTTATTGCAGGAATTGCTCAATACCAGCGTCAATCTCAATCTAGTTGTACAATCGAATCGTTTTCCGATTGTGTTAAGCGGCTTGAGGGGAGACAAAATACCCTGAAATAGATATATGGCAAGTAGTGTAGCAATTTATGGTAAAAGAAAAAGAGCATTAATTCGCAATAAGCCCTATTTAATGATAATGCTACTAGACTAAATTGTGACTGGGCGGCTAAGACTCGTCTGGTGCGGTTGGGGGAATGGTGACACCTGGTGGCGGTGGGGACTGAGCCACTGCACTGAGCGCAAGGCAAGCTGAGGTCGCCATGCAAGAGCTTAAAATGACAACCCACCTATTGATTGGGTACATATTCATGTTAGTGAATTAAGAACATTCTCGACTCATAACAAGTTTCCCATTCGATAACCGATACACCCCTTGCGGTTCTACAATTGGGTCGCCTTTTTGCCAAGGACGATTTGAGTTGGTATTTGAGAGTGTGCTGTCACTTGGTAAAGTTTCTACGTCTACTGTGGGAAAGCTGGACATTTGAACATCTCCCGGGCGCTGGGGTAAGCCACCAGTACCTGTGATGGTGAAGCTTCCCCTTGTTGGTTGATTGCGGCGGACAATGCAGCTATTTGCCAGAAGGCTTTCGGTGTTAATCTGATTTTCTGGTAACTCAGTGAGGCTGTTTTGGATGAAGCTGACATCGGGTATGGTAATGACTCCATCGAAAGCACCAGTAGCATTCACGTCTACTCGATTATTGCCATTAAGGGTATTTGGGGAATCGTTACGAGAAGATGCAGGGCTGTAGTTTTCACCCAAGAAGGCTCTAGTGTCGAGGGTGATATCTCCCCCTTTGCCATCACGAGCAAAAGCTAGGATATCGCTGTCATCGAAAGCGAGGATGGAGCCAGCTTTCAGGTCAATTTTGCCGCCTTCTCCTGCACCTTGGTTGACATTGGTGGTAATGTCACTGTTGCCAAATAGGTGAATCTTATCAGCAGTTATGGTGATACCTCCCCCAGAAGATTCGTTGGAGGAGGTTGCGATCGTGCCATTTGTGGCTGTTAGGTTTGGGGTATCAATCGTTACTTTACCAGCAGGAGCTGCGCCTGTTGATTCGGCACTTAAACTTGCATTGGTAAGGTTGAAGGATTCTGTGGCTTTGATATCAATACTGCCGCCTGTGCCTTCTGGATTTTTTGAGTCGGTAGATGCAGAGATAGTTGCACCGTCAGCAATGGTGAGCTTTTGCGTGTCAATGCTTAGGTTTCCCGCAGCACCATCACCTGTGGTTTTAACCGCAAGTGTACCTGGCCCTTGAATGGTTATGGCTTCTGGTGCTTGTACTATCAGGTTTCCTCCTTTACCACTTCCAGTTGTGGACGCAGACACTAAAGATAGGGGAGCTAAGGTGAGGTTGAGGGTGGATTGATTCTCATAGGGTTTTAGGGTTAAAGTCCCGGCGGGGGTTTGTCCTTGAGTTTCGGCAAAGACGCCTACAACTCCGGTTAAATTCATAGTGGATGCATTTAAGGTAATGCTACCACCCCCAAGGGGATTGGTGGCAGTACTGGTGGCGGTGGCAGTGATGCGGGCCGTGTCGGAGAGGGTTAATTGGGGGGTGATTAGAGTAATATCTCCGGCTTCGCCTTGGTTACTGGTTCCGGCAAAGAGTTCACTAACAGAACCGACGAGCGTAATTCCTTGATCGGCTTTGATATCGATACTGCCTGCCGCACCTGTGTCGCTAGTGTTACTTTTAATAGAACTATTATTGAATGTGACTAGACCTGGGCTGCTTACGGTTACATTCCCCGCTGGGTCGCTGCCTTTGGTGTCACTTTGAATGGAACTGTTGTTGAATGTGAGATTGCCTGAGCTGGTAACATCAACATTGCCTGATTGACCTTTTCTACCGATATCCAAGGTGATGAATGGACCACCAAATAAAAATGGATTTGGTACAGTCACCTGCTTACTCGTTAGAATGTTGGTATCCGTAAGCACTAAATCTCCCAAACCTTTTACCTGAACTGCTCCAGATTGTGAGTCAGAAGATAGAGTGAAGATTTCTAGATTACTTAGATTGTTTTTAGCTTCTAGGGTAACTTTCCCGCCATTTCCTGCGTTTCCTTGCTCAGAGATAGAAAAGGAGCCAAGGACTTTAGACTGATTTCCTCTCCCGGAAATATCCCCTCCTCTGGTTTGGAGGGAAATCGCGCCTCCTTGACCTGCTGTTCCTCTGGGAGAGTACGAGAAAGAGTACAAATTGCCATCGATAAAGATGTCATTGGCAGCAGTTAAGTTAACCGCGCCCCCATTGCCAAGGCCATAGGAGAAAGAGTACAGGTTGCCAGTCAAAATGTCGTTTTGAGCGGTGAGGGTGATATCTCCCCCAATGCCAGCGCCATAGGAGGTGGAGTTCAAAGTTCCTGCACTGGTGTCAATGCTTCCAACTGTGCTGCTTAGAGTGATGTTGCCCCCTTTTCCAAATCTACTGGAGGAAGAGTACAGGTTGCCAGTCAAAATGTCGTTTTGAGCAGTGAGGGTGATATCTCCCCCAATGCCAGCGCCATAGGAGGCGGAGTTCAAAGTTCCTGCACTGGTGTCAATGCCTCCACCTGTGCTACGTAGAGTGATGTTGCCCCCATTGGAGAAAGAGCCCCAATAGCTACCAGTCGTAATGCTGTTTTGGGCAGTGAGGGTGAGATCTCCCCTATTGCCAGAAAAGGATAACAACGATTTAAACGAGTCAGAGTTCAAATTGCCAGTCGTAATGTCGCCGGCGGCGGCTAGGTGAATCGCACCCCCTTCCCCTGCATCGCCAGAAGAGGAGAGCGAGCCAGAGTTCAAATCGCCAGTCGTAATGTCGCCGGCGGCGGCGGCTAGGTGAATCGCACCCCCTTCCCCTGCATTGCCAGAAAAGGATAACAATAACGAGTCAGAGTTCAAATTGCCAGTCGTAATGTTGCCGGCGGCGGCGGCTAGGTGAATCGCGCCCCCTTCCCCTGCATTGCCAGAAATAGAGGACGAGCCAGAGGACAAATTGCCAGTCGTAATGTTGTTTTGGGCAGTGAGGTTGATCGAGCCTCCGTTATTTCCCCCATTTGTTGTGTCTAAGGTTTTCCCGTTGGTGAGGATTGCTCCACCACTGAAAATCTCAATTGTCCCACCATTGGTGGTCATCTCTTGCGTACTCACATTCCCCGATGCCGCTAACAGGTTAACTATTCCCCCAGCCCCATTAAACGGCTGTAAGGTCACATTTCCACCCAGCGTAATTCCCGCAGGCACAGGCCCATTGCTAGCAGTGGGTACTGCCCCAGAATTGACACCCCCATAAGCCAAAGCACTCTGCTCAGAACGCATAATTAATACCGAAGTTCTACTCAGAGTGGCAGTATCCGTCCCTGGAGGCAAAGTGCTAGTATCGAGACCAGTAATATTGATATCACCCCCAAAGCGAATATTACCCGTTGCTTCCACCAACAGCGATGTCCCGGTATAGTTAGCCGCCACATCTACATCACCTTCGGCACTGATAATCGGGTCATAATAACTTACAAAATTTCCCAGTCCCCCCGATATGCTCTTGATGGAAAAACTGCCACCACTGGTAAAACGAGCATCAAGAGAAATAACACCATCACTGGCTAAACTCAGATTTCCCCCACTGACAAGCGGTGTCTGTGTCGGGTGATTCAACGCCAAGATGTCGATACCGCTATTTCCAATAATCGTGAGATTGCCACCCGATTGAGCCAGAAACGGAGTCGTCACACTATCGCGCACTTTCACAGTATCCTGCGCCTGTAACGTCAAATCTCCAAGAGCTTTTAATTGTCCCTGCAAGTCCAGATTACCCGCCGCCAAAGTCAGATGTTTCGGTGTTGATAAATTCCCTCGGTTAATAATCGAACCCGGTTGACTAGCAACTGCATTAAAAAACAGCGCTCCCGGAGTCACAGAAAGCAAACTACTCGTTTGCGGTTGTGTTGCACTGAAATAGCCACTATCCCCCAACTTTATGCGGTCGGCTGTTGTCGCCACAAATGACCCTTGGATATCCAAACTTGCATTCGGGCCAAATACAATCCCGTTCGGATTGAGCAAAAATAAATTCGCCTCACCCAAAACCCCCAACCTGCCCAAAATATTAGAAGGATTGCCGCCTGTAACGCGAGTTAAAATGTTTTCAATTCCAGTGGGATTGGCAAAATAAGCCCCCTTACCTTCTCCCACATTAAAGTTCTGCAAACTGTGGAACAGGTTAGCACCGCGAGTTGCGCCACCATCAATGCGATCGCTAGGAATCCCCTGTATATTGACATTGGGTTTAACGACAGAACCTTCAACACCCAGCGTATTATCAGGCACGATTTGAGCCAAAACGTGATCGCTTACTCCTATTGAGAGTATCCCCACTAAAGAGACATAACCCCCAATCTTCCACTGCCAACCTCGACCGAACCAGCTTTTAATAATCATTTGGTAGTTTTAATTAACATTTTTGCAAATCTCTACGCACCCATCTCTCAATCACCTCTGTAGATGTATTTGCCGTATTTACTTCTCTTTATAGAGTTGGTTTTTTGACGCCGACTCATTTAAATTAATTGGGATAACTAAGCTGACACAATAAAACCAAACTATCTGAATAAAAGTAAACAAGGCTCAAGCCCTCTTTCCCCTGCCCATGCAATAATTGCCTTATCTCAATGATAATTATTGACGCCGACCTACTTATAGCAATCCTAAATCATTTGTGAGAAATTACCGTACTCATTCAGCTTAGGAAAGTCAAAAATTTGACCATTGACGGCTAGCTCAAATAATGCTTTAACTACAGAAAAAGAATGGCAGAAAAAATAAAACTCTCTAATCAATTTTTTCGCTTGTAACCAAATATCTTCTACGGGATTTTATTGTGGAGCATTTGGGGCAAACCGTTTACAAGTTATCAACCATTGTTCTTGCTCAAGCTGACGATTCAAAGAGTCTAAATAGTCTTGAATTGCATTAGAACGATGATAAGAAGCTCCATCCCAAATTATTAAAAGATTAGCTCCAGGACGCTGTGATTGAAGATATTCCAAGAAATTTATCGTGTTTTGGGAGTCTCCTTTTTTAACTGCGTAAGTTATAAATTCGTGGGTTTTGTAATCTATAGCACCAAAATATGTTTGCTTATCACGAGCATTTACAACTGAAATTGATATGCGTTCGCTAGTTTTTCCCCAAACATATCCACAGATATCACCCCACAACAGATGACATTCATCAACCATGAATACCACTAACTTTCCTGACTCGATTTCAGAACGTCTCGCTTCCAGTAACTCACAGATTTCTTTTTTTTTTGATGCTACTAGTTCTTCGTCATACTTGGGGTTGTGAGCTTGAGTTTTCTTCCAACTAATCCCAGCTATATCAAATAAGTCGTAGTAGCTCTGTTTCGACTCAAACACTACCCCATACAAAGATGCTATCTTGTATTCTAGTTCGCTCAAATTCCACTTATCCTTGGTTTTGAGCCATTCAATTATTTCTGCACGCTGTTGTAGATTCAAAAATCCCTGACTTCCCTTGTATCTAAGCTTTAAGCCTTCTACTCCAAAAGTGAAAAATGCCTTTTTCCACTTACTTATAAATCCTGATGAAACATCCAATATCGATTGGATAGCAACATGAGTGTATCCTTCTAACAGCATCTTGACTGCGAGTGCCCGTTCAATTTCTCGCTTGTCTTGACTATTTTCGATAAACTCTGATAGAGATCGCATCCACATTGATATTCCCCTGTAATAGCTACTAATTATACCTTTAACTTTCTTCCGTATTTTCTCATAAACCAGATAGGATTGCTATATTATGTTGAAGGCTGTCAAAATCTTAACTATAATCGACCTCATATAACAATTTTATTTATACGTATCGTTTATAAGATTTTTATTTTGAGAAAGAGAAATTGAGTGCCGCTTCCCTTGAAGTCAAAAACCAAAAGTTATTTGAGCTAATGGTGTCAATCACTGGTAAAATCATGACTTGCTTTGAAGCCCCACTGCATTGAGTAACTGCTTGCTTAATTTATACAATATATTCTTGAACTAAAATTAGGCATTCACCTGTTGTGCTAAATTAATGGTAAAACAAAGCAATACTGATTGCACAATTAGGCAGCTACCATTGCTCAAATGTGCAACTTCAGATCCGAATAGAGTTAACCCTCTTTTCTTACTACGAGGAGAGAAAAATACTGCCTCACTTCTGAACGCTAAACGAATAATGAATTATGCAAACGCCAACGAACTTTCTCATTTAAACTTCCTTGTTGAAAAGAGTTGTAAAAATACTGATTTTAGCTTATTCTCTACTAAAGGTAAGAAAAGAGGGGTTAAAACTTCGGACAAAATCTTCCTTAGAACCTATGGTATCCTCCTATGCCAAATAGATACCGCCAATTTACCGTGCGTCGCTTTCTGGTAGTTATCTTCTTTAGCAGCCTCACATTTTTCCTGTGGCTAAATCAAGTTCCCTTCACCGTGCAGACAAAATGGGGAGAACTAGCAACGGCAAAGCCTCCTAATGCAAGCCAACTCGTACAACAAGGAATTGAACAATATCGCGTAGGAAATCTGCAAGAGGCGATCATATCTTGGCAAACTGCTTTAAGTGCCTATCAAAACATCAATAACCGCGATAACGCGGCAATTGTTCGAGAAAAACTAGCCATAGCTTATCAGCAACTCGGTCAGTTTGAAGAAGCGATCAATTATTGGAAAGAAGCGATCGCCAACTATCGCTCCTCAGAAGAATTCGTGAAGGTGGGACAGTTGCTCACAGAACTTGCTCAAACCTACAGTCGTTTGGGGCACAATAAAGAAGCGATCGCGCTTTTATGTGGTGCTTCTGAGACTGATGAGAAGTGCCTTGAAAGTGAAGGAAGTGCTTTGCAAATTGCCCAAAAATTTAGTGATCGCCAGGGAGAAGTGGCTGCATTAGGAAGCTTGGGAGAAGCGTATCACCTCAAGGGGAAGTATGATTTAGCCATTGAAACTCTAGAGTATAGCTTAAAGATTGCCCAGGAGAATAACCTCTCAGTTTATCGCTCCTCAGTGTTTAATAGTCTCGGTAATGCTTATTTTGGTAAAGCTCAACTCAATGAGCAGCGTGTTTATTCTGCTAAGTTAAGAGATGCAGAGACTAAGACAGATGAATTCATCAAAGAAGCTACTTCTGATTACAAAAAGGCTTTAGGCTATTTTAATAACAGTCTCGAACTGACTCGCTTTTCAAACGATCTATCGAGTCAAATGCGGACACTTCTTAATTTGATTCAACTTTATTACCACCCAAAATATTTAAAGTTAGCTGACAATAATAATCAGGCAGAACAAGTATTACAAGAAGCTTTAGCCCAATTTGAAAAACTCCCCAATTCTTCCAATAAAGTCTACATAGCAATTGATTTAGCTGAAATTGAACAAGTTGTTTCTTCTATAAATTCTACTTCTTTTCAAACTCAATGTCTACCGCGAAAGCTAAAGGATTCACAAGCTGAAGAACTTCTTAAAAAAGCTGTTTTGATAGCTCAAAATATTAAAGATTCTCGCTCCGAATCATTTGCTTTAGGGAAACTAGGTCATCTCTACGAGTGCCGCAAGGACTACAATAAAGCCTTAGATTTTACCAAACAGGCACGCTTGGCAGCCGACCAAAAGCTGCGTGCTAAAGATAGTCTTTATTTGTGGGAGTGGCAGGCGGGGCGAATTTTCAAGGCACAGGCGCAAGAGTCTGAGGCAATTGCTGCTTACGAACGGGCGATCGCAACGTTAGAAGGTGACGGAGGTATCCGAGATAATTTATTAATTGCTGAACAAGACTTGCAATTTAGGTTTCGGGATACCATTAGTCCTCTCTACCGAGAGTTTGCTCGTTTAAAGCTAGAGCGGGCTGAATCACTACCCATTGCTAGTCTTGAGTACCAAAAGGAACTGGATTCTGCACTCGATGCCATTGATTCTTTGAAACTAGCAGAATTGCAAAATTACTTCGGCAATGATTGTGTTTTTGCCGTTTTTGATCAAAAACGAGTTGATGACTTAGAGAGAGAAGACACTGCCATTTTTAATTCTATCATCCTAGAAGATCGGACGGCAATTGTGGTGAGTCTACCCAATCAGGAAAAGAAGCAGAATGTCAAGCCAAATACTGAAAGAAGATTGAAGAAGCTGACATGGATAAACGATAGTAAAAAATTCCAAGAATCAATCAAACAATTTCGTCTAGAAATACAGACATTTTATGACCCTACTGACGCTTTTTTAACACCAGCACAGAATCTATATAACTGGATTATTCGCCCTTTCGCTGACGATTTAGACCAAGCAAAAATCAAAACTATCGTTTTCATCCAAGACGGATTATTACGCAGTGTACCGATGGCTGCACTCCATGATGGTCAGGAATTTCTAGTTCAGAAATACGCCATTGCTACGACTCCCGGTCTGCATTTGACATTCCCTAAACCCCAAAATTTTCAAGATTTATGGATGTTAGCTTTAGGGTTAACTGAAGCAGTTACTGTTGATGGGGAAAAATTCAAGGCTTTGGAAAATGTTGCCGATGAAGTAAATCAAGCCACGAAGCTATTTCCAGGTAGCAAGAAACTGTTCAATAAACAATTCACTGATGAAGGCTTAAAGCAAGAACTTAAACAAGCAAATTACCCGATTATTCACATTGCCACTCACGGACAGTTTGGCACTATTCCAGAAGATAGCTTTTTAGTTACGGGTAATAATAAGAAGATTACAATTACTCAGCTAGAGAGTGACATCCGCCGCTTTAGTGGAGGTTTAGAGCCAATGGAGTTACTCGTGCTTACAGCTTGTCAAACTGGTGTAGGAGATGACCGTGCTACGCTGGGTATGGCTGGCATCACTGTGCAAGCAGGTGTTAGAAGTGCTTTGGCTTCTCTTTGGTACGTTGACGATGATTTTACAAAAGAGCTAGCCGTTAAGTTTTACGAGAACTTGCGATCACAAATGAGCAAAGCAGAAGCCTTGAAGGAAGCGCAAAAGGCACTGATTAATCAGAATAAGAAGATTCACCCTGCCTATTGGGCACCTTTTATCCTCATCGGTAACTGGCTTTAGGGCAGGGTTAGCGTGGTTAACGTTGGCTGTCTGCAATTTTCTTCAAATTTTCAATCCGTTTCTTGATCGTTTCCCGTTCTTTTGGTGGCAATTCTAGTGTGGTTTTTGGTGCTTCCCACTTAGCCAAATCTTTTAACAGATTTGAACCCACTTCTCCCAATTTCGACACTTGAGCCAGTTTGAGTGCTTCATCTAGCGCGTTGTACCATAAACCTGCCTCAGCATAGATATTAGCTTTCTCAACACTATTTACTGCTCTGTTCAATTTAGTTTGCACATCTGCTGGCATTTTTACAACCTCAATACTTGCCTCATCTACTAAATCACCTGATGGATTATCTGGGTCACAATGAATGACAACCTGCAAAGAATATTCTTTTCCCGGTTGCAGCCCTAATTCGTTCTCCAAAAACGGGGATAACTTCATAATCCCCGGTGAACTCTCCAATGGTATTTTGCGAACTTCTTTAGGTTTACCGCCTGGAACCCACTCGTAAATCATGAATTTCATTGGCTTGGAAGCAGAGTCACCAGGGACAAACCAAGCGAACGTAGGATGCCCTGATATTGTCCGTCCAATATAATTGCCAGAGGCAATAACGGTTAGCGGTATATCTTCTCCAGAACATCCTCTAGTCGTTCCTGCATCCGATTTGCGGTCTTTTGGGACAGGTTTCTGATTGCCAGGTTCATAGCTTCCAAGAGCTGCCGAAGTTACAATCAGCCCTAAGCTTAGGGTACAACTGATAACTAATTTGATGTTGATACGTTTGTTTAGGAACCACCGGATTGGAATCATTATAATTTTGGTTGAGTAAACATTAGTTGAGTAAATATTAATTAATTTAATTAATATAAAATAAAAGTGCCATAACAGGTATATCTGATTGACATATTAGGTTTGCTAATTATTGTCGTCACCACTGTCGCAGATGTAAATAAACAAGCAGGAGCTAAAAAGTATTATCCTAAAAGCCCTTTTTTATAGAACTTCATATTAAATTTATATTACGCCCTCTGCGGGTAAAAATCCAGCTTTTACTCCTAATAGGCCAAGTTAACTCACACAAAGTTCCTTTATCTTTAAGAGACTTTCGCTGAAACTTTCCTCTTAATTTTTTTGCTATATTTAGACACTGCTTCGTTCCTTGCCCTTCATAATACGAGTGAATGCCAGCCCCATTATCTTCAATGCTTAGGGTGTACCAGCCTTCATTTTGTTTGCCAGTAGCACAGAGACGGGTCACTCCTTTGGCATGTTTGCCGACATTGCATAATGCTTCTTCCAAAAATTGGCAGAGTTCTTGCTTTTGCTCAATGCTTAAGTATTTCTCATCAATCGGAGCGAACGAATAGGCTTTAACTTTGAGCGTTTTAAAGCAGGGAAAGTTTCGCTGGAGTGTATAGCTGTAGATTTCATATAAAAGGTTGCGAATTGGCAGCTTTAAGTCTAAGATTAGACCACTGCCGAGACGGAGACTTTCCTTTCGGTTTAAGGCTTCTAGTTTCAGGTATTCGCCAACTTCTCGAATTTCGTAGTTTAGATTTTGCAGGTCAAGGAGCAATTGATCTTGTTCTAAATCTTGGTCTTGAACGTGCCTCAAAATCTTGGCTAGTGTTTGTAAGGGTCCATTATGGATTACGACAAATGTCTGCTCAATAGTGTGTTGGCGGATCTCAATCTGAGACTTCAAAAATCGATCGTATTGATAAAAAGTACTCAAGATTGCACCATTAATGACCAAAACAAGTAGTGCTGGAGCTACTGGAATCCACCATCCGTTAACGATGAAGGTATAACCAATTCCAACTAATCCAAGGCTGGCAACAGCAACATACACAAGGTTTTTCAATGGAGATTGAGTCAGCCGACCGAGATAAATGGCTAAAATGCCCCAACCGACAATCCAAAGATATTCCCAACCCTGTGACCAGGTTTGAAAAACAGGTCGTCTGTCGAGAACAGCACTGACAATTTGACTAACAACATGGGCATGAAATTCTACTCCATAAATTTTCCCAGGCGGTTGCAAATTAGCGATCGCATCGGTATTGATAAAGTCTTTAATACTAGGAGCAGTTACCCCAATCAGAACGATGCGTCCACCGAAGGCATCATGCAGCTGATTGGGATTACCCTTCCCGGTTTCGATATCGTTAATATTTTTAAGCGATAGCGTGCGAAATCGTTTTCGACCGTTGCGATAATTGAGGAGTAGCTGAACTCCAAAATCATCAGTTCGCACGTAGCCCCCAGAATTGGGCAAAAAGCGAGGCAGTTCAGTGGAACCAAACCGCATCGCATCGCGATCGCGAATGCCATTGCTTAGTTCGATACCTTCAGCCAAGAGATACGTTTCTGCCAACCGTAAAGGTAGGGAAAATGCATATTTTTTTTCGTCTTCGGATCTCTTGATTCCAAGTATTGCACGCCTGACTTTATTGTCATCATCCGAAAGGACATCTGCAAAACCAATTTGTTCTGAGGGGAAGTCGGGGGATGGCTTAATGACTGTGGGTAAGACTTTTTCAACCGCAATCAGATTTTTGATGTCTTTAAAGGTTGCAACCAGTTCGGCATGACCGGGTTCAACGGCTATATCTCTAACAATATCAAGACCAATCACTTTGGGTTGGTACTTTTGTAACGTTTTTAGCAGTTTGGCAATCTCGCGATCGGGTATAGGGTAATTTTTGATACGTCCGATATCCTCCTCATTAATTCCGACAATAACAACTCGTTCGTCGATAGGTTCCCAAGGACGCAGGCGAAGAAAGGAGTCAAGAGTTACCCATTCTATAAATTGCAGTGACCCATTCAGGCGAAAGAAGACAATAAGTGCCAAAATAAAAATTCCTGGCAGTGTTGTTATAGACCAGATGGTAATTCCTTGTTTAAATTTATTCCAAATACCTAGTAACAACAGTTTCTTCCTTAACAAATCTTCTTAATCAATAAACCCCTCTTCTCTAGCTCGTTTCTCCGTTTGGATGCGAAGACTTTTACCATCTTCCGGGTAAACGCCTAAAATGTCTTGAATTTTAGTCCAGTAGTGGCGTACCGTTCTCGGTGCTACTCGCATCCGGAGGGCAATGACTTTATCTTCCAATCCTTCTTCAAAGGCTAGATTGAGTACCTCAATCCATTCTGGCTTGACTTCTTTTGGTGGTATTTTGAGGTCTTTGGTATGTGTGACTCCTTTGAGTGCCAAGTCAATCCGGCTCAACATCTCCTGGCTAGAAAGTCCTTTGTCCGCTACAGTGAACCCTCCTTCATGAGCATCAATGTCCGGTTTAATCCGCACCAGTGCTTTGACATAACTGCTTTGCACGACCAGATTGAGGGTAAGATAGTTTTTCATTAACGTTTCCAAGCTTTTAATGCCTCGATTGATTTCGGCAGTGTCTTTTGAGGTTTCTGGCAGGGAAAGATCCATAATAACTAAGTCGGGCCCAAATACTTCGACTTGCTCGAGAGCATTCTGGGTTGTTCTGGCGGTGAGGATTTTGGCTTGTGGGTAGTGCCGTTTCAGCAAGTCAAGCGTTCCATTCAGGATTAGTTCATGGTCATCCACCACAAGTATTTTGAGCTTCTCTTGTTTTGGTAAATCTTGACTCATCGTTGAAACCTCGAATTTGACAACGTTACTGTACCGAATGGCATCGGGTCGTCATGGGGAAAAAGCTCGAAAAATCAATGTTTTTCTTTAACTGAAACCTTGCACCAACCTTTCCAATCACCAAAGATTTAATCTATCTTCTGTCATTAAAAAACTTTGTCCTCTGCCCTCCTTTCGCGTCGGGGGGATAGAAGGAAGAAAGTAGGAAGAGGGTTAGGTTTTTTAACCTCGCCAACCTTATCCTTAAACTTTGGCGGATGAAGGGATAGCTACGAAATGTGAGTTTAAGTTTTTTAGTCATCTGTATTATAACACAAATCGTTGTTCTAAAGGATAAATTTGGCTTTTAGATATAGATATCAGATCGACAATACATTTCACACTTGTCCCAACTTAATTGCACAAGTCTGCAATTAAATTAGCTGAGTCATTCCATTAACTTGTCACAGAAGGTTAATGCATTGTTTGTGTTCCACGTTCTACTGTATAAATCAGCAGATTGAACAGATATGTTTAGCTAAAAACCTCTGATTTCCCACGGTCAATAAACTCATCTCATTGCTACCAATTAAGAATTAGAGGAGAGGGTACCTGTACCAAGTACAGACTATACTCTATTTTTTACTAAGCCTTCACGTCATGCCCTCATTGACTGGCAGGGCGACCACATTATATCAATAAGACTAGTCTATTATCAATAATCGCAAAATAATCTCATTAATCCCTGCTGATTGACAAAAATTTTAGCGTAGGCATAGCCCGTCACAAACATCGCATTGAGTCTTGGAAAGTAAATCAAACGATAAATTCCAATTTGTCGTTGGTTTTTAATCTTGGTTGCGAGCAAAAGTACTTTAGATGCGTTTGCCCTGCCAGGAATGCCTGTCTTGTGATTAAGCGTCGTAAGAATCTGAAAGAAGTGGAGCATTTTAAGCTAAGTAATTACACAATCTCAATTTTGTACAAGTTAATTGCATACATATTTTAGAAGGATGTTGAAACGATGATTATCGTCATGAAATCCGGTTCTCCTCGGCAAGAAATTGACTTATTACTCACAGAACTTTCAGGCTGGAATGTTGTCCCAGAACTCTCTGTAGGTAAACATAAAGTAGCTATTGGTTTAATTGGTGATACGGCAGAAATCGACGTGCGCCAAGTGCAAAATTTAAGCCCTTTTATTGAGCAAGTGCTACGCATAAAAAAGCCATTTAAACGGACTAGCTTAGAGTTTCGTAATGGTGAACCCAGTGAAGTAAAGGTGTTTACACCCTCTGAAACCATAACTTTTGGTCAAAACCATCCTGTAGTCGTAATTGCAGGCCCCTGTTCTGTAGAAAGCGAAGAGATGATTGTAGATACTGCACTGAAAGTCAAAGCAGCAGGTGCAAAGTTTCTCAGAGGGGGTGCTTACAAACCAAGGACTTCACCCTATGCTTTCCAGGGACATGGAGAAAGTGCCTTGGACTGGTTAGCAACAGCTAAATCGGTTTCTGGTTTGGGTATTATTACCGAGGTAATGGATGCTGCTGAGTTGGAAATAATTTCATCCGTTGCAGATATTTTGCAAATTGGCGCACGCAATATGCAAAACTTTTCCCTTTTGAAAAAAGTCGGTGCAACCAATAAACCTGTGTTCCTCAAACGTGGTTTGTCAGCCACTATTGAAGATTGGCTGATGTCTGCGGAGTATATTTTGGCAGCAGGAAATCCCAATGTGATTTTGTGCGAACGAGGTATTAGAACTTTTGACAGGGAATATACACGCAACACATTAGATATATCTGCAATTCCGGTTTTGCGTAATTTGACTCACCTTCCAATTGCGATCGATCCCAGCCACGCTACTGGTAAATCGGAATTGGTGACATCAATGGCGCTAGCTGCGATCGCGGCTGGTTGTGATTCGCTAATGGTTGAGGTTCACCCTAACCCTCAAAAAGCCCTTTCAGATGGGCCTCAATCGCTCAACTTTCCTAACTTTGAGCAATTTATGAAGGAAATTACTCCTCTGGGCAAATTCTTTGGTCGCTGGCAAGAACCAAGATATACGAACAGTAAAGTCACTCAGTCGCAGACATCCTTAGCAAATTGGAAGATTGGGGTTCTTTAAGAATTGTTAGCTCGTCAGCCAAGATTGAAAACTTTAATCACAACAAACTCTCGAAAACATGAATACAGTTAGCTTAAGTACAAACACTACCCAGAAAACTGCCTTTTCTTTTGTTCCTAGTTCAGATGATGCTGTAATTGTAGGCGATCGCAATCTCACTGTTGAAGAAGTAATTAGTGTAGCGCGTTATGGCAAACAGGTACGTTTAACCGATGATCCAGAAAAACTGGGTAATATCCAAGCATCCTGTGATTATATTCATAATGCCGTTGAATCTGGTGAACCTATTTATGGGGTGACAACTGGATTTGGTGGTATGGCAAATGTGGTAATTTCTCCTGAATCTGCGACTTTACTACAAAATAATTTGATGTGGTATCACAAAGTAGGTGCAGGTAAAAAAATACCCCTAGTTGATGTTCGGGCTGCCATGCTTCTACGTGTGAATTCTCACATCAGTGGTGCATCGGGGATTCGTTTAGAAATACTCAAGCGGATGTTGATATTTCTGAATGCTGGTGTTACACCTCATGTCTGCGAATTTGGTTCCATTGGTGCTAGTGGCGATTTAACACCCTTAGCATATATTACCGGAGCATTGATTGGTTTAAATTCCAGTTACACCGTTGACTTTAATGGTGAAGAAATAAATGCCTTAACAGCACTCAAAAAGCTGAATTTAGAACCATTGCACCTACTTCCTAAAGAAGGGTTAGCAATGATGAATGGTACTTCAGTCATGACAGGTATCGCCGCCAATTGCGTCTACGACACCAAAAACCTCTTAGGTTTGTCAATGGCTGCCCACGCTTTAGCTATTCAAGGTTTAAATGGGACTAATCAATCATTCCACCCATTTATCCATAAACTCAAACCACATTCAGGACAAAAATGGGCTGCTGACCAAATGCTCAACCTGTTAGAAGGTTCACAGTTAGTTAGAGACGAGTTAAATGGCGCTCATAATTATCGCGGCAAACATCCGATTCAAGATCGTTATTCACTGCGTTGTTTACCTCAATATATGGGGCCAATTGTCGATGGACTTGACCAAATTCAAAAACAAATTGAAGTAGAAATTAACTCTGTAACTGACAACCCACTTATCGATCTAGAAAACCAAGCAAGTTATCATGGCGGTAATTTCTTAGGGCAGTATATTGGTGTAGGCATGGATCAATTGCGTTATTACATCGGGTTGTTAGCGAAACACTTGGATGTCCAAATAGCGTACTTGGTAGCACCAGAATTTAACAATGGGCTATCTGCATCTTTAGTTGGTAACACAGATCGAGTTGTAAACATGGGGTTAAAGGGATTGCAAATTACTGGCAACTCGATTATGCCTCTGTTAACCTTTTATGGAAATTCCATAGCCGATCGTTTTCCTACTCATGCTGAACAATATAATCAAAATATCAACAGCCAAGGTTTTGCTTCCGCAAATTTAGCACGTCAATCAGTAGAAATCTTCCAACAATATATTGTGATCGCTTTGATGTTTGGTGTGCAATCAGTTGATTTACGCACATACAAAAATTTTGGACATTATGATGCTCGTGCTACACTCTCGCCTGCAACTAAAGATTTATATCTAGCAATCCGCAATGTAGTCGGGCAACCACCTTCTGCTGAACGACCCTACATTTGGGACGATAACGAACAAGCTTTAGACGAACACATTGCCAAAATTGCCATTGATATTGCCAATGGCGGGCAGATTGTGCAAGCAATTAACAATCTTTTGTTGAGCTTAGATAATGTTTGAAAAGTTTTCTAAGCGATAGCTTAAGTGTTCTAGATCCTCTTAAATTTACCTGATATCTTGGGGGCTTTAAATCCGGTCTTCCTCTTGTTAAGGGAGAGTTAAAGAGGATCGATTAAACACTTTTTAAACAATCTTTAATATTTTTACAGGAGGATGCAAGAGGCAGTTTTTTTACGAACCGCAAAAGCGCAGAGGACGCAGAGAGAAGGAAGAAAGGAAAAAATTGCTTAATCCTAACTTATTGTTTTGACCATTTCAAATGTTTGAATCTGCCGCTAAATTTTTGAGAATTTTATAAATGACTGTCAAGTAAGCAAAAGTAATAAAATTGAGTGAGTCTTTCTAACTATGAATATTGCCAATCATATCGAGCGTGGTGATCGATTATATCCTGAAAAGATTGCTCTGATCTTTGAAGATAAATTATTTACCTATAAGCAGCTTAATAACCTAGTAAATCGTGTTGCTAACGGGTTACATGGATTAGGAATTGAAAAAGGCGATCGCGTCATTTTGTTTTTGCCAAATATTCCAGAATTTATCATTTGTTATCTTGGTATTCTCAAAATTGGTGCGGTTGTCGTCTCAGTGAACGTCATGCTCAAGAGTAATGAAGTTAGCTACATTTTTAATGATTGTGCTGCTAAGGCAATAATTACTACAGAGTCACTTGTTGAAAATGTACCAGGGATAGATTTACCCGAGCTAGAACATATTTTGATTGCGGAAGGTAGCGCCATAAAGGGAGTTTCTTTAGCGAAAGTGATGGAAAGCGCTTCTCCCAATGGATACGCTATTGAAATAGATCGCCATGCTCCTGCTAGCATCGTCTATACATCAGGAACAACAGGTTTCTCTAAAGGAGCAACCCTTTCCCACGGCAACATAATTTCTAATATGTATTCCCAAAATCGTTGTTGTGGAATGCAACCAGATGATCGATTACTACTTTACTTACCCCTATTTCATTGTTTTGGTCAAAATGCTATTCTTAACGCAGCATTAAACGTCTGTGCTACAATTATCCTACAACGCCGATTTGATTTTGAACAAGTACTTCATGCCATCGCAACTCATCAAGTAACAATGTTCTTTGGTGTACCAACAGTATTCATTAATCTGTTAAATAGCGATTTATCTAGTTACAACCTCAATAGCGTGCGTTATTACTTTTCAGCAGCCGCACCGATGCCAATTGAAGTTGCACAAACTTGGCGAGATAAATATGGAAAAGTCATTAATGAAGGATATGGTTTAACTGAAACATCACCATGTGCATCTTATAATCACGATTTGAAATACAAACTCGGTTCCATTGGCGCTCCCATCGAAAATGTAGAAATGAAAGTTATTGACATTAAGGGTAATCAGGTCGAGGTTGGTGAATTGGGTCAAATAGTAATTAGAGGCCCTAATGTCATGCTTGGTTATTGGAATCGCCCATTTGAGACTGCTGAAGTAATTAAAGATGGTTGGTTCCATACTGGTGACATTGGTCGGGTAGATGAAGACGGTTTTTTCTACATTGTTGACCGTTTGAAAGACATGATTAATATGTCTGGATTTAAGATATATCCAACTGAAGTAGAAAATGTAATTTATCAACACTCATCTGTTGCCGAGGTAGCTGTATATGGTGTGAATGATGATTATAAAGGTGAGATAGTTCACGCAAACATTATCTTGAAAGAGGGTCACGTAATTAGCGAAGAACAAATTATCAAATTTTGCTCTGAAAGAATGGCAAAATACAAACTTCCTTGTAGCATTAGCTTTGTAGATTCTCTACCAAAAAACCCAACTGGTAAAGTCTTAAAACGAGTTTTACGTCAGCAATCAAGTTTTAAAAGGGTGTTATCAAATAAATCATAGCTTGGATAGAATCAAACAGGGAAAACTAGGTTGACTACACGAGTTTTTAACTTACCTGCAATCCAAGGATTTTTTCGCCCACAATGGGTGAGACTTTAAACCTTTAACTTATTGCGTAAAGAAAATCAACAAAGAGTAATCAAAATTGGCAATTATGAATACTAAATCTATCAACAAAAGAACTAATTCCTCTCAAGCTTTAGGAACGAAAACTAACCTCTCACCTAATCAAATTTCCTTTGATTCAACCGGATCTTCTATTTTCTCGCCTGCATCGCTGAATGAAAAATCCTCAGAGTCAGAATTAACTCAACCTACAGTTGCAGAGGCTTTAATTGAGATCCTAGAAAATTTGGGAGTTGAGTATGGATTCGGTGTTTCAGGAGGCGGTATCGGGCCATTATGGGCAATATTAAACCGTAGCAATATCGAATTGCTTCACTTTCGCCATGAATCAGGAGCGGCTTTTGCCGCGACTGAAGCTTATTTTGCCAGCGATCGCCCTGTCGTGGTATTCACTACTACAGGCCCTGGGATCACGAACGCTCTGACTGGGCTTTTCGCGGCCCGAGGAGAAGGAGCAAAGGTAATTTTCTTGTCAGCTGCAACCTCAACTGCAAATCGCGGTCGGGGAGCTTGTCAAGAAACTAGCGCCCACACAATGCCCTTCTCAGGAATTTTTACTTCCGGGCCACTATTCAATTACGCAACTATATTAGAGTCTGGGGATCAACTACCAGAAATTTCTCGCAGGCTTGCCCAAGGGTTAGCCCAACCAGGCAGTTTTGTAGCCCATATCAGCGTTCCCACCCCAATCCAGACGACACCATTAAAAGTCCAGTTACCTCAGCAAGGCTTTTCTCAATCTGTACCAACAGCTAGTGAAGAAGCGATCGCTGAATGTGTAAAGCTGTTATCTGAAGAATCCTTTGCCATCTGGGTTGGCTTTGGGGCGCGACACGCCGCAGAGGAAATCTGTCAGTTGGCACAAAAAACTGGGGCGGCGGTAATGACATCACCTCGTGCCAAAGGGATTTTTCCAGAACATCATCCCCAATTTATCGGTGTCACAGGCTTTAGCGGACATTTATCAGTCATGACATATATGCAGGAGCAACGACCGCAACGCATATTAGTGTTGGGAACGCGCCTTGGTGAACCTACCTCATTTTGGAGTCCGGCGATGATTCCAAGTAATGGATTCATTCATGTTGATATCGATCCGCAAGTTCCAGGAGTGGCTTATCCATCAGTAGATACTATTGCTGTCCACTCAGAAATCAAAGCATTCCTCAGAGCAATATTAAAACACTTACCAGATCGTCTTAATTGGTTTCCCAATTCCTCACTACCACGTCCTGAAATCTACACCAATTCTCCCCGCACCAATGGCTTAGTGCGACCCGAAGTACTTATGGATGCAATTCAACGGCTGATTATTGAAGGCAGCGATGCCTCAATTTTAGCTGAAGCGGGTAACTCTTTTGCTTGGGCAACTCACTTGTTGCGATTTAAGCAACCAGGTCGTTACCGAATTAGTACTGGTTTTGGCTCTATGGGTCATGCTACTACCGGAGTAGTTGGTACAGCATTAGGGCGAAAAGGTAAAGCCGTTGCTATTGTTGGCGACGGAGCAATGCTGATGAACAACGAAGTCAGCACGGCAGTGAGATTTGAGGTTCCATCTGTCTGGATTATCCTCAACGATGGACGCTACAATATGTGCGCCCAAGGAATGGCATTGCAAAGGTTAAGTGGTGAGGTTCCCATAGATACAGAGATACCAAGTACTGATTTTGCTGCGATCGCTAGAGCAATGGGAGCTAATGGCATCTGTGTTAATACTGAATCTGACTTAGAAAAAGCGCTACAAAAAGCACTTTTATCTACCGCTCCATTCATTGTTGATGTAAGAATTGACCCAACGCGACCCGCACCTATTGGAGGTCGCATTCAAAGTTTGATTAAGCAAGGAGCCATAGAAGCCAAAACTGTTATTGGTCATTAGTCATTGGTCACTTGTACTGAGCGACTCGTGCCGAGCGGAGCCGAGGTAAGCCGTACCACTTCGTGGAAGCAAGCTACGCGTAGCGTCTCGCAGAGAAGTATTGGTCATTAGTTTACCAATGACATTTCCTCACAGCTTTTTCTGAAAACGAATTTCATCGTGTAACACCAAAAACAAAATCAAAAGAATATTTGTCATGACAACATTAGAACCAGTAGGTATTCGTGCAGTCTCAGTTAACTTTCCTAGCATCATCCGCACAAACAATTACTACAGAGTTAATTTTCCCAAGATGGTTGCTGAGGCTGAACAAAAAACTCTAGCGAAACTATTTGTACCCGACCAGTCTCCAGCCACCAGTGATGACGATATCTGGTCACAAGAGGTAACACCGTATATGTCAGACCCCTTCCGTGGTACTGTCGAACGAAGGGTGCTAGCTCCCGATGAGACTTCACTTTCGCTAGAGTATCGCGCTGCTCTCGATGCCCTCGAAGCCGCAAAGCTATCTCCTGAAGACATCGATCTCATGCTCGTTACTTCACTATTTCCAGAGCAAATTACACCTGGTAATGCTGCTTTTCTCGCTGGAAAACTAGGACTACAAGATGCGGCGTGGAATATAGAATCAACTTGTACTTCAGCATTAGTTTCGCTTCAGACAGCCTGTTCTTTAGTGCAAACGGGACAGTATCACAATGTGTTAGTGGTCGTTTCAACTACATATTCGCGCTATACCGATGAAAATGATACTTTAGCCTTTTTATCAGGTGACGGTGCTGGAGCCTTTGTAGTTGGTAAACTGAAAGCAAACCAAGGTATTCTCGGTACTAAAATTGCCAATACTGCTGCTACCTGCGGTGCTTTCTATAATGAATTCACCACCGATGAACATGGCAACGTCAAAATGTTCATTCGAGGCGGCAAGGGTGCAAGTAAGATGTTTAACGAGACAACGGTAAAGTTTATTCGTCTATGTTGCCACGGTGCCATCGCTGATGCTGGACTCACCTTAGATCAAATCAACTTTTTTGTCTTTAATACACCCAGTGCTTGGTATTCACGAGTTTGCATCCGTGCTTTAGATATTGAGCCAGAGCGTACAATCAACATCAATCCTCTATATGCCAACATTGGGCCAACCTTTCCCGTTGCTAATCTCTACCACGCCGCCCACGCAGGTAAAATTCGTGAAAACGATCTAGTTCTCGTCTACACAATGGGTTCGTCATCTAATGCTGGTGGCTGTGTGATGCGCTGGGGCGATGTTGCGCTAGGACCTGCTCCTGCTCCTTCAGTCAGCTTGTCTCAACAAGAGGATAGAATTCTGATTCGTCACTAAGAATTCTTGAGAATTTGGAAGTGGTTAGGAAGCTGCTTTGAGTTTGGGCAATTGGGAATTGGGAACTTGTACTGAGCGCAGTCGTTGGCGCAGCTTCTCGCAGAGAAGTATTGGGAATGGGGAAGAAAGCCTTTTGAGTTGTATAGAGCTTTTTTAAACATTAAAGATGAGTTCTCTATCAGTCATTTTAGTTAAATCTAAAAATGTTAGGGAACGGAACCCAACATTCTCAAGACTTTGTTGAGTTTCGCTGTTGCGAAACTCAACTTACAGTCTCTAATCTTTAACCTTTTGCTACTAACCCTTAACCTTTAACCTTTTGCCTTTTGCCTCTTGCCTTTTAAGCAAATCCTATTCTGATAATCTGATTTAATTTATGAAACTATTAGCTTAGATAAAAATCTTAACAGGGAAGCAATGAATAAATGTATATTCAGTTTTTTCAGTCAATTAAATAGGAGTTTCATATCAATTTGAGGTTATACATAATCTTTGTATTATCATTTCTCTCATAATACAAAGATTATGCACATACACATGGTATTCTTATCCATAAAGCGATCGCGTGCTAAACGGTCAACTTCCCAGCATTCAAGTATAGCTATATTGCGAGATAACTAAAATGGCTTTTTTGAATAAATTCTTGATAGCTTCTGCTATCAGCGCTGCAACATTTCTAGTTTTAGAAACAGTTGCCACAAATCCAGCCCAAGCTGCTCTTTTTAAATTTACCTTCGAGAGTGAGGAAGCCAATGGTTACTTTATTTATGATGACTCAGCTACTAAGATAGAACCTCTCGGGACTGACTTTCCTCTTGCTGAGTATGATGGCTCAGTGGAACAATATTCTATTAATGCAGGGGGTATTGTAGCTGAGGGAACGAAGGGATCGCAACAAGATATACATGATGAAGCCAGAAATATTGTTTATCTTGGACGTGTAGGTAATTTGGGCTACGACGATACCGTTGATGACTTTATTCTTTACGTTCCTCCGGCTGCTCGTGGGGAGCAATATGGTTTGTCAATTCGCTTTAGTTACCCAGAGGGAACCTTTTCAGATTCTGTTGCCATCCGAACAAGCGTACCTGACACCGCTAGACTCAGAGTCTACCCATACTGGGATTTTCCTAATGCAACGGGAGACTATACATTTCAAGGAACTGTTAAAACAAAAATCGAAAAGGTTCCCGAACCTGCATCAGTGTCTGCATTACTAGGAATGAGTGCTTGGTTTATTTTCCGTCGTCAGCGTCGGCAATTATTATCTGCACAGGATTAATCATAGCGAACCGACTTAGTATATTTAAGCCTTTTTGTGTTAGGTTATTCAGTTTTGTGTCATGAAGCTATAAACTGGCAAAAAATTATTAACCCTAACAGTTTTCACAATGAAAGTTTTTGAGGTAGTCTCAAACTTGAAAAAATAATCATATATTTAAGAGGTCTTATGCTTCCAGAAAAGCTGAAACAAATTGACCAACAACTCATTGATTTACTAGGTAAAAGAATTGCAGTTTTGGCTGAGTCCCAATCTATATCTTTAGAAGAACAAATTACTAACTTTACATTTTCCCTAGTGCAGGCTGGTGTTCCAGAGTCAATCTGGAAAAACCTAGTTACAGGTTGTACCTCTGCTGCTAGTGCATTTTCGCCTCCAGCAAATACCAAACCACGACGGGTTACTCTAGTTGGCGGACGCGGTTTGATGGGGTATTTTTTCCAGCAGAAGTTATCAGCCGCCGGTCACTACATCAGTATTCTTGACCAAGGAGACTGGGAACAAGCAGAATCGCTACTAAAAAAAGCAGATTTAGTTTTAGTTTGTGTCCCTATTGAATATACAATAGATGTGATCCATAAACTTGCTAAATACCTCTCTCCAACTACTGCTTTAGCTGATATTGCTAGTATTAAAACTCCAATATTACAGACTATGCTTGAGCAGCATAGTGGGCCTGTAATGAGCTTACATCCAATGTTTGGCCCAGGTATAAAATCGTTCTTGTGCCAAAAAGTGGTAGTCTGTTCTGGTCGTAGAGATGATGCATTTCAATGGCTTTTGGATTTGATTGAACATGATGGTGGTAAACTGATTGTGTCTACACCAGAGGAGCACGATAAAATGATGATTGCTGTTCAAGCAATCCGTAATTTTACAACGTTTAGTCTTGGTGTTTTCCTAGCACAACAAAACATTGATATCCGTCGTAGCTTAGATTTTTCTAGCCCAATTTTTCGTCTAGAAATGGACATAATTGGCCGCTTATTCAGCCAGTCTGCTCGTCTGGTAGTAGATATTATGCTTGCCACAGCAGAGCGTCGAGAAGCTATTGGGCAATTAGCGATCACTTATAATCGGTTGGCGCAACTGGTTATTCAAAACGATCGAGATACTTTAATTCAGGAGTTCAAAGCAACCCATAGCTTTTTAGCAGAAGATATGCACTCTGCTGTAGAAGAGAGTACTCATGTGATTGACACCTTAAGTACACTCTTAGCAGCTAAAGATGTCGAACAAAAACAACTATGTTTTAGTAAACAAAGTGTGATCGCTAATCAACCTATAGCGCCACGAGCCGAGATTATTTCTCATGGGAGAACTATTGAACCCAAAGGGTAGGACCCCTAATTGTCTAATTAGTATGTAAGACAGGTAAGCTGAAAAAGGAATCTACCAGCAGCAAAAACAAGCGTGATAGTAAAGAAGCCACGTCATCGCCCACAACGGAGTTTTCCTAACGCTCAACGTATAATTGTGGAATGTGAGCTTACTGAATGTATCCATTGTGGAAATAATTTAGTTAAGCGTAGAGCTTGGCATATGCGTAAAACTGTTCAAACCATGAATGGAGCGGTGTTTGTAGCAGGTAAAAGCAAAGAATGTAAGAATCCAGTCTGTACGCACTTTAATCAACACTACTACGCAAGTGGCGTATTAAAGTATAGCTTGCCCAACAGTACTTATGGTTTAGACGTGCTGGCATTTATAGGTTGGCAACACGAAAATGAACATCAACAGTTAATTGAGATTCAGGAAAATTTAAATCGGCGTGGTATCGAAATTAATGGGCGGAATGTGGGCAAGCTATATCGTCAATTTCTAGCACTGTTGGGTGGAACGATTGCACATACGCACTCGAAATTAGCTGCCACAGTAGTTTAACATGGCGGTTTGATTTGGGCAATTGATGCTTTACAGCCCGAAGGTCACGGAAGTTTACTGTATGTATTGTACGAAGTATTAAGTGGTACACCAGTCAGCGCAATTCAATTGCAACAAGCACAAGAGCAACAGCTAATTGAATGGCTGCAACCATATCAGGAGTTACCGCTACATTGTGCTGGCAACCTTGTCAGATGGCGAAAAATCAATCATCGCGGCAATGAATTCAAGTTGGCCAGATGCACCACATCAACGTTGTCAATCTCACTTTCTCGGTAATTTGAGTGGATCTGTGCTGCCACTAGATACAAAGCTAAGACAACAATTAAAGGCAGAAATAGAAAGGATTGCCACAAATTCCAGAGAGATCAGAAAGACTTCGAGACCCAAGTCAGGAACAGCAGCAAGACAATACCCCCTTTTTTTAGGAATTCCCTATTTGTCACGAGACATAGAGTTAATCGCAATCGAATCCCAGATTCGGGCTGCGATCAGGGCGGCCGCATCATGTCAATAAGCATACTTTATTGAGAATAGATTTAAAATCAATGTCATTAAGTTTTGCTTATTGCGAAAGTTTTAGGCGATCGCTTTGGGGCTTAAAAAATAATCAAGCTCGAAATCCTGATTTTTTCGTTGGTTCTTAACCTTCGTTGTGATCAAGAGTAATTTAGATGCGTTTGCCCTGGGGGTAGGACGCATTTGCGCAGCGTCTCGTCAGAGAAGGATACAAAGAAATCAGAGTTTCAAAGAGTTCTTGCGTAAGCTCAATTCTTTGTAGACTCAATGCTAATTTTTACAACCACAATCAAAAATGTTAACTAGAAAGCAATTTTTAACGATGAGCGCAGGTTTAGGAGCCGGAGTTCTGCTCCCCGAACTACTTAAAGGAAAAAGAACCTATGCAGCCTCGCCCTCACTTTCAAAATTTACCGAGTCTCTGCCCATTTCCTACCCAATTTCACCGCCTAGTACCTTAGATATTGCGCCAGGTACACACTCGTTTCACAGCAGCTTAGGCTCTTCTACCACCTGGGGTTACGGCGGATTGTCTTATCTTGGCCCCACTTTCGAGGTAACAAGGGGAACGCCTGTTAGGATTCGGGCATTCAACAAACTTGGGACTCATCCATTAGCTGGGTCAGTGGATACGAACTTGCATGGTGTCAGTGCATCCGACATAACCAATCCCCGGACAGTTATCCACTTACACGGCAGCAATACCGAACCTGACAGCGACGGTTATCCAGAAGATACATATCTGCCTGGGCAGAGCAATGTGTACAACTACAATAACAATCAAGAAGCAGGAACACTCTGGTATCATGACCATTCCCTTGGCATGACCGCCTTGAACCTCCAAGCCGGGTTAGCTGGAATGTATCTGATTAGGGATGAGGACGATCCCATCGGTGGCAATGGCCCCCTTGGTATCCCTGCCGGAGCGCCTTATGAAATACCATTGGTGCTGCAAGATCATTCCTTCGATTCCAATGGTTCCATGTCTTTTCCAACGACATGGAAAACTGAAGTTTACGCTGATGTTGCTGTCGTCAACGGCAAGGCTTGGCCAAACCTCAATGTTGACCGAACTTTGTACCGCTTCCGCATCGTCAACGCCTCAAACTCCCGATTTTTCAGATTAAAGCTGTCGTCAAATCAGCAACTAATTCAAATTGGCAGTGACGGAGGTTTACTGAACGCTCCAGTATATTTGTCTAAACTACTGCTGGGGCCTGGTGAACGAGCAGACGTACTCATCGATTTTTCTCAAAGCTTACCAGGAGACAAGATTGTATTGCAAAATGATGCTGCTGCACCGTATCCCAAAGGTTTGGCTACGGTAATTGCTCAGGGTTTCTTTAAAATGCCAGAAGTTATGCAGTTTACAGTCAATCAGGGTGCTGCCGTTCCTAAAGCTATTCCCACAAGGCTGCGAGTAAACAATCCATTAATCACAAAAATTGCTACGAAACCAGTCAAAGAGCGCAACCTGGTTCTGATAGATATTTTGAACTCTAACTTTCAAGTATTAGCCATGATACTCAACGCTGTTTACTGGCATGAGGCAGCCAACCACCTAGAATTGAGAGAGCAACCACAAGTAGACACAGTAGAGCAATGGAACTTCATCAATCTTCAGCCATTTGCCCACACAATGCACCTGCATCTAGTACCATTTCAAATCCTCAACCGCCAATCAATCAATGATAGTGCGTACTCAGCAGCATACAGAGCAACTGGCCCGCGTAAAGTACTTATGCACCATGCAACGCCGGGAGATACAGTGCCTTATGGTTATCCACCACTCGATCCTACGCCCTATTTAAAAGGTTTAGCAAAACCACCAGCAGCAAACGAAGCTGGCTGGAAGGATACTGTGGTAGTCAACCCGTTTGAGGTTGTTCGTCTGATAGTTCCCTTCGGTGCTAAAGCCACAGCGAACTTACCTTTTGGCAATTCATTCACTGGACGCTTCGTGTGGCACTGCCACATGCTGAATCATGAGGATAACGACATGATGCTACCCTTTGACGTTCTACCGTAGCCTCGTATGTGTTGCGAAGGGAATTAAAAATTGGGGTTCTCCGGGAATAAGTGATCAAACGAACACGATATTAATAGTGGTTTGAAATAAAAGGGGAAATAGAATGAATTTTGATAAAAAACTCGCGGCTACTATCACTGGCACGGTCTGTTTTCTAACAGCTATGATGGCTCCTGTTTCGGCCGCCATATTTAATTTTTCCTACTCTGGTACAAGTGTACTTAATCTTACTGACATTGTTACAGCCAGTGGAACATTAACAACTAACCCTTATGATTCTGCTACAAATAGTTATGAAATTATAGATATAAGTGGGACAAGAAATGGTAGCCCAATAGAGTTTCTGTTACCTCCAGACTCATTTCCTGACAATGACAATCTCTTGTTCGCTGATGATTCTTCGGTATTGAGTGATTTTGGATTTTCTTACACTACAGGAGGACGGTCATATAATGTGGCTAAGACTTATGACTATGTTGAAACTGGATCTCAAGGTATCTATATAAGTTCTTCCATCAATATACCCGTTGATGCAGGTTATCCCCTCAGTTCTTTTTCTATAACATCTATACCTGAGCCTTCATTAATGTTGGGTATACTAAGTGTAACTGTTTTAGTAACTATCAACAGAATAAACGGTAGGTTCGCTTTTAAAAAACTCAATCATTCCAATAGAGGTGTTGCTGATTAAAAGGTTATTTGAAAAGTCTTTCACTGTAAATTTAAGTACTCCTAGAGTTGCGTTGGGAGCATCTCAACCTTTGCAAATATACCAATCATGCAATTAGAAATCGCGGCTACACAAACGAAGTCCGCCTACTCGGATTCTAAGAATTTGAAATCCACGGAGGTGGTTTTGTCTGTATAGCCGCAAATTACATTCGCTGGGCAAAACATATTTTTACACTCATTGAGAGATACGCGCAATATCGGTTTCAATCCCTAATAGGGATTTTGGTTAATTGCAATACTTGGCGTGCAGCAATTCTCATTTTGAAAAAAATAGAGTATTAACCCCGATTTTGGAGTTCAAAATATAGTACAAAGTAACTAGTTCTTAAGCCATTGCCTCTGGCTAAAAAAACAGATGGAGCCAAGAATAAGTATAAATACTTAATAAAATAGAGGAATTACCTGACAACGAACGGAGGAAATCCAGTTCATCGTTCGGTTTTAATTGAGGAATTCAAAGGAAATAAAAATTTATAATTCTTGTCAAATGATGTAAAGTCGGTGAGTTAAAATCCGACAGCGCGTCAAATTACTCAAACATGGCACACTTAGCAGCGACCCTAGAAATTCCTGAATTAATACAATTTTTACGGTCATCATTAAATGACTTACCTGATGAAAGAAAACCTGGAAATAATACAAAATATCAGGTAGAAGATGCAATGATGGCTGCATTCTCTATCTTTTTTACTCAGTCAGAATCTTTCTTAGACCATCAAAGATTAATGAAAAGTAATAAGGGAAAAGATAACGCAGGAAGTCTATTTTCAATTGAGAAAATCCCCTGTGACTGAGCGTAAAAGTTTTAATGCCCGTACTCGCTCCAACTCCCGTCAATCACGACGATTCGTAGCCCGTTGATAAAGGCTCCTATTGTTGCGCTATTTGCCATTGGTCGCACCAACTGATGAAACAATTGCGTCATCACCCCTGCTCCTAATCTTTGTCTGGCTTGGGTAATGGCTGATTTACATGGGATACGCCAATATTTGCCTACTTTGACCCATGCTTCCGAAAGACCATCAATGAGATTTTTTAGTACATCACGCATTGAATCTCTCGACCAGAGACTCATTGCTATTATCAGACAAACTACTAGTTGCGCTGGTAACGAGCGTGTGCGCTCCTCTTTAACTTTGATTTTTGCAATCGCCTGTTCGATTGAAGTTGCGGGGATAGCTGTCTCTATCGCCTTGAATATCTCAGTACTTCGTATCTTAGGAGACACCAACGATAATTCCTTGAGATGCACCTGACTGGATTTCCATTTTTGGAAACAATACCCAATTTACAACTATTTGAGCCTTAACTGAACCGTATTGGCTTTAGATGGCACAGAATATTTTTCATCCAAAAAAATTAATTGCTCTCATTGTAATTGTCGTAATCATCGAAATGGAACTACAACTTATTTTCATGGCTGTGTCACACCTATTATAGTTTCTCCTAATCAAAAACAAGTAATTATTTTAGAGCCAGAATTTATTAAAAAACAAGATAAATATCAAAAACAAGACTGTGAAAATGCGGCTATTAAAAGATGGTTAAATAAGAATAATCAAAATAAGTATGGTTGTCCTGTAACCCTTCTAGGGGATGACTTGTATTCTCGCCAACCTATTTGTACCTTGCTGCTAAAACAAGGTTATAACTTTATTTTTGTTTGTCTGAAAACGTCACACAAGACTTTATATGATTGGCTAGAATTCTTAGAAACAAGTGGAGAAGTTAGAACCATTGAAAAGAAACAATGGGATGGGCGAAAAAATCTAATTTATCGTTATCGTTATACTACTAAACTTCCATTAACAGATGAAGATTCAAGTCTCGAAGTTAATTGGTGTGAAGTGATTGTTATTAATGAGAAAACAGAGGGAATTATCTACCAAAATAATTGGATAGCTAATCATAAAATCACTGAAAATAATATTGAAGAAATTGTCAAAGCTGGGCGCAGTAGATGGAAAGTTGAAAATGAGGGGAATAACGTCCTTAAAAATCACGGTTATAATTTAGAGCATAACTTTGGTCATGGTGAAAATCATTTATGCGAGTTATTATTATCTTTGAATTTGCTAGCTTTTTTATTTCATACTGTTTTAGATTTAGTTAATTATAGTTATCAAAAAGTTCGGAAAATATTGGTAACTCGAACTACTTTTTTTAAAGATATTCGGACTTTGTTAAAATATTTATGGTTTAAAAATTGGTCGCATTTATTTTCATTTATTATTGCAGAACATGACCCATTAAAAAGAATAAATTCTAGTTGATAAATGTCAACAAATTAAAAGAGGAGAGAAAACTATTTATTAAAAAAACTAAAAAGTTGTTGAGAATTTCATCTGAATTTATCAGTTGAAATCGATTTTTCATGGACAAATTTTTTAAAACTTGTCTATCTCCAACTTGGGATGATAATTATTTGTCAAAAAATGATGCTTCGACACAAGTTCTCTATTTAACTAATAGAATTTTCTCTGATTTTTTTCAAAATGAGAATTGCTGAGCTCTGACTGATGGAATGGCACTAATACTAATTCGCACTCTTGCTAACGCCCCGCTCCGCTAACGCTTTTTCGCCCATTCGCAATTAATAAACCTAGATACAGCAGGACTTTCCTGATTTACATCTGTTGCCTCATTTTGGAGAATTGGTATAAGATTCATGTGAAACCTCTTTGCTGGCAGGGTTGCAGGTTCGTGTGTTTCAGACAATTGAATACCAGTACGTCAAGGAGTTCAACATCTTCTTAATTCCCCACACTAAGAAGGGTGTAGGGGGTAAGGTTGCAGCTGAGTGTGTTAGGAAAATTGAGTTTTAGTGTATCAAATAGAACAACATATTTTAATACTTCTCGGTTAAGGGGAAAAGGGGAAAAGGAAAAGGGAAAGAAAAAACTTTTAACCCAAACCCAGTACCCTTTACCCTAAACCCGATTCCGAGTTAAAAATGCAAAACTCGAGAAGTATTGCATCAGTACTTCCTTGACATCCAGTGTCAAGATTTAACTACTCAAATCGCTACTCCTCCCAATCCACCAGCACCCCATCAACACAAGCAATACCCCACTGCGGAAACTTCGCCAGCATCTTTTTAACAACAATCTGCTTTCGCGGGATCATCATTCCAACATGAGAGCAAAAAGTCAAACTCCGGATTCTGCCCCAAATTTCCCGCAACGCGTGAGTTTCTGCATACGCTCCGGTCGCACATTTGACAAAAGCAACAATCGCCTCATGTGACCATTTCTCAGCACTGGTAACAGGTGCGGTAAAACTTTCACCCTCATGAACTGTTTTGGCTTCTACACCCGAAACTGAATTTTCAACTAACAACAAAGTGGGATTACCCTGTTCTACAAGCTCTGGTGTTTGATTAGCAATCGCTTCCTTGGAAGAAAATTTATTTTGAGCGACAGGCGCGGCGGAACAAGTACCTCCATGACAGTCCCTCGCCTCAACACCACAGTCCTGCTTTTCAGCCAACAACGGAGCAGATTCACCCTGTACAGCATCCACAAGCGTTAGCGTCGTGCAGTCATTCGCCATAGGCGAGTCTTCCTCGTTCTCTGACACGCTTTCAACAGTCTGAGGCGAAGCGCCCCCCAAGGGCCAATACGGTTCAGTTAAGGCTCAAAGTCATGTAAATTAGGCATTGTTCCGAAGAATGGAAATTAAGTGTCGTGCATCTGAGGGATTTTTCATTGGTGTCTCCTGAGATACAAAATACTGAC
>NZ_JACJSI010000075.1 GCF_014698065.1 Nostoc flagelliforme FACHB-838
CGCTCTAGTCAACCAACTCCATCCTTACTCCCCAAAGTTCCTACTACTGATTAAGTAATAAATGCTTCCTATACATTATGTGTCTTCCGAGATGATTTAGTCTTAATTTTCATCGATGAGCTTGTGTGTTTAGTCGCTGTAGCTTCTTCAATCATTATATTTTGCTCGATTTCAGCAATAAATTACCCCCATGAACGATTACGGAATTGAAAATACACCTTTTAGGACGAAAAACTCACGTTCGTTCCCAAAAACCACGGGAAGTCGTGCAAGAGGTATACGGCTGGTTGTTGGGGCATTGGTCAATTAGGGTATTAATGTTTCAAGCTGCAACCAGTGCTGAGGTTCCACCATTACGTCTGGGTTTTACAGGAACATTACGAGTCATCCGTCGTGCCCTTCCTAAGTTTCAACGCTTACAACCAGAAGAATTACCTTTTTTTTCGATTGGCTAACCCTAGAGATTTTAGATACCTTATTACCTGAACGAGTTTCACGTAATAACCCCAGAGTTGTGAAAAAACCTGTATCAAAGTTTCGTTCTAAAAAGCCAACACACAGAGGTACTGGACAACCAGTTGAAGCTCTTAAATTTCATATCACTAATCAGTCTTTCAGCCTTAACTGAACCGTATTGCGTCAGATTGCAAAAGTTTTTCCAGGTCAAAGAATTCAGAAAATGATTGCAGATTTTCGATGCTGGGATGAACAATTGTAATAGTCATCTGTGATTAGTTGTGAATAGTTGAACAGCACATATTAGCTGTAGACAAAGCTTGAGTCACTTATAGCTACAGTCTCTCAAGCCCTGTTTACAACTTTTGCAGTCACAGTTTAGACATAAGTTGGTAATGTCTTTGTCAATCAGATGTGCAATGTTAGATTCATGAATGAAGCTGATTTTAGTGACGCACAAGGCAGGATTTACCTGCCTTACTTCATCTTTAGGACTAAAACGCCATCTCAAGAGCAGCTTTTGTTACAGCAATTGCTTGTTTACTGACCTCACGCCAGTTCGTTTCTTCGTTGTAGGATGCCATGACTAATTCCGACCCAACCCATACCCGACAGAATAAGACGCTTTCATCTGTCGTCCCTGGAGTAGGCTGTAGTGTAATCGGAGAATATAGTTGTTCTGGAGTAAGAGTTGCGATCGCGGTTAACAAGCTTTTAGAAAAATGCGTGTCGTAGCCTGATTCTAAAATATACGTCCGGTCTGCTTGAATAGTTATCAGCAACTTGCAGGTTTCTTTTTTGCGGCGTTCTGTATTCTCAAACCGCAGTTCTTTAAGATATCCAGTTAAGGCAGTTTGAGGGACATCACTCGGTTCACCATTGAGTGTGTACCACAATCCTCCGTGCTGACGATTGCAGTAGATTTTACAATTGCCAGCTTCAGAGTGCAATCCCAGTTTTGGCTTATTGATTGCTGCAACTAACTGCTTAAGTAATTCTTCCTGGCGCATTAAAGCAGCAAGTAGTTCAGCATTTTCTTGAGGGTTCATTGTTCAATACCAATACATTTCACTTTCACATTGGCGAAGCCGTTGATTACAAATGTATGAAACGTAGAGCCAATAAAACAGCGCTCTTGATTTCACAAAAGCGCTTTCTATTACTAATTATTTGTAGTTACGGATTATTAGTGTAAATTAAATCTTGCTAACAACTCTTCACGGGATAAACTAGACAATTCCAGTAAAAATCTTGCAAAGTCATCTGGTGCTAACTGCAACAAATTATCGACCACTCTTGAGAGTTCTTCATCCACAGAACCAAACCTAAATCTCAACAAGTTTTCTACAACTTGGCGTTGTCCTTGCTCTACTCCCTCTTGTACAGCAGCAGCCCTAGCTTCTTGATAAGCTTCTGTTAAATTCATGATCAACTCCTGGTCATCTTCGGTTAAATCTGTTTGTGTCATTACACTGATACGCCACCTGTAAACCATTTCAAGAACATTACGGCGAACAAGATTCTCTGGTGGAAGGGCAACCAGTTCACTTACTGCTTGCTGTTGTACTGTCCCTCGTCCCAAAAGCCTGAACCAGAGCGTTTCAGGAGTTACTGGTAACTCGTTAATTGCTAGTATCGCCCCTCTAAAACATTTTTGAAAAAAGTAAACTCCAGTCATCCACTTTTCTAAGTCTAGCTTAACCTCTAAATCTGCTAACAGAGAGGCTGAAGCGCTAGGTGTCAAAATCCACAAACGAGCTAAATCATCCTCGCTAATGGTAGTTTCTTCTCTTTTGGCTTTGCGCTGAGAATCCGCAATCACAGTGAACAACTTCATGAAACAGTTACGTACTTCCGTCCTGCTGGGCTGATTCCGAAATGGTTCCAGTAGCGTTGTATTGAGTAGAGCAATTCTTCCCAGCAATCCTAGATTTTCCGCTTGGGCTTGTGGGGAAGGTAAAAATAATACATCTACAAATCTTGTTGCATCTGTTACTTCCCTGTTAATTTTCACTTCACCCAAAGGAGCCAGTAGCTCTTCTAAAAATTCCTTGGCAAATTTGTCGTGAGGTTGGTGAGGTTGTTGGGTCATTTCGTCCCTGGCGAACTGTGTTTTATTTTACAAGGGTTGAGAAAAGCTTGTGTGGTGGGTATGAGAACCCACCATCTCACTTACGCCGCGACCAACTCCTGACGAACTTGCGGCAGTTCAATCGGAGCAGTTACCCTGGACAGTGCTTCTACAGCCTCTCTGACGCTCCAATACCTTACTCCATCCCCACAGCGCCAGTAATAAGTCTTGGGGTCGTTTTCCCAGACTTCATTGGGGTTTCGGACTTTAAAGAGTATGCCCAAGAATTCACCATCTAGATATACGTTGTGAGCCGTCTGAAGGTCAGTGCGTCCTACATAGGTCAGTCGATAGCCGTCTACTGGTTCGCACAAGTCTTCTGCACGAGTCCCGCGATACCCACAGTTACCGCAGCCGTGACCACCACAGTCTGGGCAGATAGCAGCAGGCATATTCCACTTCGGCAGTGTAAAATCCCATTCAGATAGTGGGGTTAATATTCGAGCCTTGTGAGAGATATAACAACCAGCATGACCGATTACTTTATCAGAATGGTATTGGACGCTCAACGATAACCAGTCACAATCACCTAACAAGCCAATTTTCTCAGAAACTTGTTTTAATTCCTCATCTTCCTGGTGATTGCACTCTACTGGAGCAGAAAGACTCGCTTTAACCTCTGCAACAGCGCGTTTGAATGGCTCTTTGTGATATCGAGCATAGCCGTGGGTCATTTTTACCCACACGATATCATCACTGTTGATCCAGATAGTCACTACATCTTCGAGCTTGCACTCTTTTGAGTAGTCCGACTGATTGACGATGGTTGCAATGATTTGGCGATCGCGTGTGGTTAACGGATCTTTTGTTGGCGCAGGGGCTGAAGTTTGTGTAATCATTAGAAATTGCCTCTTGTTTGGGGTAAAAAGGCGATCGCGAGTTTTCCAGGCCAGCGATCGCCTTTTGTTTTGCGTAAACAACGTTGTGGTTTACCGCAACGCTCTCAAAAAGATTTGGCGTAGCCTCATATTTCTGAATTTCAGTTATTTTCTAGCAAGAATTCACAGCACAAGGCTCTAGAGAAGGTATTGAGCAGCTGCCCTAATTGCAGTATGGGTGGATTTATTGAGTGATCTTGAGTATCTCCCCCAGCCGACTTTACCTGGCGTACCTTGTGCTATACGACGGGAGGTTCTTGTTTCTCAAATCTATGTTTTATGTTGATCAAATCTGTGACTGGTTAGACTTGCGAACCCTTTTTGCGTTTGGGTGCAGGCAGTTCGCTTTCCTTTGCCCTATGTTTATTACAATATCGTCAATATGCCACTATGTCAACATACTGGCATATTGACTTGTTGGTATATTGAAGGTAAGATTGTGAATATAGAAAAATACAGCAATATGTTGGTACATCAATATGCTGCCGATCGGAATATGCTTGAGAAGTCTAGGCGTATTCCGATACAAAGAATGGTTAAATACATTGATTTGTCAAAGTTTTGGACTGAGGAGAGTGATTTGTCCATTGAGACTGCACATGAGAAAACGGGACTTAACAGAAGAACCTTATCATCTGCAAAAAAAGGTTTACTCGATAGGTGTCAAATCGACACACTATTTAAACTCAAAGATTTAGCATCGGATTTAGCTGGCAGAGAAGTCAGCTTCGATGAAATCTTCAAGGACGATCAAGCCTAACTCATCCATAAAACTTAAAAGCGATCACCCCCCGCCAAGAGTGCGATCGCTTGACTAAGCCACAGCCATAGCAGAGGAATAGCCATGTCTAACCTATCAGTTTTTTCGTTTGAAGAGAAAGAAGTTCGTTTTGTTGGCATAGCAGAGAAACCAGAATGGGTCGCTGCTGATGTATGCACTTGTTTGCAATTGAGCGATACAAGTAAAGCATTAGAGACTCTGGAGCCAGATGAAAAGGGTACGAAGAATGTTCGTACCCCTGGTGGAGAGCAAGAAATGCTTACTGTTACCGAACCTGGACTATACCGCCTCATCTTTAAGTCCCGTAAACCAGTTGCAAAACGTTTCCAGCGCTGGGTATTTCACGAAGTCCTTCCAGCTATTCGTAAAACAGGTAGTTATTCACTTCACCCATCCCAACCTCCCACACTTGCCCTTCCCCCAGCCGAACAGCGCTTAAAAACTTTGGTAGAAGCAATGAAGACCCTGGCTGAGATAACAGGTGGCAGACTCAACCCCTACATGGAGCAACAGATAAATGATTACGCCGCCAACCTCTTAGCTGACCACAACAGACAGTCTCTAATCGGCACAGAAGAGAAGTGGTTAGGTGTGGTCAATTTTGCAGAAAGCGAATTGGGCAAGAAAGTTCCCCTTAAAGGCTCCCACTATCGCGGACACTTGGGGACATGGGTGAGAACATTCTACCCACACTTAGGCGATCGCCAAGAAACGCGATTGGTCAATGGCGTTCAACAGCCCATCTATGTCTACGCTTGTCACGATCCGGTTGTGGCCGCCGGACTGACCAAAGCTATAGAAGAGTTCTTTGCTCATCCCAGTCCTGGTGCAGCGCTAAGGCAGGCGGGTGCTTTCTCAAAGAAAGCTGTAGTTACTGCTTGATGGTCATCGGTCATCGGTCATCGGGCATCGGGCATCGGTTATTGGTCAAGCACAGCGATCGCCGAATCATCAAAAATTAAGACTTTCACAACAAAGGCAGATTCTACCTTGAGGGGAAAAGATATGCAACTCGGATATTTCCAAAAAGACGCACTCATTGAAAAACTAGCTAAGAAATTCTACGCAATTCAAGGCTATGTAGTCCCCGAAAGCTACCGGATGCAATCAGCTACACATCCAGCAGAAAGAGCGTGTGTAGCTATGGCTATTTTTGCAGTTGAAGAATTTGAATTAATAAATGATTCATCAGGATCTGAGGATGATGACGAATATGAAACCGATTGTTTATTCCCTGAAGAAACTCTGTTGCCAGGGGTTTAATTGAAGCACGAATAATACACCAGGGAATATTTTCTTACAAATTACAAGATCGTGAAGTGTAAATGAAAGCCATAGTCACAGTAGTTGAAAAAATCTCATCTGAAGCTCACATTGATATTCCTGAAGGTTTAGCAGAATCAGGTATTAGACAGCACGTTGTAGACCATTACAACAGTGGCGAAATGCTTCCTTTACTGAATATTTTCCACGTTGATTTTGAATCTATCAGCGTTCACATTGGTAAAAAACTCCAAATTACTTGGCAACCCGGAAAGTCTTGGAGTTCAAAGCGTCCCTATTACTTTTGTAAACTTGGAAGATTTACTTTGACTCTGTTAACTGATACAGAGCAAAACTTAACTTGTACAAAAGTTTATTTTGGGTATCACAGGCAACTTATTTATACGTCAGAAAAAGAGATATCCAAAGAATTGGCAACAGTTGAACTCCAAAATTTCTTAAGTGGATTAGCTGTTGAACTTCAGACTTTAAGCCACATTAAATTTAGTGAGGATGAAGTATGACTGTTGCACCATTACTAGCACCAGAAATCACCGTCATCGAAACTGTCACCCGACATCCTCTAAACTTTTATGAGTCCCCATCGTGGTTTACTACGGAATTACTGCGCCATGTTCCGTTATCTGGTGTCATTGGTGAGCCATGTGTCGGACATGGGGCGATCGCATCATTGCTATCGGTGTGGCCTTACACCAAGCAAATGTGGACGAACGATATTGATCCACATAAATCGGCTGATTACCATCTGGATGCAACACTATCCGAATCATGGGAAAAATTTCCAGAGTGCGACTGGATTTGTACTAACCCACCATACGCGGAATTTGCTGCACCAATCATCAAAAATGCGTACCAGAAAGCGCGTGTGGGTGTAGCCGCTTTTTTACTTACCAGCTTTCTCGAACCCTGTGATGATCGGGCTGATTTCTTACAGCAGCACCCGCCGTCACTTGTAATCATCATGCCGCGCTTCTGCTTTCGGAAAGACAAGCGGGGTAGTCGTTGGGCTACCGATAACGTTACCATCTCGTGCTTTGTCTGGGACAAACGCGCTTTCACGCAGCAAATTATTATCCGTCCCAAATCAGAAATTATTGGGTTTTACAAAAATCCAGAACAGGCTATTTCACAAGAACGGGCTATTGAAATCGTTCGGGCAATCGCCAAAGGAGAATTATGAAACAGATGTCGCTTTTTGATGAACCTACTATAGTTTTACCAGTCAACTATTATCCAGAGTTTCTCACTCTTACTGAAGCTGACGCACTCTACCAACATTGTCAACAACTGCAATGGCAACAGAATCAAATACGTATGCTGGGTAAAACAATGCCTGTGCCTCGCCTAGAGTGCATCTATGGCGATGAAGGCTGTGATTACCTCTACTCTAAAAGCGTACTACTCAAACCACTACCTTGGACAGATGCTCTGGCTAAGTTACGCGACAGAATCACCGCAACTGCTGGTTACAGCTTCCGCATTGTCATCCGCAACCAGTACAGGAGTGGCCAAGATTCGATAGGGTGGCACAACGACAGTGAAGCTTCGATGGGATTTAACCCAGCGATCGCATCAATCAGTTTAGGTTCAGTAAGGAAATTCCAAATCAAGCCCATCGGGGGTAAGCCTACTGACTTTTGGCTAGAGCATGGGAGTCTGCTGGTGATGCTTCCAGGCTGTCAGAGTACTCATCTGCATCAAGTTCCGAAGACCAATAAGGTCGTTAGCACACGGATTAATCTAACTTTTCGACCACACGTAGGGGGTAGGAAATGAGTATTTTATCTGGATTGCAACTTCAATCTAGTCATAAATCAAACAAGGGAAATTGCCTTTAATTATGAGGCTAAAACCTGCATTTACAATCATATAAATTTCTCCAAACTCAACATTGAAGCTTTAGAAAATGAACAATTTTCACTTCTCTTCAAAAGCAAAACCCTCGATCTTTTGGCACAAACCGAGGGAGAAGAAAAACAAGTTATCAAAGGGTAATATAACTATGAGTTTAACATTAAATACACCACAAATTACCTCCCCAAAATCTGGGACAAACTGTTTCAAAAATCAAGCTAGTTTTCTAGCCTGGGAATCGCGTTCTAGGGACACGATAGAAGTCAAACGTTGTTATGTAGACGTGGCTGGTGGTGACTTAATCGCTGGAATTTTACTTAGTCAGATCATCTACTGGCATTTACCGGATCATGAAGGGCAATCCCGACTCAGAATTGAACGTGATGGGTACAAGTGGCTGGCTAAAAAGCGTGATGATTGGTGGAAGGAGTGCAGAATTACACCCAGACAGTTTGATTTAGCTACTAAGCTTTTGCAGTCCAAAAATCTGATTAAAACTGCAACTTATAAATTTGGGAATAGCCCAATTAAACACATCCGCATTGACTGGGAAAACTTCTTGAATGAACTACAAGCTGTTGTACAATCTCCTCCTGATGCTCCTGAGCGGATTAAGACAACATTTACCCGTTCTGACCAAAATGGTAATTTAACAAAATGTCAAAGTTTAAATTTACAAAATGGTGAGTTAGAACTTACCAAAATGTCAAATTTAAAATTAACATTTTGTCAAGATGATCTAATAGATACAGAGATTACTTCAAAGATTACTTCAGAGATTACACACAATGCGCCCCTGGCTTCGCCACCCGCGCCCCCCACCCAAGAATGTGTGTGTGAAAAAGAAGAACTTGATTTGACAACGGAAGAAATTGAACTTGAAAAACCAACCCCAGAAGAACCCACTTCGTTGTTAAAAAAATCCGAGTCTTCGCAACAAACCGATAACCCCTCAAGAGGATCAACTATTGCGGCGGCATCGTTCGATAAATCCGAACAAGCGAATAATCAGCTAGTAGCACCAAACCCAAAAAGTGCTAGTCCTACATCACTGCCCGATTCGACTTGTTACACAATGCACCCCACAGAGAAAACCGAGCAAGCGATGCGAGAATCTGGACTGCCGCCTTGGATGGATAAAGCAGGCCCTAACGGTTGGAAAGCAGAATTTGTAGAGTCTTACAGGCAATACTTGAACAGCACGCCCAGGTATGCCAAAGAGTTAATTCGTCAGGCAACAACAGGCGAGGCGAAAAATGCCCTGACTCGACTTTCAAAAACTGACTCCGGCAAAGCAGAGATTCAAAACCACTGGGATAGTTTCAACGAGTTGAAAGAACGTCAGCAGCCTACCCAATCAAAACATAATGCAAATAGCAGCAACGATGATGTTTTAGCTATGGCAATTGCTGCTGACGAAGAACGCCGTCAACAAGAACAATCAAAACAAGAGCGTAAGAATGAGTATCGATTTAGCCCACAAATGCTGGAGCTAAAAGCAAAACTTCAAGCCGCAGCTTCTTCTGCAAAAGTTCCGAGCAACACCAGACCATCTTCCACGAATTTGCGAGAAGTTGAAGCGCAGTTAAAATTAGCACTCAGAGCATAATCTAGCAATTCGCAATTCGCAATTCGCAATTGTGAAAGCAATTTAATCATTCGGGATACAAGCCACAAATTTTAATTATGAAAGAAAACGAAACACGTAAACTCAATACTCAAGCTCTCAACTTTATAGCAATTCGCTAAAAGAATGAAACAAATGCAAAACCTAAAAACCTTGCTAAATCTAAGGTTTTTAATTGCGAATTGCGAACTGCGAATTGCGAATTAGAGATAATTATGCACCCTAATCAAGACAACGTAGTTTCTTTTCACCCTGACAGGTCACTTGACAACTTGCCTCCACAAAATATCGAAGCTGAAGAAGCGATTTTGGGCGGGATTATGCTTGACCCAGAAGCAATAACCAGAGTCAGCGATCGCCTAAGCATTGAAGCCTTTTACATCAGCGCCCACTCATATATCTATCAAGCCGCAGTCCAACTTCATGCTACATATCAACCCACAGATTTACTAAGCGTCACCGCATGGTTGGCTGACCACAATTTGCTGAACCGCATTGGTGGCAGGAATAAGTTAGCAACTTTGGTAGACCGCACTGTATCAGCCGTTAACATCGACGCTCTTGCTGATCTGGTGATGGAGAAATATCGACGGCGGCAGCTAATCAAAGTGGGCAATGAAATTGTTCAACTCGGTTACGAGACGCAAACTGAACTACTACAAGTCCTTGGACTTGCTGAGGCAAAAGTTTTCACTGTAACCCAAAATCAAAGCGATGAACGTTGCAAGGTTTTCTCAGCACAAGACATGGGCATTGAACTGTTCCAAAAGCTGGAGATGGGAAGTATGGCAGGCGACAAAGTTGGTTGGTACGACCTCGAAAATATCACCGGTGGCATTTATCCTAGCAGCTTGGTAGTAGTGGCTGCTGAATCCCACATGGGCAAAACCCACTTCATGATTTCTTACGCTTACGAAATCATGACCAAACTTGGAAAGCCAGTTCTGTATGTAACTCCAAAAATGGATAAGAATCAACTCAATGCCCGAATGCTAGCCCGAATCACAGGCGTAGACGCTTCTATGATTCAAACCAATACTCAATGCTACTGGGAGCAAATAGCACAAGGCATAGTCCAGATGGTGGAACTGCCTTGGAAAGTCTATGAGCATTCCTCCCCTACAACCGCAATGATTGCAAGTGCTGTACGCCGTGCCATTGCCGAATTTGGTGGTTCTATTGGTGCTGTGTTTATTGACTACTTGCAGCAGATTCCTCTGGAGTCCGGCGGGAACATGGCCTTTGAAGTCGGCAAGATTACCCGCCAGATTCGGGATATTGCCAAGTCTCACAAAATCCCTGTTTTCTTGGGTTGTCAAATCAATCGGGGCAATCAAACTACGGCTGATAAACGCCCCAATCGTCATCTGTTACGTAATTCTGGTGAAATCTTTGAGGTTTGTGACCAGTTAATCATGCTTTACCGGGATGCTGTCTACACAAAAGACCCAAGCGATCGCACTATTGAGTTGATTGTTGAGAAAAACCGCCTTTACGGTAAACTCGGCACTGCGACGATGTTGTGCGATTTATCGACCTCGAAATTTTTGAACTTGGCAAGATAATTTGATGCAATGAACTTTTTTTAAGTTTTAGAGGTCGATATATGAAAGCGCTATGATTCGGACACTACAACAGCTCTTAGCAATCAGGAAAGATATAAGACCTCTTGCAAAAGTCTTTTGTGGTACAATGAAAGGTTTGAGAATTTGCGATTAGGACTTTGAGGAGCAGTGAAAATAAGGAAAGCTAAACAGCTTACTGCGAGAAAATTTAAACGCATGACTGGAGTAAGCCGTAAAACTTTTAAGTTAATGGAAGATGATGTTAAAGCTGATACTCACAATAAAAAGAAACCAGGTCGCCGACCTAAACTAATTATTGAAGACCAAGTTTTAATGGTTATTCAGTACTGGAGGGAATACCGTACTTACTATCATATTGGATTAGACTGGGGGCTTTCAGAATCTACGGTTTGTCGAATAGTTTTTAAAATTGAAAATATTTTGATTAAGTCAAGAAAGTTTAGTTTACCGGGGAAAAAAGAATTATGGAAAATGTCATCCCAAGAAGATTTAGTTGTAATGGATGTTACAGAGAGTCCAATTGAAAAGCCTCAGAAAGGCCAAAAAAGGTATTTTAGTGGAAAACAAGGGGAACATACTTTAAAAACACAGGTAGTAATCCGCCAAAAAAGCAGTCAAATCATCTGTTTAGAGCATGGTTGGGGGAAAATTCATGATTTTAGGCTATTTAAAAACAGTGGAGTGAAATTTGGAGAATTACTCAAAGTGATAGCAGATAAAGGCTATCAAGGAATTGCTAAGATTCATCAATTAAGTGAAACACCAATTAAGAAACCAAAAGGAAAAAAGTTGACGAAAGAACAGAAAAAATACAATCGGGAACTCAATCGATTAAGAATTGTTGTTGAACACGTAAACCGTCGTTTAAAGATATTTAAAATTTTGTCTGATAGATATCGAAATCGTCATCGGCGTTTTGGGTTAAGGTCGAATTTAATTGCAGGAATTTATAATCACGAATTAGCTCTATAAATCGGATTAAAAAATCAAGTTAACAAGTAACTTCAGTAATTAATTAATAGCTGGAACAATGTTTGCTGTCAAAAATTTTAATTAGCGTAGGCGTAGCCCGCCGTAGGCATCGCTTGATAATACTTCATAGGAAAAATTGATAATTTCTTCCTATTTTAATCGCTAAAACTGAAAGAAAAATAACTAAAAATTATACCACAAAATATTTATGCAAGAGTTCTATATTATCGCTTTTATCAAAAAAGCGAAAACCAAAAAGCCATCACCAAAATTAGATGTCTGCAAAAACTTTGATAGCACAAAATTAAAACCAGTTCTTCCAGATGATGCCCCGATCGCTGTAGTACTATTCGCTGGTGGCGGCGGAATCGAAGCGGGGATGGTTGAAGCCGGGATTCGTCCAGTTATTGCGGTGGAGTTTGACCCAAGCAAACCAGACTTGAGCAGGGCGATTGCCAAAACCCATCACCACAACTTTAGCGAGTATGGCTGTAGAATAATCCAACTAACAGTGCAAGAAGTAGCACAGTCAGGATTTCTAGGTTTTCCTCGCCGCCCCGATTACCTCCATGCCTCCCCGGTGTGCGCCAACTTCAGCCAAGCCCACACAGCTAAAGCGGGTATTGCGCTTGAAACGGCTGACGATCTGACGCCTGCATTGGCTGTGGCAGAAGCCATCCGACAGTTGCAGCCACGGGTGTTTACGCTGGAGAATGTCCCACGCTATCAGAACAGTCAGAGTTTCAGTATCATCCTGTCAGGTTTGGAGCAAGAGGGGTACTCAGTTACTTACAGCGTGGTGAATATGGCTGATTTTGGGCTACCCCAGGCGCGGCGGCGGTTAGTTCTGGTTGCAAGTAAAGGGTTTCGCGTTGCCTTACCTTCGGGAGCTAAACCTTGTGGTTGGTACGAGGCGATCGCGCATCTCATCCCCACCATGACCGATTCCCAACTACTCCCCAAACAACGGCAAGCTTTGGAGAAATTTTTAGCCGGGAATGCGCCAACACCACTGCTAATAGAAAGAGTGGGGGGGCACACAGTCCAAATATAAACCCGGACATTTACCTTGCAACACGATACTGCGATCGCATTTCACAGATCACAAAGGTTGCAACCGTAGTAAGTTCGCTGATATCTGGTTGCCTGATGGGATAGTTAAATCTTTGTCAATTCAAGGTGCAGCCATTTTGCAAGGTTTTCCGTCTTGGTATGAGTTCCCAAAAGAGACTGCTACGGCGGGATCAATCATCGGCTACTCTGTACCACCCAGTTTCGCAACACAACTATTTATATCTGCACAGAGCAAATTATTCGGAGTGACTGTATGACTAATCCTGTTAAGCTAATCGGCATTCAAGTTGCAGCATAGCCATTATCCCCTTTGTTTTTTATCTTTCGATGCCAATACGGTTCAGTTAACGGGACTTAAACAAAGATGGAGATAAAAAGAAAGTATAATGCTTAATTAGCATAGCTTTCACGTTGGACGAACCTCATGAAAGAAACAACCCCCGCAGCCATGCTGCCATGCTTTGAAAAATGGTGTCAACGGTTCGATGATGTGTTTACTCATAAAGCGCAAAAAAGAGAGTTTAGGCATTATTTAGGGGGATTATTGGGTGAAAGCGAGAGAAAAAACCTTTTTCAAATGGCGGAGAATGCCGTAGAGGTAACTTACCACCGATTACACCACTTTTTAACTGAAGCACCTTGGTCGAGTTCTCAGGTCAATCAACGTCGATTGGAAATCATGAACAAGTGTAGTCAGACCAGAATTAGTAGAGGATTTAGCTTAATAATCGATGATTCTAGCCACTGATATTGACTATTTCATCACTAATTTCTCTTCATCAATTGTTACACCACAATGGATAGTTGACACTTACGGTTCAAGAAATTGGGTAGAAGTTTTTTATCGAGAGGCTAAGGGTTGGTTAGGGCTAAAAGAGTATCAAGTCCGAGATAAAAGAAGTCTACTTCGACATTTTATCTTAGTTTTTTGTGCCTATACTTTTATTCTTTGGCATCAGTTGACTGGGGGGTTAAGACGAAGGTGGGCTAACAAACCTTTGAATACTTTTACTGAAGCTTTAGAAGCGTTTAGAACAGCAATGTCTTTTCGATTTGTTGATTGGTTGAACTTGAATCGTGACGTGTTTGCTGCTTATAAAGCCAGTTTGGGTTACATTTGGGCTTAATTTTTGTCTAAGTCCCATTAAGACTAAAAAGCTTATTAGTGATGTTGAATTTCGGAGCTTCGACTCGTTGTCCAGCACGTCTGTGTTTTGGTTTTTTGGAACGAAACTTTGATACAGGTTTTTTCACAACTCTGGGATTAGTTACACCCACTACTGAGCAATCTGCTACTTAGTTCTGATTACTGAATCGGTGTTCTAGTAAAGCTTGAGGCATATTTATTGCTCTTTCTAATCCTTTAACGTATGCCCATTGTGTATTTTCATTCCAAACAATATTAGCGAGGTTAGCACGTGGGAAGTTAGCGCCTTTGAGGCTAGCGCCAGAAAGGTTAGCACCAGAGAGGTTAGCGCGTATGAGGTTAACGTCATGGAAGTTAGCGCCTATGAGGTTAGCGCGTGAGAGGTTAACATTATAGAGGTTAGCGCCATCGAGGTTAGCACGTGAGAGGCTAGTGCCATTGAGGTTAGCATTAGAGAGGTCAGCGCCTTTGAGGCTAGCGCCAGAAAGGTTAGCACCAGAGAGGTTAGCACCTTTGAGGTTAGCGTCAGAGAGGCTAGCGCCATTAAGGTTAGCACCAGAGAGGTCAGCGCCTTTGAGGCTAGCGCCAGAAAGGTTAGCACGTGAGAGGATGGCACGTGAGAGGATAGCGCCATCGAGGTTAGCACGTGAGAGGATAGCGCCATCGAGGTTAGCACGTGAGAGGATAGCGCCAGAGAAAATAGCGCCATCGAGGTTAGCACCATTAAGGTTAGCACCATCAAGGTTAGCGCCCAGGAGGATAGCGCCATCGAGGTTAGCACCATCGAGGTTAGCGCCCAGGAGAATAGCGCCATCGAGGTTAGCGCGTGAGAGGAAATAACCAACAGTTTCTGAAAAAGTACCTACGGTAACACTGTTGCTATATCCAATAATGCGAAATAATCGATGCTTATCAAAATTATCGCTATCTTTTTTACCGCAAGGATAAAAGACAATACTATCCTTTAGTTCATCTTTAGTCTGAGCATAACGGTGTAACTCTAAGAGAAGAATCATTACATTTAGCCCAGTAAATATATCAACTTCTCTTAAATCGAGGAATATTTTTTCTGTATGGAATTTTTGCATTTCATTGAGAGGAAGATTTTTAGGAACTCCACTAATAAATTTTCCTTCACACCAATCAAGATAAAAATCTGACAAACGCTTGAACAATTTTAAGTATTGGAACTTCTCTTCAGAATCAAGCAGAGCCATTAGGTATCCTACGATTTCTCTTGTCAATCCACCGTAGCCAAATAAATCATAGATTTCTTCTGCTAGCTTGTCATCATCAGTAGCATATCTCTCACGTCTACTTTTAGAAGATATTTCTGTCCACTGTTTCAAGCTTTCCTTTATTTTCTGAGCGCAGAGAAATTCACCAAAACTCTTATGAATAAACTCGACAGCACCCTCTGTTGAGGAGGATGCTTTTGCTGGGCGTAAATAAAATGCTGCTAACGCATTTCTTAAAGGATTCTCACCACCAAGCTTCTTCTGTGCTTCTTCCAGTAACTCTCTGGCTTTTCCATCATTTTTGATCCGTTCTTCAATTGCTTTGATTGAAGTCCATTCTCTTCCAGATTGAGTAACACATAATCCGGCTTCCATTAAAATAAGTAGTAAATCTTCTTCGTAAAATTCTGTAAGTTCCTGATTCAGCTCTTTAGGGCGCTGTTTTGTTAAAACCCAAGTTAGTGTTTTTTGATAAATTATTATTTTAGCTTGAGCATTATTAGCACCTTCAAACATTTTGATATTTAACTCGTCATCTCGGTGCATAGCCCCCAAAAGATACAGTAACAGTGGTTCTCGCGCTAATTCTTTAACACGCTCAGGGCAATTATCTGCTTCGAGAAACTTTTGAAATTCTGATGCTTTCTCTTGTCCAACTAATCTACCCCACTTTGATAACCATTGCATTTGGATCTGGTCATCTATTAATGCTATTTCTAATCTAACTAAGTTAGCTGGTAGCCGGTTTTCAATTCCATGCAACGCTGATTCTCTTCCAGTTACTATGAATTGATGTCTACATACTCTTTGGGCTTGATAGTTTCCTACTTGCCCAAGAAAATCTTCAATTCCCTTTGCTGTTCTTCCTTCAAAACGTAATTCATCAAAACCATCTAGTATAAATAAATATCGAGTATTGCGATCGCTCAACCAATCATCTTTGGTAACAAAATTTTCTCTAACAGCCGCACGGAGCGTATTTTCGATATTTGGCTCAAAAGTATCTATGTCTCTTAGCCTAATTAGTATTGGTGTCCAAATTGGGTGAAGTTCTTTTCTTACCCGCTCTGCAAACATTTTACAAGAGACGCTTTTACCTCGCCCTGGGCCTGCTTGAATAAAAATAACTTGCCTATTTGTCTCAGGTTTATTCAGTTGCTCTGTTACCCAATTCTCTAAATCAACAACTGACTTTTCTTTAAGTTTGCCATTGTTATCTAACAATTGAGCTTTTAGTGGCACATAAATTTCAGTAATTTTAAATTCTTCACCTATTACCTTCCATCTCTCCATTAGTGACGAGTCGCTGGGTGAGGGCGATATCTGCTCTTTCAGGTATGACTCAATGCTGGAGTATTTCTCATTTGCTCTTACTTCTTGCGCTGCTATTATCATCAAACTTAAGATTTGGCGCACATCCTCTGATTCGTAAGAGAAAAGCTGCTTGATATAATTATATGTATCCCAGGCTACCCATCCTGTGACTAGAGATGCAATCTCTGTTCTAATCCCTTTTGCCTCTAAGTAACTAGATAACTCTTGATTTAAAGCTCGTCCCAATGTTGAATTCAGAAAGTTTGTTAGTGCTTCTTTAGCTTCACTATTGTCTAATTCCAACTCTCCTAGTTGATTAAACAGAAATTTAACCTGCTGCTCTATTATTTCTGCATTCAATTTTTCTTGTAGCCAAACATTATTCTGTACTAAAGCATAAAAGCTGTTTATGTAAGCTAATGGACAAGCAACAGCTACCCATTGTTCTATATCAAACTCTTCACTATTCTTCTCACGTAATAGTTCCAAGCCTTTTTGAGCAATAATCCCTACAAATGGTAATACCGCAGACACCACTGGTGCTGATGACGTAGATGCTATTACACCAGAGGCGATCGCCAAATCTATAACATTTTTAGAAAACTCTGTTCCACGTTCTACACTGTCTTTAGTTTTTTCTAACTGCTTGTTATTAAACAGCAATCGTTGCCAAATCTCCTTTATTTTTAGCACTGCCCCGCCCCCTCAACAGTCTGACTACTAAACCACTATGGAATCTTTACAGCTCAAGTATGCGCTTTTACGGAATTTAACACAATGTTATCTACTGTCAGGGGTAGACACATGAGAACAACTTTAATTATTACCGAATATTTGACTATCTCTGAACTGCGGACGTGGGGTTGAAAGTTACGACTATCTTCCCCCTGGGTGGGAAAATATAGCGGTTATTGCAGATGTGGCGATTTACGGACTGGGACGCAATATTCCGCTTACAGCGAGCGACTAAACAACGCACTGCACGTATAATTCGATTGTTGGCAGTGGGTGCAAGACCCTCTTGCACCCACCTATACAAAGAAACTGCCCTGGGGCATAACCAGAGCAGCGTTTCTCTAAAGGGGGAATTAAATAAAGGACTTTTAAAATCTTGTCCCTGTTTTACATATAATTCGTTCGCTATGTAATACTCTTCAGTTCAAGTTTTATACTTTACGCAAAAAGAGCGAAAAACTTTTAAAGCTTCACTACACAAGGATTAGACGCAATCAACCAAGCCCAATACAACACCCTTAGCTGAATGCGTGTTAACCAATGGTTATCAAAATTTAGTCAAACAAGCATAAATCCACTGGGCACGGAAACAACGGCTTTTCGTGTGCAGATATTACCTTGTTGTATTCCCTTGAAGACTGGGGATTTCTGCCAGAGGTATATCGCCCTTGTGGGAGCTTATCGGGCGATCGCTGGAACTGTGGAGTGGAGAAGTTTGGTTAGTGACTGACCAAATGTCCACAAATAGGACACAAAATGATTCTAAACTTGCACAATTAAATAATGGTATCGGTCAGCCCGATACCTTAACTACTACTATACTTGTTGAAAATCTTACACCCGTACTGCTACTGAGTCAATCACACTACAAACCAGCAGTAATAACGGTACAGCCACCCAAACGACCGTCTTGGCAAGGGAACAGGCTACAGTTAATCCTTGGGTACTGACAATGACAGTACCCTTACCCCAGTCAAATCTACTACCGAACACTTGACTATTCCTGAACTGCTTGGTGGGGTCAAGAGTTACGACCATCTGCCTTCCGGCTGGAAGAACGTGGAGGTTATTGCAACGGTTGCGATCGGAACACAGGTGCAAGTCTACAACCTCATCTCCCGGCAATGGCAACCCGGAGTAGTGAAGGACTACTGGGAACCAGGGGGGTTTCTGGAGGTGCGCTGTGGCAGGCGATTGCTTTATGTGTTCAATGGGGAGTGTGTGGCGATGGAGAGTTGAGGGGGATTCTGCCTACATAGTCGCACCCCTGAGACACTGTTGCTCCTACCATTGCATAGGAATGTAATCCCCTATCCCACATTAATAACATTCCTGATTTCACGGAGCGTAATAATTTTAACGCTCGGACTCGTTCTCCCATTCGATAAGGACACATTAAGGCATCAAATATAATGTGCGTTCCTGCCTCTATCAAAACGACCAATCTCACTTTAGGGAATGCTGCAATTGTTCCAGGACGACTACTAGGACGACCAAAAACTCTCTTCTTTTCTTCGCTATCTGGGACATCAAAACAGCTACCATCAATTACAACTATTCGTAGTCCATTTAAAAACGCTCCCAATGTTTCACCCGTTGCCATTGGTTTTACCAGCTGATGAAACAATTGGCTCATCACATGAGCGCCTAATCTTTGTCGAGCTTGGGTAATTGCTGATTTACAAGGGACTCGCCAATATTTGCCAACTTTTACCCATGCCACAGAAAGACCATCTACTAAGTTTTTGAGTACATCCCGCATCGAATCTCTCGACCACAGGCTCATTGCTATTACCAGACTGACCATTAACTGCGCTGGTAGCGGTAAGCGAAGCCATGCCGCAGGCTTATCGCGTGCGTTCCTCTTCGGTTTTGGTATTAGCGATCGCCTGTTCAATTGCCGTTGCTGGAATAGCCATTTCGATTGCTTTCAGCAACTCAGTATTTTGTATATCAGGAGACACCAACGAAAAATTCCTCAGATGCACGGCACTTAATTTCCATTCTTGGGAACAATGCCTAATTTACATGACTTTGAGCCTTAACTGAACCGTATTGGCTTCAGACGTGGTTTTAGAGAGTGAAACTAAAACGAAATCTATATAATGTAGTATTTGTCAATATTCTCAGGGCTGAGAAAAAAGTCCAATATGAGCTACAACTTTGGGATGTTTTATCAGAATTTGTATAACTTATACATAACTAAAACATTAACTCAAACATGATCTTTGATTGTGAAAGGTTATCTTAAACAAATCAGCGTTAAGTAGGTGAGCTCGCGAGCTAAAATTTCTTGAACTTTAGCAGTTACTATATCAGGGTCAATCGGCTTCTTGATGAACCCATCTATCTTTATATCAAGAGCTTTATCAGCATCATCTTCATCGAAATTTGTCACCAGCAAAATCGGAATAAATTGAAATTTCGTCGATGAGTGGAGGTGACGAACAACTTCAAATCCATCCATTTTTGGCATCACTACATCTAATATTAGCAAGTCAGGTGGGTTAGGGGCTGTTTCAAGGTAAGCTAGCACTGCTGCACCTGAATCAACGATTTCAATCAAACAGTCTGATGCTTGTAAAATCGTTTTTAGAAGAAAAGAGTTATCAGCCACATCGTCACAAATCAATATACGCTTAATAACACTCTCCATCGTCATCTTTTAAGAACAAGTAACTTTTTACACTACCTTTACTAACAAAAGCTAAATCTTAATCCTGTTTTTGCAGGGTTTTGAGGGCATTAATTGCTGCCTCAAAGACTCGAGCCAATTCGATTGCAGAGAGTTCTAAACGAATTTTGCCCTGAGCAATGCGAGTTACATCAATTAAATAAGTCTTCAATCAGTTGAGGTTGCATTCTGGCATTAAGCTCGATCATCTCCAAACAGCGAATGAGCATTACCTCATCTTGCTGATGATTTAGGAGTAAGCGCGACCATCCCAACGTCGCATTTAGAGGGGTACGTAACTCAAAGTTATCCAGCACCAGCGAGCTTTGGATGGCAGGAGCAAAAAAAAGGGGAAAAACCAATTTTCTGCAAAATTTCAGCTTGAATCTGCTCAAGGTTCGCATTACACAGTTTATCTTTATTTAAGACATGATTTCGTCAATTTAATAGTTCAGTTGTAAACTTGCATTGTGATGTATCTTACCATTCATAGAAACATTAGGAATAAGATATAAATTAAATCTATCTAAATATATAGATTTAAAACAACCAAAAATTATAGGGGATGCCTTCGGAATTACAGCAGGACTTAATGATGAGTAATAGTAAATACTCAATAATAAGTAATAAGTGAAGACTTTACTCTTTACTCATTACTCCTCCATTCGAGGTGTGGTGAGAAATCCGGGATTTTGACCTTTCGCTCTCCAGGTTGGAGCAAGACTGTAATCGCTCTGACTAACACTTCTGGCTCCACAGGTTTTGTGATATGAGTTTGAAATCCGAGCTGAAGTGCCCGATGTTGATCCATCTCTGCGGCATAGGCAGTCAACGCAATAGCTGGAATCATTCCACCGCGCTGGAGTGATCGCGACCGAATTTGCTCTATTAGCATATAGCCGTCCATCTGAGCCATCCCAATATCACTCACAAGTAGATCGGGAATCGATTGTTCTAAGCCTTGCAATGCTTCTAAGCCAGAAGCAACGGCTCTCACATGAGCCCCGCTTTGTTCCAATAGAAACGCTTGAAACTCACGGGTATCTGGCTCATCGTCTACCAGCAAAATGTGAATCCCTTCTAGTGGCAGTCCTGCACCTGTTTGGGTTTGGACAGGTTCAGATCCGATTGATGCTGGCTGTTTTATCGCTGGCAATTGCACAATGAAGGTTGCGCCAAGCCCTTCACCCTTGCTCTCGGCTTGCACGGTTCCCCCATGCATTTCGACAATTTGCCGCGCGATCGCTAACCCTAATCCCAATCCTCCAAACTTGCGCGTAGTTGAACCATCCTCCTGTCGAAAATACTCAAACATATAAGGCAAGAATTGCGGATTAATACCTTTACCCGTGTCCATGACTCGGATTTGAGCCAGTTGATTAAGTTGCCTCAGTTCAACCGTTACTTGTCCACCATTCGGGGTGAACTTGACAGCATTACTGAGCAAATTCCAGACGACCTGCTGTAAACGGGTAGCATCACCAGAAATCGGCGCAGCTGTATTATCAAGATCAAGCTGTAGCCTAATCTGTTTCGCCTCTGCTGCCAAACGCACGGTTTCAATCGCCGCAGAAATGACGAACGTCAAACTAACGGGAGCCGCTCTTAGCGACAGCTTGCCTTGCATAATGCGGGAGATGTCAAGTAAGTCTTCGATTAGCTGTGCTTGGAGTTTGGCATTACGTTCGATCGTTTTTAAGGCTTCGGCTCTGCGGGCCTCATTAAGTTTGCGGTTTTGCAGTAGCCGCGCCCACCCCAAGATGGGGTTCAGGGGCGATCGCAACTCGTGCGAAAGTACCGCCAGAAATTCATCTTTGATACGGTTGGCTCGTACTGCTTCTTCTCGCGCTGCCTGTTCGCGTTCTAAAATTTGTTGGCGTTCGGCTTGAGTCTGTCGTTGTTCAATCAAGTCGGCAGCTTGACGCGCCAACAGATCCAGAAAACGGAGTTCTTGCTCAGTCGGTCGGTGGTGGTTGCGCCAGTGGGTTGAAACCATACCGATCCGTCTACCTGAACGGCTGATGAGCGGAGTAGATTGGGCACAAATCAACCCAGTATTTACATGTAGACGGAGAGAGCCGTCCGGGTCTTCGCTTTCTGGTACATCAAAATCCACAAAGGCGCGCTTACCCGTTGCTAGAACCAAGCCACAAGACGTGATTGAACTGGCAGTTACTCGCTGGAAATGATCGGTAACGGTTCGATCAATCCCCTGGGTGGCGATCAGCACTAGCTCTTGGGTCGATTCATCCAGCGTTTGAATTGAACCAGCATCTGCCCGTGTCAGGGTTATTGCAGCAGAGACAATTTCATCGTAAAGCACCTGAATGTTGTCTTCAGCGATCAGTCGTGCGCTCAAGTCGCCCAATAGCCGGGTATTTTCAAGGTCAGTGGTGATAATGGCTTCAGCTTGTTTGCGATCACTAATGTCAGCATTCACACCAATGAACCGCAGAGGTGAACCATCGGCGGCAAATTCAAACTGTCCATTGACTTCGAGCCAGCGCGTTGTCCCGTCCTTGCGACAAATCCGGTAACTTGTTTGCAATAAAATGCCCGTTTGCATCGCTTCCCTCAGTTTGGCTGTGAGGGCTTCGGCATCCAGAGGATGCAGGTAGTTCTCGAAAAATTCTTGAGCCGAGACTGAACCATCGGCGGACGTGAGTCCGAACAGTTCGTACTGTCGCTCGTTCTCCCAGAGCATGATCCCCTCTGGCACTTTCCACTCGAATATTCCTAATTGAGCAGCTTCGGTGGCAATGGATAGGCGTTGTTCACGCTCACGCAAAGCTTCCTCTGCCTGCTTGCGATCGTGGATATAGACTGATGCGCCGAACCAACGCACAATCTCGCCCGTTTGCTGATCTCGGTAAGGCTCGGCACGCACCAGAAACCAGCGATAGGTTCCCGCCGCAGAGCGAATTCGGTGTTCGACTGAGAAAACGCCGCCGCTACGCCGCGCCTCGTTAAACGCCTCTACTGTTCGAGCCCCATCTTCCGGGTGAACGAAATTAGCAGCGACCTCTGCTGCTGTCGTTGGTTCGTAAGGGATGCCGGTATAGTCGCTCCATTGCTTGTTGAAGAACTCAACCCGCCCCTCCACATCTGTAATCCAAACGATTTGCGGCACAGCATCTGCCATCAGTCGAAACTGTTGCTCACTCCTCCGCAAGGCGGCTTCGGCACGGGCGCGTTCGACGGCTGCCCAAGTCCGCTCGGCAACTTCTTCGATCAGGGCAATTTCTTCCGCTTTCCAGTCTCGTGGTGCGGCGGCGTGAACCGCCAGTCCTGCCACAAATTTCCCTTTCTTGATGAGGGGAATGCCGATGTATGCCCCAATCTGAATTGCCGCGTAAGCGGATTGCTGGTCTGGGGAAAGATATGGATCGGCGGATACATTAGGCGAGGACACAACATGCCCTGTCCGATACGCCGCCAACAGTTTGGGACCGAAGGAATCAATCGAGTAGCGGCCAGCAAGTGCATCAGCTCCATTGACATAATCCTGCTCAACCACGTAATCCGCGCCACGAACCTCGAAGTACGCTACACGGTTTGCGCCAAGATATTCACCCAGCACACGGCTAGCGGTCGCCTGAATTTCCACTGGGTCAGCCAGCAGACGGAGTGCGTCGGTGAGGCAAACGCGGAAAGCATCCAATTGGGCGGCTCGTCCCGAAATTTCTTCCGCCTGCTTGCGTTCGCTAATATCTTTGAATACGATTGCTACTTTTCGGTCTTCCGGTTGTCCGGTGCGGCAGGCATAGACATCAAACCAGCGGTTCATCGGTGCAGAACGATTCTCGAAGCGAATGGGTTCACCCGTTAAGGCAACTCTGGCGTAGGTTGCGATCCAAAAGTCTTCTAGATCCGGCATTAACTGACGCACTGTTTTACCGACAGCTTGTTGCAATCCGCTTTGCTGCTCAAATACTGGATTAATTTCTAAGAAGCGGTAATCAACTGGCGTGTCCTTCTCGTCAAACAGCATTTCGACGATGCAAAAGCCCTCATCGATCGACTCAAACAAGGTGCGATATTTGGCTTCCGACTCGCGCAGGGCTGCTTCGGCATAGGCACGTTCAACGGCTGCCCACGTCTGTTCTGCGGTTTCTTCAACCAGTTTGACCTCGGTTTTTGTCCACTGACGCGGTGTGGATTGTTGAACCGCAAGCAGGGCAACGAATTGATTGTTTTTGATCAGTGGCACATCAATGTATGCAGCAATATCGATTTCACCGTATCTCGTCTTTTGGGCATCCGTATATTCCGTATTATTGGGAATATCAATGACAACTTGGGTGTGCCCAGCCTGATGATCGGTGCTTAGGTTGCGTCGGTAGTCTTCCAGGCGGTATCGCCCCCTCAACTGGGCTACACCATTAGTGTAGTTGGGATGAACGATAACCTCCTTACCATCCGACACCACTTCGATGTAAATAACACGAGTTACTCCCAAAGACTCACCCAAAGTACGAGCGGCGAGCGCTTGTATCTCTGAAGCATCGGTGAGCGGACGAAGGGCATCGGCAAGTTTGACTCGGAACGCATTGAGTTGATTCGCTTGGTGTAAGGCGGCTTCAGCAGAGCCATTCTTTTGCTCTTGGGTATCTGGCTGCGTCTTGAGGAATGGCTTAGTTTGATCAAGTTCAGTTACTAAAATCTGCACTGCCGTTTTCAGGTCGTCTGACCAGGTTTCGACAGCACCCAATGGCGTTTGCGACCAATCGTGCGAGTGAAGCAACGCCCCCAACTCACCGCCCTCACCAAACAACTTCTCAGCTATTGTCCTGAATTTCCCTGCCCTCATGCGTTTAATTCCTTATAAAAAGTACTTCCTTCGCATGGACTGGCAGCGTTCTCGTACCGTGGCATCATCTGACTCCGATAGCTGATTCAAAAGTATCTCAATTTGCTTAAAGGCTAAAGGAGAGGGAGTCGCATGTCCTTTTTCCCAGCGATTAATTGTTGGGAAGGACACCCCAAGCTTAACCGCAAACTTCTCCTGGGTCAGCTTTAGAGTTTGCCGGAGTTCTCGAATCAATTGACTCATGGCTGGCTGCTCAATACTGACGTATTGCTGATGAAACGCCATATTGCACACATTTTATAAAGTCCTTTATATACTTATGCATAGTTTCGACAAAAAAGCAATACATCTCAAGACATAAGTTGTTCTTTAGGAGGCTCGTTAACAATTATTAACAGCTTAATAGATGGTTGTTGTGATGTCTCTAGTTTGTGAAAGTATAAAATGTATTTACTATCACTTAGGCACAATGAGTTTGAAATAATTACCCCTAAATTAGAATAACTTCAGGCTGTTGCCGATGGCTCCTCACCAATTCCCAGTTCCTTCTTACTGTGTTCTAACTGTTTCCAAAGCCCCTTAATTTGCTGATAAGCATCTTCTGGGTCAAGCTTACCATTGCTTTCTAAACTGGTGATTATGCCAACTTTTTGAGCAAATTCTTGCAAGTTAGCATTAAACACTAAGTTTTCTGGTTTAACTTGCCCGTAGTAGCGACCACGAGGGTAAAGGAATTTATTTTTGTCTTCCGACTGAGACTGGTTCATGACTTCACCTCCTTACTAATAAATTTTCACCAATAATGTCAACCCAGTTTCAACTATTTCTTTAACCAAATGGCTGCTTGGAAATATAGTTAGCAATCGCTAGAATCATGAGCTTTTTTTTAGTATGACTCATAGTCCCAAATCATCAAATGTAAAGTGAAGAATTTTAGTCATTTAGCTTTTTGGCTGACAGATGACCTTGCCATGAAGCTAAAAACAGCTTAAGAGTCTAATCTTATTCACACTGCTGAAGCGTTAAAAGATCAACTATCCCAATTCTTCAAGAATTGGGATAGTTCAGACACACAATTGCAATCATTGATGAGCTTGTGAAATGCTTATGACGGTAACTGAAATTCGCGGCATAACGATTGCGATCAAAGGTTGCTAAAAACTCGAACTTAGCATGAGCGGCTTTCTTTAATGCGTTACACTGCAATTGTTAGACATCAGAAATGAACAAACTAACACTTTTACTATCATTAGATAGTTTAATCATTCGCTCAAAGCTTAGTCCTAGTTTTTTGAGTAGCTTTGCTGAACCATAATTGTCCGGTGTAGTGATAGCGACAATACGAGTTAAGCCAAAGGTTTTTCTCCCATACATCATAACAGCAGAAGCAGATTCATAGGCGTATCCTTTTCCCCGAAACTTAGGAAGAAAGGCAAACCCAACATCCACATCCTCCAAGGAATCTCTTTTTATCAAACCGCAAATTCCAATCGAGACGCTCTTCTCCTTTAGCTCAACCAAATACAACCCGAAGCCTAGACGCTCATACATAGCAACCGGATTCTTTAAAATATATTTACGAGCATCATCAAGACTTCTCACGCCTTTATCACCAATAAAGCGCAACCACAAAGGGTCATTCAATATCTCAAGAATGAACTCGCTATCTTCAACTGTCAGCCGCCGAAGAACTAAACGCTCTGTTTCAATAACTCTCATAGTCGAACACCTTGTTATTGATGTCTAACTATTTATTATGCTGATGAAATTGGGCTGATTGTTCCTATTACTTCCTGGGTACTGCATGAAACTTGTTTTCAACTTAAACTAAATTTGATTTACAACAGCTTTCAAACGCTTTAAGCGCTGATTCTGTTCTGACCACTTTTTGCAAGCATCTTTAACGATTTCTATCTCTGAGGGTGATAAATGCTCATCCCCTTGCCCAGAAGCTATAATTTTAGCTGCTATAACCGCTTTTTCATACTCCACACCGTACTTAACCAATTCTGTGCAAAATATTTTTTCTCTCTCTTGTACTGATGTAAAGTAACTACTTGGCATTGTTCAACAGATAATATAAGTCTTATTTTGAAACTACATCAACTAAAATAAGTTTCCGTTTAAAATCCTACGAATTCTATAAATTTATAAGTTCTACCTAAAGATACTTGAGAAGAAATAGTTAATTTGTATCTAGAGTAGTAAGAGGCTGTAAGGGTTTGAGGACATCACTTAATGGAAATATTAAAAAATAATTAAAGATTTTTTCCAAGTCATGGAAAAGTAAATAAATAGTTGTAGCCAGTTACTGAGTTATTCATCTCAATAGAATATATAAATTTATTGGCACTGCTCAATGGCAGCGATCGCAACCCTAGAGACAATCAACTTCTCATTTTCGCCTTTGTATACAGAGAAGAAAAAAGAGTCATTTTGAGCAACTATTATCTGAATGGGTGACTTGAGGGGTACAGCGATCGAGTTGTATTAATGCCAAATTAAGCTGGCTTTTGTCCCTAAAAAGCAATCCACGCCCATACAACTTTTTGGCAAAATGTCTCTGATTCGCTGAGAACTTCTTGTATTCTGGGATATCCGTTCTTTGTGGAAAGCCGAATGATTCCTATAGATATGAAACGACTCATCAAAAAAAACCCTAACCCAATTCGCAAGAAAACAGAAGTAACCCCAACACCGGCTGAACCTATTGAGATTCCTGAGAGCCAAAATATTCCTGAACCAGTAATTGAACCAAATCCACCTGTGTACATTGAAGACTATGTTTCCGAATCTGAATACATTTCTGAACACTATCGTCCCCTCCGCTCTGTGGGTAACTCCGGGTGGCAACCGTCTGATGTGTGGCGCGAGTTGAGGGTTGATGATTTTTGTCGTGGGTGAGTCAATTATTTAAACAGCACTATGCCTGCGGTTCTTGCTAGCCTACGCTAAGATATAATGCCTGCATTTTGAAATAGTGGCAATTGAATTACTTGGGTTTGTTTGGCGTTATCCAAATTGGACAAGGAAATGCCCAACAACCTAATGCTCCGATTCTCCAGATCAATCGACTCAAACAATGCTTTGGCTATCTCGAAAATCGTAGATAGTTCACTGATGGGAGCAAGCATTGTTTTACTGCGGGTTAACTGCTGATAGTCAGAGAATTTAACTTGGTAGGGTCGAGGTGTGCATTACTGCATCACCCCTCCCATTCGGAACCGTGCTTGCGATTTTCACCGCACACGGCTACTCAGTGTGTTATCCATTTGTCAAGTCGGACTCCCTCACCTTTTGACCTATGAAATTAGGAATATCATATATCCACTCCCAGTTAGATTTATTCCAAAATTGAGAAAGTTTCTCGCGGAATTTTGAGTGGTCTTTTTTCCGAATTTCTATTAAGTCAAGTGCGGTCTTTTCGTCGTGACAGTGCCGATGTAATAATTGCAGATTTTTGTACTCATCCTTGCCGCCAATGGCTCTGGGGATGATGTGGTCTACTTCTAAAACATCCCATTCTTGGAAGCTTAAGCTGCACCAAGGACATTTACCCAATTGTAGCTTAAGTAACTTAGCCTTACGATTAGGCATTTGGGGGTGTATCCCTAGTCTTTTACTCCAGTAAACTGTGTCGCCATCGTAGGGGCTTTTATCGCTTTTAACTTTTACATAATCAGTGCTACTGCATTCAAACTGACTGTGTTTTAATAACCGGAGGGGGTTCGCTGTCCCCTCCCTGGTTGCGAATACCCAGTTATCACCATCTATGGAAGTCCAGTATTTATCTAAACCTGCTTTTGCTGTTCCACATCGGCGTTTTGCCCATCGTCGAAGTTTCAGGTATGTGAGGTAATCTTGTTTAGATAATTCTCCAACGTTTTTGACATCGGATTTTGTGTAGAAAGAAGTCCATCCCCTTATGACAGGGTTAAGGTCTTTTATGAGAACTGCTTGGGGAGTTGACCTATGTTTTTTGATGATCTTTCCGATTTCCTCAGTATGAGCCTTACTTGCCTTCGCGGATGGGGTGATGAGTGTGTTAAAACCTAATATTCTACCTTTTGAGTTTATATTGCTCCGGTATTTCCCGGCAGGGTATTGTCGGATGTGATGACCCAAAAAGTCGAATCCGGCTTTACCATTCTCGCTTAATTCCGGTAGGAATGTGTGAGTTAGCCTGGTTTTTTCAGGTTTTAATTCAAGTCCTATACCAGCTAACCATTCCGAGATAATTTCTCGACATCTTTGGACAACGGCTTTATCTTTGTGGAGAACCACAAAATCATCTGCGTACCTTATAAATCCAAGATTATCGCGGTTCTCCCGCTTTCTTCCAGGTAATGTTTCGGCATATTTTATCAGGTGATTTTCTAAACCGTGGAGGGCTATGTTTGCCAATAGTGGAGAGATGACCCCACCTTGCGGCGTACCCTCAAATGTGGCAGTAAATGCTCCTTTGTCTATCACCCCGGATTTTAACCAGGCTTTAATTTGTTGCCTGACTTTGCCCAAGATGTTCAACTTTTGGAGCAGTGCTTCATGGTTGATGCGGTCAAAACATTTGGCTATATCCGCGTCTAACACGTATTTAGCCTTGCCTTGAATACAGTTTTTAATTTGTTTTATCGCATCGTGGCATGACCTTCCGGGTCTAAAGCCATAGGAGTTTGGTTCAAAAATTGCCTCCCATTCTGGCTCAAGTGCAGCTTTTACTACGGCTTGTAGTGCGCGGTCGTACATTGTCGGTGTTCCTAGTGGGCGTTTTTCTTCTCTTCCTGGTTTTGGAATCCATACTCTACGGGTGGGTTTGGACTTTCCAGTTAGTTTTAATTGCCCTGCAAGTTCAAGACGTGCTTTTGGGGACAGTGATTTTAGTCCATCCACACCTGCCGTCTTTTTACCTTGGTTGTCCTGTGTAACCCGTCGTACCGCTAACACCCTGTTAGACCAAGACCTCATCAGCGTATGCTGGAGTTTACGGCATTGCTTGACATCGCCACGGCGGGAAGCAGCGTAGATGCGTTTTTGCAACTTAAAAACATATCTTTCGGCTTGTCGCCAATTGATGTCTTTCCATCCCTCGGTATTCAGTTGTTCTGAATCCAAATTAGGCTTTTGCATTGCTACTGTTACCTCTAGTTTTCCCACACTGCGGCTCACGTCTGCTTATCCCGGCAATTACGCCATCCCTTTTTAAGGCATTACCCGTTAATTCGGGTTAGGCATTTGCTTCTTGAGTCATCCTGCGCCTTCATGTCTTATGGCTGATACCTACCTGTTACCAATTTCAGGAGAGCATGAAGGGTTGTTTCGTTCCCAGTATCCATAATTGAGTCTTTAGGGCGTGTCTATCCACCGAGGTTGCGAGAGGTGCGCTATCGCGGTCCTGAAATCCTGATAGTCTCTACCTTTGTCGGATTTTCCCGTTCCAAGTAGGGTGGTTTATGCCACTAGCTTTATAACCCTTGGTACATTATGACGATGGTTCAGATGACACTTTGCTTGTTCTACCCATAGACTCTTGCTTGCAGTAGGTGCTTTCAGCAATTACCACCTATTTCTGCTTTCACCCCCGCTTTACACCTTTGATAATCAGTCTCGGATGTAGGGGCTACCATAATTCTGGTAGTTTGTGTGCTTTTAATCCCGCACCGGGACAGTAGGACTTGGTGTATTTTGATTGGGTTATAATTCAAGTTGGTAACTTCAATCTTTCCCTTTCTCTTCTAGCTTTCTTAGCTGTTGGCTCGGCTAGATTTCCACACCTACATGGATAGTGAGTTGTCATTGATTGAGGCTTAAAGTGCGAACTCCACCCTTTATGGGTTACTCAATCAAAGCCAGTCATCCCCCGATTACTCGGTTTAGACTGAACGAATCGCACTCAATGTTAATGTGCGGCCACGCGTTTCGTGCTGCTCTAACCGTTGCTCGACGATTTGGGCAATCTGTTCAAGTTCTTGCAACATCTGACCGACATCGCTTAAGTCCTGTGCAAACGAGGTTTCTGCACCAACGGACTTGCGAACCCGATTCGCTTCAACTGGTCGGTCATCTTCTGCCCTGGCAATCTTGTAGTAATAATGACCTGCTTTACCAAAGTGGTGTATTAACTCCAAGAGCGATCGCATTTTCAAATCTGCGCCAGTATCAATCCCCAGTGAATGCATCTTCGCCGCCGTCACTTCTCCAATGCCGTGAAACTTCTCAATCGGCAGCTGCTCTACAAATGCGATCGCATCCTCCGGTAAAATCACCGTCAGTCCATTGGGTTTATTCTGTCCTGATGCCATTTTTGCAAGAAACTTGTTAATTGACACGCCTGCGGTTGCCGTCAACTGAGTTTCCTGGAAAATTGCAGTTTTGATGTGTCTTGCGATAGTAGAAGCGTAGGGGATACTTTGCTTATTTTCAGTAACGTCCAAATATGCTTCATCTAATGCAACCCCTTCCACTAAGTCAGTATAGCGTTTGAAGATAGCGTGGATTGAAGTGGAAATCTCTCGGTAAACGTCGAATCTCGGTCTGACAAAGATTAGCCCAGGGCAACGAGCGATCGCAGTTATTGAAGGCATTGCTGAGTGAATACCGAATTTTCTGGCTTCATAACTGGCGGCTGCAACTACGCCTCGCTGATTCGGACTGCCACCGACGACTAACGGCTTGCCTCGGTAGCTAGGGTTATCCCTCTGCTCTACCGATGCGTAGAAGGCATCCATATCAACGTGAACTATTTTCCTGGTTCTAGCGACAGATTCTTGTCCCAAGGGTAGCCCCACCACAAGCAGTCTCATTTTTTACGCACTATGCCACGAGCAAATTAAATCCTAAATTAGAAATCCTATAGTACACTAGCACTAGTCTCTTGTTCTAAGTCCGTCACCATTTCGTAGAACCCTTTGGTGACAATTCTTTATCCCCGATTAACGTAAAAATAATTGATAATTTTTTAACAGTACTGTCTGTTTGCCCCATCTCCTCAATATCCACAATATGAATATCGACCGATTGCAAGAACTTAAGCAAAAACTCACTAATGACGCAGACTTGTCCGATATCTGGCTATTTTATATGGATCATTTTGCGGATCTGCCGGAATTTACTGACATGGGTGAGCCTGCCTATAATGAATACCTAGATACTGTCCTCCAAAAAACTTGTCAGCAGATGTTTGATAGGTATCCGCTCGGTAAATCGGGGTAGAAAGAAAAAATCAGAATGTAGATTGGTAGACACGGCGTTATAAAATATGATATATGACGCAAAAATCATCTGCTGGGAACTTAGTATC
>NZ_JACJSI010000076.1 GCF_014698065.1 Nostoc flagelliforme FACHB-838
CAACATTCTCACATTTGACATGGATTTTGAATGGTTTATTCGACACACTACCTTTGATTTTGCCACTCTTCAGATGTACGGAGCTTTTTCAAAAATCAAATAGGAGTCCTATATGAATCCAGAATATTTTATGCATTTAGCATTGGCAGAAGCAAAAAAAGGTGATGCGCCTTACGGTGCCGTAATTGTTAAAGATAACGAAGTTGTGGCCGTAGCTCATAATACTGTGAGGAGAGACAACGATCCATCAGCCCATGCAGAAATCAATGTCATTCGTAGTGTAACAGCTAAACTTAAAAATCTCTCTTTAGAAGGTTATAGCATATATACAACTGGGGAACCTTGTCCAATGTGTGCAACCGCTTGTGTTTGGAGTGGTTTATCAGAAATTGTATATGGTGCTTCTATTCAAGATTTAATAAATGTAAATCAATCACAAATTAATATATCTTGCGAAGAAGTGATCGCTAAGTCATTTAGAAACATCAAAATCACCAAAGGCGTTTTAAAAAATGAATGCTTGGATCTATTTAAATAAACATGATGAATTATGAATTACTTAACTTGATTCATTCAAATACGATAAATATGTATTTGCCCAAATTGCAGCTTGAGTGCGATCGCGCAAATTTAATCTGTTTAAAATATTAGTAACATGATTTTTTACCGTCCCCTCAGAAATGTAAAGTTCCTGAGCAATTTCTCGGTTACTAGCGCCTGTTGCAATTAACCGCAAAACCTCTTTTTCTCTCGGAGTAAGTTCAGCTAAACTAGACGGTACAGGCGGTGTATGGGTTGGTGTACCATTAGAAAACTGAGTCAATAGTTTTTTAACTATACCTGGGCCTAATTGAGTATATCCTTTATAAACGGCCCGAATAGCAACAGCTAATTCTTCTGAGGGTGTATCTTTCAATAAATAACCCATTGCTCCATTTTGCAAAGCTGCTGATACATATTCATCATCATCAAAAGTCGTCAGTACTAAAATTTTAGTTTTGGCGAAACGTTTTTGAATCTCCCGCGTGGCTGCAACTCCATCCATAATCGGCATTCTGATATCCAGCAATACTACATCTGGGTGGAACTCAGCAACTAAATTAATCGCCTGTTCACCGTTTTCTGCTTCTCCTACTATCTCTAAATCTGGTTCTAATTCTAATAACGCTCTTAATCCTTGACGAATTAAACCTTGATCATCTACTAGCAATACTTTAATCATCATGTCAACCTCGTTAAAGGAATATTAACTGTTATTTTGCAACCAGAATCAGGAGCGCTATTAATGTTAAACTCACCTCCCAGCGCTAAAGTGCGATCGCGCATACTATGAAGTCCAAAACCAGTAGTATTTTGCCCTAAATCAAAACCTCTACCATTATCCTGAATTATCAATCGCAAATTGCCTCTTGTAGTAGTCAGTTCCAGTTTAACCTCTGTTGCATACGCATATTTAGATATATTTGTCAATGATTCTTGAGTAATCCGGTAAATAGCGGTATTGATTTCAGGTGGTAGAGGATATTCTAGGTTAATTTGATAAATTGGTAAAATACCATTAGAGCGATGAAAGTTTTCTGAAAGACTAGCGATCGCACGTTCTAAAGACTGTTCTTGTAAAGGATTAGAACGCATAGTAGAAACAGATTGACGGACATCTTTTAGCGCTTTAGAACCTAATTCCTTTGCAGTTGCGAGAAATGTTTCAGCCTTACCTGGGTTAGATTGCCACAATTTTAAAGCAGTTTCTAATTGTAGATTTAAAGCAGTTAGAGAATGTCCTAATGAATCATGAATTTCACGAGCAATGCGGTTGCGTTCTTCTAAGGTAGCTTGATTTTCAACTCGCGTGGCATATTGACGGAGTTTTTCATTAGCAAGAGCTAGCTTTTCTCGACTTTGCCGTTCAGACAATACTGCATTCATCATTAACAACACAAAAACCAAACTTAAGCCAAATACCAGCGACGAATTCAAAATTAAAAATCGATATCGCTCTTGTGCCTGTGGCGATGCTTGAAAATTAAATAACTGATATTTTAGTTGTGTAGTAACTAAAAATAATGCAAATGACAAACTTGTAACGAATAAACGCCCAGGTAACTGAAAAATTAGACAACTGCGAGTAACTAAAATTATGTAAAGAAAGGGGAAAAGCCGAGAAAATCTCTCTCCAAAAAGTCCAATAGTTAAAATCAAAAAGAATTCAATACCTGTGTATATTAACTTAGCTCTTTGTTTATTCCTGGGTAATTTTAAGCCCATTGCCGCAAAAATAATCAGGCTAAAAATTGATATTTCTGGCAATATGCTACAAGCTAAAAAGTCTGGAAATGCACCACAAATTGATAGTTCTGGAGGCTTAGGGCGAAAACGACGTAACGGAGGTGGTATAAAGGCTGTTAATGCGGTGATTGCTAGTAATGACCACTCCAGATAAAGCAGAGATGGAAAAGGATGCTTCTTAATTTGAATCGGACGACTCATTAGCCGCGTTGCTCCAGTTATAAGTTAGATAGAAATTCCGAATTTTTGGTAATTGCTTCTGCTACTTCCACTTTTCGCTGTATGAGAAATTAAAAGTAACTTACAAAAATAATACCGTTAGGTAATAAGCTAAGTAATGGCTTATAAATTAATCATAATCAAAATTTTCGTGCTTCCTAACTTTTACCGTCCTAACTATTTATTGTCAATCATGTTTGTCAAAATTCAATCATGACTAAAGTCATAGGTAAAACCATGACTTTCTCCTCATGTAACTACTGAAGATAAGTTCTTATGATGGTGACATCCAACCAGGAAAACCTACAAAACAAGTCATGAAACTCAAAGCATTATCGCTAGTCGCTGGAGCGTTCACGAAGTGTGCGCCCTGCGCTCTCGCTCTAACTTTAAGTGCAACCTCCTTTGCTGTTCATGCCCAAACAGCTTCTCCTTCACCTGTGTTACTGGCACAAACTCCACAAAGACAAAAAGGCCCTTGGAAAGACTTAAATCTAACAGATGCCCAAAAAACTCAAATTCAGACAATTCGCCGCGATAGCCGCGCCAAATTTGAAGCAGTTTTGACCCCAGAACAAAAGGTAAAATTAGAGGCGGCAAAGCAAGCGCGTCAGGCTCAACGGCAAGCAGGTCAAGGCCAACGGCAACCCGGTCAACGTCGAGGAAAGGGTGATTTTGCAGACTTAAATCTGAGTGAAACACAGAAAACCCAAATGCGACAAATCCGCGAGTCTGAAAAACAACAGATTCAAGCAGTCTTCACCCCGGAACAACTGCAAAAATTAGAACAATTCCGTCAAAATGCTCCTTCACGCCGTCAGCAAGGCAATCCCCAATAATAACTTTTCAAAAAATAGTTAACTTGGCTGATGTCTAAGGATTGTAAACCATAGTTAAAAATTAACAAAGTTTGGGGTTTAAGTTGCAAGCTTCTATCAAGCAGCCCAAATTGAAGCCTAAATCTAAATCCCCGTCACAAAACGTAATTGCGTTAGCGTTCGCGCAGCTTCTCGTAGAGAGGAACGAGCGTCATTGCAAATTGCGAATTGTTTTAATAGACTTCTTGCAGAAGATGCGGAAAGGGGAAAAACTTTATCCCCTTTCCCTTTCCCTATTTATACCAACGCCCATGCCCCATGACCAATTTAGTAGACTTTAAAGCTAGTTATGAGTTATGAGTTAATTCAAAACTCCTAGCTTGATTAAGATGTCCAAAGAATTCACAATTGGTAGTAAAGTCCGTGTTGTGGCGCTACCAGCTTATGTCAAAACTGCTGAACCTATGCCCATGCTGCGCCCCCCTAATGTGATTCACATTGGTGAAGAAGGTATAGTTATTGATCGCAGACCTGGGGGATATTGGGGTATTCGCTTTGCTAGAGGAGCTTTTCTCTTAGATAGCCAATACATCGAAAGCACAGATACCCCACCCGAATCTCACTTAGAGTGAGATTTTTCGCAACCAAGAATTGTAAACTTGTGTAAAGTTGTGATTCTGGTTTGCATGATGATTTCCCGCCGCACTTTTTTAAGCATATTATTTGCCAGCTGTATTTCTATCATCAGCTGGCTGAATTTTACCCCTGCTGCTAATGCTATGGGTGGTAAGCTTCCTGCAATTAATCAACCCGCACCAGAGTTTACTTTGCCAACTAACACAGGTGATGGCAAAATTTCTCTCTCTGACTTGCGCGGTAAATGGCTAGTCTTATACTTTTATCCTAAAGACTTCACCTCTGGCTGTACTATAGAAGCTCGTCGTTTTCAGCAAGACTTACCCCAATACCTCGAAAAAAACGCTCAGATTATTGGCGTTAGTGCTGATAACATTGATTCCCACGCCAAATTTTGTGATTCAGAGGGGCTAAACTTCCCTCTGTTAGCTGACACCGATGGTTCAGTGAGTAAAGCTTACGGTTCATGGCTCGGCTTTTTATCAATGCGCCACAGTTTTATCATCGATCCTCAAGGTGTCTTGCGCGAGACTTTTGTCAAAGTCAACCCAACCATTCATAGTTCAGAAGTACTAGCACGATTAGAAAAATTGCAGTCAACAGCTTCTTAGTACAGAATTTCTTTAATTCGTAGCGAGTTAAATTTGGCAATACCCTGCAATGACAATGAATGCGTCGGCCGCTTTGTTAATGCACGGCTTGCATTGCCAATGCGTTCCCCTGCATTGAAAACGCTACGTTTTTACGCAAAACTGTACTTAGACAATTAGCGTAAGTTAGTTCCGCGCTGTGGTATTTGAAAGCAATTGTTCGTAATTCTTTGGTGTATCAATATCGATATCACCCAGTGGAAAGGGAATGGAAAACACTTCATTGAGGTTATTATTAATAACTTTTTTTGCTCCTGAAGTTTCTTTCAAAGCTTGCTGCTTTGAAAAAAATCTCTGACTAAATAGAGCGGGTGCACCTAATGTACCCGCATATTCACAAGCAATGATCGGTTTTCTTGTCGAATAATGTCAAACACAAGTCGATTCGCCGCCAGTTAAAGATTACAGGCGTTGCATATTTGCGGGATGATTTGGCAACTTCTAAAATTCTCCCCCTGCTTCCTCTGCCTCCCCTGCCTCCCCTGCTTGCCTCAATTCATCCCACTGTTCTGCAACGCCAGATTACAGTATATGCATTACACTGACCGCGTTGTTGCATCGCAGTGTTCTGCTATCCAAGATAAGCGAAAATACCGATGAATTCATGTCCCGCAGGATAATTGCCAACTTGAGTGAATTATTTATCATGAGAGTTAGCAGATAAAAAGGAAAGCGGATTCATGTAATTGGAATTTATTACACTGTAAAATTCATCCTTGACTTATATCTATTAAATTTTGCTTTGAACAACAAATGAAATCACCATCGATATGAACACTGAAAGACCGCTGCTTGGGCAAGTTAACTCAGTTTCATCTTTTTTTAGTGCTTTGTGCTTGATAACGGGTCACTATCACGTTACTATACAGCAGTTACTTACAAAAAAGTAAAGCAAGATTATGGCACTAATTATAGGCAGTGATGGAGACGACATTTTAGTCGGAACTGATGGAAATGACACATTTATCGCCAGTAGTGGTAATGATACCATTACCGGTGGAAATGGTAACGATATCATTGATTACAGTGACTTAGAACAACCTATAATAGTCCAGCCAGTGGTTATCCAAAAAGGTGCAATTGGAACTGATACCTTTAAAGATTTCTTTGAAACTGTGATCGGTGCTACAGGACAGGCTAACAGTATTGATGGTACTTCTGGTAGCACAAATGTATCAATAGTAGCTGATTTATCTAAAGAAAGATTAGAAATCAAAGTTGTCGGTTCACCACCAATAGTAGTCAAGGTGAAAAATTTTGTAAATGTAATTGGTACAAATCAAAATGACGCAATTACTGGTAACGTTCAGGATAATCAATTATCTGGCAGTGGCGGCAATGACATTATTAGAGGCAGTGCAGGCAACGATACTTTAAATGGTGGAGATGGTATTGATACGGCTGATTACAGGAAATTGGGTCAAAGCTCTACCATATTCATTGATGGAACTCTTAAAAAAGGTGGTGGACTAGGTACAGATATCCTTGGCAATATTGAAAAGCTTGTTGTTGATGCTAATGCTGTAAATAACACTATAGATGCCTCAATTGCTCCTTCAATACCCTTTTCATTTTTATCTAATCTCTCAGTCAACGCCAACCTGGAAACTCAAAGTTTCGTAGTAAATAATCTTCCTGGTGGAAACACAGCTAATTTCACATTTATAAACTTTGATAATATCAAAGGTACAAATCAAGGTGACACCCTTGTTGGGGATAGGCAAAATAATCTGTTATTTGGTAATGGTGGTGACGATACACTTTCTGGCAAAGATGGCAATGACATACTCTCTGGTGGAAATGGTAACGATACTCTCACTGGTGGAATAGGTGCAGATAAATTTGTTTTTACCAACGTATTAGAGGGTGTTGATATTATTAAAGACTTCAAAGCTATTGAAGGTGACAAAATCCAGGTTTCTCAAGGAGGGTTTGGCGCTATTTTAATCAATGATTTCAGTTATGATGCCCTAAGTGGTTCTTTGTTCTTCCAAGAAGCTAGATTTGCCATTATTGAAAATAAGCCTGTTGGTTTTCAAGCTAATCTAGACATTCAACTTGTTTAAAAATGCCCTGTTTTAAGTCTTTTCTGAGCTAGTGCTACTTAGGATTAGTGAGCATAAGTCATGTGAAAAATAACCGCGGTTCATTGCCTTAATGTTGCCCGTTGTCTTCTTAAATCAATCCCTGCAAAGCCAGCGCATCGACTTGCAAAGCTAATATATGAACTTCGCCTCGTTCCCAGCTTGGAGGCTGGGAACCAGTGAATTGAACAGTATTGCCTTATGGGGTACTGGTTGGAGTTGGGCTGCTAGTTGAACTTCCAGGATTAACAATGGAACGAGCCTGTTGCAGGTGTTCTTGGAGGGTTGGTAAGACTTGAGCCGCAAATGCTTTTACGTCTGGATCTTGTCCGTCTTGAGCTTCAGTTTGAAATGCAAAGACATCTTTTTCATGCTCTTTAACCATCTGATTCATATATTCGCGATCAAAAGTGGCACCAGAAAGTTTCAATAAGCGTTCCCTGATTTGCTGATTTGTTGTGCCGATACTAGTTGGCAACGTCACACCTTTTTGAGCCGCCAACTGTTTAAGTTGATTGTTCACTGGGGTGTGATGTTGAACCATAAGCTCTCCAAACTTTTTTACCGCATTGCTAGCTGCACGTTGTGATGCCAGTTGTCCTAGTTGGACTTCTGCTAAACCATCTTGAGCGGCTTGAATCATGAACTGTCTGTCTGAAGAACTGAGGTTATTTTGCCCTGATGGAGTTGGTGAGCCAGTTGGTGATGCAGTTGGGGATGCAGTTGGTGATGCAGTTGGTGAGCCAGTTGGTGATGGAGTTGGTGAGCCAGTTGGTGATGCAGTTGGGGATGGACTCTCAGTCCCTTGTACAGGCACAGCAGATGGAACTTCTGATGTAATCTGGTCATAGGGAGTAGTTGGTGTGCAACCAGTCGCCAGAGATAAAGCGATCGCAACTACACCACTAGAGAATATTTTGAAATTGGACATAATCAATGCTCTCCTTAAATAAAGGCTATATCTTGAAACTCGAACCATAAACAAGCGCGATCGCACAGTTAAGTAAGCTACAAACAGTTATGATTTAACGATTACTCCTGCTTGTAACTCAAAATCTTGGATTAATGCTGATTCATTCTCTTCGCCTCATCCTTGATTAACTGTTGTTTTCTCAAAAAAATCTGAACACGATCCGACACAAAATATATTTGGCGTTGCATATTTGCGGGATGATTTGGCAACTTCTAAAATTCTCCCCCTGCTTCCTCTGCCTCCCCTGCCTCCCCTGCTTGCCTCAATTCATCCCACTGTTCTGCAACGCCATATATTTAAGTCAGTCTCTTAGTACCTTCCTATAACATTTCAAGGCTTTGAGGATAAATACATCTTTCAATGGACAGACTCAGCAATAGATGTAACTCACACTTGCAAAATTGCAAGTAATGCTGCCACAAATTCCGAAGCAGAAGCAGTTTTTAACAAGCTGCGTCTACTGATTTTCATAATTGTCTTTTACAAGCAACAACAGGAATGAGCCGTATCGTATCACTGCTATCTGGCACAGAAACTCTAGCTAAGGTGTGTTTTTAAATATACTCCGCAAGATGCATTCACAATGCAAGTTGATGCATTCACAACGCAAACGTCCTTCTCGCAAAAAGCAAGTTGCGATGGCGCAACCGCTCGCTGGAAGCGATTGAGTTTGAAAATTAGCGATCGCTAATCGTATGATTGAGCTTTCATCGTTTTGGCGATGCCTACGGCTGGCTACGCCTACGCATTTACTGATTGCTCGGACGCTCCAACTCTAAATCTTGCCAAGAAACTGGATCTTCTACAGGTTCCAGGTGAGTTGTAACGTGGGTTAAAGGCAGCACCCCAAGAATAGCAAGCTCAATTGCTTCGCACAAATCATGCCCTTGTTGCACTGTCCAAGATCCAGGCACAAGAACATGAAAGGAAACAAAGCGGCGGGTTCCAGCAGTGCGGGTTCGCAAGGCATGAAACTGGATGTCATGACGTTTGTACTCGTTAAGAATGCTTTTGATTGCGTCAATTTCTTTTTTAGGCAAAGCTGCATCCAGTAACGCGCTACTGGTTTCGCGCAGTAAACGAAATCCTGTCCAAGTAATATTTGCTGCTACTATCAGTGCAACAATTGGATCAAGTACGAGAGCGCCTGTTAGCTTGACGAGTAAGATTCCCACTATCACACCACCCGAAGTCACTACATCGGTAAACAGGTGGTGAGCATCAGCCCTCAGTGTAATAGAACGCAACCGTCGCCCTGCCCCTAGCAAGATAAAGGCAACAACGCCATTGATTGCGGTTGCAAATAGTGAGAGTGCCAACCCTAATCCAAGCTGTGTTAATGGTTCTGGATGCAACAAGCGTCCCCAAGCTTCAACAGCAATGCTAATGGCTGCCACTATTATCAACGCACCTTCTGTACCACTAGAGAAGTATTCGGCTTTAGAATGCCCAAAGGCGTGTTCGGCATCGGCTGGTTTATCAGCATAGGTTAATGCCCATAGAGCAACCAATGCTGCTACGAGATTTACAATTGACTCAATCGCATCTGAAAGCAAACCTACTGACCCGGTTAGCAGGTAAGCGCCAAATTTTAGGATAATAGTGACGATTGCCGCTGCAATCGACAAGAAAGCGTAGGAGCGGGCTGTTCGACTACTCATCTCGGTGATGGACGCAGCAAGTAGAGTGATTCCGAGCTAACAGTACCAAATTTTACTTTAGGGATCATCAGCCCCGAGGCTTCTACTGATTTGTTTTAGCTTATCATTGCTGCGGATAAACTTCTTGCTCATACTGTTCACGAAGAGGGGAAAAGGTTAAAGGGGAAAGAACTTAAATGTAACGATCGCCAATCGTGTGATTGAGCTTTTATCGTTTCGGCGATGCCTACGGTTGGCTACGCCTACGCATTTTCTATTTACAGCAGTTTGTCTAATGTAATTGGCAAATTACAGATGCGCTTACCTGTGGCATGATAGACAGCGTTAGCGATCGCAGGGGCAGTTCCAGTAATGCCAATTTCGCCACTTCCTTTGACACCAAGCGGGTTGATTGTGGATCGTGTTCATCGACAAATAACACCTGAATATCGGGAATGTCTGCATTGACCGCGATCGCAACTTTTTTAGTACCGACTAGCCCTATATATTCCCGAAGTGCGTCAAGTGAGGTTGCATACAAGACAAGGGGCTTAAGCCCCTTGTTTTACCAAACCTGATTTTGTGCAGTTTTACAGAAAATTGGTATTAAACTCTTTAATTTACGAGAAACCCATATTTCCTGAGTACAGTTTTGGCTTGACTGCCAGATAAAAACTGGACAAATTCTTTAGCAGCAGAAGCATTTTTACTGCTCTTGAGTACAGCCACTGGATAGACAATTGGTGAGTGAAACTTATCATCAGCAGCGACTACAATTTTTACGTTGTTAGAAATTTTGGCATCAGTGGCATAAACCAAACCCGTTTCGGCGTTACCACTTTCTACGGCTGCCAAAACTTGACGCACATTGTTAGCAAAAACCAATTTTGATTTGACGCCATCATAAAGCTTCAACTTCTTTAAAACTTGCTCCCCATATTGACCGGCAGGTACACTTCTGGGTTCACCGATCGCAATTTTTTTAATCTTACTATCTGTTAAATTGTAGAAGCTAGTGATGCCAACAACATCCTGAGCCACAATCAAGACTAGACGGTTATTTGCTAGGTTAGTACGGCTACCTGGTAGCAACAATCCTTTTTCTTGTAAGGCATCCACTTGCTTTTTGCCAGCAGAAATAAAGATGTCCGCTGGCGCACCTTGTTCAATCTGTTGTTGCAAGGCACCAGAAGCCCCAAAGTTATAATTAATATTGATATCTGATTTACTTTGTTGGTACAAAGGCTTAATTTCTTCCAGCGCGTCTTTTAAGCTGGCAGCGGCGGACACGAGTATGCTGGTGTTTGATTGTGCTATTACAGGAGAAGGAGCCACTAACGGTAAACCAATTGTTAACAGCAAGCCAACAACCGCTATACCCAGGAAGCCAAAAATTTGTCTTCTTTTCATAGAAAAGGCGTTTGAAAGGTTTCTTCCATAAAATTGATGCTAGGTAAAATAGTACCAAACATACCAACATATAACCAACTATATCGGTAAAATATGCCTAGAAAAGAGCAAGGGTGGGTCACGTTCCAAACTTCAGAAGAGGAGCGAAAAATTTTGGAAGAGTTTTGTGACCAGTCTCAGCGAACTAAGACTGAGATTCTTAGGGAACTGGTACGTGGTCTTAATCAACACTCTTCACCATCAAACTCGCTACCAACTATAAATACAGAAGAGGAAGATATCTACCCTCAAATACCTGAGATAGAAATTAGTATTCAAAAGAAACCGCTCAAAGTTAGCTCTCGCAATATTCTTAAGGGTGTTGTTAAGCGAGTTGTTACTGGAGCCGTTAATAGTGAGGTAACGTTGGAGATTGTTCACAAAGTTGAGTTAATTTCGATTATCACTAAAGTATCGGTAGAGGAGTTAGATTTGTCTGAGGGGAAAGAAGCTTATGCCGTTATCAAGTCCAACGATATAGTTATTGCCAGGGAATAGACTGTGGCGATATTCCTGAACAATTGCTTTGGCGATCGCTACGCAAATAAATTTATATTGCTACTAATAGGGGCGCACAGCTTTGCGCCCCTACAAATTTACCAATAATTTGGGATAATTTATTTTTGTGGAAGTCCCTTACGAATTACAAGGCTACGAACACATTTCATAGTCCTTGTTTACTACTCTGTAGCTTATGAAAGCACTGGTTCTGTTTCCAATTTCTCGGCTTTGTTCTTCAAGATGGTTGGTAATTCGCTATTGAACGCCTCACCCTCAACCACTTGCGATCGGAAACCATCGGGCCCGACTGGAACATCGCCTGTGATAGTAGTGCGATATAACACACGCTCGACTTCCAAATGATCTAGATCCTGAGGGGCCAAATGTGAGGTAGCACGGTTGTCCCAGAACGCGATGTCACCGTTGTTCCAGCGTAAGCGGGTGGTGTAGGCGGACTTGGTGATCTGGTTGAAGAATAACTCAAGCAGCAGGTCGCTTTCTTGACGTATCACGACAAGAATATGCGAAGTGAAGCCAGGATTCACATATAAGGCGCGTTCACCTGTCTCAGGATGAACCCTTACTACTGGGTGGATTGAAACCAGCAGATTGGCTGCGATGCGCTGGGCAATCTTGCTATTGCTGGGCAGATTCAAACGCGCATTGAAGCGATAGCTTTTGAAGTGTCTGCAAGCGATCACAGCTTAAAATATAGTACTATAAGTCGATGGATTTACCGCAGTATTTAATCGCCCTATTTTAGGCTGCTGGAACAACTGTCGATTTAGTCCGGGCAATAGCAAGTTAAAATAGACCGACAGCGCCAATTATAGTTACCACGCCAGTAGCGCAGATGTTATGCCATTTTACTAAATAATTGTTATGAGCGAGTCTATTTTCAGTAGCCTCACGGGTGATGAAGAACTTAATTTTTCTGAAGAAGCAGAGGTTTTTGTCTTCCTTACTTCTTTCGCCCAGCAGCGATTGTGGTTTCTCGACCAATTAGCATCGGGCAATCCATTTTACAATGTGTCAACAGCACTTTGCCTGAAAGGTTCCCTCAACTTTACTGCCTTAAAGCAGACATTCAACGAAATTGTCAGTCGCCACGAAACCTTACGCACTACGTTTGTGATCGTAGAACAGCAACCAGTGCAAGCGATCGCACCCAGCTTAACCATACCTCTTCCCCTAATAGATATACGCAATTTCGACCAAGAACCTGAGACACAAGTACGGCGAATCGCAACCGCAGAGGCTCAACATCCTTTCAATCTCACCACCGGGCCATTGCTGCGAGTGAAGCTACTACAACTAGATGAAGCAGAATATGTGCTGCTGCTAAATCTACATCACATTGTTGCCGATGGCTGGTCAATTGGGGTGTTAATTAGAGAACTGGGGGTATTATATAAAACCTTTGTAGAAGATAAGCGATGTCTGACGTCTACGCTTCTGCCAAAATTACCCATTCAGTATGCAGATTTCGCCCAATGGCAACGGGAGTGGCTGCAAGCAGTAGGGGAAAACGGCTGTTCGCCTTTACAAACGCAGTTAGCTTATTGGCGAAAGCAATTAGACGGAATTTCGGTGCTGAATCTCCCCACCGACCGACTAAGACCAGCAGTTTCAACCTACAGAGGTGCAAAACAATTTGTAGAACTACCACACTCCTTAACTCAAGCGCTAGAGGCACTTAGTTACCAAGAAGATGTAACCTTGTTCATGACAATGCTTGCAGCGTTTCAGATTTTGCTCTATCGCTATACGCAGCAAGACGATATTGTAGTAGGTTCAGCGATCGCTAATCGCAACCGTAGCGAACTAGAAGGGTTAATCGGTTTTTTTGTCAATAGTTTGGTATTACGTAGCGATTTATCAGGGAACCCGACGTTTCGAGAATTATTAAATCGAGTGCGAGAGGTAACTTTAGGAGCATACAGCCATCAAGATTTGCCCTTTGAAAAGCTGGTAGAAGAACTTCATCCAGAGCGAGATTTGAGCCGCCATCCTTTATTTCAGGTCGTATTTAGTCTGCAAAATACTCCCATTGAAGCACTAGAGTTACCTGGGTTAAAGCTTTCATTATTCGACTTCGACACTAAAGTTGCAAAGCTTGATTTAGAGTTTCATCTATGGCGAGACTTGGAAACTCTCAAAGGAGAAGTGGTGTATAGCACCGATTTATTTGATCAAAGCACCATTACGCGAATGCTGGGGCATTTCCAAATACTGTTAGAAAGTATTGTCGCTAATCCAAAAGAGCGTATTTCAGATTTAGCTTTGCTTACTAAAGGAGAACGAAAGCAGTTATTAATTGATTGGAATGACACTAAGAAAGCTTACTCAAAGGGAAAGTGTTTTCATCAGTTATTTGAAGCACAAGTTGAAAAAAGTCCTGATGCGATCGCATTAGCATTTGGTAATCAAAAACTTAGCTACAAAGAGTTAAATATACGCAGCAATCAACTTGCACATTATCTCAAAAAAAGAGGTGTAGAAACTGAAACTTTAGTTGGCATTTGTGTGGAGCGAACGCCAGAAATGATAATCGGGCTATTAGGTATCCTCAAAGCTGGAGGCGCATACCTACCTTTAGATCCCAGCTATCCTCAAGAGCGTCTTAAATTCATGTTGCAAGATGCACAAGTTTCAGTATTGCTGACACAAGAAAAATTACTTCAGCATTTTTCAGAATTCTCAAATCAAACTATTAGTATAGATAAAGATTGGGCAACTATTACACAACATAGCCGAGAAAACCCAAACAGTTGCGTAAGACTTGAAAACTTAGCTTATGTCATCTACACCTCTGGTTCAACAGGGCAGCCAAAAGGCGTTTTAATCGAACACCGAGGGCTGTCTAATTTAGCAACAGATCAGATTGAAGTTTTTAACTTACAAGCGAGTAACCACATTCTGCAATTCGCATCATTAAGTTTCGATGCCTCAATTTTTGAGATTGTAATGGCATTACGGACAGGAGCAACTCTTTATTTAGCAAATAAAGAATCTCTTCTACCTGGAAAAGCTTTGCTTCAACTATTACGCGAAAAAGCTATTACTCACGTTACCCTCCCACCTGCGGTTTTGGCAGTTTTACCTACAGAATCTCTCCCCGCATTACAAACTATTATTTGTGCAGGCGAATCATGTTCTGAAGATATAGTAAAACGTTGGTGGAATCCTAGCCGTAGGTTCTTTAACGCTTACGGGCCTACTGAAGCAACTGTTTGGTCAACTGTTGCCGAAATTAAATCTTTGAGCGAAAAACCGCCTATTGGCCGCCCAATTGCTAACACTGAAATTTATATATTAGATAAGCATTTACAACCTGTACCAATTGGAATTTTAGGTGAATTATACATTGCTGGTGATGGACTAGCACGAGGCTATTTTAACTGTCCCGAATTAACTGCTAAAAAGTTTATTGCCAACCCTTTTGATAGTAAAAAAGGAGCAAGGCTTTACAAGACAGGTGATTTAGCCAGATATCGACCAGACGGTAATATTGAATTTTTAGAACGCATCGATAATCAAGTAAAAATTCGCGGCTTCCGCATTGAGTTGTCAGAAGTTGAAACAGTTATAAGTCAGCACAATAATGTAGAAAAAGCAATTGTAATTGCTCAAGGCAATTTATATGATAATAAGCATTTAGTAGCTTACATTGTTACTAACTCAGCGCAGGATAAAACAATTATTGAACTACGTCAATTCTTAAAAGAAAAATTACCAGAATACATGATACCAAAAGCTTTTGTAATTCTGGATTCTGTGCCGTTAACGGCTAATGGCAAAGTGGATCGTTATGCGCTAAAAGCAGTTGAGAGTCAGAGGCGCTCAATCGATAAAGCCTTTATTGCTCCTCGTACTTTAACTGAGTCAACCTTGGCAAAAATCTGGGCTGAAGTCCTTAATGTTGAGAATGTAGGTATTCATGATAACTTCTTTGATTTAGGAGGAAATTCGCTACTGGCTGTACGTTTGTTAGACCAAATAAACAAACAGTTTGAGCGTGATTTACCTTTATCTCACCTGTTTTTAAATCAAACAATTGAAAGTTTAGCAATTGCATTATATACAAAAACAGATTCTCTGGCTTGGTCTCCTTTGGTTCCGATTCAAGCAAATGGTTCAAATCCACCTTTATTCTGCGTCCATCCAATCTTTGGTGTTGTCTTTCCTTATTATGAATTAGCTCATCAATTGGGAATAAATCAGCCACTTTATGGGCTACAGCCTATTGGAATTGATGGGGAAACTCCACTAAATCGCATTGAGGATATGGCTACCCGCTATATTGAAGCATTGCGTTCAGTACAACCGAAAGGCCCTTATTTTATAGCAGGTTGGTCTTTCGGAGGTTGGGTTGCTTTTGAGATGGCTCAACAACTTCAAAACTCTGGGGAAGAAGTAGCTCTACTTGCTGTGCTTGACACTGTAGCACCAATTAAGAGCAATCTACCTTCTTTAAGTAATGCTTTCAAGTTTATTTTTACTACAGTAGTGCCATATATATGGCCCTTTTTCCTAGATTATTTGTATCTAATTATTGCTCCTAGTAAAAACCGGATTAATAGTTTAACTTTTGGATTTCCTAATTTTCAGAAGCTGATGCGATCGCTCAAAAGAAATCTGTTCTCGCATTTCAGCCAAAAGGAGGATGCCACAGTCAACCTTATATCTAATCAATCTAAGCGAAGGCTTTTAAGTGAGTCAGCAATTGTGCCTATGCTTCGTGTTTTTTACGCCAATAGCCAAGCAGTTCTCAAGTACGTTCCGCAAGTTTACCCTAAGCGAATTAATCTTTTTAGAACAAAAGTTCAGTTAAACATTGCCGAGGAGGAGCCGAGTATGGGTTGGGATCAGTTAGCTGTGCAAGGAACGGAAATTCATCATATTCCTGGCAATCACTTAACTATGCTGAGAAAACCCCATATCCAAGTTCTCGCCGCACACTTAAGAGCCTGTATTGAGAAAGCACAAACTTTAAAATAAGCATCAATTGTACGAAGGTGAGTTGGTGTATTAACTCTTATTTATTAAATAAAACTATTTTTAACTTAAAACTGATTTTATGCAAACCTATATATATTTTAGAGTTAAAATACAATTCTAAAGGTGCAGCACAACCAGAAGACCTACCCAAAATTATGCACTGGCTTAACTGGTACTGTAAAAGAATTACCTTGTTTTCTAGATTCCAACTTCTTCATACCCTTGGCTTTGCTTTGTTTCTTTCGCCTTTCCCACAGGTGTGCCTTTGTTGGAGGCTCACGTAAGATTAATTGGCAAAGATTGAATATTTATTAACTAGATTAATCTGCCTGAAGAGTAAAAAAGGTTAATTCTGGCGGACAGAATAAACGTATTGGTGCAATACTCATTCCAATGCCAGTATTAACATAAAGTTGATTACCGGGTTCGCCGAAACCCTTTGCCCAACCGTCGGCGTAAACTTGATCTTTTTGCGTAAATCTTAACCACGACCATTGTGGCAAACCTGGTACTCGTAACTGTCCTCCATGAGTATGTCCCGCTACCGCTAAGGGGGCTGAGTTGGCAGGAAATTTCTCAAATGAGTCTGGATTGTGCATCATCGTGATTCTAGGGCTGCTATCCGGTACATCGCTCAAAGCTTGCTCAGGATCATCCCGATTTGCCCATAGCGAACCTATCCCAACTAGATATAAAGTATCGTCACTATCTGGCAGTTGCAGTTGAACTGACTCATTATCCAATACTTTAATACCTGCTGATTCTAATGCCGTTCTTAAACGTTCAGCTTGTTCTGTTTGAGGTGATGCAGACCTACTACTCATGCCGTAGTCATGATTGCCCAGCACTGCATAAGTAGGTATGTCCGCTTCGATCAGAGGACGGACTATATCTACTGCTGTTTCAATCTCTGGTTTGATATTAGAGCCTGGCTTATAAATAAAGTCGCCAGTGATCAATACTACAGCAGGTTTTGCCTCAACCAATTTAGCCACGCTGCGACGAGCAGTACCGCGATTATCGCCCCATAATCCAATTTGGAAATCTGAGATTTGCCCGATTTGCTTACCCTGCCAAGATGGAGGAAGGTTGGGAATTTTTGCAGTTTCGGTTTCGATATTAAGTACGCGGGGTTCGATAAAACTCCAGATTACCAGTAGTGCGATCGCACTTACTAATCCTAAAATAGGATACTTTAGTTTTTGAGAGATATTTCTCATAATTAAAAAAGTTTAATAGATTATATGATGCCAAATTTTATGCTGTAATCATAGCTATACTAATCCTATCTCGATTTGTGAAAAATAGTTTTTTATAACGAATTCAGAGCTACAGAGAGAATAAAGAGAGATTTTCACGAATTATTTAGGATTGTTATATGTCTTCTGAAGAGGTTTTTGTCTTTCCAGTATCTTTTGCTCAACAACGGTTATGGTTCCTCGACCAGTTGCTCCCTGACAATACTATTTATAATGTGCTGACAGTAATTCGCTTAACAGGTTCGCTTAACTTAAAGGTACTAGAGCAGACTTTTAACGAAATTGTGCGTCGCCATGAAAGCTTACGCACGACATTTATAGTGTTAGATGGGCAACCTCTACAGGCGATTCCTGCGGAAAGCTGCGCTAACGCACCCAGCTTAATAATACCTATTTCTGTATTAGACTTACAGCTACTGCCAGATGGTGAAAGGGAGGTTCAAGTAAACAGCATAGTTAACGCAGAGATAGAACATCCCTTCGATTTATCCTCTGGGCCATTGCTGCGAGTAAAGTTGCTTGTGCTTTCCAAGACAGAACATATTCTATTACTGAATATGCACCACATTATCTGCGACGATTGGTCTATTGGGGTGCTGATTCGGGAACTAGGAATGCTGTACACAGCTTTTGCACAAAACCAGCCTTCCCCTTTATTAGAACTGCCTCTTCAATACGCCGACTTTGCCCACTGGCAACGCGAGTGGCTACAAGGAGAAGTACTGCAAACCCAGTTAAATTATTGGCAGCAGCAATTAAATGGTATTTCTATGCTGCATTTGCCTACTGACAAACCAAGACCAGCTATACAAAGCTATGAAGGAGCAACACAATTTTTTGAGTTACCAAAAAAGCTAACTGATGCATTAGAAAAGCTTTCGCAGCAAGAAGGTGTAACCTTTTTTATGATGCTGCTGGCAGCATTTAAAACTTTGCTCTACCGCTACACAGATCAAGAAGATATTGCGGTAGGTTCGCCAATTGCTAACCGTAATCGTAGCGAAATTGAAGGACTAATTGGTTTTTTTGTCAATAGTTTAGTACTACGCAGTAATTTATCTGGAAACCCAAGTTTTCGAGAAGTTTTAGGCAGAGTCCGAGAGGTAACACTAGGAGCTTATAGCCAGCAAGATTTGCCATTTGATAAGCTAGTTGAAGAACTGCACCCAGAGCGAAACTTGAGCTATCATCCGTTATTTCAAGTAGTGTTTAGTTTGCAGAATGCTCCAATGTCGGCACTAGAACTACCTGGATTATTGCCTAGCTTTATGAATATTGATTTAAAAAAAACGCGCTTTGATTTAGAACTACACTTATGGAAGTGTTCTGATGATTTTAGGAGCTTATGGGGTGCAAAATGGGAGTATTCTGAAGGACTTCGTGGCGTAATAGTTTACAACACAGATGTGTTTGAGAAAGCTACTATTAGCCGGGTGTTAGAACATTTTAAAACTCTGTTGTCAAGCATTATTGCCAATCCAGAACAACGAATTGCAAATTTACCGCTTTTAAGTGAGGCGGAGCTACATCAGGTATTAGTGGATTGGAATAACACGAAGGTAAATTATCCTCATGATAAGTGTATCCATCAACTGTTTGAAGAACAGGTAAAACATCATCCTAATTCCATAGCAGTAATCTTTGGTAACGAGCAACTCACTTATCAAGAGTTGAATGTACGCAGCAATAAACTAGCACAATACTTACAAAAAATCGGTGTAGGTTCAGAAAAGCTAGTAGGTATTTGCATTTCACAGTCTATAGAAATGATAGTTGGCTTATTAGGCATTCTGAAAGCAGGAGGAGCGTATCTTCCTTTAGATCCCAGCTATCCTCAAGAACGCCTAAAGTTCATGCTGGAAGATGCACAGGTTTCAGTATTGTTAACACAAGAAAACTTGCTCAAGCATTTTGAATGTTTCTTGAATCCAATTGTTTGCATAAATAAAGACTGGGAAATTATTACTCAAGAAAACAAAAATCACCTTGAAAGTAGCGCTACATCTAACAATTTAGCTTATGTTATTTACACTTCTGGCTCTACAGGTAAACCCAAGGGAGTGGCTATAACTCACAAAGCTGTAAATCGGTTAGTGTGCAATACAAACTATATAGATTTGTCACCATCAGATAAAATTGCTCAAGCCTCAAACGTTTCTTTTGATGCAGCAACATTCGAGATTTGGGGAGCGCTACTTAATGGCGCTCAACTTGTAGGTATTAGCAAAGATGTAATCCTTTCGCCTCACGAGTTTGCATTACAGCTAAAACAAAAAGAGATTAGTATCTTGTTTTTAACAACAGCTTTATTGCAACAGATTGCTAGAGATGTTCCGCAAGCTTTTGCTTCATTGAGATATTTACTATTTGGTGGTGAAGCTGTTAATATAAGATGGGTTAAAAAAATTATCCAACATGGTGTGCCAAAGCATTTAATTCATGTTTATGGGCCTACAGAAAATACAACGTTCTCATCTTATTATCATATCCAAAGATTATCAGAATCAGCCACATTTATTCCCATTGGCTGCCCGATTAATAATACACAAATTTATATATTAGATAGCCATTTACAACCTTTGCCCATTGGCGTTACTGGCGAATTATATATTGGCGGTGATGGTCTGGCGCGAGAATATCTCAATCATACTGAATTAACTACTAAATGCTTTATTACAAATCATTTTAGTAATAATTCAAAAATACGACTTTATAAAACGGGTGATTTAGCCCGCTATCTACCAGATGGCAGTATTGAATTTTTAGGACGGATTGACAATCAAGTAAAAATTCGTGGCTTCCGCATTGAATTATCAGAGATTGAAGCGGTTTTGAGTGAACATCCAGCAGTGAGAGAAACAGTGGTCATTGCTGATGAGGACATACCTGATAATAAATATTTGGTGGCTTATATTGTTATTAATGTAGTAGAAGTATCAGATTTAGCATCTATATTACGTAAATATTTAAAAGAAAAGTTACCAGAATACATGGTGCCAGCAGCATATCTGGTACTGGAATCAATACCATTAACACCTAATGGCAAAGTAGACTGTCGTGCTTTACCTAGAACCGATACAGTAACTTTCGATAGATATGATTATGTAGCACCGCGATCGCAAGTTGAAGAGTTACTTGGAGAAATTTGGGCTAAAGTTCTGGGAAAAGAGCAGATAGGCGTTCATGATAATTTCTTTGAATTGGGCGGTCATTCTCTACTAGCGACTCAGTTAATTTCCCGAATCCGAGATACCTTTCAAATAGATGTAACTGTACGCAATTTGTTTGAAGCACCAACTATTGAACAACTTGCTAAGTGCATTGATACAATGTTTTGGGCAGCAAAAGGTGCAGATAAAACTGAAACTACGGGACAACAGCGAGAAGACGTTGAATTTTAAAAAGAAACATCACCCTACCATTTATATCATCCGGTATATGTGCGCCAGCCCCAATAGCGATTAACTTAAGCATTAGGAAAATACGCGAACTGGCTGGGTTTAAGCTAAAGGGAATCAATAAAAGCCCTTTGGCTTACTTTTTGATGGCATTTATATACAGCCTCACTGCCTGCGTTTTTCAGCCTTGAGAGTTTTTAACAAGCTCACTAAGCTGTTATGCTGCCGTCTTCAGGCAAAAATCTCTAGTAGAAATCAACCTGTATTAGGAAGTGGGCTATGCATATTGGATTTCTCAACCCTCAAGGTAATTTTGATTCAGCCAATAGTCACATAACGAAACACCCAGATTTCGGGGGTCAGCTAGTCTATGTTAAGCAAGTCGCCCTAGCCATAGCTCAAATGGGTCATAAAGTTGATATTCTCACCCGTCAAATTATTGACCCAGAATGGCCAGAGTTTGCTGAAACATTTGAGACATATCCAGGAGTGGATAACGTCCGCATTATCCGCTTACCAGCTGGGCCAAAAGAATTTCTCCCTAAAGAGTTATTGTGGCCTTATCTAGTTACTGACTGGGTTCCCAACATCTTGAAATTTTATCAACAAGAAGGTGGCTTACCTGATGCTATAACTGCTCACTACGGCGATGGGGGAATATGTGGCGTTTTAATTGAAGAAGAGACAGGCATACCTTTTACCTTTACTGCTCATTCTCTCGGCGCTCAAAAGATGGACAAACTGGAAGTCACTCCAGAAAATCTGCCAGAAATAAATGAGCAATTTCATTTTAAATATCGCATTTTAGCCGAGCGCCTGAGCATGAATCGCTCGGCCGTTAATATCACCAGTACACGACAAGAACGCTTTGAACAGTATTCTCATCGAGTCTATAGTGGTGCAGTAGATGTAGACAAAGACAACTGCTTTGCAGTCATTCCACCAGGAGCAGATTTCTCGATTTTCGGTGCAAAGGCACGTTCCGAAAACGAGGAAGCTACCAAAGAGTTGATTCAGGAGCGATTGACACGGGACATTGCAGAAGCCCGTCGAGATTTGCCCGTCATCTTAGCATCTAGTCGATTAGAGCCTAAAAAAAACATATTAGGGCTAGTGCAAGCCTTTGCAATCAGTCCAAGACTTCAGGAACAAGCTAACTTGATGTTAATTACAGGGGGGTTGGACGATCCTTTACGAGAGGAGGCTAGTGACGGCATAGCTGAAGAGGTATTAGCCCCTATTCGGGAAGTGGTCAAAGAAAAAGACTTGTGCGGCAAGATCAGTGCCTTTGGCTTGTCAGATCAGTCTCAAGAGTCGCTGGCAGCAGCCTATCGGTTTATGGTTAAACGCCGCTCAGTATTTGCGCTGACGGCACTTTACGAACCTTTTGGGCTTGCTCCCTTAGAAGCCGCCGCCGCAGGTTTGCCAGTGGTAGCAACCAAGAATGGTGGCCCTAGCGAGAGCTTCCGACAGGGAAATAAGGAATATGGTGTACTCGTTGACCCAGAAGATCCTGCTGATATTGCACGGGGCTTAGAGCGGTTGCTATGTGATGCTCAGGAATGGGAGTATTTTGCCCAAGCTGGTCAACAACGAGTGTTGAAGACTTACACTTGGGAATGTACTGCTGAAAACTATCTGACTTTGCTTGAGCAGATTCTGTCTTCACCGGAAACCCGCCCTCGTGCTGAACTCCTTCCCATCCATCCCTACTTCCGTAATCCAGAATCGCAGACCGATGTTTTTTTGGAAGAATTGGGCGAACTCTACTTTGGAGCTAATCAAAAGGTGCTAAGTACATCTAGCCTTTAAAGAAGCTTCAGTAGAGATCGCAGCTATGAGCAGCCAGCACAAAACGTGCTGACTGCTTCGGCAAATTGTTCGTTTTGTTCCATCAATGCCATGTGTCCACCTGGTTTTAGGGTGACTCGTTCAGAATAAGGTAATTCTGCTTTCATGCGATCGCTCGCTACAGGTTTAGTTGCTATATCTGAAGCCCCACACATTACTAATACAGGAACGTTAATAGTTGCAAGTGTGTCTGTTTCATCAAACTTCAACATTCCCAGTGTGCCACGAGCCAGAACACCAGGTGAACCCAATGCTGATAATAGACCTGCAAAACTTAGTTGACCGCGTGTTTCAGTACCCGTAAATCCAGATAGTTCGACGGTGATATACAACGAACCATTGAAATATGAGAGCCAAGTCATCAACCAAAAAACCGGCCACAGCACGATAGTCAGGTACAACACAGGTTCGAGTAGCGGTTTCTGCAATTTACGTGCCAGATTGCTAAAGATGCAAGTTTTTACCGGATTAGTGTAAGTAGTATCCACAAGAATTAAGCCAGCTACCCGACTCCTTAATTGCTCTGGAAACAGGCGACAAAATGTTAGGTTAATCATTCCACCCATGCTGTGTCCCACCAAAATAACAGGTTTATCCCCTGCTATAGCAATAACAGCTTCCAAGTCACGGGCATATTTTTCTATAGAGTGATCATTGTTTTTCGGTTTAGAGGATTTTCCTAATCCTGGTAGATCCCAAACAATTACTCGGAAGCGATCGCTCAATTGTCGCTTGGCATAATACCATATAGTACTGTTTGGCCCCCAACCATGTGACAAAATAATTGGTTGACCATCTTCAGGGCCAAAAAACTCTACTTGCAACACGCTCCCATCTGGACGTGGCAGGCGCTGCACGGTTTTGCTACGCATAAACTTGGGTTCCTCTTTTCCAGGACGGCGCAGCAGTGGCAAACTGATAAAACGACCTCCAAAAGTCCACAGAACCATTACTAGTCCAGCTACTAAGTAGGATGTTCCTACAAGTTCTCGTTCGTACCACTCATAGAGAATGTAGATTCCCCCACCAAGTACTCCAACAGACAGCAGTTGAACCAGCCATACAAGTAGAAAATTATGAGGCATGAATATCATGAGCCTAAACCTTGTGATACCTTGTTAACTGCTTTTAGCTTCATACCATAGTTAGAATCATCCAACTTTCACTCTCAAGAATGATTTATCAAACAGAATTCAGGAGTCAGGAGTCAGAATGGGCTAAACGCCCCGCTACCGCTAACAGTTGGGTATTCTGACCAAAAAAGCGGATAGCGTAGCGTTAGCGACGTAGGAATGTCTAAATAATCAGCGTTTTCGCAACCCTACAAAACAAGAAAATTTGGTGGTCAACAAAAAAGCCGCGGGTCTGAATCCCCGACTGATAGCGCCACGGAGAGCGGCAATAACAGCTTCCAAGCCAGGGGCATATTTTTCTATAAAGTGATTATTGTTTTTCGCTTTAGAGAATTTTCCTAACCCTGGTAAATCCCAAACAATTACTCGGAAGCGATGTCTACGACGGGCTACGCCTACGCTCAGTTGTCGTTTAGCATAACACCATACTGTACTGTTAGTATACTGTTCGCTTCCTAATTATGTGACATTATAATCACTTGCTCATAATATTGCACCTGCACTGAGGTTCACCATTAATGAGTAGATGTATACTCCTTGCGCTAGGGGTAATTATTAAGATTAATAGTTAGTTTAATAATGAAGCTAATTGAACGTATAAAGCATTATGAATGACAACAAGCAACCTTTGAATCAAACTGATACCAATCCTTTCGTTGGTGAAGAAAAGATTGTTAGAAGTGAGAGTGAGAAAAAATTGCCTTTAAATAAAGTCGAAGAAAATTCTGAATCCAACTCAGAAGAAACTTCAGACTCTTCATCAGGTTCAGGCATTAGTGCTAGGGTAGCTGGAGCCGCAATTGGTGGTGTATTAGGCGCTCGTTCTGGAGGCATTATCGGTGCTGTCGCAGGCTCAGTTGCTGGTGCCATCATTGGTAAGGGAACTGCTGATACAGTTAACCGCGCTGTAGATAATTTAGGGGATGCAGCTAACTCTGTAGCAGAGGGCGTTAAGCATTCTATAGAAGACATAGGCACAGCAGCCAAAGAAACGATTGAAGAAGTCAAGCCATCTATCAAAGGGACAGCAGAAGCTGTCAAGCAAACAGTTGAAGAGTCCAAGCCTTCTATTAAAGGTATAGCTGAATCAGTCAATGAGACGGTTAAAGAGGCTAAACCTTCTGTAGTAGACGCAGTTAAAAACGTATCCGAAGAAATCAAACCTACCATTAGAGACGTAAAAGAGTCAGTTCAGCATACAATTGAAGGCGTTCAACCTTCTGTAGAAAGGGCTGCTAACTCTATTAAGAGCGCTACTGATGAAATTAAGCCTTCTGCCAAAGCTGTAGCTAAAGAAATTGAAGGTGCTACTAAGGATGTTCGCTCAACTGTCAAGGGAACAGCGAAGGCAGTTGAACCATCTGTAAAAAGTGCTGCCGAATCCCTCAAATCTTCGGCTCAGAATGCGACTGAATCCCTCAAATCTTCGGCCAAGAGTGCAAGTGATTCAGTTAAATCATCGGCTCAGAAGGCGACTGAATCCGTAAAATCCTCGGCCAAGAGCGCAAGTGATTCAGTTAAATCATCAGCTCAGAATGTGACTGAATCTGCAAAAGATTCAGCCCATGATATTAAGTTATCTGCCCAAAATGCGGCAGAATCTTCCAAGAAGGAAATTAACGATAACGATACCCGTATCTCCAGCAACCCAATGCCAGAAGTCGTTATCATCAACAAAGACGGAATTATTGAAGACAAGACTAGATAAAAACTAGCCTTTAAGCAAAGTTCCAGCAGGGTGGATTTAACAAGAGGTTCACCTTTTGTTTAGAAGGAGTGAATTAGCGATCTGCTTTGCAGCAGCGCTTCGCTATCGCACTATAATTAGGGAACTCCAAAAATTAAATTATCCCAAATTTTCTCTTATTAGGGTACGTCAGTACAAATAATTTCTTGGTATTTCCAGGTTTTATCTGACTGAAGCACCCTAAATATTGGAGATTTTTTGATTTGGAAGCCCCTTAGCTACAAACAGGATTCCTTTTTTATTTTTAGGGAGCTAGGTACAAATCAAAAGTGCTTCTTCCCTACTCTCCATCTACATAAGTAAATTCAAAAATCAAAATGGATTGCCATACCATAGTTACAGTTATGAAACTTTCACCCCCAAGAATGATTTATACGTTGTTACAAGTGTGATAAAAAGTTGAGATTAATTACTAGTAAGTAACAACTGTTGCGAAGGGGTGTAATTTTGAATACGCTAGAGTTCTTATCTTATCTTCGCAGCTTAGATATTCAAATTTTTATTGATGGTGAAAAGTTTCGTTGTAACGCGCCTGAAGGAACTCTTACAGTAGAACTGCGTGCCAAAATTCAAGAGCATAAAGCAGAAATTATTGAATTTTTAAAAGCAAATAATCGTACTGATAACCACAGCTTTAGACCTCTCGTACCTATTTCGCGGTCTGAAAATCTTCCCCTCTCCTTTGCTCAACAACGGCTGTGGTTTCTTGACCAATTAATCCCTAATAATCCTTTCTATAACATTCCAGTTGCGCTACATTTAACAGGTTCGCTAAATAAAGCCGCGCTAGAGCAAACTTTTAACGAAATTGTCCGACGACATGAAGCTTTACGCACCACTTTTGTCATCCAGTCAGGGCAACCAGTTCAGGTAATTAATCCGACGCTAACAATACCTTTACCAATAATAGATTTACGGCAATTGCCACAAGCCGAACGAGAAATACAAGCACGACAATTCACTAATCAAGAAGCTCAACGTCCTTTCAATTTATCAACTGATTCGTTGCTGCAAGTAAAACTCCTGTGGTTGGATGAGACAGAATACATCCTGCTGCTGAATATGCACCACATTGTTTCTGATGGTTGGTCTATTGGAGTGCTGATTCAAGAAATAGCAGCACTCTACACAACCTTTACTAGCAATCAGCCTTCTCCTCTACCGAAACTTACAATTCAATATGCAGACTTTGCATACTGGCAACGCCAATGGTTGCAAGGGGAAGTATTAGAAAAGCAACTCGATTACTGGCAGAAGCAATTAGACGACATTTCTATATTAAATCTGCCAACCGACAGACCAAGACTAGCTGTTCAAACTTACCAGGGTGCAAGGCAACCTCTGCAATTATCAAAAAGTTTGAGCAAAGCACTTTTAGCTTTGGGACAGCAAGAAGGGGTAACTTTATTTATAACCTTACTAGCAGCATTTAAAGTTTTACTTTACCGCTATACACAACAAGAAGATATTGCTATTGGTTCACCCATTGCCAATCGCAATCGTAGTGAGATAGAGGGGTTAATTGGTTTTTTTGTCAATAGCTTAGTACTGCGTACCGACCTATCAGGAAACCCAACTTTTCGAGAATTATTGAGTCAAGTCAAAGACGTAGCTTTAGGAGCATACACCCATCAAGATTTGCCTTTTGAAAAACTCGTAGAGGAACTGCATCCAGAGCGTAACTTGAATCAAAATCCACTATTTCAAGTGGTGTTTGCTCTGCAAAATGCGCCTATGTCAGCATTAGAGTTAATTGGTTTAACTTTAAGTCCGTTACCATTTGATACGGAAACAACACGCTTTGATTTAGAGTTCCACCTGTGGGAGCCAAATACTCAAAATGGTTTATGGGTAGACAACTCAGAAGGAATTAGTGGGTTTGTAATTTACAGTACTGATTTATTTGATGACGCTACTATCACCAGGATGTTAGGACATTTCCAAACATTACTTGAGGGTATAGTTACAAATCCAGAACAACGAATTGCACAATTACCGCTTTTAAGCAAATCTGAGTTATATCAATTGTTAATTGGATCGAACAATACACAGGCTGATTATCCTCAAGATAGGTGTATTCAGAATTTATTTGAGAGCGTTGCAGAGCAAAATCCTGATGCAATCGCACTAATATTTGGCGATGATAAACTCAGCTATAAAGAGTTAAATATACGTAGTAACCAACTTGCATATTATCTAAAAAAATTAGGAGTTAAAACCGAAGTTTTAGTAGGGCTTTGTGTAGAACGCTCTTGTGATATGGTAATCGGGATGTTGGGCATTCTGAAAGCAGGTGGAGCTTATGTGCCCCTAGATCCAAGCTATCCATCTGAACGTTTAAACTTTATGCTTGAAGATGCTAAAGTCTCAGTTTTATTAACTCATGAGCGATGGCTTGAACATTTGGAAAACTATAATTCAAATATAATATGTTTAGATAAAGATGGCAAAATTATTGCTCAAGAAATTGAAGATAATCTTCCTAGTGAAGTTACAGCAGACAACCTTGCTTATGTCATTTATACCTCTGGTTCAACAGGAAAGCCTAAAGGCGTACAAATTGAACATAGAGGATTATTGAATCTGGTTTTTTGGCATCAAAAAGCCTTTGCAGTTTCACCCATTGACCGAGTAACGCAGATAGCCGGGGTTGCGTTTGACGCTTGTGGTTGGGAAATTTGGCCTTACCTTAGTGCTGGAGCAAGCATCTATATTGTAGATGATGAAATTAGGCGAGCGCCTGAATATCTCCGAGATTGGTTAATATCGCAAAAAATCACAATTTCCTTCTTACCAACACCTATAGCAGAAAAGTTTTTATTATTAGATTTTCCTGAAAATGCAGCTTTACGAATATTGCTTACAGGTGGAGATAAACTCAATCAATATCCTCTAGATTCGCATTTCTTCCAAGTATATAATAATTATGGGCCTACAGAGAACACAGTTGTAACAACTTCTGGTCATATTTCTGTTAAGAATAAAGATAATTCAGCACCTGCAATTGGTAGTGCGATCGCCAATATGCAAGTTTACATATTAGATAAACATTTACAACCTGTACCCATTGGTGTTTCAGGAGAATTATATATAAGTGGTGATGGATTGGCACGAAGTTATTTAAACCGTCCTGATTTAACTGCTAAATGCTTTATTTCTCATAGTTTTACTAATAAATTAAAAGCACGACTTTATAAAACAGGTGATTTAGTCCGCTATCGAGTAGATGGCAACATTGAATTTTTAGGTCGGGTTGACGAGCAAGTAAAAATTCGTGGCTACCGCATTGAGTTGGGCGAAATTGAAGCAGTGCTGAGTCAGCATCCAGCAGTACAGCAAACTGTAGTAATAATTCATGAGGATGAAGAGGAAAAGCGCCTAGTAGCTTATCTGGTAGCGAAAGCTGAATGCAGCAGTGAGCAAGAGAATGTACAAATAATGCAATTGCAGAATGAGCAAGTTTTGCAATGGCAGATGCTCTATAACGAAACTTATAATCAGCCTGCTGTTGATTCAGATGTAACATCGAATTTTGTCGGTTGGAATAGTAGTTATACAAATCAGCCTATTCCAGCAGAACAAATGCATGAGTGGGTAAATAACCAAGTAGCACAAATTTTGGCTTTGCAACCCAAGCGAGTGTTAGAAATTGGTTGTGGAACAGGTTTAATTCTGTTCAGAATTGCGCCTCACTGTACTAAATATTGGGGAACAGACTTTTCCCCAGTTTCACTTAATTACATTCAGCAGCAGTTAGAAAAGCAAGAAATGCCGCAGGTAACGCTGCATCAGCAAATGGCTACTGACTTCGATAAAGTAGAAACAGCAGCTTTTGATGCAGTAATTTTGAACTCAGTTGTACAATATTTTCCTACTATTGATTATCTGATTAGTGTATTAGAAGGTGCTGTTAAGGCAACTGCTCCGGGTGGCTTTATATTCATAGGAGATGTGCGTAGTTTGCCACTTTTGGAAGCTTTCCATACATCAGTGCAACTAGAGCAAGCTGAATCTTCCCTCACCCGTTCTGAGTTACAGCAACGGGTTAAAATGCAAATTTTCCAAGAAACAGAGTTGGTGATTGACCCAGCTTTTTTTAGTGCAATAAAGCAATGCTTTCCCCAGATTAGCAATCTACAAATTCAACTGCTGCGGGGACGCGATCGCAATGAATTAACTCAATTTCGATACAATGTGATTTTTCATATTGATGATAAAACTATTAATAATACTGGAAATTATTCAGTGCTGAACTGGTCTGAAGAGGATTTAACATTATCAGCAGTACATCAGTTATTAATTGAAACTAAACCAGAAATATTATGTATTAAAAATGTACCTAATGCGCGGGTGATGGCAGCAGTCAAAACAGCAAAATGGCTATCAGATGTAGAAGGTTTTAAAACTGTAGGTCAAATGCGTAAAGCTTTGCAAGAACTCGAAGATTTTGGAGTAGAGCCAGAAGAGTTTTATACACTGGATGTACCTTACAAAGTTGATATTACCTGGTCACATTCAAGTATTGAAGGACGCTATGATGTGGTTTTTGTACGGCAAGATGAAATAGCTAAGAGAGCTATTTTTCCACATAGTACGGCTCAATCTCGCCCCTGGCAATCTTACGCCAATGATCCTTTACAAGCCAAAGCCGCGCGTAAATTAGTGCCACAGTTGCAGACTTACACAGCACAAAAACTGCCTGAGTACATGATGCCATCAGCTTTTATAATATTAGAGTCTTTACCTCTAACAGCTAATGGTAAAGTCAATCGCCGCGCTTTAAGAGGATTCTATGATGCAATTCAGCCCCAATTGTCTGAAAATTACATCGCACCTCGGACTCCTGTTGAACAACTGTTGGTGAAAATTTTTGCTGAGGTTTTGGGACTTAAGCGCGTAGGAATTTATGACAATTTCTTTGAATTAGGCGGTCATTCATTACTAGCAACTCAGCTTGTCTCTAGAGTGCGCGATACCTTGCGTGTGGAGTTACCTTTGCGTAGCGTATTTGAAGCACCAACAATTGCACAAATTTCTAAGATAGTGGAAAGCTTTAAAGAAAGCAATCCTCAAAGTCAAGCCCCAGTTTTAGTACCACTTTCGCGTGAAAGTCGGCGGATTAAGTTATCTTCCTTAAACGAAGAGACTAAAGGGCGTTAGCACTATACCTCAAGTTGAGGCTCAGTTTAAAATAATTCTCTCTCAAGAGCCATGAAAGTAGCTTCTTTAAATAGCTAAATTAGGAAAATTCATAAACCAATTATCATGAAATTCTACTAGAAATTTTAGAATAAAAAATAAATGGCTTTCAATTCTTGATGAACGAATAACAGGAGCTTGTTTACTAGTTGCTACTATTACTTTGTTAGGATATGCAGCAATCGCTGGAAATTGGGAAGATTATACTCAGCAATTTTTTCACAGGTCTTTTGTTCACCTCATAACTCTCGATTTTTGTCTGATGTGCTTGATATTTCCAATTAGTTCATTATTTGATGATGATATGGCATGCCGGAAAATCAAGGATATACGTGTTTTTTGGGTGGTTGCTCTTTTTCCCTTATTTGGGCCATTAGTATATCTGTGTTTACGTCCGTCATTACCAGAAACCCCAGCACCTTCCTTAATAGCAGGGCTGTTTCATTCTATCTCTTAGAGATTTTGTTGAGAGTATGAGTCAGAAATTTGCTTGATTGGGAAAAAGAAAAGCTACCACCTTAACGAGTAAATTTTAGTGCCTTGGTGTTTGCATAGCCTCTCGTAGAGAAGGCTTGCCGGAGGCATTGCTATTTTATTGTCCAGATTTTTAGTCATCTAATACCAATTTGAAAAAAGAATGCGACAGATGGGTAGGGGCACAACAATGTTGTGCCCTTACAAATAATTGATGTGTCGCAAACATTATTTGAATTGGTATAACTTTTTTGTTTGAAACGCTTGTAAATCAGCAGCTTTTAGGGAATGAAACAGCCCTAGGGGATTTAGAGGGATCTTCAAGGATTTTGGTTTTGTACAAAAATGTGTGTACACCGTAGCTTAAGAGAGGAGAGAGTATCAGGACTTACGCAACTGGAACAAATAGCGAGCGGGGCGTAGCCCTACCACACGACAATTTAAATCAAACCAAGCACATAGGAATACTTGGGCGTTTTAGTTGCTGAATTA
>NZ_JACJSI010000077.1 GCF_014698065.1 Nostoc flagelliforme FACHB-838
TGTAAGCAGGCTTTGATCCGTTCTTGTTTCTCTTGGTTCATTGTCAGCGATCGCACAGGGTTATCTTCCTTTACATTTTCCCATAAATGGTAAATCTTCCAAAACTGGATGCTCCCCTTTTTTAGTGGAACTGCTAGCAGCTATTCCTAGTATTGTGTATGGACTTTGGGGAATTTACGTCCTGATTCCATTTTTGAAACCAATCGGCAATTGGCTTCACGATAACTTTGCTTACCTACTTATTTTTTCCACTCGGTATATAAGGCCAGGAATGCTACCTGCGGGTGCGATTTTAGCCATTATGATCTTACCCATTATTACAGTGATTTCGCGCGATTCTCTTGCTTCTCTACCTTCAGAATTGCGTTGGGGATCTTATGGTGTGGGATCAACCCGTTGGCAAACAATTTTTAGCATTCTGATCCCAGCAGCTTTTTCTGGAATTGTGAGTGGAATCATGCTGGCATTAGGGAGAGCATTGGGAGAAACAATGGCTGTAACTTTGGTAATTGGTAACAGCAATAATTTAAACTTATCTGTACTTGCACCTGCGAATACAATTGCTTCTTTGTTAGCCAATCAATTTGGAGAAGCTAGTGGTTTGCAAAGAGCTTCTTTGTTTTATGCTGGTTTAATTTTGTTTGTAATCACACTCATAGTTAATATGCTTGCTGAACTCATTGTGCGCCAAGTTAAAAAGTTTTAGTAGTGAGAAAATTTTAATCCTAACTTTTAATGTTAGGTAGGTAATTATGACATCTACTAGTCAAGTTAAACATTCTGAAAACACAGATGAGAGCATGGAAGTTTCTTATGCTACTCCCCGAACATTAATTGAACTAGGACTGACAGTATTAGCATTTCTTATGCTAGGTATTGCAATTCTGCCTTTAGGGTTAGTGCTTGGTTATGTGATTATCCGAGGAGGTAGTCGAATTAATCTAGAACTATTTACTGGACAGATACCAGTTGCATTACAAGAAGGTGGTGGTATTGGTGCTGCTATTGTAGGAACATTAATGGTGGTGGGGATTGCTTCGATATTGAGCATTCCTTTTGGGGTTCTGGCGGCAATTTATTTATCAGAGTTTAGTTCCGGCACAATAGTAAAGTGGATTCGCTTTGCTACTAATGTATTGAGTGGTGTACCCTCAATCATTGTGGGACTATTTGCCTATGGCGTGGTAGTTGCAACGACAAATGAATTCTCAGCCGTGGCTGGAGGTTTTGCCTTGGCAGTTTTGATGTTACCGATAGTAGTAAGAACTGCTGACGAAGCTTTACAACTAGTACCTCAAGAAGTGCGTTGGGCCTCAACAGGAGTGGGAGCTTCTAACTTTCAAACAGTTTTACAAGTTGTTTTGCCATCAGCGATGGGGGCAATTATTACAGGTACGACTTTAGCGATCGCTCGTGCGGCTGGCGAAACTGCACCTTTAATTTTTACCGTTTTGTTTTCAAACTTTTGGCCCCCAAGTATCTGGTATCCAATTCCCACTTTATCGGTGTTAGTTTATAAATTTGCCACCGTTCCCTACGAAAATCAACAAGAAGTCGCTTGGGCCGCTTCACTCATTCTAGTTTTATTAGTGCTGATTACTAGTATTCTTTCTCGCTTGGCAGCGCTTAAAAGTACCTATTAAATCAGTTATCACTAGCTTAACAGTCAACAATCAAAGTAATTCGTAGTTGCATTTTAATTACGAACTACGAATTAGTAATTCTTCTCATAAAGGATTAACAATGTCTACCCAAAATCAAAGCAGTAATCATCAAAATACTAAAAATCTAGGCGAAACTACAACAGTTTTGCAAACAGAAAAACTTAGCGTCTACTACGGTGATACTTTGGCGCTACGCGATGTTTATATGGAAATACCAAAACAACAGGTGACTGCTTTGATTGGCCCTTCTGGCTGTGGCAAAAGTACGTTACTGCGTTGCTTTAATCGTCTGAATGATTTGATTGATAAATGTCGGGTAGAAGGCAAGGTACTTTACCGTAATAAAAACCTTTACTCACCTAAAATCGATCCGGTAGAGGTGCGGCGGCGGATTGGCATGGTATTTCAAAAACCTAACCCCTTCCCCAAATGAATTTATGAAAATATCGCTTACGGAGCCAGGATTCAAAACCGTAAGGAAAATATGGATGAATTAGTTGAGCGATCGCTCCAACGATCTGGTTTATGGAGTGAAGTTAAAGATAAACTCAAACAAAGTGGTTTATCACTTTCTGGCGGACAACAACAGCGTTTGTGTATTGCCAGAGCGATCGCTCTCAAACCAGAAGTAGTCTTGATGGATGAACCTTGTTCTTCCCTTGATCCTATCTCTACTGAGCGAGTTGAAGCATTGATTCAGGAACTCAAAGAAGAATACACAATTATTATCGTCACCCACAATATGCAACAAGCGTCACGGGTGTCAGATTTTACTGCTTTTTTGAATGCAGAAGAGTCAGATAAGGGAAACCGCTTCGGTTACTTAGTGGAATATGACGAAACAGCGAGAGTTTTTAGCAATCCCCAAGCCCAAGTAACCAAAGAATATCTCAGTGGTAAGTTTGGATAAAGTACCCACTACTGATGCTTTACTTATCTAAAACACAATGTACTCAACGTTTAGTGTATGAGATTTGACCTTTTGAATAGCATAATTTAAGAGAGCCATTTTTATGCAGAATAACTCATCACACAAGCCAACAATTGACTACTGGCACGTCTGGACTGATCAAGACGGCATAAGTCACTAGTGCCGTTGTCAAATTGCAGACTTCATACAAAAAGACATAACCTCGGATACTTCACCTCAGTGGCTTTCTCATTTGAAGCAGTCCGGTGCCACAATCACCTTTATTGTGCTACCCGTGGGATGGGTTGAACAAAGTATCACCATTTGCACATTCATATTAGGATTTTGTCGAGCAATTTCCTTCACTTCATCTCGAAAAGCATGAAAATTTCCGTCTCTAGCACCATTAATTTTTCAGTCGTTGGTTAATATTTACTGACTCAAACTAGCAGCGCCAAAAGTAGCATTAAACTTGCGACACCAGATAGCGATGGATTTGTAGTCTGCTAAATTGATGTTTTGAGGGATAGAGTATGTTTGAGCGCCACTATATTTTTCTAAGGGAGCAAGAATAATGTAGTCTCCCTTTTTTAACGAATACGATGGTGGCTTAGTCGAATTAATTACATCATCTGAACGATGTAAAATTACTACCAAATCTGGACCTAATTCAGAGGTTTTAAATGACTCATCAAACTCTAAAAATGATTTGCCGTCTTTAGTGGTAATACCAGCTTTTCCTTGAGTTGTATGTTCCCCAGAAACAAATGTGCCTGACTTAATAGCAGTTGAATCTGGAGATTGCGCTGACTTGGCTAAAGATTTTGCATGAGTTGAAGGCACGGGAACAGATGCATTCACAGCTATAGGGCTTTCATTGGCCTGGTTATTTGATACTTCCCGGGCGCAGCCAACTATGACAAGAGAAGACAAGCCCATTATTAATAAATATCTCAATTTCATAATTTTAATTTCTCAATGTATTATTCAGCAATATAGCAGTTCCCGATCTCGTGAGGTACATTTTCAAAGATAATAACCTTGGTAATAAAGATTTGAGTGTTCCTCAGTTACTTAGGAAACACTACATAGCTCTTGGCTTGAGCTTTAAACTAATTGTTACTTAAATAATTAATCTAAAAATGATAGACATATAAGGATTGATATCTAAAAAACTAATGTTTTCCTTAGCAAGTTCTTACAGATTTCTCAGCAAAATTTAAATTTTTAGGTTATGGATGATTAAATGTAAACAAATATACATGGCTTTATCAGATATGCTTTCTCAAATCTATAGCCAGATATAGAACAAACTTTACCAGCAGCAGTGCCAATTTAATCATAAGCTAATCGTCATTCATTTTTCCAGACTGATTCGCTTGTAGTAAGGACTTCAGCCCTGGTGTTATGCAACTTAAATGCTCATTAGCTTATCCTGGAAGCTTAGGTAGAAAAAAGTACAGCAGAACTACGAGCAGCGCAAGCCAAGCTTTTGGAACAGTGCCGAGAAAAGTTGGGACTGTCCTTGTCACGGTTCACGTTTCAGCTCCATTGGGGAAGTTTTGCACGAGTCAGCTCCATTGAGGTCGCAAGCTTGCCCTGGTGTCAGGTGAAAACTCAGAGGGTTGCCTAAAGCGTCCACCACAGCATGAATCTTAGTACTCAATCTACCAATGCTTAGACCAATGGCTTTTGTGGATGGCTCTCCCCTTTTGCACCCGCACTATGCTGATGGGCGCGGACAATCGTCGTTGACCATCATGAAACGCATTTTAGCCTCGTACAGCATTAAAACTACTCAAAACAACTCATGCAAAACTCGAAAGACCAAAAGCAAGTCTTATCCAACTTACGCAACTCCTGTTTGGTGATGGATTAATTAACAGCAGCGATCGCTCTGTTAGACGTGGCATAGTTCATCGCCGCAACAAAGTTCTATTTCATATCTCCTTACTCAGCACCTGATACCAATAACCAACCCATTTTTGGCTGTAGCATTTCAGATTCTGTGAACAGTTACTGTCAATAATATTTGAGATATTTACCTTGCTTGAATAATCTTTTTTTAACCTCTTATTAATTAGAAAAACATACTCCTCCTAGATAATTGAGACTGGCTATTTGCAACAAATAAAGCCTTGTCCAAAACATCAGGGAGTATACATTGAATCTATCGAGACGTGAGTTTTTTACCCTGGCAGGGGCATCGGCTACAGGTGCTGTCCTTCTATCTCCTTTGCAAGCATTTTATGCTAAACCAGCGATCGCTGCCGGACCCTACGGTAATTTAGTGCCCGACCCCAACCGAGTATTAGATTTGCCATCTGGATTCACTTACCGCAGACTATCCGAAACAGGTCAAACGATGAATGATGGCTACCGAGTACCAGGTAATCACGATGGTATGGCTGCTTTTGCAGGAGTTAATGGCAATACGATTCTAATTCGCAATCACGAACTCACTCCCACTTCTAGCAATGGTCTGAGCGCTCCCAATAGCAGCAAGTACAACTCAAATGCTAGAGGCGGTTGCACTAAATTAGTCGTTAGTTCTTCCCGTACCCTGGTAGAACATCGAGGAGTCCTAGCGGGAACTATTCGCAATTGTGCCGGTGGCCCTACTCCTTCAGGGTGTTGGTTAAGCTGTGAGGAAACCTTTGAAACCAATAACAGCAAGAAGCATGGCTATGTTTTTGAAGTTCCCAGTAGCGCAAGTACTTTTGTGACCCCGGTTCCATTAACTGCGATGGGGCGTTTTAACCATGAAGCAGCCGCTGTAGATCCCAACACAGGGTATATTTACATGACGGAAGACCGGGGGGACGGGCTTTTTTACCGCTTCATTCCCAATCAAAGTAACAACCTGAGTGCTGGCGGTTCGCTATACGCCTTAAAGATTACAGGGTCGTCTGGAATCAACACAGCTACGGGTTTCCCAAAAAATACGTTTAAGGCGGTGGAATGGGTACAGATTAACAACCCTGATCCTACCTCTGATACCGTCAGAACAGAAGGCTATAACAAAGGCGCTGCTAGGTTTTCGGGTGGAGAAGGTATCTTTTACGGCAATGGTTATGTCTACTTCACTTGCAAGAGTGGGGGTAGTTCTGGAGATGGGCAAATCTGGCGTTATTCGCCCGCTAATAATACCGTTGAACTCTATATTGAACCCAACAATTCTGGTGTGCTAGACAATCCAGACAATCTTGTAGTTTTCCCTAACCGAGACATCTTCCTCTGTGAAGATGGGGATGGAACGGATTACGTTCTCGGTATCACTCCCACTGGCAGTCTTTACAAGTTTGCCAAGAATGCGCTCAACACATCAGAGTTCGCTGGGGTCTGCTTCTCCCCTGATGGTCAGACGATGTTTGTGAACATACAGAGTCCAGGAATAACCTTTGCTATCTGGGGTCCCTGGTAACTCTACGTCCTGTTTCAGACCAGTCAGGGTCAAGAGCGATCACCCTGACTGGTTTCCTACCGTGACTTTAGAATTAGGAAAAAGAGTTTCTTGGCTGATAAGTTTGTCACCAATTGAGCAAACTTTTTGGGGTAAGCATCCTCAAACTCCAGTATCACGCCGCAACGCTCATCAATTGTTTGCTGATTTTGTAGAGCGACAGATTATTTGACCGTAATCTGTCGCTCTGGTCAAATAATTCGTCGCTCTACAGCCATCCTGACAATGCGTTTAATTAAAATTTAACTGCAAAACACTCTTCAAGAAATAGATAAAATTTGTTCGCTAACAACTCAAACTTTTCTCCAATACAATCAGGGCGAGCTATCTTATAACCTCTGCCATTGTACCAATCAGAAATCCTCGCTGGAGAATAACATAGATAAGCCGAGATGAGTTGCTCAATGTCTGCGATTACCGATTTTATCCAGGATAATAATAGCGTCAGCAATTGGTCGCTCTCCAGTAGAATCAGACGGATGGTTAATGAGTTGTTGGTTAATAGTCATAGTTGTAGAGCCACCGCCATCAAGGTTGAGAGCATCTGTTGCTCCAAGTGTACGCATAATCAGAGCGCTTTCTTCAAAACTTGCACCTACACTTCTTGTTGGCTGACGACCATCAATTGTGACCAAAAGCAATTTTCCTAGTGATGTAATTCCAGCTAGTGTTCGAGGGTTACGTCGTACCCCAAACCTATAATAAAATTCCGGATTTTCGGGCCAGTGAAATCCTTCTTTATAAGCAGTAATATCTATTTTTCCGTTGCGTAGCAACCTTGGGCCTCCATTGATAACTCCTGGAGTCTCATCTCTTCTTCGCACGTCCCATCCATTAGCCAAAACATGAGTCTTAATATCAATTTTTGAGCCTAGTTGTGCATAATTGCGTAACCACTCAACAGCATTACCCGTGCCTGATAACACTGAGCCACTACTGGGTATCTGTCCTCCTCGCTGCTGTCGAAACTCAATGACTTGGCCTGACGCATCAAGTACGGCTTCTGCTCCTTCTCCTGTCTCTGTGGTTTGCCCAAAAGCAGATGTAAATTGAATCAGTTCACTGCTATCTGTGCAAGTAAAGTCATGCTTGGGCTGTTCTGTAGGCAAGTCTCCACCTACACCACCGCAACCTCGAATCAAACCAGGCTTGCGGTTCAATCCATCTATCTCTCTTGTTGCACGATTGTTTGCAATTACAAGAATTTTAGAAGTAAGAGCAGCTATACGGGCATCTCGACTGGAACTGTCAGGCAGGATAAGGCTCGTTCTACCATTAACTGCTTCGCTCACCAGCTTACCGTTAATAATGGAAATACCAGCTAAGTCCCCTGGAGTCCCATCGTTTGCTCCAATGACAAAATATCCTCCATTGACTGCTGCAAGAGCTGATGTTTTAGTAGAAAGCTGCGTCAAACGTTCATTGCCAGGAACAATTCCATTAGCGAGTGCGGGAACAACTTTTAGGTGAGACTGATGGAGGTCTATCTCAAGTACATTTACAACCCAAGGGCCAGTTGTTTCTTCTCCATCTTCTGCTGTGTTAACAACTCGTACTCCTGAATATCCAGTAATTGCAAGTTGATCTCGTAAATTAACAGCAAGAGCTTCAGTATTAAAAGCGCCAACACGGACTAAATAACCAAGCAAACCAGATTCAGGATCATCTGGCGCTCGTCGTAATATTGGCTTTAAGTAAGGTTGATATCCTTGAGACTTTAATAAATTAGCAGTAGCTTGAGCCGCTTGTTGAGTAGCTTGAAATGTTACATCTACTGTATACACGTCACGGTTTGACTGTTCGCCTCTAACAATAACCGTGTGGGTAATACCAGGAGCTATCTGATTCAATACCCGTGATTCTCTTAAATTACCTTTTCCTAAAGGCAGTGAGTGCGAATAATACTTGTTCCTTTGCCTTGATTCTTCATTAGCACTGCTAATAAGCGGTTTAACTACTGCTAAAAGTAAAGAACATGGAACTACTAAGTATAAAGCTATTGTTTTGTTATGGAGACGGAGTTTCCGGGGCATGGTTCACTCTTGTGACTAAATGGGCAGTAAAATCTATTACAAGTACTTTTAGTTCTTTAATATTAAAAACACTTGTAGTTGTAAATACAAGGTAGAATAAATTGTCTGAAATATGTATTGTTGCTTTGGAGTGAATTTAACGGAAAAGATTTAATGAATAGTTATGTTCGATTAAACATTGGGTTAAGCTCTTACAATATGTTGACTAAAGGCATAAGCTCAACTGCGATCGCTCATACCATTTCACGGAAATCTGATTACGGATAGAGAACAAATCAAGAAGAATCAGTAAAAATAGCTAGGGTAACAAAAGTAAAGATAAAAAACTTTTGAGGAGTTTCTTAGTACTTTCTTAGAAAATACAAATAATTAATTTTCACCAATTTTATGATCAATTTTGTTCAACTATAAAGAGTTTATAAGACTTTTAATGATAGCTATCTACACACGGATTTACAGCCCCCTCAAAGTTAACACCAACTTGCCAAATATCCATTCCAAAACGGCTCATCATCAGCCATACTAAGTTTAGAAACTAGCTCAAATCAATCTTGATCTAGTTTTTTCTGGATTTGAGTAGCAATGTGTTTACAATTCTGCGCTAACAAATAGTCCCATCTGAGGATTGTGTGCTTTAAATTACATTAAGCACACGTACAAGCCACTCAAACAGCTGATACCAAGCACCTAAGTTAGGTTGGATTTCCCAAAATTCGGTCGAACGGAAAATGCGAACTTACAAAGTAACCGTAAAGATACGAACTTGTATCCTACTTATAACCTATTCATAACCTCTCTATCATCGATAATCCGGTAGTCTAAATTGCTGACTGGAATGATACGGGCAGAAGCTACTTGTCAAAAATGCATTCACGGATTTCGAAAAGAATTGAGGATATAATGACGACCAAGCTTGGCTATTCAGTGTTACGACGCTTTACTATTACGCATTTGCTGCGTAAAGTGTGTTTGGTTGCCCTAACTTTACCGTTTTTGGCATCTGCAACCACTAGTTTGGTGGTTGCCAGAGAGAACGAAAACACGAATGCGCCATACAAGATCGGACTTTGGGGGGATTTACCTTACTCGGACGCGCAGGAGGTTGGGGTAACAAGACTAATTGACGACATGAATTCGCAAAAACTTTCTTTCACCGTCCATAATGGCGATCTCAAAGCCGGTTCTAACAGCCTTTGCGACAACGCGCTGTATACCAAGGCACTCGGCTACTTCAACGCTCTGGAGGCACCAGCAGCCTTCACACCGGGTGACAACGATTGGACAGACTGCGATCGCCCTTCAAATGGTGGATTTAATTCACTTGAACGCCTCGACTATGAGCGTCTAGTATTCTTCAACACGAATTTTTCTCTAGGGCAGCGTCGGCTAGCCCAGGAAGTGCAGACTGCACAGATGTGCCTTGGTATCAACGGTGCAGTGCCCTGTCTTGAGAACCGTCGCTGGACAGTCGGCAGAGTTACTTACGCAACACTCAATATCCAGGGATCGTGTAATAATCTATGCGACACTGCGCCTAACTCAACGGAGTATACAGCAAGAAACGCAGCCAATATTGCATGGATGAAAGAAACCTTTAGAGTGGCAAAAGAAAGCAACTCGGCGGCGGTGATGTTGATCTCCCAAGCTAATCCAGGGTGGGATCAGACCGACCCAGCCAGAGCGCCTTTGCGTGATCCAAAGACGCTCGTGCAAACCGATGGGCAGCCTGATGGCTTTAAGGACTTTTTATTAGCATTGCGCGATCAGGCGATCGCTTTCCGTAAGCCGATTGCATACGTACATGGCGACTCACACTACTTTCGTATTGACAAGCCATTTCTAGATGTCCAAGGCAGACGTTTAGAAAACTTCACTCGTGTCGAGACATTTGGCAACAATGCGGCGAACGGCACCAACGATGTGCAATGGGTTAAGGTAAGCGTCGATCCCCGTAGCCGAGAGGTGTTTTCATATCAGCCACAGATTGTTCCCAGTAATCGAGTAGCGGTTCCGGCTCCGTAATACTATACGGTTTCTAAGCAACGATGTTGAGCTTCTGTCGCAATAGTTATTTGCGCGACCTCACATAAATTAGCACGTTCTGGCACAGCTATGAATTTGTGCCATTCCTCACTAAATAGTTAATACACAATCACAGGTAGGCAGAGACAAATGGCAGATTTGTTTTTTTCCGAGTATGTAGAGGGCAGCAGTAACAATAAAGCTCTTGAAATTTACAACGGTACTGGGGCTGCAATCAACTTAGCAACAGAAGGCTATGTTGTGCAGATGTACTTTAATGGCAACACTACTCCGACAACGTTCGCTCTGACTGGCACTGTGGCAAATGGCGACGTTTTCGTTTTTGCCCAGAGTAACGCTAGTCCGACGATTCTCGCTCAGGCAGATCAAACCAGTAGCGCTTCCTGGTACAACGGCGACGATGCGATTGTTCTACGCAAGGGTGGAACCAGTGGTACCATCGTTGATGTAATCGGTCAGATTGGTGTTGATCCAGGGACTGAGTGGGGTACAGGACTAACTAGCACAGCAGATAACACACTGCGCCGCAAGAGTAGCATCACAATGGGTGATACCAACCCTGATGATGTATTTGAACCAAGTGTACAATGGCTTGGGTTTGCTACAGATACGTTTGACGGATTGGGAAGCTACACAACTGATGGCGGTAATACTGCTGGGGTGACAATCACCCAATCTGGCGGCAGCACAGATGTCAACGAAGCAGGTGAAACTACCGACACCTACACGATCGCACTAAATACCGTGCCGACTGGTGCTGTAAACATTGCGATCGCAGCAGACGAAGAAACGCAAATCAGTAGCGATGGTATAAACTTCTTCAATTCAGTAACACTGTCCTTGAGCAACACTACTTCTCAAACAGTGACTGTTAGGGCAGTTAATGATACAGACATGGAAGGTTCTCCCCATAACGGTGTAATTACCCACTCGATTACCAGTAGTGCTGACCCATCCTACTCTAACACCTCTACACCAATTCCAAATCTCAACGTTAATGTTACCGATAACGACGTTGCCCTCATGCTAACGCCAATCTACACTATTCAAGGAGCTGGCGACGCTAGCCCTTTTGCTGGCAACAATACATTCTACACCACTGAAGGTGTAGTGGTCGGAGATTTTCAGGGTAGTACGGGTCTGAACGGTTTCTACATCCAAGACCCCACAGGGGACGGCAACTCAGCAACCTCTGATGGCATCTTTGTTTTTGCCCCTTCAAGCATTGATGTCAACGTGGGTGATGTTGTACAAGTTACAGGAAAAGTTTCTGAATCCTTTAATCAGACGCAAATCGATAGCCCCACCAGTTTAAATGTGGTGGGTTCAGGGACAGTTGCTCCCACTGTAGTAGATTTACCTGTAGCAACCGTAACAAGCCTGGAACGCTATGAGGGAACGCTCGTCACCTTCCCGGAAACCTTAACCGTCACCGAGAACTTCAACTTGGCTCGTTTTGGTGAGGTCGTACTATCGGCTGAGGGGCGGTTGTTTAATCCCACGAACTTCATCGATCCGACTGACATCCCCTCCTCTGAAACAGAAAATGATGAAAACAATGTAGCTGCTGTCACGGTTCAACAGAATATCAACAACAGCCGTAGAATTTTAGTGGATGATGGTAGCAATACTCAAAATCCGACGACTATCCCCTACCTCAATGCCAATAACACCTTGCGGACGGGTGATACGACCACGAACCTGACTGGTGTGCTTGGCTACGGATTCAACAATTATCGGCTTCAGCCAACGGTTACACCTGTATTTAACCAGACTAATCCCCGCACCTCTGCACCAGAGAACGTTGGGGGTAATATTAAAGTTGCTAGCTTCAATGTGTTGAATTACTTCAATGGAGATGGCGCGGGGGGCGGATTCCCTACATCTCGCGGCGCAGATTCTGCCATTGAGTTTGAGCGACAAAATGCTAAGATTGTCAGTGCGATCGCAGCACTTAATGCTGATGTCGTTGGTTTAATTGAAATTGAAAATGATGGTGATGGTGCCAATTCAGCGATCGCTAGTTTAGTCAATAGTCTCAACGACAACATCGGCGCTAAAGTCTACGATTATATCCGTGACCCAGCTACAGGGGTCGGGACTGACGAAATCAAAACAGCGTTTATTTATAAACTAGGTGTTGTCACCCCAGTTGGTGCATCTCTGAGCGATACTGATGCCGTTTACAATCGCCTACCTGTAGCGCAGACTTTTATCCTTAACTCCAATGGTGAAACTTTCACACCCGTGATCAACCACTTCAAATCTAAGGGTGGAACAGGCACGGGTTTAGATGCAGACCAAGGTGATGGGCAAGGTGCTTTCAACTTCACCCGCGTTCAACAGGCAGAAGCACTGCTTGGATTTGTTAATGAGCTAAAAGTCTCAACAGGTGATAGCGATGTGCTGGTCATTGGTGACTTGAATGCTTATGGTGAAGAAGACCCAATTGATGTTCTACGAAATGGCGGTTTAATCGATGAAATTGACAGATTTGTAGATAATCCCTACTCATTTGTCTTTGATGGACAGTCAGGCTACCTGGATCATGCCCTCGCTACGTCTAGCCTGGATACTCAAGTATCGGGTGTAACCGAGTGGCATATTAACGCTGACGAACCGAGAATTTTAGATTACAACCTTGAATTTAAAGGATCTGGAGCCTCACCTGACCTCTACACAGAAACACCCTACCGCTCGTCCGACCATGACCCAATTCTAGTTGGGATTAATTTGTCTAGCACGCTTACCGTAATTAACGGGGGCAATGGCACCGACCCCATTAATGGCACCTCTGGCAGAGACGAACTCAACGGCGGTAATGGTAACGATACCTTAAATGGGGGCAATGGCAACGATATCCTCAACGGTAATAACGGCAACGACATCCTGAACGGGGGCGTTAGCAACGATATCCTAGTGGGTGGTAATGGTGATGACCTACTCAATGGTGGTCAAGGCAATGACACCCTGACTGGTGGCAGGGGTAGCGATCGCTTTGTGTTAGCAGTGGATACAGGCATTGACACCATCACTGACTTTCAAGATAGTCAAGACTTGCTCGGCTTGTCAGGAAATCTGTTATTTGGCCAGTTGACGATTACCCAAGGTACAGGTGTGGATGCTAGCAACACCCTAATTAGGCTGACAAGTAATGATGGACTGCTAGCAGTTCTGAGTGGAGTGCAGTCTAGCACTATCACTGCTGCTGATTTTGTAACGATTTAAGAGATTGGCGCAATAATGGTAAATTAATGTTTTAAGAAGGCAGGAAACAGGACAGTGCGGCTTGGCTCACAAAGTTTTTATCTGTTGAGGTGAGCAGTCTTTAAACAGTTCTTGAGAAAGAGTTATTGGGCAATAACTCTTTCTCAAGAGGATCTTGGGTTATGCAAACCGTATTGCCTCCGTCAGCTCAATAATTCATCCCATCCACTCCACCCAATTGGGTGCAGATGCTATTAGTTGGCCAAATTTCTCTAGATAGAATAAAGCGTCAAAGCCAAATCCTCAGCCAGTTTCTGAGATAGGACTAACACTCCTAAGCTTAAACCAAAATTAAGGTGAGTTTCAAAATTAGCACAGTGTGCAACGACTAAAAGACAGGAGTAATTGATTTCTAACTACGACTGAACTAAAAGCACCAAACCAATCGACACCTTCTACTCCTGAAGCCAGCCGTTTTTGACACAAAGTTAGTAAATAGGAGATCGCCTACGGCAGCGTTTAACTTTTAAGAAAAAGATTACCGAAGCTTAACTCGCTCTAAGATACAAGCAAATTATTTTGAGAGAGACTTTAAGGAAAATGTACCATGAAAAGTCTCATTCGTACACTGGCGGTTGGTGTCATTGCAGCAAGCTGTTATGTCGGTCAAGTCTATGCCGATACAGTTATAAGTCCGCTTGATAAGTCTGTACCGCGCACCCATGCTCATAACGACTATGAACATGAGTACCCACTCTTCGATGCCCTCCACAACGGTTTCATCAGTGTTGAAGCTGACATCTGGCTCTACGGCACACAGTTGCGCGTTGCCCATGACCCAGTAACGGAGCCCACGACACTGCCAACGATTGAGGATTTATACCTAACACCATTGCGAGACTTAGCAAGCCAGGTAAACAACGGTGGCATTTACACCGATGCTACACCCCTACTCCTGTTAGTTGACATTAAAAGTGAGGATGTTTCAACCTACGAGCGCCTACACAATGTCTTAACCAACTATGCAGTTGACAATCCCGGATTGTTCACTACTTACACCAAAAATGCCTCTGGTGGCTACGACACGCAAAAGGGAGCGGTTAATGTGATTATCTCAGGTAATCGACCACGAGATTATATGCTCTCTCAGGATTTGCGCTACGCCGCCTATGATGGTCGTGCTGAAGACATAGCTTTGGGGGTAGCACCTGAATTTATCCCCCTAATCAGTGGCAACTGGAATACTTTCTTTAATGGCGATCTGGCTTGGGACGGTCTTGGCACCATCCCTGATGACACTAAGGCAGCCCTAGACAATATCGTGGCTCAGGTACATGGTGAGAACAAAATCCTGCGCTTCTGGAATCTGCCTATTGATGCACCCAGTGTTTGGGGGCCGCTCTACGATGCTAATGTTGACCTGATTAATACCGATAATCTCGCTGGTTTATCTACATACATTCAATCGCGTCAAACACAGGCAGTACCAGAGCCATCGTTGAGTATCGCACTCCTGGCTGTTTTGGGTACCTTGCTGCTGCTCAAACGCAGACGGCAGTCTCAATCTCTTCTCGACCTGCAAAACTAACAAGTTAACTCAATAACGCACATAGCCGATGCAAGGTGATTTCCACGCTATAATTTTCCTCCAAAACTAATAAGCTAAGGGAATATGCCAAAATTTCCCAAAATTAACCTCACCTCACTCGTGGGGTTTTTGTTATGTCTGATCATAGGTAATACTGTCAACATTTTTCAGGGATGGTGCTTTTAAAATTATTTTTGAGTCAGAGTTGGATGAATTGGGCAACTAAGATACTTTCGGTTGATGCCACAGCGCTAGCTTCAACTCGGAGCAGTAGCAACGCCCACCACTAATTTGTGGCTTGTGATCAGCTAGCCAATCATAAATTTGTGCAGCTTGCGCTAATGCCACCTGCTCATTGCGATAAAGGCGAGGGCTAGGGCAGAAGACTTGGCCATTGATGTGTACAGCTGCAATCTGCCAATAGTCGCTGCCTTCTCCTTCTGGCATAACTTCTAAAAACCCGCTATTTTTTGGCTACCATTTTCAGGAAGCAAATACAATACCAATTTATAGTACACTAACACTACTTTATTGACATCTCTGCACGGCAGAACCTGTTTTCAAATGTAAAAATCAAGAAATAAATCTTACGTGAGTAGTAAGAACCTTTAGATGTATCAGTCGGAGTATTAGCTAATTAATCCGGTACGCAAATCAATAAAATCGCCTGAAAACCGTATCGGCTCAATCTGTAGTAAACAGCAGTCCTCGTGTGCGAGATGGTATGCTAGTGGACTCTGCTAGAGTTGTGGAGTGGGAAGTTCACATTGGACGCGATCGTTTTGCTCCCGTGTGAATAAGTAGAAGCAATTTTTGGCTGTCTAAATTTGCATTCAGCGAGAGTAAATAGCTTTTGTGTCCACAGTGAAATCTCTTAGCCATCTGTTTTAAATTAAGAAATACGATCGCCTCGGCAGATAGTTGCACTCAGGCGGGGTACAATACCATCATCATGAACAATGATAAAATCGGCTCTTTTTCCTACTTCTAGACTACCGCGATCGCAAAATAGATTAATGGCTTTAGCTGGGTTGCTGGTAAACAATTGCATAGCTTGGTAAATAGGCTTGTCCGTCTTCTCGGCAATCATAAAAATGGATTGCAATAAGCTTTGAGGAACGTAATCAGAAGAAATCACATCGACTAAATTGTGCAAGACAAGTTCCATTGCGGAAATATTACCAGAGTGAGAACCACCAAGCACTAAATTAGGCGCACCCATCAAAACTTGTAATCCCGAACTGTGTGCTGCTTTGGCAGCCTCTAAGGTGGTGGGAAACTCAGCTAGCACTACTCCATCTTGCACCGCTTCTTGAACGTGTTCGACGGTAGCATCATCATGACTGGCTAAGGAAATACCTTTGGCTTTGGTGAGTTCTACTAAAGCTATACGGTTTTTCTGTGCATATATTTGTTGTTGTTGCTGACGAATCAAGATGAACTCTTCCATTTGGTCAACAGTGACACCGTGTTTGCCCATGTAATACTCTTTAAACTTGTCTAAGTGGATAAACTGCCGTTGACCGGGAGTATGATCCATCAGCGAGATCATTGATAAAAGAGGATGATCTGCGTATTGTGCTGTAATGTCATAAGCCTTGTCATAAGCCAGTTCACAGCGCAGATGAATGCGATGTTCCACACAAAAGCGTCCGGTGGCTTGTCTTTGGGAGATGACATCAATCATCGGCCCATAGTTAGTTAAGCGAGGAGAAACAGTTGCCAAATCACCAATTGCGATCGCATCACATACTGTTGTGACTCCGGCGCTGGCTAAATCTCGGTCATGATAAACTGCTGCTGCTTCTAAAGGCCAGCGAATACCAGGACGAGGAGACATACAGCGTTCAAAATTGTCGGTGTGTAACTCAATCAATCCTGGTAATAGATAATCTCCCTGACCATTTTGACCATGACTTACAATCCCTGGCTGAATATCAGCAATCAATCCATCTCGCACTACCAAAGTACCTAGCAGTTCTTGATCTGGCAGTTGTAGAAGATAGTTAGTGTAAATCTGTTCATTCATAATATTGTTGACTGGGGACTGGGGAGTGGTGACTGGTGACTGGTGACTGTTAACTATTAAAAATTAATTCGCGGTTACAAAGCTGCGATCGCACTTCTTCATCGTGAAAAATGCCAATTAGGGCACAGCCGTTAGCTTTTTTCTCTTGCAACAGTTCAATAACTACTTGGCGATTGGTAACGTCTAGGGCTGAAGTTGGTTCATCTAGTAGCAAAATTGGATAATCAACTGCCAAAGCACGAGTAATATTTACCCGTTGCTTTTCGCCTCCAGAAAAGGTTGTGGGGGAAAGATACCACAGTCGTTCTGAAAGGTTGAGGCGATGAAATAGGTCTTTAACTTTGTTATATGCAACATCTATATTTACCCCTAATTCCAACAGTGGTTCTGCGGCAACTTCTAACGCTGGTACTCTAGGAATTACTCTTAAAAACTGGCTGACATATCCAATGGTTTTCTGCCGGACTGCTAAAATTTCGTGGGGAGCGAGTTGACACAAATCAACCCAATCTTCCTGATGCTTTATCCAGACCGAACCACTATCAACGCGATAGTTAGCATATAAACAGCGCATAAATGTAGATTTCCCACTCCCGGATGCTCCAGAAAGGGCGACACATTCCCCAGCATTAACGCTTAAAAAAACACCTTCTAGCACCGATAAATTAATGCCTCCTTGCTGATGTAGAGTAAAACTTTTTCGCAAATTCTCAACTTGTAAAAGTGCTTGGCTATGAAAGTTTGCTGGATGATGATTAACAGTTAATGATTGCATGGTTAAAAGTTAGGGGACAGTTTACAGGTGACAGAGGGAGCAGACGAGCAGAAGAAGAATTTCTTACTCCCTACTCCCCACTCACTACTCCCTAATCATTACGGTGTTAAGGCGGCGCTGACTAATAATTGAGTGTATGGATGTTGTGGATCATCAAGTACTTGGTCAGTTAAACCTGATTCCACTACCTGTCCTTGTTGCATAACTAGTAATCGATGTGCCAACAGTCTGACTACGCCGATATCGTGGGTAACTATAATCACGCTGAGGTTAAAATTGCGGACAAGCGATCGCAACAAATCTAATAACCGCGCTTGCACCGACACATCCAACCCGCCTGTCGGTTCGTCCATCAATATCAACCGAGGACGTGTCACCAACACACGGGCCAGTTGTAATCTTTGTTGCATCCCCCCAGAAAAGTGAACTGGCAGATCATCTATCCGTGTTGGGTCAATTTCCACTTGTTGTAGCCAGTGGACAGCCTCATCCCGAATATTGCCGTAGTGTCGCGCCCCAATATCTAGTAAGCGTTCGCCGATATTTGCTCCAGCGCTGACTTTCATTCGCAGACCATCACGAGGATTTTGCTGCACAAAACCCCACTCAGTTCGCATCAGCAATCGCCGTTTAGCTTCCGCAAGTTGAAAGATTTTTAAGTCTTCACCGCTACGGCTAGTATAAGTAACATTACCTTTATCAACAGCAATGTGATTGGCAACTGCACTCAGCAAAGTAGACTTACCTGAACCTGATTCTCCGACAATACCAAGAACTTGCCCAGGAAAGAGATTAAACGAAATGCGATCGCACGCTTTAATTGCGCCGTAAGATTTACTCAGTTGGTGAACCTGTAAAAGAGGTTTCATCGGTTTTAAATTTTTATTTTTGAATTGTTACAGTAGTCTGTATCTGAACAAATCCACATTCGCCCACCTTGGTCATCAATAACTACCTCATCTAAATAGCTTTCTGTAGAACCGCATAACTCACAGGCTTTATCCCATTTTTCGACGGTGAAGGGATGATCTTCAAAGTCGAGGCTTTTGACTTTGGTGTAAGGTGGAATTGCATATATGCGCTTCTCTCTCCCTGCACCAAATAATTGCAATGCTGGACTCATCTGCATTTTGGGATTATCAAAACGTGGGATCGGACTAGGACTCATCAAATAGCGGTTATGCACCATTACCGGATAGTCGTAGGATGTAGCAATATATCCATGTGTGGTAATGTCTTCGTAAAGCTTGACGTACATAGCCCCGTATTCTTCTAGAGCGTGCATTTTGCCTGTCTCTACCGATGAGGGTTCTAGCCACCGCAAAGGTTCGGGTATTGGTACTTGGTAAACTAAAATCTGTCCTTCCTGTAGTGGCGTTTCGGGTATACGATGGCGAGTCTGAATTAAAGTTGCTTCTTGTGTGCGTTCTGTTGTCTTTACACCACAAACTTTTTGGAAAAAGCGACGTATATTAACAGCGTTAGTGGTGTCGTCTGCGCCTTGGTCAATTACTTTCAATACATCAGTTTGACCAATCACAGCAGCTGTTACCTGAATTCCACCAGTACCCCAGCCGTAAGACATGGGCATTTCTCTAGAAGAAAAGGGGATTTGATGTCCTGGAATCGCTACGGCTTTCAGCAAGGCGCGGCGAATAGAACGTTTTGTTTGTTCGTCTAAATAAGCAAAGTTAAAGCCTGTTTCTGGGGATTGGGGATTAGGGATTGGGGATTGGGGATTGGGAGAGATATTCATTAGACTGATGACTGTTGACTGTTAACAGACGATACGAAAAGATGTACAACTTATATGCGCGACAGCTTATTTAAAGAGGCGATCATAAATTGGGTAAAGTGGTTTAAATCTGGTGTTGGCAAATTTGTGATTTTGGCTTTGTCGTCATAAATCCTTAACTGAACAGCATCCTGGGCGTAGGGTTGCTGAATGAATGTCTCTGCTTGTTCAGGGGAAAATATGCCTCCTTGGAGTTCTAAGCTGCGTTTGGATGCGGCTGAGAGACTATCCCAATATTCAGGAACAACTGAGCAAAGATAGCGTTTGGCGACGACATGAAGCCTAATTGGTTGTGTAACTCCTGACCCAAACATCTGACGTAGTAAGGGAATGGCTCGATGTTCATGTTGATCGTCTATACCTTGGATGGCGGGATTATCGCCCAAGTTATGGATTAAATGCCCTAAGTCATGGAGTAGACAAGCAGTAATTAATTCATGGTTTTGACCTGATATTTCAGCGAGGCTAGCACATTGCAAGGCGTGTTCTAGCTGACTGACGGCTTCTGCACCATAGGATTGAGAACCCTTTTCGGTAAAGAGTTCAATAATGCTTTCAATGGTAGGTTTCATAATAGGTAACTGATGACTGTTGACTGGATATTTATTGAATTTGATATCGAGCAACTTCTTTTCCTGCTACATATACAGAGCCAATCGCAGTAATCGCTGATGGTAAAGAATTATCAGGAGATATCAACAGGAAATCAGCATCTAAACCAGGAGCGATTTTACCTTTTTGATCGCTTATCCCCGCCGCTTCTGCTGGTTGGCTGGAAACTAATGACCATGCTTGTTCAAAGGACATTAAGCCTAATTCTTGGAGTTTGAAGGGTGCATAGAACAAGGAAGGATAATGATAATCTGAGCAAAGACAATCGATAACGTTATTTTTAACTGCCTCAGCGACACTCATCAAACCCAAGTGAGAACCACCGCGCACTAAGTTAGGCGCACCCATGAGAACTGCTGCACCATATTCACGAGACTTAGCAGCTAAGTCTACAGTAGCGGGGAATTCTGCGATCGCTACTCGGCGTTGTTGACTTAGTATTACCTTCTCTGGGCTATCATCATCATGAGAAGCGAGGGGAATACCGTAAGTATGAGCTAAATCCACCAGTTCTTCTATTTGCACGTCTCCTTCATGTCGCCGTTCTGTTACTTGGTTAACTAATTCTTCGATTTCTTCAATAGACATGGATGATCTTTGCCTCACACTATTGAGATATCGACTCAATCTCTTTTGATTTCCTGGGGGTGGTAGGTGATCGTTGATAGACAAGATATGCACACGACCGGATACCATCCAATCACACAATTCTTCATGTCCGGCGATATTTGCCTCTTCATGTCTGATATGAATGCGATGATTACAATTTAAAACTTGTTTTCCTGTCCCTAAGATGAAGTCAATTAAAGCACGGGCAGAATCTCGGCTGCGTAAACCTGGTTCGTAAGAGTCGGTAATTGAGCAGTAAAAAGTTGTGATACCGGATGCTAAGAGGTTGCGGTCATTATCTGCGATCGCTATTGGTAGAGGAAAGTTGACTCCAGGCCGAGGGCAAATCATCCTTTCAAAAGCATCGCCGTGTAAGTCAATAATTCCTGGCAACATCTGGAATCCTTGAGCATTTACCAGATGAAATCCATTAGGACTACTGGCCTGATCAATGCTAGTAAATTGTCCATCTTCAATTAAAACTGTGGCATCTTCCAGCCAACCATCGGGAGTTAGTACATTTACTCCTTGAATAGCAATTTTTGTGTTGGTTGGTTTTGATAATATTTGAATATTTTTAGTTGTTGTCACTGACTTACCTCAGTAAAAAATTTCATGCCTTTATAGGGAGCTTTTTGAGTGGCGGCAATTCTGGAAGATAAATCACCTATATGCAGTTCCAGCTTGTGGTAATCGGGGTCAAGAATATATATAGATTCGCCTTCACTTGTATTTTGTTTCCACTGTTTGACTCCTAAAACTTTGAGGCGATCGCTATATTCTGGAAACTTATCTTCAGGGATACTAAAAGCAATATGAGTGTACTCGTCCATAGGATTTGTGCGTGTGTTGGAATCTAAAGATAGGCACAACCACAAGTCACCCGCTAATAAATAAGCACCTGTTTGCCACTTAGCGATCGCTTGACAACCTAGAATTTCGGTATAAAACTTAAAAGATTTCTCCAAATCGCAGACAGACAAAGTAATATGGTTAATTCCTGTAATCATTTCACTTGTTCCAAAACCAAATCACTATTTTCTAAAGGCTGAGATTCTTGGGCAGCAACAGTTAGCTCTGAGGATTGATTATTTAGTTGCTGCTGTCGGATTTTCCGCACCAGATTTAACTCTGCTTGAAAGTCGATGTAGTGTGGAAGTTTAAGGTGTTGGACAAAACCTTGTGCTTCCACGTTATCAGAGTGGGAAAGTACAAACTCGACATTTTGGGCTGGGCCTTGAATTGTTTCCCCTAATTCCTCTGCTCGCATTGCCCTATCTACTAGTGCCATTGACATCGCTTTACGTTCGTTGTAACCAAAGGTGAGTCCATAGCCACGGGTAAACTGAGCAGGTAATTCTTTATTACCTTTAAACTGATTTACCATTTGCACTTCGGTGACAGTAATATCTGCGATCGCTATTTCAAATCCCAATTCTTCTGGGCAAATTATCACTTCTACTTCCCCTATGCGAATCTCTCCGGCAAAAGGATGGTTTCTTCCATAGCCTCGCTGTGTAGAATATGCTAGAGATAGCAAAAAACCCTCATCTGCACGCGCTAGATTTTGCAGTCTTGCATCCCGTTCAGCAGGAAAAGTTAGTGGTTGACGAGTTAAATCAAATGGTTGAGATGAGGGAGATAACGGAGAATCATTATTTACTTGTTCCCCCTGCTCCCCTGCTCCCCTGCTCCCCTGCCCTTCTTCCGCTTGCATCAACCCTTCACGATCTAAAGTGTCAATTACACGCAAAACTGATTCTGTAATTGCTTCTGCTTCTGGTGCTGTCGGGACTTGTCCTTCTGCTATCAACTTAAAGTCTAGTAGGCGGTGAATGTAGTCGAAGGTAGTCCCTAACCTTTGTCCTCCTGGTACATCTTTAAAAATGGCAGAAATGCGGCGCTGAATCTGCATTTTGCTGGTATCTAATGGCTGGCTATAGTAGAAGCGGGGTAGTGTTGTCCGATAGGCTCGTAACAAGAAAATTGCTTCTACTAAATCGCCCCAAGATTGTTTAATAGCAAGGGCTGCTAACTCCTGATCATATAAACTACTTTCACACATCACCCGTTCTACTGCTAGGGTAAGCTGTTGTTCAATCTGGTCTAAGCTTAACTCAGGAATTGCAGGATCACCTCTGCGTCTGCTTTGCAGGAGTGCTTCTGCATTTTGAATTGCCTGTTCACCGCCTTTGACTGCAACGTATGGCATAATTTTTAATTCGTAATTCGTAATTTTTGATTAAGGAAGTTAGGCTTTAATCGGGTTTTCAGGTTTCCATATTTATATTTTTATCCTCCGCAATTTTTGCTTTACTGGCTTGGTTGGACTAAGCATTTAAAACTCCACCCATGCTGCTCGAATCCCAGTGATTGATAGAATTGATGGGCGCGAGTTCGTTTCAAATTAGAAGACAGCGTGACTTTATAACACCCAGCCTCAGCACTAAATTGGAGCGCGGCTTTTACCATTTGGCTACCAATTCCCTCTCCTCGCATTTGAGAAATAACTGTTACTGCATCTAGAACTGCAAATTTGTGATAGCCCCGGTGCATCATTGTTGGCGCATAAAGGAGGCTGAAAGTACCTACAAGTTGCTGATTTAAAAAAGCAATGTAGATGTAGTAGTTAGGAACTTGTGTGATTTCTGTCAAGATTTTTTCTACATCATCGCTTGGTAAGGGTGGCTCACCATCCATATCAGCATAAAGCTGATTCAATAGAGGCCAATCCTCACGGGTAGCAATGCGAATATCAAGATTCATGGTACACCTCTGGTTTAGCGGTGCGTGGTAGTCCGATTACTGCGTTTTCTGTAAATAAAAATACATCTACGCCTTGTGGATAGGCTTGGTGATTCTGCATCCAGAAATCCCAAAAATGGACGGGAAGTGTAGGAGTGATAGCTTGCTGGTCTAAAATTCCTGGCCCTGTCAACATCACAGGTTGTCCCATCTCAAAACTTTCCACCTGTACTAATAATGTTGTTGAGGCTTCCGGCTTTTCTGCTGTCCCCCAGCTAAAAATAGATAATTCCGGTAACGCCGCCAAATCTTGAATTAAGGCAAAGTCAGCTTCTTCTGGATACTGCGTGAAACGACAGCCAGTATGAAACAACAACCAAGCTCTCACTTGATCTGCAAAACTCGGCTGTAGCCATACCACAACATCCAAATCCAGCAGTGTCAAACAAGCAGCCCCACAAGCAGGCGTTAAACCCAAAGGCACACTCATATCAGCAGCTATCCAATAAGGTGTCCCCGGTCGAGCATTAGCATCAAGCAACGCCCGAAATGTCCTCTGAGCATCATGAATTGAGTCTCGAAAGCCAGGTAAGTACGTGACTTTATTCATTAGTTTTCCCTTATCTCCCCCTGCTTCCCCTGCTTCCCCTGCTCCCTCTGCTCCTCCATCTCTTCATCCTTCCCCTCTCACCATCGTGAAAAAATTAACCTTAGTGGCGGCTGCTTGACGCTGCTTAAGTTCTTGCTGCTTTTGGCGTTCTATTTGCAATGGTTGAATTACCTCAGCCTGAATCTGATCGTGCCAACTTGGGGTTTGTAGTAACGCATCACAAACAGCAGCTAATTCTGCATGACGGTGCGATCGCCCTGCGACATAACCAAATCCAGTGATTGATTCATCTCCTTGGTTCTCTAACTGCACAACACAGCGAGTCATGGTAATTTCTCCTAAGTTAAATGGCTCTCCTGTACCCCCAGCGCGTCCCCGCACCATTGTTAGACCAATCTCTGGGGAGCGTAAAAAGCTATAGTTGGGCAAATTATCTAATGTGTTTACCAGTTTTTCTAATAGCTCTAACTCGGCTTTAGCTAATGTTGCCATCCATGCTTGTCGCTGCGTCACAGTAGGCATAAGTTGGTTTGTGGTATTTTGTTTTAAACTATTCTTAATTTATCTAGACATCTAGATGAAAGTAGATTAACGCAATTCTGACAAATTGACAATCTAAAATTGATACATGAAGGAAATAATGCCAATTTATGTCCAGATTGCTGACCAACTGCGACAAAATATTCATCAGGGAGTTTATCAGGTTGGGGAACAACTACCGACGGAAACCAAGTTAGCTGAACAGTTTGCCGTTAATCGCCATACCATTAGACAAGCGATCGCTCTACTAAAAGACGAGGGATTGTTACGAGTTGAGCGAGGACGCGGAACTTTTGTAGCGGCTAAAACCATCCGCTATGCGATTAGTAAGCGAGTGCGTTACAACCAAACGCTGAAAGCTCAGGGTTGGCAAGTGAGGTTTCAACTGCTACGTGTTTTAGAAGTACCTGCCGATGATGCGATCGCTAAAGGATTAGAAATTCCTTATGGTGAGCCGATAGCGTTAATTGAACGTTTAGGTTTAGCAAATGAAGAACCCATTAGTGTGGGTACGGGATATTTTCCACTCAAGCGATTCCCTGATTTTTTAGAGCCGAAAAATATCAAGATTTTGCAAGAACAGCAATCAATATCTCAGTTTTTACAGCAAGTATATGGATGTGATCACATCCGCCGTAGTACCTGCGTTTCTGCTCGTCTAGTTCAGCCTCAAGATGCAAAGTGGCTACAACTATCCCTTAATCAACCCATTCTCTTAGCGGAGTCGGTGAACTTAGATGAAACAGGTAATATTATTGAATATGGGGTAACTCGACTGCGGGGCGATCGCATGGAGTTATTTTTTGAAAATGACTTAAAAGAAGGTGTAGGTGCAAAATTAATGACTAATGACTAAATTAGCCACTCTCTCACCTTTGCAGAGAGTAAATCAATAACACCAGTAGTAACAATCAAAATAATCAGAATTGTACATACTTTCTGGTATTCAAATGCCCCAAAACTTTGATATAGTGAAACGCCAATACCACCAGCCCCAACAATTCCTAACACAGAAGCAGAACGCACATTTGACTCAAATCTGTAGAGAGTGAAAGAAGTCCACAAAGGCATCACTTGGGGAATTACTCCATAAATAACTTCTTGAATCTGACTTGCACCAGTAGCTCTAATTCCTTCTACAGGCCCTGACTCAATTGATTCTACTGCTTCTGAGAAAAGCTTACCTAGAATACCAGCAGTATGAATAAATAATGCCAAAACTCCGGCAAATGGCCCTAACCCAACAGCAACTACAAAGATTAGTGCAAAGACGATTTCGTTAATCGCACGCATAGCATCTAAAAGGCGACGTGTCGGTTGTACTATCCATACTGGACAAATATTGTTAGATGCTAAAATAGATAAAGGAACAGCTGCGATCGCAGCCATTAAAGTTCCCCAGATTCCCATCGATATAGTAACCAGTGTTTCTGAGAAATAATAATTCCAATCGCTAAAATCTGGCGGAAAATATGAACGTATATATTCCACCATGTTGTCTCCCCGTTGCAGAAGTACAGGGAAATTTAACTCACTTTGAGTATAGGCAAAAATCAATACAGCAGCAATTACTAAAAGAAACAAAACTTTTTGGGTATTCACAAGCTTTGCTTCTTTCTCTAACATTGCTGCTACATTAGGAGATGCGTAAGTAATTACCTGATTTCGTGGGCGCACTTTTTACTACCTATAAATCTAATTTTATTTAATTCCTTTGAGTTGCTGATTTAGTTCTGCTATTGTTTGCTGCTTTTCTTGTTCGCTAAGATTTTCTTTATCTTGAGTTTCTTGGATTTTTTTAGCAATTTCTAGTTCTCGAATTGTATGCCAATTTTTATCTTCAGCCTGTACAAAGCCAGAAATTTTAAATGGTGTTAAAACTTTTGCATCTTTGTAGTTATAGAAAAAGTTTTGCAACTTCTTTTTGATATCATCTGCTAAATCCCGACGATAAACAATCGGATCGCTGGGAATTATAGGCGATTTCCAAATAATTTCAATCTTCTGCCTGGCTGTAGGATTAGTACTTTCTAGACGACTTAATGCTTCACTACTGACGGTAGCTACATCTACCTGTTTATTAGCTACAGCTAGAGCGCAAGCTTCATGATTACCAGCAAAAATCAAGCGTTTAAAAGCTTTTTTAGGGTCAACATTGTTTTTAGTAAAAATATAGTAACTGGGAACTAAAAACCCAGAGGTAGAATTAGGCTCATTAAAGGCAAAGGTGAGATTGGATGCATTTTTAATCACATATTTATCGCCACCTGCTGCTATAGCTTCTGCTACAATCGGATTCTCTTTATTAGTAATTAAATGAGAATAGTAGCCTCTAGTGCCATCTGCACTCACAACTTGAGCAAAAGCTTCTACATCAGCAATTTTTACTGCTTCAATATAAGATTTACCACCTAACCAAGCTGCTTGAACTTTACCAAAACGCATAGCTTCTATGACTGCTGCATACTGTGTAACATAGAAGGGTTTTATGGGAATCCCAATTTCCTGAGACATAGCAGCAGCAAAAGGTTCCCAAATTGGTTTTTGATTAGCTTGAGATTCTGTAGACAGAACACCAAAGTTAATTTCTTTAATTGCTGCGTTACTATTTTCAGGATTAGAAGTACAAGCTGAAAGTATCTTGGCACTTGCCAAAGTTATAGTAAACAAAGAAGCCTGTTGAATAAATAATCTTCTGTCCATAAGTTTAGTTGTGGAATGTAAGTAAAAATATCATTCTTTGTTGCAAATATGAGGAGCTATCTGCAATAGTCAACATTATTAATTAACGCCCTTAGAGTGCGATAACTTGCTTGTTTAAATTGTTAAACTGTATTTTTGGGTTACACTACCAGTTCTCCGTGCCCTCTCATAATCAGTTCTTCAGCAGCTGTACCATAAAGTTCATTGAGCTTGTGATCATTCATCTCTGTGGTTGCACCATCAAACATCACTTCTCCATCTTTGAGAGCGATCGCTCGATCAAAGTAACTACGCACCATTTGAACCTGATGTAAGGAAGCGACTACAGTAATACCGCTTTGGCGATTCAACTGCACAAGTAATTCCATGACTTTACGCGCCGATTCAGGATCTAGAGAGGCAATTGGTTCGTCTGCAAGGATGATTTTCGCTCCTTGTACTAAACAACGAGCGATCGCCACTCGTTGTTGTTGCCCTCCAGAAAGCATAGATGCCCGTTTATAAGCGTGTTCAAGAATGCCTACTCGCTCTAATGCAGCAAGAGCTTGGATTTTTTCTTCTTTGGTGAATAAATGGAATGTTGAACGTAAGATAGACAATCTTGATAAGTTACCAACGAGTACATTTTCGATAACTGTTAGCCGATTGACTAAATTAAACTGTTGAAAAATACAACCTATCTGGCTTCGTAAAGACCTAATTTTAGAGTGGATTTTGCCTTCGCTCTGTAGTATTGAGCCAAAAATATAAACAGTTCCTGCATCTGCAATATGCAAGCCATTAATATGCCGTAAAAGGGTAGATTTGCCTGAGCCAGATGCACCTATAAGCGCAACCAGTTCTCCCTCATGAATTGTGCAAGATACCTTTTTAAGCGCTGTCTTACCTTTAAAAATCTTCGAGAGATTACTAACTTCGATAGCCACTGTATTTGCCATTTTTTGACATTTAGATGCCTATGATTAATATTAATAATATTGTTTAGTTAAGAAATAATTAAGAGAAGGATAATTTATGATTTAATTTCTTAATTATCAATCTAATGAATTATCATTAGTAAGTGTTGAGCGAAGGCACTCATTTCCGATTCAGATAGAACAGGTTATAAAGAGCAATATAGAAAAAAGTTATTCTATCTGATTTTCATCTCCTTAATCCTGACTCCGGCATCATTGATCTTAAGGCTCACCTAGAGTGGTTTTCGATATGTGCGTGAAATGTTAAAAATACTTCCTGAAATGCCTGAGCCTATTTTATTAACCCAGATTTTTGCCAAGCTTACTGCTTTAGGTCATATTCATCCCGTTTCCAGCGGCGTTGAACCCTCATAAATTGGCAAAAGTATTGTTAGAGCAAAGTTATTTATATGTGGTTGATAAATTTTCTTCCACAGAACAAGAACCAATTAATCCAATTTCATCAAACTTTTCATAGAGACTTTTTTCTGGCTATGATTTTCTGATTCTGGTTGTGGATAACGCTTTTTGAGTAACTAAATAAAATCAAGTAGTAAGATTTGAGCTTCTTCTGGTAAAGTATCAATATCTCTAGATATATCTTCAAATTTTATAAGCATAATTAACTTCTAAGATTGAGGAAAATCTTCAGTATGACCTTATTATAGACTGTTTTTCAAGTGATCGCGGCTGATAAATTTATAATTTATAAACGCATACAGCCAAATAACATTTTAAATTTTAAAATCAATTAGTTGATACCAGAGGCTAGAGAATCTTGTTATTGGTTTCAAGCAGCGAAGATATAGAATTAGATTGCAGCCATACAAATAGTTTTATACTTCCCCTATCATAGTCAGTTGATTTATACTCACCTTTTAAAATTTGTTCTAGAACCTGACTATTAAACCTTGACTTATCTTTCATGAGGTCTTCAAACATAGCTAGTGGAAATAGTATACTCTCAACTTCTACATCATCTTCACTAAACCTAATCATCTCAAATCTAAATTTATAACCAGACCATCTGATAGTAGGTAGTCTATCAACTGAATGTTTGGAATTTTCTATTATTATAATATTATACTCAAGACTAGGATTTTTCTGATTGTGCATTATCCACCAGTAAACATTGTATCTAACAAAATGCTTTCCATTGTCGTTAGTACATACTTCTATTTCTATATCATCCACATAAACAAACTGACGAGTCATTATTCTAACTTCACCTTCAGCTATTGGTTCTAATTCCTCCCAAGGTTCAACTTCAACTGTATTTTCATAAATACTATTTAAATGTTGATTTTTATAAATATTTTCTACTGGAATAGGATCATCTTCTAATGCTTCTAAACCTGATGTATTTTCATCATTTTCTTCTTTTTTATCTAAAATTAATTCTAGCTGCTCTCTACTAAATGCCATAAGTTCTATTCCAGCTAGAGTCTGATGGTTTGAGTGTTCCATGAAGTAAACTATCAAATGGAGATAAATCTATTCTTAAACCGTTGTATTCAGTTTCCCAGAAACCAAATTTGCCTGAAGATTTAGGATAAGTTTTGTATTCTTTCCATTTTAATGAACTAGCCTTTTTGTTAATGTTTCTTAATGCAGTTCTAATACTTCCAGATAATCCTTTCATCCCATAAACAGGATATACTAAATATATTGTTGGTGGTTCTTCATCTGATATTGGACCAAAGCCAACTATCATAACATTGAACTTGGCTAGCTGCTGAAGACTTTGCTGTAAAGCAGTTTCGGCTGGAGTTATTTTTCTAATTGGTACTACTACTTTAGACCAATTAAGTGGTGGTTTATATAACTTGATAAACTCATTTTCGAGATTTGATAGATTTTCTATATCACTACTACAAGTCAACCAACTAATACTAAGAGTATTTTTGCGATTAAATCTTTTTAGCTGATTAAATCTATGATGTGCTTTCCATCTTTCAACTAAATTAATAGTTCTACCTATATAAATAATCTGACCTTTACTGTCAAACACAAAGTAGATAGCTGCACAATTAGGAAGACGATCTTTGTCCAACAAATAAACTGATGGTAATTCAGATATTTTGATGTTTTCTAGCAAAATTAGACACCCATAAATAAAAGATATATATTTGGAATTATGCTTTATAGAATAGAAACATCAAAAGCTATATAATAAAAACCGCAAATATACGCAAATAAACGCCAAGTTATCCGCGTTTAACTGCGTACATCTGCGGTTTGAAAATCCTTAATGAATTAACCCGATCGCACCTTTCCTCAACCCTCCACAGTCAATCCATTATTAAACGCCATATTTTCCATAAAATGTATCGCGCTTTGTCCTGGCTTGTAAATAAATCAAGTTTTGAACTCGTAAACTAACTTTTGCGACTCGTAAAGCAGCTTTTATGACTTCAAAACCAGCTTTTGCGACACCAAAACTAGCTTTTGCGACTCGTAAAGCAGCTTTTGTGACTCCAAAACCAGCTTTTGTCAAAGAATTTCAGCAAATCTACTCCCATTTTTCCTGTCTGCTAAGCAATACGGTTCAGTTAAGGCTCAAAGTCATGTAAATTAGGCATTGTTCCGAAGAATGGAAATTAAGTGTCGTGCATCTGAGGGATTTTTCATTGGTGTCTCCTGAGATACAAAATACTGACTTGCTTAGAGCAATCGAAATGGCTATTCCAGCAACGGTAATTGAAGACGCGATCGCTAATACTAAAAGCGAAGAAGAACGCAAGCGGTCATTACCAGCACAATTGGTTGTAAGTCTTGTAATAGCAATGAGTTTATGGTCAAAAGACTCGATGCGGGATGTACTTAAAAACTTGATTGATGGTCTAAGTGAGGCATGGATTAAGGTTGGGAAATACTGGCGAGTACCTTGTAAGTCAGCAATCACACAAGCTCGGCAGCGATTAGGTGCAAGAGTTTTTGGTCGTCCCAGCAGTCGCCCTGGGACAGTTGCGGCATTCCCTAAAGTGAGATTAGTCGTTTTGATAGAGGCAGGAACGCACATTATATTTGATGCCTTAATGTGTCCTTATCGAATAGGAGAACGAGTCCGAGCGTTGAAATTATTACGCTCGGTGAAATCAGGAATGTTGTTAATGTGGGATAGGGGGTTACATTCCTATGCAATGGTATCTTCAACAGTGTCTCAGGGGTGCGACTATT
>NZ_JACJSI010000078.1 GCF_014698065.1 Nostoc flagelliforme FACHB-838
GCGTTTGAGCCTGACCTTGAACTCGACCGATTGAATTTCCCCGGGTTTTGGGAGAACGAGCGGGTGTACCAATCTCTGAAATAATTGTTTGAAAATCGCGTTGCACTACACTTGGAGTCACAATTTTATCATTGTGAGGTTTTAAATAACGCTCCCACGGTCTGGGTAAGTGTGTTGCTAAATCTTTTGCCGCCCAAAGTTGTGCGTAAGCAAGCATTACTAAACGTATCCAATTTTCCTCATGTTCAACATCTGGAGTTTGAAACTCCGTCATCAACAAACGCTGCTTGCTAAATCGCAGCATGTGTTCAATATCAAACCTTTGCCTATAGCAATGGTTTGCAACCGCAGGTGAGATTTCTCCACGTTGCTCAGTATCTTCGATAGAAGATGATATAGACCTGAAGGGTTCAGCCCAATCCTCTGAACTAGGAAATAAGGCATCAACGAGGTCTGACCCTCGAAGAGTTTTCAAATAAGCAAGCTTTGTTTCCAATTCGTTAAGACGATTTATAAAGTATTCACTTCTAGATATTTTGAAGGTACCTGATAATAATTGTGCTTGCGCTTCTTTTAAAGAAATACTATTTTCTTCACAATAACTCCGAAATTTATTCCATGTATTTTTTATAAGAGAATTATTTCCAAACCCACACCAACAACGTAAAGCTACGTAATCTTCTGGGTTCGTTAATAATGTAAGTAATGTAAAAGCTTGTTGAGCTTGACATTCCAAAAGATTCTTAGGATTACCATCTAATTCCTCCTCTAAAAAAAAGCTATATGCTTGGATGTTAATACTGTTGAGTGCATCTCGTATTGCATATCCGAACTTTCGTCTTGGGGCTAAGACTAAAATACGTCCTGGTTTTACATCTCCGCTTGTAACTCTTGTATTAATAAAACGTGCGATTCCTTCTGCTTCTTGCTCGATACTTTTCCATTGAACTACGTAGACTTCACCTGTAATACTGTTATTCACAGGTATAATTTTCCGAGGACTTCGATTTTTATTGTGTGAAATAAGATGATTAGCCATGTCAATAACAATCCTGGGGCAACGATGGCAATCTTGAAGACGTTCATCTTGAATATCGGAATGACGGTTTCCAAAGGTTTTAATTCCTTCTGGATAAGCATATTTAAATGAATATATTGACTGGTCTTCATCACCTATTATCATCAAAGTTCCAGCTTCGGCTAATAGTTCTATAAGAACCTGTTCAGCATGATTCAAATCTTGATATTCATCAACTAGAATATGGTCAAAGGCTTTGCGGTCATCAGAAGCTGGATTTTCACGTAAATAACGTAATGTTTCAGGTACTACTTCGCCAATTAACATTGCTTTGTGGAAGTGTAGCCAAGCTTTTAATACTTGATTAAACTCATGATCAATAGGTTCAGCAGGCCAACCAGGGTCTTCAGTGTAAAGTCTTGCCCAAGCTGCATTAAATGCTTGTAGACGTTTTTTACATTTACTTACTGTATCAAAGTTTTTACTTTTTAGGTCTTCTATAAGGAACCTATCTTCAAAGTTTAAAATAGTTCTTAGTACTCGACCTGTAAGTTGTAAAACTATAGATTTAGACAGTAAACTAAAACAAAATCCATGAATAGTACCAGCGTATACAGCATCAGCACCTTGGAGACCTAATATAGAAATTTCTTTTCTTAAGTCGCTAGCAGCAGTGCGCGTGAAGGTGCAAACAAGTATGCGACTTGGAGAGATCCCATTTTGAATAAGTTTCCCAACACGACGTATTAATGAAAAAGTTTTGCCCGTGCCGGGGCCAGCAAGTACTCTAAGGTGGGAGTGGTTATTTTCAATAATATTTTGAAATAAATCAGATTCTTTAGATTCTATAGAATCTTGAATAATAGGATTTATTTTTTGAGGCTCTAAAGGTATAACAACAGATTCTTGAAAATGTAATAATGGAGGTTTTAACTGCTGTTCGATCTTTTCTATAGTTTCAGTAAGTATGGCTAGTTGATTTTCTTCTTCTTGAAGTTCATGTTTCAATTGAAATTTTATTGTTACACCCGTTTCAATAGCTAATTGTTTTCGTATTTTGGTTATTTTATCATGGGAAATATCCCAAGTTTCTTCTAGTGCTTTTTTTTGTCTTTGTAATCGTCTATGTTGGTCTTCCGTTAACATATTTTATTTTTTCAAAAAATATATAGACAATAATATTTACATTAAATTAACATTAAATTCTTAAAGTGCCAATATAAATATCAATAGTTCAGACAGTAAATTTAAGTGAAATTACGAAACAACAAGGAAAAATAGAGCATGACAGACGCAACTTTTACCAACGGTTATGCATTACTCATTGGCATAGGTGCAGATTTACCTGTCACTGTCAAAGATGCAACTGCGATACGAGATGTACTAATTAACCATGAGTGCGCCGCCTATCCAACAAGACAGGTCACACTGCTTACCGAAGCCTCAGCAACTCGGCAAAATATTCTTGCAGCTTTTGAGCAAATTATCACCCAGGTAAATCAAAATCCTGATGCAACTGTCGTTATTTACTACTCTGGTCATGGTGGACGCATCAAGCACACCAATGAATATTTCTTGATTCCCTATGGCTACAACCCCAGCCAACGTAAGGACACCGCTATCTCAGGTTTAGAATTTACACAAAAAATAGAGGTAATTACCGCACGAAAGCTGGTAGTTTTATTAGATTGCTGTCATGCTGGCGGCGTTCCAGCTTTGAAGGAGCCTGGGGAAACCTTTGTCAAATCACCTGTACCACCTGAATTGTTAAACGTACTCGACACGGGAAGCGGTCGGGTAGTGGTTGCTTCTTCACGGGAAGATGAATTTTCCTACACAGGTCAACCTTATAGTACTTTTACCGATTGCTTGTTGGAAGCTTTGCAAGGTAAAGCTTCTGTGAATAAAGATGGTTATGCTCGTATTTTGGATGTTTTAGTTTACTTGTTTGATCAGGTACCTAAAAGGGCTGCGGGCCCGCAGCACCCGTTTGTAAATAAGGTGCTTGATTTAGGCGATAATTTTCCCCTTTGCTACTACGCTGCTGGAAGTAAATTTTTATCTGGTGAAACTGCAACTATTGAAACCAGTCCAATTTCTACTGGCTTAACTGCTGGGCAAAAACAACGATTAAAACAGAAACTACATACATTCCAGGCAGAATGGGATATTCGCAGCCAGAAAATTGAGCGGATGCGGGCAGATTTGGCTATTGAGGCTGGTACAGCAGTAAAGTTTCAATTAGAACAGCAACTGCTTGATGAAGAGGCAAAGCTAGCACATCTTACCAATGAACTGGAACAGATTGAGTCTATATTGCAAGCATGATACTTATTATACTCTGAGCGTTGCACACTAAGTGAATGGGGTATTGCAACGATTCATAAAACCGAATGCGGAATCATAAGACTTTCGGCTTTCTTTTTAGATTGTGATTAACTTCTGTTTTAGGCAAAGTAAAAATCTTTCGGTTAACCTTCCCAGTTCTAAGCTGATCCCTGACATATTCTCGGCAGGCGTTACAGGGGCATTAGTGACAATCGAGCAAAAACTAGGTTAATGTGATATTCTAGCTTTCAAAAATCTTGTTTCTGCTTTTCTATAATCTTCCTTCACTAGATGCCAGAATCATCTAAACTAGCAACTGTTATAGCTGTAGCCTGCTTGAGTGGCGGTTCTGGGAAAACCACTACAGTCCTGAATCTAGCCATAATGTTGTCTCAAAAAGGCAAAACCTTGGCAGTGGACTTTGACCCACAAGGAAACCTGAGTCAGTGGCTTGGGATTACTGACTTATCAGAGTCCGCGACTATTGCAGAAACCATTCTGCCTGATACGGAACGGATGCAAGTAAAAGAAATTATTCAGTATCCAAGCAACGAAGACCGTGAGGGACGCTTACTCGTAGCGCCCAGTGACTACAGTTTGTCTAGGGCATCTGATGCCATTGCAATGGAACCAGGGCGAGAACGCTTTTTGAAACGGGCGTTAAAACCAGTTGTTAGTGAGTATGACTTCATTATCATTGACTCTCCTCCCTCTAAAGGTATTCTTACATACAACGCTATACTGGCCTCGGATTTGTTGGTTATTCCCACAGAATGTACTCCCAAAGGAGTTACGGGGGCAGTCAGTACTTTTGTCCTTGTTCAGGAATTGGCAGAACTGGACTTTCAAGTTCCCGCAATTCTAGGAATTGTGCCAACAAGGGATGCTTGGGCTGGGGCCAATCAAACCCGAATGTCTAAAGCTGCCATAACAGCTCTATTGGAAGCACTTCCAAATATCCATATTTTTAGTTCTGTTCGTCAAAGTACCGTAGTTCAGCAAACTAATCATGCTGGTTGGTCATTATTGGAAGCTGGAGAAAAGTCCTTGGCGCAGCCTTACATAGAAGTTGTCGATGCAATCGTCAGAAGTAAATAAGTTATGCCTATACCCAAGAAAAAATTACCTACTGGCCCTATACGGATTGAACCATCTGTAGCTAAACGGGCTGAAGTATCAACCCTGCAAGCGGCTGATTTCCAGTCCCATGCAGAACAAGAAGATAGTAAAGCAGAAAATAGAAAACAAGATTCTAGTTTAGTTGAATCTAGTAAAGAAGAAACACCTCAACCAGAGTCCACCGCAACTGAAACTAGAAAACAAGATTCTGGTAATCAAGATTCTCTTAAAATAGAAGATAGTAAAGCAAAAACTAGAAAACAAGATTCTAGTTTAGTTGAATCTACTAAAGAAGAAACATCTCAACCAGAGTCCACCGCAACTGAAACCAGAAAACAAGATTCTCTTAAAATAGAAGATAGTAAAGCAGAAACTAGAAAACAAGATTCTAGTTTAGTTGAATCTACTAAGGAAGAAACATCTCAACTAGAGTCCGCTACAACTGAAACTAGAAAACAAGATTCTGGTAATCAAGATTCTCAAAAGCTCTCAGATACCACACTAAATGCCATGAAAAAAGAAAGTACTGTGCAAAAACCAGTAATTACAGATGATAGTGAGTCGTCTGCCGTTATCTCTCCTGACTCTGTTCAATCTGGTAATGCAGAATCTGGTTTACAAGATTCTGACTTACCAGAATCTGGTTTAACAGAAACAGAACACAAGAAAGTTGCCATGAGACTTTCATCTGAGGCGGTGGATAAATTGCAGAAATTTCGCGCTAATACAGGGGTTCCCTACGAAATTTTAGTGGAGGTGATGATCCGTAATTGGGAGAACTTGCCACAACGGACACAATCGAGTTACTTGCAGCAAGCAAAGCAACTAAGGGTAAATAGACTAATGGCAGGGCAAGAGAAAACACTCAAGACTATGAAAGCCAAATATTTGCAGCCATAAACCCACTCTTTCTTCTTTACTTTCATTATCAATTACCAAAAATATTTCTGGATTATGGTTCAAACAATACAGGCTAAAGAAATTACCCTACTTGATTTAGAGACAAGATTTGGACTCGAATTAGTTGAGGATGAGCAATTTTTTAGAGAGTGGCAAGATAACTTACCAGAAATTACCAACTCCCAAAAACAACAGCTCGACCGAGTTAAGGCAAGTTATGCCAATTTGCTCAAGTACCCTCCCCTGCTGGAAAACACCGTCAAGATGGTGGTGCTGTCTCCTTTGTTGGATTTAGCAGACTTTTATCTATCCCCGTTTCATGTCAAATCTGAAAAATCTGTAGAAGTTTCGGCTGAAGATGAAGGCGTAAGGGTCAAAGGGCAGATTGATATCTTAGTTTTGTTTGAACAGCTAGTAGTAGTAGTTATAGAGTCTAAACAAGCAGCTTTTTCCGTGGAGGTGGGCAAACCACAGCTGCTAGCTTATATGCTGGCAATCTCTAACTCAGATAAACCGGTATACGGACTAATCTCCAATGGCAGTAGTTTTATTTTTGTTAAATTGATAAAACAAGAAACACCAAAATATGTATTGTCTCGCTTGTTCTACATTTTCAATCCAGGGAATGAATTATATACGGTTTTGAGTGTGTTGAAGCGTCTGGGGCAATTGGCGAGAAATGGCGGTTAGGAGAGTGGGTAAACGGGTTGGGTGATGTTTGAGAAAAGTTGAAATTGCGTTCAAGCAAGCAGTCATCCAACCAACAAACTGTTAGCCGTAGCAAGCTTTACACACCAAATGAGTGTAGAGAAATGTGCTTCTCGCAATCTGTAACGGCTGGAAGTTGTGTAAAAAGCCACTTTTGAGAGAGGATTTATTTTAAAGCTCCTACTTTACAGCCCGTGAACACCCGCGCGATCGCATCCAATTTTAATCCAGAGTCGCTGGCGTTAACCGAACCAGTTCCGCTAACTATGCACCCAGCTGAAGTTTATATCAACAGTCTAGGGGAGGGTTCAAGGCGGACGATGCGAGAGGCGTTGAATGCAATCGCCCAACTGCTAACCAGTGGTACTTGTGATGCAAGCACTTTGAACTGGTCAAAGTTGCGTTACCAGCACACTGCTGCGGTACGGTCGGTGCTGATGGAAAAATACAGTCCAGCGATGGCGAATAAAATGTTGTGTGCGTTGCGGCGGACACTTAAGGAAGCATGGCGGTTGGGGTTAATGTCCACGGATGAGTATGGACGAGCAGCTGATATTGAGTCTGTGCGGGGCCAGAGTTTATTGAAGGGGCGCGAACTTGATACCGAAGAAATTGCTGCGCTATGGTCAGATTGTATTCAAGATGACTCAACATTGGGTCGGAGAGATGCAGCACTGCTGGCAGTTTTGACGGTAGGGTTGCGTCGCAGTGAGGTAACTTACCTTGATTTGAGCGATTTGAAGCCGCGCACTCGGTCATTAACAATACGTGAAGCTAAGGGGCGAAAGGAAAGAATTGTCTACTTACCTGAAGCTGGTGTGCAAGCTGTTACTGATTGGTTACTGATTCGGGGTAAAGCATCAGGGCCGCTTTTTTATCCTTTAAATAAGGCACAGAAAATCATACCGAGACGGATGAGTGAGCAGGGGGTGTTACGAGCATTGCAACGGCGAGGGGAAAAAGCTGAGGTGGACGCTTTTACACCCCATGATTTTAGAAGAACTTTTATCGGTAATCTATTAGATGCGGGTGCAGATATCGTCACGATAGCGAAACTTGCAGGTCATGCGTCGCCAAGTACGACAAGTAAATATGATCGGCGTGGGGAAGCTGCGAAGAAACGGGCGATTGATTTGCTGAATGTGCCTTATAGTAGGCGGAAAAATTGAAATGAAATTGGGTAAACAAGCATATGGGTATAAAATTGCTCAGAAAGCTCTCAATTATTCCCTTGCTGAACTAATCGGTTAAATTTAGCTCTTTAGGGAATTCGCCAACGGTGTCTGTATCTCGGCTCAATACCAATTACGCATTATAGCCTTTTTTACTCTTCTGTTTTGTTTAAGTCCCGCTAGTTGTCAACAGAGGCTTTGAGAGTAATATCCACCATTGAAATCACGGATTAAATGGAATTGGAAGTTGAAGAATAGGTAGGGCGAGTTACGATTCGCCTGTACAGGCAAATATCAGTATTTAACTTTCATTCCTTAGTACTAGTTTAAAGTTTGCCTCCATAAAGATAAACCTAGCCAAATTGTGAATGCTCCTATGCCAATCATAGGTAGAAAATGCTGTATCTCATTGCCAGGATGCCTTGTAAGCATAGGTAGTAAATAATTTAAAATTAAAAATCCGTATGGAATTAACAAGAAAGCAATCAGTCGCTTTACAAGAAACAGACTGGAATTTTGTACACCCCACAACAACGTACTTATCCAGATCATGAAGACACCTAAAAAGCTTAACCAAAACGCTTTATAAAACTCATCTACTGTCTGATGCACTACATATGATGAATTTTCATGCGAGTAAAATACTCTTGTGTCTATTCCGTTTATGAACGCAAGGAATACATACATTAGAATTAGAAATCCACTAATAGTTAATAGGAAAGCACTTGTTTGTATTACATAAAGCAAGCTGCGATTCAGTAATTCTGAAAACCTTAGCTTAGAACTTGAGACTTGAGGTTGTGTTGAATTATCTGGTGCTTGGGATGGTCTTTCTACACGATATTGAGGTTGTACTGAAGGTGGAGATGTTCCTGATTGTTGAAAAGGAGATTTAAAGATTCGATTCAAGTATTTTGGCTGACGCGGTATTATTCGATCCTCAATAGGAGAAATATCTTCATCCCTTAATCCCAAAACTTCTTGAAACTGCCTTATTTCTTCCTGAGTTTCTCTACTGAGGGATCGATCTCGTCGAATAATATTTGTCAGAACTTGTTCATACTGCTGCAATCTCTTTCGATATTCCTGATAAGGTTTCAACACTTCTGATTCAATTGCTGTTGCTTCTTGAGGGGATAAACCCAGATTGTCCTGCAAGGCATCTAGTATGTGACGACCAATCTCAGAGATCTCGCTGCGAGTATAAAACCGTTCGACTTCCTTACGATATCTAAGTTTAGGATCTCCTACAGGAGCTTGTGCTAAGCGAATTTTGAACCCTTCTTCCACAGCGAAAATCTTAGGTTTCATGGCAGGAGCAGTTTCCTGAACTTTCTTTTGAGCATAAGCATGTAGCTCATCAATTGAGATAAAGCCATCATTGTCAGTATCGGCAGCTCCAGTTTCAATACCCTCTACGATATAGCGAGTGTAAACGGATAAATCTGAGCCTTGTTGTTCAAAAGAATATTGAGTGGAAGTGGAAGAGGTTAAAACTGCTCGTCCTTCTCCGCCTAATTGGTTTTGAACATCTACTATACCATTATCTTTTGCAGTCATGCCTTCTGCAAATGCTCCGCTAAAGCAGCAATCAAGCATTACTACTTGACGTTTGCAACGGGAGTTACTCATAATGTCTTGCACAAAGCTGGCAGGAACAGCAGTAGCTTTCATCAAATCGCCTGATGGGTCTTTACGGGTGAGACGAGTTGCAAAGTAAAGCCTACCTCGGTCATCTTTGACCCCATGACCAGAAAAAAATAGCAATGCCAAATCATCCTTGGCACGATTATGAAATAAAGCTTCAATCGCTTCCTGCATCGCCATTGGCTCAGGGTTAGTCAGCGTTTTTACCTGGTCAAAGCCACCTATTTTTGGATGATGCAATACTCGTTGCATTGCATCAATATCTTTGACAGCCCCTGGCAAAGGATTTAGCCCTACTTCATACTCGCTGACCCCAATCAGCAATGCCAACTTCGCCATGTTTGCCTCTTCTTAAATAGATTTCAATCTATACTTAATTCTATTTTTAAGTAAAATAATGCAGATTAAGCGTATATATATTTATAAGTAAAATCTCAAATTTATATTCATAGACCATAGAATTTGCTTATGTGTCTCTAAGGCTTAAGTTTTAAGATAAGTTTATTGTTTATAAATAACCCAACCTCTAGAAATCAAGAACTTATTTGATCTAGAGCCAAGGCTTAGAATCTCATGCCTTGCTGATTTAGGACATTCTGAATATGCCTGCCCAATACAAAGAGCATTCCATCCTTGAAAAGTTGTTGCACTGCCTGATTTTACAGGTTCAAATGAATCATCTACTTTTTTATTTTTTTTAAACAAATTATTTAAAGAATTAGTTTGTTGAACAGTAAGTTCCTTCCCTGCATAATAAAAAATAGACATTTGCTTATCGGGGAATTTAGTTACTTGCTCTACAATTTGTGAAGTTTTTTCATCACTTGGTTCAATAGAAGAATTTTCACTACTTAATGGCACTGCTTCATCTGAAGAATTATTTACAACTAAAGAATCAAAGCTTACAATATAGCCTATTAATAAAGCAAGAATGCCACAACTAGCACTTACAGCAATAATTACTCCTTTAGGTATACGTTTAGATATATATTTATCAAATTCTTCTAAATTTACATTATTTATTTCATGCGGTTTCAAAAAAGTTTCATCTTTTTCCTTTTGATTTATAGGAAACTGAGAAGTTTTCAAAGATAAATTTGGTTCCACTAATTTAACTGATTTATGTACTAATTCTTGTGGTGATACCTGATTTCCTTGTTTGGTTTGACTTTCTGAAGACAAAACTTCTATAATCGCCTCACTCTTTTCAACTATTTTCGCTTCAATCTGTGCTACTTCCTGAGCAGGAAGCTCTAAAATATCCTGAAAACGTTGAAGTTCTTCACGAGTAGCATCACTGAGAGGATATTCAAACTGAATCGACTCTCTAAAAACCTGTTCATACTGCTGAAGCTTTTGTCGATGTTCCTCTAGAGCAGCAACAATTGAATTTTCAATTGCAGTCACATCCTCAGCAGTCAGATTTAACGCTTGATGACGTTGGGTTAGTTGAGAGCGTTTGAAAGCACTGAGCGGATATTCTTGCTGAACAGCTTCTGTAAATTCCTGCTCATACTGCCGGAGGTTTGCTTGATACGTTTCAATCTCCGCATTAATCCGGCTCTCGATCACCCTCACATCTCCGTCACTCAACCCCAACGTCTGCCACGTCTGTTGCAACTGCTTCCGTGTCACCTCATCTGGATAATGCTTGCGCTGGGTCGCTTTCACAAATGCCTGCTCGTATTGCTGAAGCTTTTGATGATAGCTTTCAATCTGCGTTGTGATTTGCGCTTCGATTGGCGCAACATCTACATCAGTCAGTCCCAAGCGCTGCTGCTGTTGGCGTAAGTTATTTCGGGTTGCCTCGCTGAGGGGATATTCCTGCTGCGTGGCACTAAAAAACAGCCGTTCGTAGTTCTGGAGTTTCTGGTGATATACTTCTACCTCAGCCGTAATCTGCGATTCAATCGCGGCAACATCTCCATTCGTAAGCTCTAATTGTTGCTGGGTTTGCCGTAAGCGATCGCGGCTTGCCGTACTCAGCGGATACTCCTGCCGTAGTGCCGCCGTAAACGCTTGCTCATAGGTTTGTAGGTTTTGCTGATGTGTTTTTAACTGTGCAGTTACCTGTGCCTCAATCGGCATCGTGTCCTCATTCCGCAACCCTAAAATTTGCTGGAGATTTTGTAAATCAGAGCGATCAGCATCTGTAATTGTCTCGTCCCGCTCTAATAGCTCAGTGAAGACCTGCTCATACTGCTGGAGTTTTTCACGGAACTCCTTGCGGTAAGGTTCTAACACCTCATCTTCAATTGCCTTCGTCTCAGTTGTCTCCAATCCCAAGCGAGTCCTCAGTACATCTAATGTCCGACGACCAACAAAGGAAATTTCACCTCGATGAATAAATCGCGCTACCTCCTTACGGTATCGCTGTCTTGGATCACCTGGAGCCACCTTTGCTAATCGAATCTTAAAGCCTTCTCGAATTGCATAGATTTCCGGCTTCATGGCAGGCTGAAGTTCTCGCACCTTCAGACTGGCGTATTCATGGAGTTCATCGATGGAGATAAACTCATCCTGATCGCGATCAGCTTCTCCCGACTTGATACCTTCAATCAAAAAACGAGTGTAAATCGATAAATCTTGCCCTTGTTCTTCAAAGGAATATTGAGTCGAAGTAGAAGAAGTCAATACGGCTCGTCCTTCACCCCCCAACTGCTCCCTGATATCAATTATGCCGTCATCTTTGGCAGACATTCCCTCGGCAAACGCGCCACTAAAGCAACTATCTAGGATCACCACCTGCCGACGGGAGCGGCTAAAACTCATACACTGTTGGATAAAGCGCGCTGCAACAGCAGTAGAACGAACTAATTCACCTTTGCTATTTTTGCGTGTTTTGCGCGTTGCCAAGTAAAGCTGTCCTAAATCATCCTTGATGCCATGCCCTGAAAAGTAAAACAACACCAAGTCATCCTTTGACTGATAGGTAAATAGACGCTCGATCGCTTCTTCTACATCTTGTCGCTCAGGATTTTTTAGCAGGGTAATATCTGACGCAGCAAATCCACCCATGTCTGTATGCAGAAGCACCTCTCGCAGCGCTTCTACATCCTTAACTGCTCCAGGAAGAGGATTCAACCCTGGCTCATACTCACTGACCCCAATCAGCAACGCTACCTTCGCCACTTCTACCTACCTATAGTGCTACAAAATCTTGAGCTGCTTTAATGGCAGCTTCGAGTTCTTCCCGGCTGTGGGCTTTCACGGTCAGTTTTTTGCCGTTAGCTTCTACCGATAGTTCAATCGGCTTACCGCCAAGGCGATCACCCAAAAACCCTATGAACTTCTTAGCATTGGCTGTATTCACCTCAGCCATCAACAAGCCAACCAGTAAACCACCTAATGACTTATTGTCAGCTGGTGGGTTGGGGTCAAGGACGCGATTAACTGACTCTACCTCTTCCATCTGCTTAAGTTCAGCAATCAGCCGTTGAACCTGCTCGTCTTGTTCTTCTGGCTCTAAATCGGGGTCATTAAAGTGAATCGTCAGTTTAATGCTGGAACTAACAGTCATGTTTGCTTGTGTAAGATTGAGTCTCAATTTCTATGTACTTAATTGTCGCATCTGTATTCAATTCTTACTAGCATTCTCGATTAACAAAACAAGCTTTTGTATAAATCTTCACAAAAGCTTAATCAGGCAGATACATCAATAGTAGCCAACAGCGTTGCACGGTAGCGCCTAAGATAACTAGTCGCTAGTAATGAATTTCTAATAACTAATCCTTATTCCACTTATTTAGGATTAGGTTGACGGCTACAAATTACTAGGGCAATGGAGAGAGGGTCAAGTTGCTTTTAGCGTCTAAACTTGAACTGCTCCCCCTGATCATCTGACTGTTGAGAGTTGATTCCCAATCTTTTCATAATAGATGGTTTGTCATCTCTAATCAGTTGCCTAACGACGTTCATTTTCTGCTCAAAAGTCAAAGCTAAAGCATCAGTTGTAATACTCGTAAATAACTCGCTAACTTTTGCTCCTGTTACCTTTTCACCTTTTACATATTTTCCTACTTCCATAACTACTTCTGCCAATCTTTCAATATCTAAACACTGAATCGTTTGTTTGAGATGCGACTTTAATTCTGTTAGTAATGTTTCAGCTAATGCCGATTCGGATACAGATTGCTCAACATGATTCGAGGTTAGTAAAATAGCTCGATTCTCTCTAATGGATTGTAAGTCATTAGCAAGTACTGTATCCAGGTCATTGAATGTACTTCTAGCTGTAATAAGTTGTTCTTTGTATTGAGAAAGTTGTTTTGTTACCTCTAATATAGTTTCAGTTAAAGCCGATTCAATGGTAGATTGTTCAACATAGTTAAAGATTGATGAAATAACCCGATTCTCTCTAATAGATTGCAAGTCATTAGCAAGGGCTGCATCTAGGTCATTGAATGTACTTCTAGCTGTAATAAGTTGTTCTTTGTATTGAGAAAGTTGTTGTGTTACTTCTAATACAGTTTCAGCTAAAGCCGATTCAATAACAGATTGCTCAACATAGTCAGAGATTGATGAAATAACCCGATTCTCTCTAATGGATTGCAAGTCATTAGCAAGTACTGTGTCCAGGTCATTGAATGTAGTTTTATCAATAAATAGTTCCTCTTTGTATTGAGAAAGTTGTTCTGTTAATTCTAATACTGTTTCAGTTAAAGCAGACTCGATAGTTGATTGCTCAATATAATCAAAGATTGATAAAATAGCTCTCTTCTCTGCATGAGATTGTAACTCAGCCGTCAATGCTGTTTCAAAGTCATTGAATGTAGTTTTCGCTTCAAGTAGCTGCTGATGATATTGAGAAACTTGCTGTGTTAATCCTAATACTGCTTGGCTTAAAGCAGGCTCGATAGCTGATTGCTCAATATAATCAAAGATTGATAAAATAGCTTTCTTCTCTGCATGGGATTGCAACTCAGTCGTTAACCCTGTTTCAAAGTCATTGAATGCAGTTTTAGCTCGAAGGAGTTGCTGCCGATATTGAGACAGTTGTTCTGTTAGTTGTGGCAACGTTTCAGCCAAGGCATCGTCAACTACTGACTGTTCAATAAAGTCAGAGATTGCATCCACTGTTCTTTGTGATGACAGTCGTTGCTCATCTTGAACAATCGCGGTTTCCAGGTCGTCAAATGTAGTTTTATTATTAGCTAGCTGCTGCTGATACGCGGACAGTTGTTCTGTTAATTGTGGCAACGTTTCAGCCAAGGCATCATCAACTACTGACTGTTCAATAAAGTCAGCGATTGTATTTATGAATCTTTGGCTCTCCACTGCTTGCTCTTTAGGATTTTTCAACAGATGCTCAATATGCTCGTCATCCCGTTGGGGCTGGTAGTCAATCCCCTTATGTTTTTGTAAACCTGGGAATGTGTAGGCAGGCCCCAAAGATGTGCCGCTAAATTTCTGGTCATTCCACGAGTACGAAATGCCCTTACTTTTACCGTTGCGCGTTAATCCGTGACGAACTTCTACACCTTGTAATTGCAACCGCTCAACCAGTTGGGGCATAGTTAGTTTGTCTATTGTGGTACGGTCGATTAATTCCTGGAGTTGTTGCTTAATGGGGCGCTCTTGTGGTGTAAGGCGCTCACCGTTGATATATTCTTTGTGTTCTCTTTCTAGACGTTTTTGTTGCCCAATACTGGGATTCCGCAATAATTTCTCATGGCTGCTCTGGGTTTGTTGTAAGCCGTAATCTCGTTCTAGCTGCCGGATAATGGTTTCGCTACGCTTGTAATCCCAGCTATCATGTACAATCTTCCCGTTATCTAACCGAATGCGGCTGGCGCAAATATGTATGTGGTCGTGTTCGGTATTGCTGTGTCTGTAGACTACGTACTGGTTACTGTCAAAGCCCATCTCTTCGAGATAGCGGTTAGCAAGTTCATTCCAGGTTGGTTCGTCTAGTCGCTCGTTTTCTGGTAGTGATAATGATGCGTGGTACACTACTCGGTCAGCTTCTAGGTTTAGTTGTCGGGAAATTTTGAATTCTCTGGCCAGGGCACGGGCGTTATTGCCGCCCATGTTGCCACCAATGAGTTTGGCATCTTTCTGAGACTCCAAATAATTCAGCAGTCCGCGAAACCCTCGCCCTTTAGTCTGGTTGCCAATCATCTGTTTCCTCGTCCGATTCTTCGATGAAGGTATTGGCTATTTCCTGTTGGCAGTGTCGTAGCAGTTCTAGTAACTCTTGTAGAAGTTCTGGCGATGCTGGCGGTGGCAACTGCATTTTAATAGCGGTATTGGTGGCTTTAGCCAGTTGGTTGATGTTGTTGCCGATGCGCGACAGTTCCAGGTATGTATCAAGAGTAACTCTGCCCAATCGCGGCGGTGGTGGTGGGATTGGTCGCAGTAATATACAACGTCTTGTTAATTCTGCCAAACTCATGCTCGTATCTTCCGCTTTGGAGCGAATCATCTCGTATTCAATTGGACTAAATCGCACTTGCAACATTTTAGTGCGGACAAGTGATTGAGAAGAAGCTTTAGACATAAGTCAAACAAGAGTTAGTGCAGTTTTTGAGGGGGTTTCCAAAGTGGGGATACTTCCCCCTTTGGCAAGCCTGCCGAGTCGAGCGCAGCGACGACACCCCGCAGGGGTAGGCATGGCTTGCTCTTCACCAGGGTTTCGGGGAGGCAGAAAGACTAGGGTAACTACCCACATGGGGACAAAGTGCGTAATCTTTGGCTACCACCACGATGATATTACTAACGAATTAATGTAAATTACAGTATGGCTAATTATTGGTGATAACTGTGTGATTGGTTTTTGATTAACTGTTCGTGAGTTATCTTACACGCTTTGAGTAATCGCTGTTCAATCAGTTACGTTAATATCTATTGCTGTTTCTTAACTATTTGTTGCATTGATAATTACCTGTCTTTAGATAGATGCTCTCTGTTAAAGTAAAGTTTTAAACATAAACATTAGTTTGATTTTTAATCTTGTGGCTAAAGACAATATTCCTAAGTCGAAGATTCCAGAGGCCCTTGATGCTCTTCGCGCTTTGGGTGCTAAGGAATTAGATGATATTCCGGCACGAGCGGCTATTAAAAAGATGCGCCGTCAAATTGAACGGGTACTTCGCCTTGGCTATAGCTACGAGGAAGTTTCTTTTACTTTAGCCCCTTTGGATATCAATATCAGTCCTGAACGTATCCGTTATTTACTTAACGATATTCGTCGATCTACGCGCAAAAAGTCAGTTACTCCTCCTAGTCAAGAGGATACCAGTACACAAGTTATTGATGAGCCGGCTTTAGACGAGAATTCGGGGATGGAGCAAAGCAGTAGTCAGCCTGTTGAAAAATCTGAATCGAAATCACAACCTAAATCGAAACCCGCTTCATCAAAATCAACAACTACTAAAACTCCTAAAACGGCTAAAAAGCCCTCTGATGTTAAAGCTCCAGAGAATCAAAATTCCTCTCGTCCTGCTTTTGTGCCTCAAATAATTTCTGATGAGGATTTGTAGATGGTAGTTAAACCTAAACAATCGGCTGACCAAGTTCAGGAAAAAAAGGCAACTGAAGACCCAAAAACTCTTGGGCGCTTGGTGTTGGTGACTGGGGATAAAGGCGGGACTGGTAAAAGTGTGGTGGCTAGAATCCTACTCGACATTTACCGCCACAGAAATATTAACTGCATCGCTTATGAGTGTGACCAGTCTAATCCTCAGCTTTATCGTCACTACAACAAGGTTCAACCAGGGGTACAAACGCTCAAACTAAATCAGCGTGGTGGTGCTGATGCGTTACAGGATGATTTAAAGCGTTTATCTCCTCAAGTTTCCCTTGTGGATCTGCCTGCTGGTGCTGCTGAGTATTTCGAGTCAGTCGCTAAGGATATTTTTCTGTTTCAAAATGCCCAGCGTTTGGGTTATCGCATCACTATGGTGTCCGTGCTAGGTCGGGTTAAAGATAGTTTATTGCAGTTAAAACGGCTGGTGGATTTCTGCGGTGACAAAGTTGATTATGTAGTTGTAAAAAATCTCTACTGGGGTGATGAACACAAATTTACTCGCTACAACAATTCTAAGATAAAGCAGGCTGTAGAAGCGCTGGGGGCAACTGAACTGTTATTGCCTGAGTTATATGACGATATTTTTGACCTCGTTGACTCTAAGGATCTTACCTTCCGGGAGGCGCTAGAGCATGACGATTTTAGTTTGAGTAATCAATCGAGAGTTTATGGCTGGATTGATGCGGTTGAAACTGAGTTTTCTAAAGCGGCTGTACAGTTAGGGTTAGAGTAATGGCTGTAAGTAATGGTAATGGCAATGGTGCGGTATCTCATTTAGATAGGTTGCTGTCAGAAAAGCCGCCTGAGTTTCAAGCGAAAGTCTTACGGTTTGCGCTTGATTCTGGAATGAAACAAGATGACCCAGCATTTAGGTTAGTGCAGTACATCGGTTATTTGGCGCAACTGACAGAAACTGCACCAAATGATTGGAAGTTGTTATTTGAAAATTTACAGGTAGAGCTAAACGAATGGAGTCAACTGACGGCGGAGCAATTGAAGATTCAAGCCGACCACACGGAGAATATCAAAAATCTAGCGACCAGTTGCAATCAGCTAGGGACAGCCTTGAGCGCATTAAATCTAACATCTCAGCAACAACTCAAGCAATTGACGAGCTTAACCAAACTCTCCGAGAATTTGAGCAATATCTCCCCCAGGCAACCAGAGACATTGAGCCAACCGTTACAAGAACAATTGAACGAGATTCAGACGGGAATATCTCTATTGAACCAAAAAGACGCGGAATCGGTCGTTAAAGGTTGGACTAGAGCTATTAGAATCTGGCTTGTCTCTCCGATCTCATTTTTTATTCTGTTTTGGTTTTATTCACACATTTTTCCGATCCCTACTCCTATTGAAACTACCGAGTCTCTACAGAAAATTTTGCAGAATACTGATTGGAGTAATGCCAAGCTTCAACGGGTTGAAAAAAAGTTGCGGACTGATCCTAACCAATGATCTGGTAGGATAGCAAAATGCAGCAAAACATTTAGAATTGAAATTTATAATACACAGTACAGTCTAGTACTTATTAATTGGGTAGTTGAACCACTATTAAGCGGTAAAATAGGAACTTATCGGTTTGAGCAGTATTTCGAGATTACCTGTTGGGTGTCCAGGATCAAGTTGATGTATCTATGGCCGATTGCATAACAAACCAGTTTTATTGAGTTATTAGTCAACTAGCTGAACCAAAATGTACTGAGACGCTTGCTCATTCCAAATTTGATTATGTAATATTCAATCCAAGTTGCTTAAGGTATCTGAACTATGAATGAGAATACTGATCAAAGTCGCAGTTTTACAGTTGGTAATGTGGGGGGGGATTTTAAGCCGATTGGTTCAGCGATGATGTCGGATAATGTTGAAATTAGCGGTACAGTTGCCGAGTCCATCAACCAACTACCTGTCTCGCCAGATCCCAACAAACCAGGCATTAAAGAACTATTGTCTCAACTAACTGAGGCAATCTCCACCTCACCTGACATAAATGATGAGGACAGAACTGAAGCTTTGGAGCAGGTGAAAACTTTAGCTGAAGCAGGGAAAAACCCTGACGATGGAGCTATGAAGAAGATGGCAAGAACAGCAGTAAAAATATTACAAGGAACAGTTTCCGGCTTACCTGATATTGTAAAGCTGACAGATGTATGTAGCAACTTGTTACCTTTAATTTCCAAATTTTTTGGACTGTAATCATTATTCTTTTTAAACTGCCACTCTAACTTAAAACGCATGTACTTCTTAGGTTCAATTTTATTGAGGTGAAGCAAATGGCAAACGAGCAGCATATTACCTTGCTGCGGCAAGGCTTCAAAGTTTGGAATCGATGGAGGCAGCGGAATCCTCAAAGTATTCCTGAACTTAAGGGAGCGGATTTAAGAGGATTAAAGCTCTTTGAGATAAATCTGAGTGGAGTAGATATAAGTGAAGCAGACTTCAGTGGAACTTCACTCTTCGGAGCAAACCTTAGCAGTGCTAACCTGTTCAGAGCCAACCTTAGTACAGCAATTCTTCAGGAAACTGACTTTAGTGGAGCAAGTCTCATTGAAGCTAACCTAAAAGGTAAAAAACTCCCTCAAACAAATTTCAGTAATGCAAATCTCAGCAGAGCAAACCTCAGTGGGGCAAAACTAAGTGCTGCATATTTCAGTAAGACTAACTTTAGTTTAACGAATCTCAGTGGAGCAGATTTTAGTGGACTAGATTTAGTAAGTAATACTTTTACTGGGGCAAATCTCAGTAAAGCAAACCTCTGTAGTGTAAACCTCAGTGGTACAAATTTAACCAGCACAGACCTTCGCAGTGCAAATTTGTGCAAAGCCAACCTCAATGCAGCAAACCTTAGTGGAGCTAACCTTAGTGAAGCAAACCTCGAATATACCAATCTACGACAAGCTCAGATTCAAGAAGCAATCATTGATGAAAAATGGTATATAGTTTGGGACATTCTTAATAATGACGCTGATGAGCGATATCTTCAAGGTATTGATCTGAGTATGGCTGACCTTACAGGAGCCAATCTTTGTGGAGCGATCTTAAGTGACGTTAAGCTTAGGGGAACAAAGCTTAATAAAGCAAATCTAAGTATGGCAAATCTTAGAAAAGCTGATCTTTTCGAGGCAGACCTTAGGGGAGCATGTCTTAGTAGAGCAAACCTTAGTGAAGCTAACCTAAGATATACAAAATTACACCATACCCAAATTCAAGAAGCAATCATTGATGAGAAATGGTATATAGTTTGGGACATTCTTAATAATAGTGCAGAAGGACGAAATTTTAGCGAAGCTGACTTTAGCGAAGCTGACCTTAGTGAAGCTATTTTCAAAAATGGAAATTTTAGCCGAGCAGATTTTAGTAGATCTATTCTTAGTGGAGCAGATTTTAGCTGGACGGATCTTAGCAGAGCAAATTTAAGTAAAGCAAATCTTACAAGAGCAAATTTTAATTGGGCAGACTTAAGCAAAGCTGATTTTAGCGAAGTGCTTGAATTTGGCTCAATAACCTGTATGGGTGCTAATTTTAGCGGTACAAGTTTTCGTAACACAGAAATTCTCTCGGATTCACTCAATGATTTTCAAGAAGAAGGGGCGAATTTTAATGAAGCAAAACTCGATGAAGCGAATATTATAATTTGTTGTCATGGTATAGCTCCAGTTCAAGATAAAAAAGAGTTTTTTGAAAATCTACTTTCTTGGAAAAATCAGGAAGATTTTAATGAATTAATCAAAAACTCACTTTCATCATCTACACAAAGTTTTATACCTGGTATTTTTTTGTATACGGATGAAGATGATAAATTATCTCTTTATATAAGAGAACATTTTGATGCTTTAGACAAGCTAACAGGAGACTGGTGTACTATCTATCTTTTAGAACATCCTTCTCCAAAATGGAGACAAGCCAACAATAATTGGAAACAAAGAATCGAATCCAGTTTAAATCCAAGGTGGTTTAAAAGTAAACCCTATGACAAGTCTGAAGCATACGATATAGCTAGACAGTTGAACGTAGAGTCAAGCAATATTCCATGTCTTGTGCTGATTTCTCCTACAAACTTATCAGAAAAATTAGTACTACAAATTAAAGAAGTATCGCCTGACTACTTCCGTAAACTATTTTCAACACTTGAAAAATTAGTAAAGAGCGTTAGCTCTAAAGGACTGAAGCAAAAAGAGTCAAGTTCTCAAGTTTTTGATCATCTAAAAATTAATTTTAATCAAATTGTAAATTTTTTAGAAAAACATGCAAGCAAGGAAGAGGAAAATGCTAGTACTAAGTATATTCTGAAAGGTGATAATATCTTTGTTTCAATTGAGCCTGTTAATATAGGCAACGTCAACTATAACGAGAAAATTGAGGGTAATTATATTCAAGGAGACTACACCGACCAAAGTCGCAGTCTTACAGTGGGAGATGTAGGTGGAGATTTCAAACCAACTGGTTCAGCATTAGTGGCAGATGGTTTTAAAGTCAGTGGTGTAGTTGCCGAATCTATAAACTTCGACCAGGATATGCTTAAAGTAGATGAGCTTCAGGAACAACAGGACAAAAAATCTTTAAGCAACACCTATAAACCTGATGAATTCAAATCAACAAGTAAAGTTGTTGCAGTTGTTGTTGTATTCGCTCTCATTACAGCTTTGGCAGCATACATTTTCTTTCAGAGTAGCTCATCTAACCATCCTGAGTCTCGTCCATCTCAAGAGCAAAAAATTAAAGAGCAGCCAGTTCAGTAGGGTTGTAGAAGTTGATTTAGCAAGGCTATTATCGGGACTTAGACAAAAATTAAGTCCAAATTAAGTCCAAATAAAGCCCAAACTGGCTTTACAAGCAGCAAATACGTCACGGTTGAGGGTTAACCAATCGAAAAATCGATAAGACATAGGCGATCTTATGGCTTCTATTGCTTCAGTAAAGGTGTTCAAAGATTTGTTTGCCCACCTACATCTCAAGCCTCCTGTCATTTGATGCCAAAGAATAAAAGTATAGGCACAAAAAACCAAGATAAAATGTCTAAGCAAACTTTTTTATCTCGGACTTGATATTTTTTTAGCCCTAAGTTAGGGCTTCAGTCGTATTACTTAAAAAGCATGATCAGAGTAACGTTACTCTGATCATGCTTTTTAATCCCAGTCAGTTTGTGCTAACTGCGATGGCGTTCCTGAAAGCGTAGCTCCCCGCACCATGTTCTTAAATTTTGTTAAGTGTGCATCAAACAGTAGTTGGATTGTGCCTGTAGCCCCATCGCGGTTTTTAGCAAGGATAATCTCTGCAACTCCTCTATCTTGCGTATTTGGATCGTAATATTCGTCACGGTACAACATGATTACTTTGTCCGCGTCCTGCTCAATCCCGCCGCTGTCACGTAAATCTGAGAGCATGGGGCGTTTGTTATTACGGTTTTCTACTGCTCTTGATAGTTGCGATAAACACATTACAGGTGTTTGTAACTTCATTGCTAAACGCTTCAGTCCGCGTGTCAGCTTTTCTATCTCATTGTTTCTGTTGCCCCCACCGTTACCATCCATCAGTTGCAGATAATCGACGACAATCAAACCCAAATCACGGCGCTCTTGTGCCATGATTTTACGACACTCAGATTCTATATAGCTCAGTGATGGGTCTGGACGGTCATCAAGGTAAACAGGTAGCTCTGATAGTGTACCGATGCCCTGTGATAGTGGCTCCCATTGTTTGTTAGAGATGCGCCCAGTTTTCAAATAGCCGCTTTCTATGCCAGCCTCACCTGAAAGCGCACGCATGGCAATCTGTAGCTTGGACATTTCCAGACTGAACACGACAACTGGAAACTGATATGCTTGGGCTAGATAAAAAGCTATCTGAGCCGCAAACGCTGATTTCCCCATTGCCGGACGACCTGCAACGATGACTAAATCATTGCGGTTAAACCCGCAAGTCATTGCATCAAGATCATAAAAGCCTGTGGGAATCCCAGGTAATACCTTACCTTGGCTGCGGTCTTCAATATCCTGAAACAGATTAATCACCACTTCGGAAATGTGGCTGGCCCCCGCAGTGTCAGATGATCGCTGCAACTCATAGATAAAGTCCTGTAATTGTGAGAAGGCTTCCTCTAAGGGGGTTTCTTCATTGGACTTGTGCTGCAACTCACTGGCAAGGCTTGCCAGTCTACCTAGTTCCCGGCGCTTCCATTTTTCCACAACCAGACCTGCCAGCGCATCAATGTTAACTGCTGATACTGTAGAGTCAACCAGCGATGCTAACTTGTTTCGCCCGCCGATAATTTCTAACAAACCATTATCAGCTAAATAATTCGTGATCATCAACAAATCTGTGGGCAATTCTTGGGCATTAAGTCTCTGCGCTGCATTGTATATACGACCATGAGCGCTGATATAGAAGTGGTGCGGCTTCAAAATGTCGCGGACACGTTCTATGGCTACTGGGTCAAGCAAGATGCCCCCAAGTATCGCCTCTTCAGATTCAATGCTCTGTGGTGGTAGCTTATTCGCTGTCGTAGCAAAAGGAATTACGTTGTCGTCACTGGCGTACATATTAATCTCTGATTTCGATTAGGTCTAAATTTTTACAGTCATACACCCGCAAAAAAGAAGGGTGTAGGGGGTAGGGTGTAGGGTGAAACCTCATCAAGTTTCTTCACAATTAGGTCGCAGCGCTTGGGACGGGTCTAAATTCTGACCTTATACCCCACACCCCACACCCCACACCCCACACCCAGCCCTGAAAGGGCTTTGTCAATCGGGAATATCTACAAATCTTTCAGGAAACTTGGCGCTTGCCCATTCGTACCATTTGGCAGATACTTTATGCTTGCAAAACTGAGATAGTCCCTCTGAGAGGAGCATACTGTAGTAGTGATCGTGCATCCGTGCCTCCCATCTGGGAAAATCATACTTCTTGCGCTGTTTCTCTACTTCTGCGGGGTCATCAGCAAAGTTGCTAATTTTGCGCTCTAATTTCCTGCAACCCACTTTCCATTGCTCAAATAAGCAAAATATCTCTGTACTACCTTCATCTTTTTTAGAAAGCACTGTAGTCACGTATGGGGCAACGTTGTTAATGTCTTTACCTTGCGATCGCTGATAGGTCTGATAGTAAAGCAGGAAATCTACTTCTTTAATTGGGTCATCGCTGAAAACCAAAATTTGAGAATGGTTCTCACGCGCCGCGCCGGAATTTAGATCCTCATGAGTGGATTTCTCGTTAGTTGCAAAGACTTTCTCTTTATTAACAGCGTAGTGATTATCTGGAAGTGCTTTTTCTTGGTCAATTTCTTTGTTCCTCTTTTCCTCTTTTTTTTTCCCTCCATCGCTCTTAGAGGGATTGACTTTATTAGAGGTATTTAAGAGGGAATTACTTTCTAGCTCTGTCAGACCTACCCCCCTAGCTCTGTCAGACCTACCCCCTAGCTCTGTCAGACCTACCCCCCCGTTCTGAGAGACCTGGGTAAGGGTAGGTCTGTGTGAGCTATCCGTACAAAAGTCTTTAATAATCGGTATAGGATTTGACCAATTCCGTCTAGGCGCAACACGATAAATGCAAGTTGTACCGGGGCGAGACTCTTTGATAATCAAGCCATGTGTTGTTAAAGTCTTTAGCGATCGCTTGACCTGCGCTTCCGACATCCGACAACCTGCCGCCATGTTCTTATTGCTTTCAAAGGCTTCTCCCTTGCCAGCACGTCTTACGATTCGGCTATATATACGAAATGAATATGGATCAAGCCCAAAATCGTCTAATTCTTTGTGGACAAAAATAAAATTAAAATCATCTCTGTCGTCATGTGCTACATAGCCATGCGCTTGTTCTACATTTCGAGAGTTCATCATGTTACATTCCGAAGTATTTGTAATATTTCGGATAACTCCCTTGCAACGCGAACGCAGAACTGCTTATCATAGAGTCAGCGATCGCGGTTCCGAAAAGTCCTACCACAGACAATTTCGTTTCGGAGTTACCGCTTGTGTACAGCCAAATAATCAAGAAACCCGCTTAGATTCCCGTCCGAGCGGGTTTCTTGATTGGAACACGGGGCAAACATTTGGCTAACTGTCTGCCCTTTGGCTCTCTCATATCCTTGCCCTGTGGCTTTTGGATATTACACCCAGTTTCACGCTTTACTGGGACGGCGTTTTTGCCTATCCAGGCTCCATTGCTCTCCCGCTTCAGTCTCCACATCCGCAAGTTCGCATAATCAACCCCGTAGGCGGGGCAACTGTATATATATATATTGTTTTAACCGCTCGTCTATATCGTTTCGCCGCTCTGTTATGTCCTGTGGCTGGTCGGTGTTGATCATTTATCCTCCTTGTCTTCTTTAATTTCTTCTGGTGGAACCCAGTAAATTAACTCGCTGGGCTGGACACGGTAAAAATCGCAGATTTTGTTTAAAGCTGTAACTTGTGGTATCCAATCAGGATTATCGTATAAGTTGTAAGCGGTACTGGGTGCTATACCCGTATCTTTTTGAAAGCGATAGCGAGTAATCCCCAAACCGTCTACAAATTTCTTGACTTGGTTCCTTATAGGCATTCAGTAACAATAAACGGTTATCAATACAACCATTTATCATTGCTAATTTCCAACCGTTAGTAAATGCCAATCGATTTATATTAATGAGCGCTTGACATTAATGAGCGGTTGTAGTTAATATCATAGTGTCCGGGTTATCGATACGTCAATAGCCCGGACACAGTTATCTAGCTATAAACACAGATTATCTGTATTGCGTCCGCTCTATATCTGCGGTCGTGGTAATTGTGCGCGGGAGCATCACAAGCGAGGATTCATGCATATCAATTTACGCAATTTAGAAGCAATCAACGAACTACCTCTTGAGAAAGTAATACTTAATCAAAATCAATTACGAAGGTTAGAAGCAATAGATCGCTGGCTCAGAGAAATCCGAGATTCGGAAGAATTCAGACAACTAGAATACTCTCCAGATGTGATGATAGGGGATGCAATACAAGCAGTGGGCGAACTACTTGACGAACACGAACATTGTGATTTCAAGCCCTTGAATTTTACTTATCCAGAGTGGCATTCATATCTAGAACAAAAGCCAGTAATGCACATTCGCCGTGTGATTCCTTGGCGTAAAAAGATTAACTCATTCATACTCGATGCAGCATCAGAAGTAGCAATTATGAGCTTACTAACTACTAGTTTTATGGTTGTTGGTACTATCTTTTGTCACGGCGTTGACCGCATTGAACAAAGCAAAGGTGAGGAATATCAGCCGACATGGATTTACAACGCCAAGATTTTTGAAGGAAGCGCCATTGCCTCTATATCGGTCTTCCTGGGTGCAAGCTTAACGGGCGCGTGTGTCGCGGGAGATAAAAATGATGATTGATAAAGAGCTTGTAGGATGCGTAACCCTCCTAAGCAAATCCAAAACCTACAGTATCGATGGCGCTCTCTATCGCTATCTCTATAGCAACGACAGTATCAACCACACACAATATTATTTCCGTCCTTTACCGCGTCAATCTAAGAGTGCTGACTTAAAGCTCAATCGGGACAAAGTGCTAAGGCGCTGCTACGAAGTGCCGAGCTTATATAAACAGCACACAGCAGAGATAACTAACAACTCAATACAGTTGAGTTTGTTCTAAGTTCGAGCGAGAAATCTTGACCAGAAAGCGCCATAACCGCTCTAACTAGGCTCAAAGGGGCGTGTACGTGGGGGTAAACGAGAAAGTGTCAGTATGTCTTAAAAGCTGACAAACCTTGTTATTACGTGGTTATAGCCGACAAACTTTGGGTTTTAAAGCCCGTCCAAAGTCCAAGATCCAAGGTTATTGATAGTCGTCAGACTCAGGACTATATCAAATACCTCGAATCAGACTCAGGGCTATATCAAATACCTTGGCATAACCGGATGTCCAGTTAATTTTTGACCAACTTAAAATTTGAATACGGAGGTAATGTGACAACAAAAGTATATTCAGCTAAGTATCGCCACCTGAAACAGATTTATCAGCGCGAGATGGGTAAAGAAATTTCAGATATCACTTGGTATCGAGTAGTAGCTTTTCTCAAACAACGTTTTAGCTTAGATGTGGAATCAGCTTCGGCCCAAAAAATAGTTGAGACATTTGCAGGAATTCGGCGGCGTTACGGTGCGCTAACCCCTGCTAGCAAAGGATTTAATGAGCGCTGGCAGGTTTTCAAGCACTTCTATGAGTTAGACACTAGCTACAACGGCAAGAGCTTTTTAGTAGCGCTGGCAGACTATTTAAAAATCAATCTTGACGATGTACCACGCAGCACTCGTTACTACTGGTTTGAGAAAGCCGGACTATCTTTCAGCGCTGAGAATACTTACCAATGCAAAGATTTAGCACTTGTTGCGTTTGTTGCTGCTAAATGGGCAATCAACAGACGACCGCAACCAATGAAATCTGCAACCACCGAAGTTTTAACATTAGCCCTCTAAGGAGCAATCATCATGTCTGACAAGTTTACTAATAACGTCCGCGCTCGTTTGTACAAACAGGGTTATCAAGGATTCACTAAGGACGATTACACAACGGCTGCGCTTGCTGTCGAGTGCGATGACCTTGACAATCCCACCAAAGAGCAATTGAGCCAAGCCGTTGACTATCTAAAAGGAAAAACAACCAGTCGATTATCTTTAATTGATGAACCCATTGAAGAAACCTTGACAGTAGAGGCAGAAGAAGAACAGCAAGAGACTGATCTTCAAACAGGGGCGCTGACCGTGCAAGAGCCAGAGAATCAGATTGTGCTGACTGAGCAGGAAAAGCAATCCCTCGTTGCAGATATTGCACAGGGCGCAGGAATTGAACTCAAAGCGGCGGATGTGAAACAGATTACAGTATCCATCGCTTCCACCTTCGCATCTAGAAAGGAGTTAAACGAGGCGATTTTTAACGCCCTCGTCCACTTCGCAAAGGAATTCAAGAATCAAGAAGTATCCAAAATCCGACGCAAAGCCGAAGAAATCAGGCAAACACTGGCAGAGATGGACTCGGTTGCAGGCAGTGAACTGACCCAGATTAAGCAAGCGATGGAGGCAACCGCCCTCGACTACAAAAGCCAGTTTGCAGACCTCGCGTTATCTTTCGCCGGAATCATCGATTAAGGCATCCGGCAATCTTACTTACAAGCATTTGTTGATTGGGCTTGTGGGGATACCATTGCTAATTGCACTCTTTGCCCCCCTGTCTCAATGGTTTATGACGGAATGTTGCACATACAGGAGTCAAAAACGTGAAGCATATCAAGAATATAGTCAGTAAGCACGGCAGAAAACTGGAAGCAAGGGCTGAGAAATTAGGCGTTGCTGATAGCTTAATCATGGGTTGCATCAATGGTGACGATGCCGCACTGACCAAAGTAGGGGAAATGGGTAACGAAGGTGAGCGCATCTTAACCATCATGCCCTACATCACAGATAACCTCAATGCGTTCATCAAGGGCACTGAGGAGTACAACAAAGGACTAGCAGAGATTTACAAGCAAGCTGGTGCGTCTGGTATTGCTCTCGACAAAGCCAATGCTGATTTAACGATCGCTAATTTAAAGTACGGTCATGAGCGCTCAGAAATCGGATTGAAGCTGTCCAGCGACCGCACACTAGAGAATCAGCGCTACAGAGAAAGCATCGACCTAGTTAAGCTCAAGGCTTACATCGACTATCACATGAGTAAGGTTGACCATCTGGCGGCTGCTAAATCGCAGTTAGCGCGACCCGTGAAGGCACAGCTAGACGCTGATAGGACTTATGAAACGGAAAAGGCAAAACATCTATTGACTTATGGCGAAGGTTCAGACCTTGATTTAGTACCTCGTAAGTCATTCACGACTAATAAATTAGTGCAAGCGTTCCGTACTGCTGTTTCTACGATTTTCGAGTAGTCAACATAGCAAAATCCCCTACGAGTTACCGCTCAGTAGGGGAAATCAAAATTTGTCATTAGAACAATGTTAGATGAACTTAACACCTCACTGCAAGACGGGGACACCGAAAAATCACTTGACTATCAAGATTATCCTGATACCGCGTTTACCCAGGATGAACAAGAAGCTATTAGAAGATTCAAAGCGAAGGAAATTGAAAAGCTTAATCGCAGTCGCGCTGTTCTCAAAGGAATTGAATCTTGCGGCTGGGGTGTTACTTCCTATTGCTTGGCTAAGTATTTAGTAATAGCTACAGGCTCGGCTGGGCTAATGCCTGCGGTCGCTATTGTGTTGGGAATTAATCAAATACTTAATCGTGATTTATTGGAGTTCACCGTAAACAAGTCTCCTGAAGGATGGGTTTTTACGGACATGGATAAGGCGATAAAATTTCTCTTTCAAACAATATTTGGATGCTTCATCCTCTGGACTGCTATCGGCGATTTCTACACGACAATGCAGAACTCACACAAGACTTATGACAACATCAAAGCGACTGTAGAAGACTTTAACCGTCTGCCAGAATCAGACAAAACTATTGTATTTATGGTGGGTGCATTGGTGGCAGGCGGTGTTGTTTACGGCATCCACAAATCCAAGTCATGAAGGCTCAATCCCTACTAAAAGTTGGCGCTGTCACAGCTTTACTTTTGGGGCTAGCAAGCGCTTATTACTATGGGCAGACACCGCACCCTTATCAATTTACTGAAGTGCGATTTTGTCCTACTACCGCGAATAAACGGACATTTGGGAAGTACTATAACAAACCCACACAATCACAATCGGCGCTTGATAACAAATACTGTCGTTTCAAGTACAGATTGCTAACAGAAGTATGGAAGTTACGACAGTTTAATGATGTTGTGTCTCTCCCTGACGGTGCTTTCATTACGTCAGATTTAGCTCCATCGGAGAATCCTAGTTTATGGTTATTAGTCGCGCCTGCTTTTGTCTGGATGGGTTATTACTGCTGGGCTGCCAAAGATGAGATTGATAACGAGTCAAGTTTTCAACGTTTGGAATATTTTAAGACAGCTATTAAGCGCCAAGGTTTAATTACTAGGACTGAGCGCGATTTGCAGTCACATGAATCAGAGCGTATTAAGGACAAGCATAAAAAGGACATTGATAGACGCGCTGATAATTTGTTAGTCAAAGAACGCTATATCTCTCTTGAGGAATTGCAGCAACAGTATCAGCGTCAGTCAGAGCTTGAGGATTTACAGTTTGATAACACTAAAAAACAGTTTGCGGTCGCTGATTCTGTAGCTGATAAATCTATTGCTGAGAATCTGCGAGACAAGCGCAAGGCGGACGCAGAAAACATCAATCCCAGTAGTGAAACATCTCAGGCTCCACAAGGCACGAGCGCCCAAGAATTAGTTCAACTTTTGAAAAATCATGAGGGTGGCTGGCTATGGGATGTCATTGAATCAACAAAACCAGTTTGGGTGTTGGGAGGTCAAGGCAGTGGTAAAAGCAGTTTTGCGGCATCAATTGTTATGTGTAGGAAGGCGATTTTTGATTGGAACATTACATCAATCGTTGATGCTCATGGACATAAGAACAGAGCTAAAGCGTGGAAGTTATTGATACCTTTGGAGCCAGAATTAATCGGCGAACGTAACGATTATTTAGCTATTGGTGAGGCAATGGATGAAGCTGTTCAACGTTGGAGCGACCGCACAGAAAACGATACCCCTATTCAAACACTTTGGGATGAATTGACACAGCTTTCTATGCAAGATGATTGTAAAGAATCAGTCAAAAGATTTGTGAGACATTCACTTACTGACGTTCGTAAGGCTGCCGAATATCTAGTTTGCATTGCTCATGCTTTTACTAATGCCGCCAGTGGTAATGCTGAGGGTTTTAATGACTTAAGGCAAACCGAAACTATCCAAATCAAGCGCAAGTCAAAGAATGGTCGCGCACCTCTAAACCATGCTGAAATCAGTGGTCTTTATGATGACGATGGAAATTTAATTGAAGATAAACGCGTCACAGTTCCAGACTGGTTTTATCCTGATAGCTTGCTTAGATTTATTAGTAATCGTTAGATAAATATTTCTCGTGAGTCACAAAACCGGAAAAGTTTGTCGATTAAAAATAGTGAGGGATTTAGATTTATGCACCCAATTGAGTTTAAGAAAAAGTGGCAACTAACTTACAACGATTTAGCACTCGTATTAGGTTACGAAAATGATTACACTGTCCGTTGTTGGGCGATAAAGGGAGGTCACAAACGTAACCCTTCAAAAGTGGTTTATGTAGCTTGTCGCCTTCTAGATGAAAAATGGTCGGCTGAGGGAAAAGTTATAGATTGTTACCTTTGATAATTTATATACACGTCTCTGCTCCTCATAGAAATAATTTGACCAAAGCTAGAGTATGGGGTGTAGTAATTCAAAGATTTATTGATGGAATGGCACTTGTTTTCTATTTTTTCTGACACCCCGTTTTTTCCGCACTTCACTGCTAATTAATTTATTGAAATAGCTGAATACTATGCACCCAATTGAGTTGAAGAAAAAGTGGCAGTTAACTTACGACGAGCTAGCACTTGTTTTAGGTTATCAAGGTGATTATACTGTCCGTTCTTGGAATATGAATGGAAGGCACAAGCGCAACCCTCAAAATGTTGTTTATGTTGCTTGCCGCCTCCTAGATGAAAAATGGTCAGCTGAGGGTATTGGACTTTGGACAAAAAGAAGAAGTTCGCGAGTGTGACTCGCGAACTAAAAACTACGCATCATAAATTACACCAGTTATTTTTCAAACTGAGTCCAACTGAGTTAAAC
>NZ_JACJSI010000079.1 GCF_014698065.1 Nostoc flagelliforme FACHB-838
CAAAGGTTTTACGGCTCACTCCAGTCATTCGCTTAAATTTTTTTGCGGTAAGCTGCTTGGCTCTCCCAAATTTCACTGCTAATCAAATTTCCTAATTGCAAGTTTTCAAACCCTTTATTATACCACAAAACACTTTTGCAAGAGTTCTAATAATAAAGACTCTTTCTCTTTCATGCGGCAAGCCGAGGCAGTACGCGGGTATAGTTGACCATTCACATACGTACCGGATTTTGGAAAGGTCTTCGAGGACTGTTGCCATTCCTCTAACGAGTAGCCCTGTTGGGTTTTCGATGAGAGCGATTGCTGGTCTACACTGGTTGATGATCCGAAACTGTTCTCCCCAGAGTGCGGATCTGAAGTCGGCAAGTCCAAGCCTATTTCCTGAGTTACTTGTACCCTGGCAAGGGAATCCGCCGCAGATGATGTCGAACTGTCCTTGGTGGCAATGGTAGTTGGTGATATCTGCGTGGATTGGAATTCCTGGTTGTTCATGGCGCAATTGTGATTGAGAATAAGGGGAGATTTCGACAATTTGCTGGACTCGGAATTTGTGAGATAGACCTGCGGCTGATATTCCGTGGTGGCAGAGTCCGCCGATGCCGGAGAAAAGTGAGAGGACTGATTTCACTTTGCGATCGCACTCCTCACCAGTTCATCTGGCACTTCAAAAATTCCCAACTGCCCAATGTAGGGAATCGGTGTAATCTCGCGTGGATTCTCCAGCTTCCAGTGGTATTGTCCAGGCATTCCCCAGCCAAAACAATTCGCTTTTTCGCCCATTCGCAATTAATTTCATTGCTTGATTTTCTCTTTAACTTTTCGAGTAGATGCAACTAAGATTTTTCCAATTTCTCTAGTTTCTTGAAGCAAGGACTCAAACTTATTTTTATCAACCAATTCTGCCTCGATTAATATTTCTAACTAATATTCATAACAATTCGCAATTTGCAGTTCGTAATTACAAATATGTAGTTAAATAATTGATTTATTTGGTGGTACAAGTTACCTAAAATTATAACTGCGAATTGCGAGTTTATAATTGTGAATTAGATAAAAATACCACTATGGTTGCCCTGCTTTTACTCTTTGTTTGACAGGAATTTGAATAATAAACTCAGATCCTTGACCAAGAGTAGAAAAACATTCTAACTTGCCGCCATGCCTTTCAGTAATAATTTGGTAGCTAATAGCCATGCCCAAACCTGTGCCTTTACCCACAGGTTTAGTAGTGAAAAAAGGGTCAAAAATGCGGTTTTTTATCTCTTCTGGTATTCCCATCCCGTTATCAACAATGGCAATTTCTACCCATTGTGAATTGCTGACAGCAGTACGAATGGTAATTTGACTAGGATTTTTCTGAATTTCTTCACGGGTGCGCTTGGTGTTGACCTCCTCCAAAGCATCAATTGCATTACCAAGAATATTCATTAACACTTGATTTAAATTTCCTGGATAGCATTCAACTGGAGGCAAGTTACTATAATTGCGAATCACTTCAATTGCTGGATAATCTTGCCTATGTTTCAAACGATATTGTAGAATCAGCAGTGTACTTTCAATTCCTTCATGAATATCTACTGCTTTAAATTCTGATTCATCCATGCGGGAAAAGTTTCGCAGCGACAGTACAATATTGCGAATCCGTTCAGTGCCATTTTTCATAGAACTGATGAGTTTCTGTAAATCTTCAATCAGGAAATCTAAATCAATTTCACTATCTAAAACTTGCACTTCTGGGTCATGACTGGGATGACGTTGCTGGTAAAGGCGGAGCATTCGGAGTAAATCTTGCGTATAGTCATTAAGATGGTCAAGATTACCGTGAATAAAGTTTACTGGGTTGTTGATTTCATGGGCTATACCTGCTACAAGTTGACCCAAACTAGACATTTTTTCATTTTGAATCAGTTGTGTTTGGGCTTGTTGTAATTGTTTTACTGTGTGTTGTAGATGTTCTTCAGCTTGTCGGTGTCCAGTAATTTCATTTACCAGCTGAATTTGCGTAGTTCTCAATGCCAAATGAACGTTAACACGGGCTAGTACCTCTTCTACTTGAATTGGTTTGGTGATGTAATCTACTGCCCCTAACTGTAATCCTTTAACCTTATGTTCTACCTCAGCCAGAGCAGTCATAAAAATTATGGGAATATTACGGGTCTTTTCATCTGCTTTTAGACAACGGCAGGTTTCAAATCCATCAATTCCTGGCATCATCACATCTAATAGAATTAAGTCTGGTTGGATATATGGCACTTTTTTCAATGCCATTTCCCCGCTTTTTACGACAGAAATTTGAAAGCCTGCATGATGCAGAATATCAAATAAAATTCGGATATTGTTTGTGGTATCATCGACAATTAGAATAGAGTTTTTATGAGTATTTGGCATAATAATATGATAGTAATTTAATGTTTTGATATATCTAATCCAATGAAAGCAGCAATTGCATCAATTTCAAATTCGTCAGTAAATTGTATGATTTTATTGGCAAAATTTGTATATCTTATATCTAATTGCTTGAGCCGATTGATTTCTGTGTAAATATTAGCAATATCACAACGCTGTACGGATTGATGTAAACTCATCAGTTCTGATATAGGGGGAACTATCATTTCTACCGATACATTTATATCGTCCTGATACTTAGCACTTAATTTGTTCCCATCTTGGTAAAGCCATGTCAACTGTAAGTGATTTTGTAATTGTGAAAATAACTTTTCTAATTGTATAGGCTTGGGTAGGAAATCATTGCAACCGATAGTTAGAGCTTCTTGACGATGAAAATCAAATACACTTGCAGAAGAAACTATGACAATTACATCTTTTAATTTGGGTTGCTGACGGATGAATGTGGTCATTGATAAACCATCTATCTGAGGCATTCTTAAATCCGTAATAATCAAGTTTGGTTGATATTTAATGGCTTGATTTAACCCTTCCTGACCATTAGATGCCTCAATAATCTCAAAGCCAATAGGTTTCAATAAATTGACCAGTATTGAACGATTTTCCCAATGGTCATCGACAATTAAAATTTTCTGCTTGTCACCTTGATAACCAATAATATCTGTTGGCGTAAAATCGGTGAGAGCTGGTATGAAGTTGTTCACTTCAGATAGTTCTAGCTTAAACCAGAAAATACTACCTTGCCCTAATTGGCTTTCAATTTGGATGCTACTACCCATCAGGGAAATAATCTTGTGGCTGATAGCTAAACCTAACCCTGTACCCTCTGATTGCTTGGTAATATTACCAACTTGTTCAAAGGGCAAGAAAATTTTGTCCAGCTGTTCGGGGGTCATTCCTACCCCTGTGTCTTCAATTTGGAAGCGAATTTTAGTGATAGAAGATAGGGAAATGTCCTCAATTTCTAGTTTGTCGTTCTCTATCACCTCAACTTTGAAAATTACGCCGCCATGATCTGTGAATTTGATGGCGTTACCCAAAAGGTTAATCAAGACTTGGCCCAAGCGTTTCTTATCCGCACAAATACTACTGGGCAAATCTTGACTTGGTTGATAGGTGAAAGCAATACCTTTGTGTTCCGCTCGAATTTCACAAATTTCTACAACTTCTTGAAGAAATTTTAGAAAATGAAAACCTTCAGGATGGAGATCCATTTTCCTGGCTTCGATTTTAGAAAGGTCAAGGATATCATTAATCAGGGTTAGTAGGTGAGAACCACATTGATAAATGATGTTAATACTTTTACGCTCATGATCTGTTATGGTTGGTGATCGCTGCAAGATTTGCGCGTAACCCAAGATACCATTAAGAGGGGTACGCAGTTCGTGACTCATGTTGGCTAAAAAGTCACTTTTGGCTTGATTCGAACTGTCGGCAGCTAATTTCGCTTCTTTGAGTTCGTAGGTGCGTTCTTCTACACGTTGTTCTAATTCTGCATTTGCTTGTTTAAGTTTTGCGGCTGCCTTTTTGTTTTCGTTAATCACGGCAGACAACACAAAAGTAGTAATAGCTACAACACAAATGAATGATTGTAGTAGCAACAAAGATTGAGAAATAGACTGTTTAGCAAATGATCCAAAACCACGAGCTGTGCCGAAAACTGCAATCACTGTCACCAGAAGTACAACTAAAGTTGATTCCCGTTGGCTGAAGCGGAACGCTGACCAAATCAACAAAGGAATCATCATATACTCAACAGGATAACCCCCCCAAAAAGCTATCCGACTAATAATAATCAACAGGAGAACCAAGACGGCTAATTCTAAACCTTGATACCAGTGTAATTTTCTCGGCTGTGTAGTTTGTAACAATAATGACAATAATGCTGGCGTGACGATAAGCATTCCAGCAATCACTGCTGTATACCAATTACGCCAGACTTCTGCATAATTATTCCAAGCAGCGTTGTTGCTTAAACACAACGTGATGGTAGCAAGGGTGCTACTCACAACAGGTGCAGGTATTATTAAGATTAGAAATTTAAAAACTTTGCCAGAATTTTCTAGTAAATTGCGATGTCTGATTAAGCGATTGATGAGGAAGGCAGTCGCTAACGGATCGATCATATCGATCATAGACATAGCTACGGTGACGGTAATATCATGATAGTACAGAAAATAATTGACAATGAATTCACTTAAAAGAATAGCTGGCCAAATTCGGTATCCTAGTAGCAAAACCGCAGTCAAATAAACGCCACTTGATGGCCAAAAAACTGATGTTCCATTCTCAAAAGATAGTGTTTTGGATACCTGAGCTAAACAGAAATGAGTAGCAGGTATCACTACTAAAGCTAGCAAAAATGTTCGCTCCAGTAATAATGAAAATTTATTTTTAGCCTCGGTTTGATGCATGGCTTCTCTTTAAGTATCTATTCCAATTAATTATTAATTTTCACATTTAAATTATATTTCATTCAAAAATGTTAAATATTAAAAGCTAGCGTTCATTCCTGATTTTAGAATATCTAAATATTCAGAAACTCAATTGTTAGACATCAGGTATTTTGTTCCTATCGAATGATTAATGATGCGTATTTTGTTCTAAAAATAGAATAAATTATACTGAGCAGTAGGACAATACAACCACTAAGAATTCCAACTAAATTAATTAGGTAAAACCCTTAATTAATAGAATTCCCCAAATTAATGCTCTACTAACAATTATGGCAAAAATAAATTTGTAACCGTTCACAGGAACTGAAACGCTACAGTCCAAAAATGGGTTACTGAGGTGGTAGATTAAATTACATGAATGAAAACTGCTCGCTTACGGAATTGAAATTTCCGAGTCAGATTGGTATTGAGCCGAGATGCGCGGCGGCATTGTCGATGCTGTCGCCTGTAGAGAAAAATGTCGGGTTAAGGGATTATCACGGCATAACACAGATAGTTGATTCTGATTTAAGTATTCCCTAAAATTGAGTCACCATGAGGTCAACAAACGGACAAATATACTCCCGGTTGACCTCGACCCGAACTCACCTATCACAAACAGTAGCGAGAAGAGCAGCGGCAAACTATGCCACTCATGAATACTTGATGATAAAATTTGCACAACATTGGCTCGAACGAACGGAGCTTTATGGCAATATGGCCTACACCGCCACCAACCAATCGCACACCACAGATGTACAACCGCTCCCAAAGTTAACCCAAACTTGCCACTGGCCCAAATACCCATTCCAGTAAGGCTCCCCATCAGCAACACCGATAGCCTGACCAGCCTTGGAGATTAACTCACTGTAGGAAGAGCCAATACTGTCCAAACCCTGCTGCAATTTCAGTTTCAGCCCTTTCCAACCGTGGGTAGCAGGACTTTCGACCTGATTTAATGTTTGGGGAATGTCATGTGATATTGTACCAGTCACTTGTGTTGGGAACTCTATATTATTAATGACTGACACCAACTCACGATTTAATGCTTTATCTCGATTTAACCACTGCCCAAAAATCGAATCACGCTGATCATCAGGGGCAACAAACCGATAAACACACTCCCGATGTTCACGCTTACCCAACCGACCAATATAATCGAGTTTCAAGTCTATTTTCGCAAGTAATTTCTGTGCGATCGCAATCGGGGTCAGTTTTTCCGAGACACTGACATTCAGGTAATTCTTAATAACGTACCTATGCTGAACAGCCAGTGTCTTAAACTCCACCATCTTTTCGTCGCTACCACGTAACTGAACGTCTGGTGTAAGAAACTGCAACAGATTCAGATTTTCGAGTAACAACACGGCAGGTAATAACTGCCCCTTGTTAAAATCTGGTTTCCAAATCGAATTCTCTCCCGCCTCTAACTGCGATGCAGCTCTTTTGGCATCACGGGTTGTCAAAAACTTTCGCCCCAGCGTCAAATAGTAGTGCATTCTCAGTTGAGGATACCAGCCGTCGTCATCTTTCTCCACAAGCTCAGGGGTAACATCAACTTCATAGCGACGGGACAATTCAGCCTTGCGCTGCTGATGTCGTTCAGTTTTCGTTTTCGCCCGTTTGTCTTGCAGTTTTTTGAGTTCAGTCTGTGAGAGTTCATCGGAATTAGCGATCGCCTGACATTCAGCAGCATACAATTCAACAGATGCCGCCTTAACCGACTCGGTTACAGCCCCACTCTCATCATCCGATGCATCGTCGGCATCGATAACGGTGTACCCATCCTCGACCAAACCCGCAAGCACAGATTCTCTATAACGCCGCATTTCTACATTGATTACAGAACCACGCTTGCCCCAAGTCTGCAATGACTCCGGCTGAAAATTCTGGTCAACATAGCTGTAGTCATCATTATCCGCCGCCGACAACAGCGCAATATTAGCTTGTGTTGCGACGTGTTGACTTCTGAGCAATCCTCCGATGGATGTAGAGCCATTCCCCACAACCGACATCCCCCATTCTCTGACCCAGATATGACGGTCAACTGTTTCCCTAACCCTTGCCAACATCTGCCGCACAGAGTTAACCGGCTGCACACCCTGAAAAATTCCCCAAACACCATCAAAATGTCCTCGAATATCGATGCTGACTCCAGTTTCTAAACTTGGAGAAGCGATAACCAAATCATACTGGGTGAAAATTTCGTTCAGGTGAGCGATACAACCGAAAGCCGCATGAGAAGGATCAGCAACGGATTCGCTGTCTATTCTCAGAATCTGCAGGTGTGGAAATTTGCGGCGAAACCGTTCTTCAAGTGCCTGGGTTCCCCATTTAGACTTAGCCTTTTGAGCAGAGCAACAGAGTAAATGATGCCCACCTTTAGCAATGGCTTTGTCGAGTGCAGCGATGAGATTCTTCGGGTTACTGCCAGAGTAGTTGTAACAATTTCCAGCTACGTGCCGATAGTTGTTGACGATAACGAAGGGATTAACCCGATATTCTCCAGCAAGTGATAAAACATACTTTACATCTGTGTCGGAAACATCGGCACTGGACAAGTAAATCTTTCCCTGACTGCTGCCTAAAACATTCTGTACCAGTTGTTTGAGATTTTTTAGAACGGACACCCGACGCTTCTGCACTTCCGTACCAGAGTTGAGCAAATGCCAAAAAACTTGGTCGCATTCGTCAATAATAATGACATCATTTGACCATTCATTGGGATTGAATCGCGCCTGACTTTCTTGATGCAGTGAATCAACACACACCCCATATCCCAATAATGTGCCTGTTTCATTCGTGCGGACTTCGGTAACATAGTTAACACCAAAGCGATTGCACAATGCCTCACCCAGTTGAATACGGTGGGTGATAATTAAGACCCTGCGTTCTTGATCATGTGCTTTGGCCACCTCAGTTGCCAGCCATTCGGTTTTACCGGTTCCCTTGGGAGCTTTAAGAATGATGAGTTTTTCACCTTCGGGGACGAGAAGCTGTCCGAGGAATCTTTGGTTAAGTGCGATGGACGGGGGATAAGTCAACAAGGTAAACAGCTTGATTTCCCACAACTCCAGTGCAACAGCCGTATTGTAGAGTGCATCAAATGTCGGCTGACCCTTAGCAACGATAAAATCATCAACCCCTTTCTCTGCCCCAATTGGTAAATCAATGACTCGTAGCGAACAACCCTCAGTTACCAGCAACCGTCCCATGCGACTGATAGCGGTTCTGACTCGTTGTACAGTTTCGGGCTTATTATCTTGGTCAAAGCAGATGTTAACCTGTCTCCCAAGAGTTGCAAAGTGTTTGAGGTCGGGAATGAGGTATGGTTTACCATTCGCTGTACCATACTCATCAATAGGTGTGCGGTATCCAGCGTTAACGCCAGGAATTGCGATCGCAGCATAACCAGCAGTTAGTAACGCCCCTGCTTTTTTGACACCTTCCACGATTGTCACTGGTACGTTGTGCCTCCAAACCCAGTGCCAGAAACCCCCAGGATGTTGTAAGTCCTCTTCGGTGATAGGGATACCGCAACGTAGGGAGACTTTCACCCAAATGCGATTCAGGACTAAGAGGAAGAAGGCGCGTGTCTCTTCTCTGTAAGGATGCTCGTACTTGATGAACTTGTGGATCTTTTGGCGGTCACGTCGAGGGTGGTCGGGTTTGAAACAGCCCCACATCATCTGTGCGTAGTTGTTGAGTGGGTCAACGCCATTGCACCACCAGCCGCCGAGTTCGATGTGCTGGTATTTTTTCAAATCGCGATCGCGCAATCGTCCATCATTGCGACGGGAGATTTTGGGACTGTAGAGCAGATATTCGTAGGGTAACGTCTCGGAGAGTGATCGCACATTCAGAGCAATGATTTCTTCGTCAACTCCGCAACTGAGCCACTCTTGTCGGTGCTTGGCTTGAGAATCGGTCGGTAAAACTGTCATATCCCCTCCAATATTTTGACGCATGAGAATTTTGCGGTATATGGTCATACCGCCTTTAAGGTTGGTTACGCAGACACGGGTTAAAGAACTGTTGTTTTTAGTTCAGCCGTCAGAGTGAGAAATATCTTGTTAGCTGGGGTAAGAGGCTTTAAAACAGAGATGATAGTACATCTGAACTAAGAGAGAATATAATACACCATTTTGGAAAATTGGATTGAAACTCAAAACAAGCTGTCTTCTTCAGATCCTTCCCCCTGTATGCGGTCGAAATGTCAAATTAATACGTGTGCTAACCACTTTGTTGGTCTTGGGGACTTGGTGAAGGTGAGTTGATTGGCAGCCTGGGTGCATCACGAGTAAACTGCCGTGTTCCAGCCAGAAATCCGTTGCTTTGCCGCCGATGGGTTTTATCTGAAACTTGCGACATGAACCCAGGCTTATGGAAGCAATCGCAGGGTTAAATCCCATCGATGGCTCGTTGTCAGAGTGCTACCCTATCGAATCTTGTCCACTCCTGTCAAAAAGTGACATCTGTTTCATAAATACTTCCCTTGGGTATTGCCCGTACAATCTCAAAAGCCCGTTCAGGCGAAATCGCCTGCTCAGGGTTCTTGTAAAACCCAGTGATCGTCGACTTAGGACGAATAATAATTTGCTGCCCTGTTGCGCGTTTGTCCCATACAAAGCACGAGATAGTAACGTTATCGGTAGCCCAACGAGTACCCCGTTTATCCTTACGAAAACAGAAGCGAGGCAAAACTAGTACAAGCGATGGCGGGTGCTGCTGTAAGAAATCTGCCCGATCATCACAGGGTTCGAGAAAGCTGGTTAATAAGAATGCGGCAACACCTACACGAGCTTTGTGGTAGGCATTCTTGATAATTGGTGCAGCAAACTCCGAGTATGGTGGATTAGTGCAGATCCAGTCGCACTCTGGTAAAGAATCCCATGACTCGGATAGTGTTGCATCGTAGTGAAAATCTGCTTGTTTGTTCGGATCGATGTCGTTAGTCCAGATATGTTCTGTATGAGGCCACACATTCAACAAAGATGCGATTGCTCCATGTCCGACACAAGGCTCACCAATGACACCAGATAACGGAACATGGCGCAGTAATTCAGTTGTGAACCATAATGGAGACTCCTAGAAGTTCAGAGGATGCCGCGTGACAGTTTCAAGAATAACTGTCTGGGGTTTTAGTAATGGTGTGGCAGTCATACTGCCTCCTGCGGTTGTTGAACAATCGTTGCGCTGATGGATTCAAAATCAACCTGAAATATGTTTAAATCAGGAACTATTTCGCCACTGTTATAAAGCCCAACGATGTGCTGTCTGATTGCATCTTCTGTGAGTCCATCAGGAATGTGAATGTGGGCTTCACTAATGATTTTTTCTACTACTTGAACTACAACTTTCATAAATACTCCTAAAACTCAATAGCAAGTGTGCTGATAAAATCCTGTAATTTTTCTGTTGCTTCTTGAGGGCTGATTGCTTTTTCAGAAACGTAAAGCTTTGTATTCTCTAAATAAACTTCTACACGAGTCATATTTATATGTGGCGAAGTCAATAGTGTTAAAGTAAATTTTTCATATTTGCAAAAGTAGTATTGACATTCTTCACTCAGAGATTGCCCTCGCTGCCATTTGATAATTTCTGTATCGTCATCGTTGGCAAGTTCAAACTCAACTTCTTCGATTGCGAAAATAGCCATAGCCACACACGCTCTTTCTGCTGGATGTGTAGCTGATTGCATTCGATATGATTCGGGGACTACATAGCCTTGAATTGCGTAAAATTTCTTAGCTAATTTTTCAATCAGTGCGTCTTTCTGGAAGTATCCGAGTTGCATATCTTTTCCCCTCAAGGTAGAATTTGCCTTTGTTATAAAAGTCTTAATTCTTGATGATTCGGCGATCGCTCTACTTGACCGATGACCGATGTCTAATACCCAATGACCGATGACCGATGAGATGACCGATGACCGATGACCATCAAGCAGTAACTACAGCTTTCTTGCTAGCGAAAGCACCAGCCTGCCTTAGCGCTGCACCAGGACTGGGATGAGCGAAGAACTCTTCTATAGCTTTGGTTAAGCCTGCTGCAACAGTCGGCTCGTGACAAGCGTAGACATAGATGGGCTGTTGGACACCGTTAACCAATCGCGTTTCTTGGCGATCGCCTAACTGAGGGTAAAATGTTCTCACCCATGTGCCAAGATGTCCCCGGTAGTGAGTACCACTGATAGGGACTTTCTTTCCAAGTTCGCTCTCTGCAAAGTTGACCACGCCGAGCCAGCGTTCTTCTGAAGGGGTTAGCAATTTTCTGTTGTGTTCTGCCAGAAGATTCCCAGCATAGTCTTTAAATTGCTGTTCCATGTACGGGTTGAGTCTGCCACCAGTTAACTCAGCTAAAGTTTTCATGGCCAGAACAAGAGTATGCAATCGCTGTTCAACTGGGGGAAGGGCTGGTGTAGGGGGTTGCTGGGGAGCGATCGCTGGTACAGCTGAAACTAAATCTAAAATGATAGTGCGTACTTGAGCAGCAATCTCTGATTCGGTCAAAAGCATTGCAATTCGCAGTGTGCCTAATGCGGAGAAAACCCTGGCTTGGGATGTTCGGGATGGTAAACAGAGCGTCTGACGAGCATCCCGTAAGTCTTTGCCAGTGAGGGTTTTGGTTTCCCAGTCTCGAAATTCAGCCCCATTAACTCGAAAGAGTTCTCTGACAGATGACTCCGTGGTTCCGAAATATTCTGCGATTTGTGTGGTAGTCGCCCAACCACTACCACCTCAGACTGCAAAGATAATTGCTTTGGCCTTTGCCAGAATTTCTAAAGCCTTGTCGTCAGAAAAGTTTGTGATGGCTTCCGTTCTAAAAGATTTGGATTCGAGCAATAGCGACTGATTTAAGAGTAATGTCATAGTTCGCTCCTAAAATGAATTTTTCAAACTTGCACAAGTTTAAAAATGTGTTTTACTCTGCCGTGTCTAACCAAAGGCATCGCTTGGGGTCTGGGTGATGAGCATCGAAGAAAATAAATTCGTTCTCATCCTAATCAAGATGAAGACATAGGTGAATTTCATCGGGGTCAACCTTGTAGGTAGGCGCGTTTACCCTCCCAGCAGTTAGCACCTGTTTGCTGCCAATCGTGGCTGGTTGCATAAATATCGGCTCTTACTGCTTGTGATGCTGCCTTCTGTACTGCTGTGGCTGAAGCAGGAATCTTTTTCTCATTCTCGTCAACTGAAAACAAGTTGTATGCAGGCCGCATTTGTACAAGGCTAATAAAATACTTGGTAATTTCTCTTACTGATTGTTGAAATTTCAAGCGGTCACTGTCCAACAGTATCAGTTGCTCCTTTACTGCTGGGTATGAAAACAAGCGATGGCTGCGCCAACGCCAAGGGCGAACGCGGATGGCAGTATTGTGATGGCTGACTCCAGAAATGCCTATGCTTCGCTGGAGTTCATGAAGATCGTCACAAATTTTGCGGAAGAGAAATAAAAAATCAGAGCTTTATTGTACTATTTCGCAACCATTAGCAGCCCAAATTTTGGGACTTGCTTTGAAGCGACGGATAATTTCTGCGTCAAGAGCGTTGCTATCGCCCCATTGGGCAAGTTCTAGGTAAACGCTTTTATCTCGCAGTAATGAGGGATAGGTGAATTTGTGGTGTTGAGTGCATTTCAAGCCCTGGTAGTCTAGCAATAGTGAAGATAAGCCTTCTGTTGTGAACAAGTCAGGGTTATCTTGGAGGAGTAACTGAAAAACTGGTAGTGTAAACATAACTATACCTCTTGTGGTGGTCTAGTTGAGGTGAGCGATCGCATAGCTTGCAGGCGGGCGGTCGCTTCAAATTATCATGCTTAGTTAAATAAACGCATTCATCAAGTCATTCTTGTTCTTCCTCGTCCTCATCCTCGTTAAATTCGACACCAAAAGTAACACCTAAAACAGCTTCTACTTTTCTGAGTGTTGCCAGAGGCAATGTTTTCATTTCTTCATTTTCAATGGCATACCAGTTTGGGGTACTCATTCCAGCCAAGGCTGCTAATTCTATAAGTGGGCGTTTATCAACCTTTCTTGCACGTCGAATTTTTTCTCCTAATCCAGGAACTTCCTTTTGAATACGCTTTTCAACCTTCATCAAACATGAACTCACTAAACCACCTCCTTTATTAAGCCTTGGTTTAGGATTTATTTCTACAAAGTAACACCTAGTGTTTATTAAGTCTGCTTTGTTTATATAAAGTAGCACTTAGCGAATAATAAGTCAAAGTTGACAAATGTTAAGTAAGACTTTATATTAAATATAAGGGCAAGGAAAGCGAACTGCCAGCACCCAGGATGCGAAAGAGTTCGCAAGTCAACCATTACAAACCAAGCCAAGCTAACATTCCAAGTCGAAACATAGTCTAGAGACATGATCACCGGGGTATAGCACAAGCTCTATTGAGTAGGTAAAGAAGCCTGGAGAAGCAATCAACGGACACACAGCCATTTTGAGTAAGCCTTTTATTCAAAGCAGAAGCAATCGCCTTAGTGCAGTGGCTGGCAAATAATACTATTGAAGCCGTCGGTCGCATGACACACTATGTCTTCTGTTTAGTAGCTTTAACTACTAGTTAGGAGCATTAAAAATGAGGCTTCGCCAATTCTAGATTGAGAGTGTTGTGCAAGCACAACAAACTTACCCATAAAAATAGGACGATCGCTCTGGTCTGCAAAACTGTGCGATCGCCCTTTTACCCATGTAAGAGGTATTTGCTAATGATGACACAAGTTTCAGCCCCTACGTCAACAAAAGATCCCTTGACCACACGCGATCGCCAAATCATCGCAACCATCGTCAATCAGTCGGACTACTCAAAAGAGTGCAAGCCCGAAGATGTAGTAACTATCTGGATCAACAGTGATGATATCGTGTGGGTGAAAATGACCCACGGCTATGCTCGATACCATAAAAAATCTTTCAAACGCGCTGTTGCAGAGGTTAAAGCGAGTCTTTCTGCTCCAGTAGAGCGCAATCATAAGGAAGATGAAGAATTAAAACAAGCTTCTGAGAAAATAGGCTTGTTGGGTGATTGTGATTGGCTATCGTTGAGTGTCCAATACTATCCTGATAAAGTAATCGGTCATGCTGGTTGTTATATCTCTCACAAGGCTCGAATATTAACACCACCAAGTGGATGGGATTTTACCCTGCCGAAGTGGAATATGCCTGCTGCCATCTGTCCAGACTGCGAAGGACATGGGTGCGGTAACTGTGGGTATCGCGGGACTCGTGCAGAAGACTTGTGCAAACCAGTGGACGACTATCGACTGACCTATGTAGGACGCACTGACCTTCAGACGGCTCACAACGTATATCTAGATGGTGAATTCTTGGGAATTATCTTCAAGGTCAGAAACGCTGATGAAGTCTGGGAAAACGACCCCAAGACTTATTACTGGCGCTGTGGTGATGGAGTACGGTATTGGTGTGTCAGGGAGACTGTAGAGGTGCTATCTAGGGCAACTGCTCCGATTGAACTGCCGCAAGTTCGTCGGGAGTTGGTAGCGGCGTAAATAGGATGGTGGAAGAAAATTCTCTTCCACCACTATTTTAAAATCAGTGCCATTCGCCACTCAGAATTAAAGCTTCGCTTATTTTTTGTGAAAACTAACATTAAAGAAAGGCAGCAGCTACTATGACAGCTTTTGACTTTGATTCTGCTGAACATAAAGCCTACGAAAAGACCCCAGCAGCCAAAAGTATTCCTTCACCCGCAGGCATTTGGATTGCTTACGAAAATCAACAATTAGCAGGATGGTACGAAAATAAAGAACTAGTTGGTGGGAAAGAGTATAAAGTTCTTACTAACAAGTTGGACGAAAACGATGAAAAGATAGGCATTCCTGGCGCTCTTTATAGACAACCACGAATACTTGTGATTGGGCGATCGCCTCTGCTATACGGAAACGATAGAAAGGTGATTGGAGTTTGGCGTAGCAGTGATGGTTTGGACAAGAACGCCTACAAATTCGGTAGGCGGTATATGGTGATTTTCGTCGATGCCCAAAATCAACCTCTTCATATCGCACCAGTACAAATAACTGCTTGGGGAGTGTTTCAAGTTTCGTTTGATCAACAATTAATAGCATTCCGTGAAACCTGCGAACAAGCTTATGCAAGTTTTCAAGACAAACATCACCAACCAAAGAATTTACTTTGGCATTCGATGTGGGTATTTTGTCCCATATTGAAAACAGAGAAACGTGAGAAAGGGGGGCAAACTTCCAACGCCTGTGTATGTAGCGGATACGAAAAGCCGACTGCGCTCAACTGGGAGAGTTATTGTATTGGCAAGAAACCAATAGCTCAAGAAATTGCCCTTGTGCATAATTCCATCTGCGATTGGTGGAAAAAAGGATTGCCTAACAATAACTTATCAAAGCATACGTCTCATGCACTCGATCGCAATTAATTGATGATGGAGTCGCAACGATTGATTGAAGCTTTAGGTTGGGAAGAGGAAAAGGGCAAACAGTTTCTCATAGATAACTATGGCAAAAAAGGAAGGCAGTTACTAACTAACGAAGAATTTGCTAACTTTGTCAACAAATTGCAGTCTATGCAAGCAAATTATGATGATGAAGTTGGTTACTGGGAAGATGTGCCTTCTTAATAGCCAAATACTTGTTGAGATGATTGCAGCAATTGTGTTCGCCTTTATGCTTCCCTATTTACCTTCAAGTAGGGAAGCATATTTGATCAGTTCTCAAGTCTTGTCTACAGCTAACAAAGAAAAGGAAAGGGAAAAAGTTTTTCTTGTGAGAGTGACTTAATAATTCTTGAATCCCTTTCTTCCTCTTTTGATTGGGCTGTATATCAATCATTTAAAATACCCCCATGACAACAACAATTGTTCACCCTAGTATCGAAAACTTACAGCAGTTTTCTGACTCGTTCGACATTGAGAAATTATTGCAATCTAAGGGAATTCTGCCGTGGCTTTTAGCAAATGGCTGGAAGCATGACGATGAATCGAGTTTGATTGCAAACATTGTTGATGAGTCTACCAGTATTGATGAAGTTTGGGACTCTGAAGAGTTTGATTTTAAAGCCTTATCAGATGAATCAAAGTCAAAATTAAATCTGATTTTCGAGCATTTCTATCTGTAATCTTCTGTCACTCTCAATCAATAATTAACGCAAAGGTAACGAATTATGCGTGAAAAAGTCTACAGTCAGATTTAATTAGTCTAACTGTAGAGAAAAATCGATTCCACAACAAATTATGGCACACTTCACTGCTAATAAGATGGAATTAAATTTGATTAAGGTTTACGACACGACGTTATTAAGCTCATCAAAAGTTTACCAAATCAACGGTACACTTTCTCGATATTTGGGTGATAAAGGCACTATAAAACATCCACAGTATCTATTTTTACCTCTGCCAAATCAAAGAAAAAAGCCAGCTTTCGACTAAATCGAAACAAACTTATGACTCGTTGTTATGAAGTCGAAGGCATGGTTTATCAAAAGCCTGTGGTACAGGATAATTCACAGCAACTTCAACTATTTTGAGCCATGTCCATACATAAACCACCTGTCATTAAAAGACATATTAGGTTACAAAATAGCTCTACAAAAGTAATCTATAGAGCTACTAAAGACATTCAAATAGTCACAAAGAAAGCTTCGCTTAATTGAAAGTGAAAAATAATGGTTGAGGTAAATAATCATGGTACAAGCAATCGATAACACTATCGCTGCAAATTTCCTAACTGATGCAGTAGTCGAGCGCCACAATTTCTCACAGTTAAATAAAACTCGCATTCGCTTCCGTATTCAACTAAAGAAAAGTACAAAATCTGCCGCGCCTAAATGGGCAGATGTGCTAAAAGCTGAGGTTTCTGAAATCGAATCAGACCTTGTGAAAGTTACAAATTCCGAAGTCGGTTTGCGGGGAATCAAGGTATTTAAGAAGCTGGATGAAGCTGCTGCCCAACTGAGGCAAGAGATTGCTTCAGTTCAAGAATGGATGTCTGCTGATACTGGCGATTGGGTTTGTCCGATTGATTTAGCTCCACTCGTTTGGAACCAGTTAATCAATATTAGGGATAATATCGCCCCTGGATTGCGTAATCAATTAAAAGCTGATTACGAAGCAGGACTTGTTGATTATCAAGAGCGCATTGATCAGTTCCTCTCACTTAACACCTGGGAATTAACAGAGGATAAGCAAGAGTCAGTCAAAGCCAACTTGCTAAGAGCATTTCCGACTCTGACCGATCTTGAAGACTATTTGCAAGTCGTTATTGGTCGTCCGGTAATTATCCCGGCACTGTCCGAACAACTGAACCAGCAACAAGCCGAATGTCTTGACCAGATTACCAAGTTCATTCAGCAGTATGACCAAAATCTAGAGCAAAGGCTACGAGAATCAGCGATCGCTGGTGGTGAACAACTCGCCGCACAGTTGCTTGAAGAGTTGGCTGATTGGGAACCAGGGAGGAAACCCATACAGTTTAAAAGAAAAATGGAGCGTCATCTGATGAAGGTTCAAGTGCTACTAGCGAATGCTGACCCGGAGGCAGGCAGCAGCTTGGAGGCGATGATGGCGCACTTGGACTCTATCGTTAACGATCCAGCGATTGAGTCGAAGAATCTGGGTTCAGATACGCGCAGTCAATTGCAGCAAAAGATGGAAGAAATTCGGATCAAGTTGTTAGACGAACAGCGCAATCTCCAAGAGCTAGCAACTGGTGAGGTGGGTTTATCGAAAGCTACCGTGATGTCGTTTAAGTTCCGGTAAAAAACAGTCTTGGGCGAGGGTGAATTCGCTCAAGACTGATCCCAATGGATTTAATACGTAGTTTCCAGAATAACCCAAAAAGGATATCGCACCCGTACTATTTCTCAAACCAATTTGAAAGCCTTGGAGCTAAAAATGTCACATTTCTCAACAGTTAAAACCAAGCTTGTTAACCGTGAATGTCTGGTACAAGCTTTACAAGATTTGAAACTAAATCCGCAAGTTCATGAAGAAGCGCAGCCACTAAAAGGATACTACGGTGGTTCTCAAGGACAAAGTGCTGAAATCATCGTATCTGGTCGCACCATAAAAGCCCGTGCAGACATCGGATTCAAGTGGAATCAGTCAAGCGGCGTGTACGAGATAATCCACGACAGTTACGAAACAGTTCCGAAGCTGGGCAAAGACTTTTTCAGCAATAAACTAATGCTGGCTTATGGACAACGGATGGTTCGCGCTAAAGCCGCCGAGTTACAAGAAAGGTTTGGTGAATGTGCGATCGCAGAATCAACCACCGGCACTGTGCAAACTCTACGCCTAACTTTTGCCGGACATCAAGAAGTTAAACAATTTGCACGGAGATAAATTATGGAACGCTCAATACTGATTCATTTTGACAGCGCTACAGGTGAAGTTCGTGTAGAGGCTGAGGGGTTTGAGGGTTTGAATTGTTTATCGGCTACGCAACCCTTTGAAGAAGCACTTGGAGTTGTGAGCGAAGGCGATCGCATTTTCAAAGAAGAATCAGCACCACAGCTTCGGACTACCCAAAGCAGTCAAACACGTTTACGTCAGTAAAAAATGGGGGATTAACCCCCCCAAAACATCATGAGTGAATTAGCTAAAGAATACCCTTTTATCCACCTTTACGCCCAGCAAAAATCACGCCAGCCCGTAATCATCAAAGCGAATACTGAAGGTTTGTGTGTGCTGCTGAATGCCATAGTTGCCGCAATTGCCTACCAAGAGAACAACGGTATAGCTGAGGTTTTCGACGGCGATGCCGAAGTTTATGAAGTAGTCGTGAGACTTGTTAATACTCACGATGAACTAGCTCCATTACCTTATCAAATTGAAAAACAATGAACCTCTCAAATCTTCTCTCCACGCTCGATTCACAAATTCCCATCGCTGCGGTTGATGTTCTGTCTCCTGATGAAGCGACGATTATTCAATGGCTGACTGCTGAAGCTAACAATAAGCTTTCATGTCCAGTGTTCTTCTGGAATCTGGGAGTATCAACCTTGGAGCAGTGTTTAATCGCAGCAGATGGGGGATTGATGTTTAAACCAGTTGCAGAGTATAAGAAACCACAACACGCTGACCCATTGTTATATGTGTTTGATTACATTGCGAATTTTAGCGGAAATGGTGTATTTATTCTCGGAGATATTCACCCCTTTATTGCTAAGAACTCACCCCAATTAAGTTGGGAGATTTTATCCAAAGTTAAAAACCTTTACCACAGGTTAAAACCTACAGATAAACGCATTGTCTTGTTGGATCAGAACATACAACTACACGAATCTCTAGTCAGATTGATTCCTTATTGTGAAGTCCCTTTACCTAGTATTGACCAAATACTTGAGCATATCACTTCTTATTTGCATGACTTACAACAGTCTGCTATTGAACAGGAATTGACTTTCACTATTACGCTAGAAAATACTGAATTTGAAACTCTTTCTCGTGCAGCGCTGGGTTTAACTTTAGAAGAAATTAGTGATTTCCTTCGGTTAACAGTCAAAGAAAACTTAACTAATGATGGTGTCCTCGTTGACGCTGATTTTATCCCCAAAGCCGTCGAGTACAAAACTCGGCTACTGTCTCAAATGGGTATCGAGTTGGGTAAGCCAGCTACCATTCCTTTTGGCGGTTTGGATCTACTGCGTGAGTGGCTGACTCGGCGGCGGCGACTATTCACACAAGAGGCACGAAGTCTTAGCTTACCCCAACCAAAAGGTGTGTTGCTGGCTGGCCCACCCGGAACAGGAAAATCTAACTGTGCCAAAAACATTGCAACTATACTGAATTTACCACTCCTACAGCTAGACATTGCATCCCTGTTGGGCAGTCTGGTCGGTGAGTCTGAAGGGAATGTCAGACGGGCTTTGAAAACGGCAGAAGCGATCGCACCCTGCGTCCTGTGGATTGACGAAATAGAAAAAGCCCTCTCCGGTAGTGGCGATACAAGTGGAGTCAGTCAAAGGATTCTAGGCAATATCCTCACGTTTATGTCGGAATCAACCAGTGGCGTGTTTGTCGTGGCAACTTGTAATGACCCATCTGCGTTACCAAGTGAACTAAAACGGAAAGGCCGCTTCGATGAAAATTTCTTTGTTGATCTTCCCACGGAGCCTGAGCGAGTCCAGATTCTGGGGATTCATCTACAACGCTTTGGCATTCACCTGGAATCGGAGTATTTGGAGGCGATCGCAGCCTCGACCGCGAAGTTTTCAGGGGCAGAACTGGAAACCCTTGCTTCGGAAGCTGCTCTGCTGGCATTCGATGAGGGTAGACCGCAGCAGGTAACGCTTGCTGATCTGGAAACCTGCCGCCAAACCATTACCCCGCTTGCGATTCAGGACGCTGCGGCAGTCGAGCGGATGCAGTCCTGGGCGGCTACCGCACGACGCGCTAGTAGTCCTGTGGTTGCAGCGAAAACTCAGTCTTTGCGTGCTGCTAAGTTTCGGAATATGAACTGATGAGAAAGCGATTGCCTCCTGATTCTATGGGGGCGATCGCTCTTTTAGGTTTGTAGCGATCGCGTTCACTATATCTATCTCAGATGGGGCAATGCCCTGAAGTTAGGAAATTGACAGGGTAAGAAAGATGGAAATCTATTTAGTCTTTGTTGACGCAATTCAAAACAGCAATAAATTCTGGGCGGCCATTGTCGAAGATGGTAATTTAACAGTGCAGTGGGGCAGAGTCGGCTATCAAGCGCAGACTAAAGTCCACACATTAGGCAATCATCAGAGAGCGGTTAGTAAATTCAACAATCTAGTAGCAGAAAAGAAAGCCAAAGGCTACAGCGAAAGTCAGCCAGAGATTGATGCTAGCCGCAGTGTTGCAGATATTAGACGAGCTATTCAATTGTTGAATATTCTCCGTCCGGCTGTTGCTCTCCAGAATTTTGGTGATACCTACATATCTGCTCTTAATGAATATCTCAAAATTGTCCCACACCTTTGGGGATGCAGATAAATTATCACAGAGTTTATCGCACAGTAGCAGATATTAACTATCAGCAAGAATTACTCAATTCTCTGTTAACGACACCTGCACCACAAGTTGCTGCTGTGGCTGTTGGTCATGCCCCTGAAGCAACAACAGAAACGGCAGTTGTCAGCCTCAAGACTATCAGCAAGAACTTCTGGCGACATTTGTAAGGTTCGAGAGTGTGATTAGCGAAAAACTGGTCACACTTTAATTTTTTTGCAATCACATCCCTAGTGTTGGCTGGCGGAACTGAAGCATTTAAAAAGCTAATCGACCATCCTTTGGCTAATATTCTGTTAGCTTCAATCGAGGCCTGGCAGGAGGCAGAGTAGTTGATTGATGTATCTGCCTACTATTAGTTTCTTGAATGAAACTTTTCCATCCAGGTTACAAAGAAACTTCTTTCAAAAATGCAGGCTCAACTTCCCACCACTTTTGAGTAAAAGGTTGGCGACGTGTATTAGTTCCACAATGAATTTCTCCTCGTCCGAGGAAATATGGCTCCCAATCATCGAGAAAATGACAAACTAAACCCAAGGGTTCTAAAACTTCTTTAACATAAGCTTCAAATTGGCATTGATTATTAATCTTAGGCCCAAAAGGTTTAGGAATACCAAGATGCTGCTTCAAAACTATCATGTTGACCATGTTAGGGGAAAAAGTTTCTGCTCGTCCATCTTTATCATTTTCAAACAAAGCAGGTAGTTCGATAATATCTTCTTCACTTAAATCTAATTCTTGTTTTAAAACCTCTCGATTCCAATTAATGTATCCTTGAAAGCGATGATTATGCTCATTTAATTTTTCATTATCTAGGACATCTGACACACTAATATCAGCTGGCCCACTAGAAAATCGTTTTCCTTGCCGTAATAATACATGAGCATGACCTTCTTCTCGTAACCGTTTGAGAATGTTATAAAATTGTTCAGTACTAGCTAAAAGTAGTTTAAAACCTTTAGAGGTAGGAGCAGGAACAAAAGTCATAAACTCATCAATATGTCCTACACTCAACCAATCAGAAAAAATTTCAAAAGGTGCTTGAATTTCTTGAGCGTAAAGAAAATCTCGTAACACCTTTAACATTCGACGCGGCTGTGGGATAATTTGTTTGCGAGTTCCTCCAAAAATCAGACGACCAAAGGGATAATGAACGCCTTTAATGGTTACTGGTGGAGAAACTTCTAAATTGCCAAAAGAGTCTAATTTTGTAGCCTCATAGCGGCTTTTGCGAGTTACATAACCAAAGTCAATGCCTAAAAGTTTGGTTTTGGGGAAGTCAACTAATCCTCGATCACGGGGAGAATCAAACACCACATACATTAGATGTCCTGGAGATTGAGTATAACCAATCTCAATCTCGTCTTGCATCCAACGGTCATCCTGATGAAATTCAAAAGGAATAATATCTAGCTGCGCGTTAGCTTTTCCAACAACTTTTCTCAGTTCCTCAATAAATTCCTTGTTAACTCCATTTGATAACCGAGAAACAAAGACTGCGATCGGGGATAAAGTATTCGGAGTCATAATCCAAGGTGCGACTCTGAAGATAACTCGATCGCTGTAGAGAGATTTTTCATCTTTTACTAGACTTAAAGTAATCTCAACTATGCCAGGAAAATCAAAATCAGGATAACTTAATCCCTCAATAGCCAAAAGAATATCTCGGTCGGTATCCCTAATTTTTGCGTTTGTTCTTCCTGGGCCAATTAGCTCATAACCATTTCTATCTAATTCATCATAGATACGAATCCTTTTGGCTGTGTCTTTGTTAACTGTCAAGTAGAGTTCGTATCCAGAAGGCAAATCTCTCAAACCAGCGTTACGCACAATTATAAAGCTAAAATCTTTTAGATCGAGCAGACTTTTGATTAACCTTTCTTCGCTATCATTTTCCTGATTTGAATAAACAATATCGCGATCGCTATTCACTAATAAAACTGCACCATGACCATTAATGCCCCACTTCCAATCAGCTTTTTGGGGATTATCTTCGTCAACAACTCCATCCCGATCTGCATCAATATCTAGACAAACCCGAACAACAGTTAGCTTCAGTTGTACAAGACTTAGCTGACGACCATTATTATCTTGAAAACTGATTTGCAAAGAACGGTCTTTGATTTGATCGCTGAAGGTTCTTGACAAGAGATTAATTTCTGGAAATTGTTCCAAATAAAGAGGGGTTTGTGTAGAAACTATTTGGTCAGCACTAGTAAATAGTTCAACTTCTCCACTAGTATTTAAAATTACAAGTTTAGTTTGGGGAGGAGCTAGTTTTTTTAAAGACATTTGTACTGGCTGACCGAGAATTAGAACATCTTCATAATTTTGGCTTCTTTCTTTAGAAGCTGAACGACGCTCATCAAATCTTTCAGCTTCTAATAACTTTCTCATAACCATAATGACCATCTAGCTTAATCTATTTTTACTATTTTCTTTATCCTATAACTATTATTAAAGATTGATAATAATTTAATTAATAAATATTCCTGATACCTCAACCCACTTTTGTAACTTCCCGGAACTACAAATTTAACTGAAATTATGAGAATGTTGGCAGGCAAAGCGACTTATGACTTTAAAAATTCCCTATTTGGTAAAAGTTTAATTAATGCAGGGCAGAAAGGTAGAAACAGTTAATACAGACAAAATAGGTGTTAGTATTCACAACAATAACGCTTAAGAACGCTCATGTCCAAGGTTTCCAGATCATGGAAAATCATAAAGAGAAATCCAAATGAACTACGACATCAAAGACAAAACCATTTTGGTTACAGGCGCGAATCGCGGCATTGGCAAGGCAATAGTTGAGTCGTTTATTGAACACGGAGCCGCCAAAGTCTACGCGGCTGTTCGTCAGCTCAACAGTGTCTCCTCATTGGTTGAACAATACGGTTTACGGGTAGTACCAATTCAGGTTGATTTAGGTGATCCCCAATCTATTGTTGCTGCTGCTCAAACTGCCCCAGATGTGCAAGTGGTTATCAATAATGCAGGAGTCTTTCAAGCTGGAACTCCTTTAGCTGAGAATGCGATCGCCGCTCTCGAATTTCAGATGAACATCAATGTATATGGATTGATCTACATGGCTCAGGCGTTTGCCCCGATACTCAAAGCTAATGGAGGTGGTGTCTTTGCCCAAATCAATTCCAGTTGTAAATGCTCGTGATAAGCAAACATATTTTGGTGCTATAGATTACAAAACCCACGAATTTATAACTTACGCAGCGAAAAAAGGAGACTTCCAAAACACGATAAATTTCTTGGAATATCTTCAATCACAGCGTCCAGGAGCTAATATGCATAATAATTTGGGATGGAGCTTCTTATCATCGTTCTAATGCAATTCAAGACTATTTAGATTCTTTGAATCGTCAGCTTGAGCAAGAACAATGGTTGATAACTTGTAAACGATTTGCCCCAAATGCTCCACAACAAAATCCCGTAGAAGATATTTGGTTACAAGCGAAAAAATTGGTTAGAGAGTTTTATTTTTTCTGCCATTCTTTTTCTGTAGTTAAAGCATTATTTGAGCTAGCCGTCGATGGTCAAATTTTTGACTTTCCTAAGCTGAATGAGTACGGTAATTTCTCACAAATGATTTAGGATTGCTATAGTAAGCTTTTCCTATCTAAAAATTTTTTGGGGCAACCCTCACCGTTACCCTAATTTTCACAGCACCTACAAAAAATAGCGATCGCTCTTACTCCTTGACTCCTTAATCGAATAAATGCCTGTAATCATTACAGAGCATAGCTTAAAGCTTTTCTTAGCGCCATTCGGTTCTGGAATCATGTCACTTAGAAATTCATATTGGGCGAGGGTCAAATTGCTGGGGTATGCTTTACTCATGTTGTTCTCTCGTGCTGTCTACTTTCTATTCACAGCGTATGCTGAGATGAGCTTTTTTACAACCTGTTAGACTTTTCAAACAACCTCTTAAAACATCCTCTTATCTCTCCATTAGACTTTATTTCTGATTCACTAACTAAAGTGTAAAAAAACCATCCTCTAACATTTCCTGCAAACTTAAATTGAAGGCAGTACAAATAAGCTCTAGGTCTTCTTGCGTGTGGGCTGCGCTCAACATTAAGGTATGGAGTTCGGGCATATAAATGCCGTGTTTACGCATATAGTATGCTAAAGCAAGATTAACTTTAAAATTACTACCAGCTTGCTTTTCTCGGAAGTAAGTAGCGTTTTTATGACTAAATGTCAAAGAAAAAATCGAACGATTTGCTTTTACTTGGATTGGTACACCGTGAGAGTGACCAATTTCTAGGAGTTTTTGGGCAAGCCAATTAGTGTTATTGTCAAGTTTTACATATATTTCTGGATGTTCTTTGAGATAAGTTAATGTAGCTGTTCCGGCAAGACAAGTCATTGAGTTTCCACTCATCGTTCCGCCAACAAAAGCTTTTTTTTCATAGTCAGAGAAGGGATCTTGAGAGCTTTTACCAATGTCAATCAGGTTCTTTTTACCAACAACTGCACCACAGGGAAGTCCTCCTCCGATTACTTTACCTAAGCAAGTCAAATCAGGAAAAATTCCTGCAAGGTTTTGTACGCCGCCATAGGCTACCCGAAATCCCGAAACAACTTCATCAAAAATTAGAGGAATGTCTAACTCTGTACATATTGCTCTCAGTTTTGTCAGAAAATTAACGTCGTAATTAGCTAGTAACGAAGGCATTGGTTCGCAAATAACGCAGGCTAACTCAGATGCTTCTGAGCGCAATCGCTCTAAACCTTCAATGTAACCGTATTGCAAAACAAGAGTATTTTTGACTGTAGCACTGTCAGTTCCTTGAGTTCCAGCAATCGGCTGAGGATTGAACTTTTCACCTGTAAAGCGAAACCAGGAACTAATCATTCCTTGATCTGAAAATCCGTGATAGTGTCCCTCAAACTTCGCTACTCGATCTTTCTTTCTGTAAGCCCGGCACAGACGGATTGCTTGTAAAATGGATTCTGTTCCAGAGTTGGAGAGGATTGCTTTCTCAGCACCCGGTAAAGCCTCAACAAGTATTTCGGCTAGTTCTAATTCCGCTTCATGCCCAATTGCGTTGACAAAACCGTTGGCAATAGCTTCAGAAATTGCTTGGTTAATGACAGGATGGGCATAGCCTAAGAGATGAGGACCATAACCGCATGATATGTCTACGAAAACATTACCATCAAAGTCTTCAATTTTGCTTTTATCAGCCTTTTTAACAAATACTGGATAAGTGCTGGGGAAAAAATATCGGTTAATGTGGGTAGGTGCGACTAAGGAATTATCGGCGCGATCGCGCATTGCTAAAGAGGAAGGAGCCGTTTGTTGAAAATAAATATCAAAAGTTTCTTTGACTTTTGGATTCATATAAGGAGAGTAACGGTCTGTAAACTTACGTGCATTTTCCCAGATTTCAATATTGGGATCGATTTGACTTGCAAAGCCTTCACAAGATAAAAAGACCAACTCAACTTTTGTAAAATTAGTTGTGTACCGTGCGCGATACTTACGCAATACCTTGCTAACATCTTGAAAATAACTAACTGTTGACCATTGCGTCGTACTGATATCAAAATGATATTGTAAAACGTTTTGAATTTCTTGCGCGTACTGATTCCAGTTTTGATTAATGTAGTCTTTATCTGTGACAAAGTGCTGAGTAAAACGCTCTACAGCTACATCCCATTCTTTGCGAGTACAAGCGTAGTAAAAAGATGATAAACCCCATTTTTCATCTTCGTTTAGTTGAACAGTAATGCCATAGTCTAGGAGGATAATCGAGCCATCTTTTGTAAAAAAGATATTTCCAGGATGGGGATCACCATGACATAACCCATGCATATAAAGCATAGTATAAATAGTATCTTGAAACCTTTGAGCGAGAAGATTGCGTTTTAATTCAACTTTGTAAACATCTTTTCCTGGGATTCCCTCCATAAACTCCATAAACAATAAGTTAGAAGTTGAAAGGTCTTTAATAATCGCCGGAACCCTGATATAAGGATGATCTTTAAAGTTGTTATATACTAATTCCTGATTTTGAGCCTCCTGTTTCATGTCTGCTTGAATAATCAGCAAAGTTCTTAATTCTTGCAGACGCTTTGGTAAACCTAGTTCTCGTACAGATGGAACTACAGAATCAAGGATGTCAACAAATAACTGGATAATATCCAGATTTTGTTTAAGTTGATTACGAACATTTTTTTTAACAACTTTAACAGCGACTTTTTGTCCAGTTAATAAGGTGGCTCTATGAACTTGAGCAATCGAACCACTAGCTATTGGCTGAAAAGAAAATTCACTAAAAACGTTTTCAAATGCTAGAGGCAAATCTTTGGTGATAATTTTCCTCGTATCAGCCTCATCCATATAAGGTACATTATCTTGCAGTTCTCGTAATATTTGTACCCAATTTGGTGGAATCAAATCGGAACGTGTTGCTAAAATTTGTCCAATTTTGATGTAGACAGGTCCCATGTAGAGGAGATAGCGGTAAATCCATTGGCCTTGTTTTGAGATTCGCTCTTCTTTATTTGTACCTACAGTAGTAAGAAAATATCCACAAAGGTAAAAGAAAGTTACACTAACAAACTTGAAAAGTTGCAACAACATTAACTGTTAAACCTCTTGTTAATTAATCATTTGTTATTTTAAAGAAAATATGAGGAGCTAGATAAATGGGATACCCCTTTTATTAACCCCTTAATTAATAGATATTTCCGAAAACAGCCAAAGCCTCTTTGTGGCTAGCTTATAAGCTGTGTTTTCCAATTTGGAGATATCTAATAAATGAAAGAATAGGCACAAAAAGACATACCTGCACTACCAACCCAACCAGCAATCCGATCTCCCCGTTTAATCTGTCCTGCCTCAATGGCTGAAGCGATGCCTGTGGGTACAGAAGCAGAGACTAGATTTCCATAAGTTGGATAAATATGCCAAAGGAGATGTTTGATGTTTAATGCTTCGGCAACTTTGTCCCACTCTCTTTTTGAGGATGCATGGGGGAAAATTGCACGAACTTCATCAATCGGAGCTTTTAAACATTTAAAGATATCGATGATCTCCTGGTATCCATTGGCGTGCAACTCAACTCCAAAAGAGGTAAATTTGTTAATGCCATTTAAGCCAATACGCCCAGAAGGTGTGCAATAACCTTCGTATCCATCTAAAGGTACGTTGCACAAATCTGCCAGGTCTGGACGAGATTTAAAGTGAAATTCCCATTCTCGATCTGGATCGTAGGAAACAATTGTTGCTGTCGCTGCTTCTCCCAAAGTATAAGCTGGAAAAGACCATTCAATAGCTTCAATATTCGGCAGTTGGAAAACACTAGGAAAAACTGCTCCACCGAAACGCATATTACACTCGGCGTTAACTATTAAAGCTCGTTTGTAACGACCGATTTGAAGTAATGAATAGACTATATTCAACACACGAGTCCAACTCATACAAGCATCGAGGATATCAAAACACTCTGCGTGTTGCAAACCAAGACTAGCTGCAACGTGGTAGGCTGCTGCTGGTTCTATAAATCCTCGACCAATACCTGTATAGATCAGTAAATCTATGTCATCTTTGTCGCAGTTTGCCTCAATAATTGCTTCTTGAAAAGCACGAGCTACTAAATCAATTGGCTTTTCGTTTTTGTCTAACCAGTAACGGATATCTGAACCTGAATAGCGAAGGAAAAAATTTATTTTACTTAAAGCTGCCTTTAAATCTCCTGCAAAGATTGGTTGGCTATATTCCTCAATCAATGCCAAAATATCATCATTTGTCAGTTTCTTTGTTGGCAAAGCAGCCTTGATTGCTTCAATTTTCATGTGATTTTATGGGAAAAAGACAACATTTTTTGCTCATCGGAGGTTATGGTTTTGCCTAATAACTTCCTTAAATAAACAGGAGGGGGAAAGGATTTATAGAAGCCCACTATGATGTAACTTTAGAGACAAAAACAGAATTTTGAGGTTGAGAAATTTGCTTGGCTAAAGCATCAATTGATGGAGAATCCCACAACCAATCAGGGACAATTGAATAGCCAAGCCAAGTTTCTAAATCCCCATGTAAATTCATACTATCCAAGGAACTAAGACCGTAGTAAGTAAGAGATTGATTGGGATCAATTTCTTTTATATCTAAGTTTTTCTCTTTGGCAATCCACGAAATCAGCCAATCCTGAGTCCCTGATTTGATGATATTGGATAAGTTATTTGGCATGGAAAATTGACCTTCATTTATTACTTTTTCGTTTGACTGAACTTTCCACTCTTGAACTACATCTAATTGGTTATTTAAAAACTGAGTGTGACAAGCCTTACGTTGAATTTTGCCACTAGAGGTTTTAGGAATACTACCTGTTTTTAGCAGTAATACAGCATATATCTCTAATTCATGTTCTTGAGATACTGCTTTGCGTATAGCTTGAATTACTTCATCAGCGTCCAGCTTCCGCAGGTAACTACGCTCGATTTCACAAACAATAACAAGTCTTTCTTGCTCATTCTCATCAATGGCAAAGGCTGCGCTATATCCCGAACGTAAACCGGCGTGACTTTGTTCTGCTGTTAGCTCGATATCCTGAGGATAATGATTGCTACCTCGGATGACGATTAAATCCTTAATTCGACCTGTGATAAATAACTCGCCATCTTTGACAAAACCCAAATCACCTGTTCGCAATAAGGGTCCCTCTTCATTATCAGTTAGATAAGCTCTAAATGTGCGCTGAGTTTCTTCAATTCGTCCCCAATATCCTTGAGCAATACTAGGGCCTGATACCCAAATTTCACCAACTTGACCGGATGGAGATTGAGTGAGAGATTCAGGATTTACAATGACAACTTTTGAGTTTAATACAGTACTACCACATCCAACTAATGTCCTTGTAAATGCTTCGTCAGATGATGCTTCGACAATTAAATTGTTTGTCAGTGAATCTGCTCGAACAGTTAAAATTGTTGGTGAGTTCTTCTTTCTTGCAGATGACACTTTGAGTGTTGCCTCTGCTAGTCCGTAACCTGGGTAGAAAGTACTCCAACGGAAACCATAAGGTGCAAAAACATGATAAAAATTTTCTAATGTCTGCTTTCTGACTGGTTCTGCACCATTTACAGCTATCTCCCAACGACTCAGGTCTAGATTTTCACGTTGTTCTGGTTTGATTTTGTCAGCACATAAATCATAAGCAAAATTTGGTGCGCCACTGTGAGTAGCTTTGTAGTCGGAGATTGCTTTTAGCCATCGAATTGGTTTTTGAGTAAATGAGGCCGGTGACATAAATATACATGGGAACCCATTGTAAATTGGTTGAATCACCCCGTATATTTGTCCAAAATCATGAAAGTGAGGTAACCATGATACGAGAACACTATCAGCCCCTGTTCTCCATGAAATGGCTATTTCTGCTGAGTTCTCTAAAGCATTCTCATGACTAATCATTACACCTTTAGGTGTTGAAGTAGAACCAGATGTGTATTGAAGATAAGCAATAGAAACACTTCTGACTGATTTTGACTCCCATTGTTCAGCTAAATTTTCATCAATTTCGTCAGTTGCTAACCATTGTAGTTTTTTTAAATCAGGAGCATGATTTAATAATGTTTGTATATTAATGAGAGAACGACTATTTGTCAGAGCAATTTGTGCTTGAGAATCCTCCATAATTGACTGAATCCGGGACATCTTTCGGTTGTTTCTCGGCGAATAAAGAGGAATCGCAATTAATTCTGCGTAAAGACATCCAAAAAAGGCTGCTATATAATCAAGTCCTGGCGGGTAGAGTAATAAAATCCTCTCTCCTGGAGTTGATATATTCTGCAAATATACAGCAATACTTCTAGCTTTAGCATCTAGTTGCTGATAAGTTAAAGTTGTCTTTAGTTCTTCTTGCTCTTCTAAATACGTAAAAGCAGTTTGATTTGGTTGATGTAAAGCTCGATAGCGTAAAATATCAACCAAATTAGAGAAGTTGTTGTTGATACAAATGCTATTTGTAAGTGTTGTAATTATCTGATTCATTGGAATTATTTTAGAGTGAGTAGTTGTGTATCGGCTCAATAAGTCGGGGTAGCGAATAAAAATAAGAAGACTTGTTCAATACGTCTGCCAATTTACGAGGGTTCAACGCCGGTGGAAACGGGATGAATACGTCCTAAAGCAGTAAGCTTGGCAAAAATCTTGGTTAATAAAATAGGCTCAGGGATTTCG
>NZ_JACJSI010000008.1 GCF_014698065.1 Nostoc flagelliforme FACHB-838
GAGCCTCCATTGTTATAGGTTACGTTATTCGCTATTAATGCCTTTCCGCTATAGGTTCCACCATCTTTAGCTTTGATAGTAGTATCAAGCATGAGACCGTGTCCTTCACTGATGTTCCCTGTCTCCCACACGGGAACTAAATTTTTATTATCATAAACAATGTTGTCTCGAAAAATTATCCTGTAGTCAGTAGTGTTGTTATCGAAGTTAAAACTGCGAAGAGCAGTAATTCCCTGATTACCGTAAGCAGAATACCAAGCGTTTCCAGATACAATATTTTTTTCAACAGTGATGTAGTCTGAGTCGTTAAATGCAATACCTCCACCTGAAAAATTGCGGACTGTGTTACCCTTGATGACAATGTGATGAGTATCACTGCCACCTTCTCCCCCTATTTTCGCTGCTTTTACAGCAATTCCATTGGCACGGGTAATAGGATTGTTCGGGTTATCTTTTTCTTGTAAGGCATATTCTAAAGTGATGTTTTCCCGACCTCCCTCTAAATCAAGTCCTTCAATCAGCACGTAAGATGAACTAAATACATTAATGCCATCTCCTGTTGTTTTTATCTTAGGTGTATGCCCTGGATAAGCTTTTATTGTTGTCCAATTATCTGGTGAGCCGTTTTTGTTAAAAAGCGTAGCTCCTTTGTCATAAGTTCCGTTCATGACGTAGAGTGTGTCACCGGTTTTCATCTCATATACGGCTCTACCCAAGGAGCGAAAGGCGGTTTCTTCATTTGAACCATCATTTTTATCATTGCCTGTTCCAGAAACGTAATATGTTGTGCCAGCCATAGATTTACTCCGAATGTGTGTAAGGGGAATTGGTAGTACACTCTCAGCAACTTTTTTCAATTGCCAAATAATTTTTTGAATAGAGGACAATCACAGTCGTCCGAGCGCGACTTGAAATCGCGTCAGTTATAAAAACGCTGTTGTAAAATTAAAAAATTTTCTGCTGTTAACCGTTGATGGTTAAACCAGGCGTATCGATACCGTCAATCGTCAGGGTCTTGTTGAGGACGTTTAGTAGATTCACCTCTTGAGTTGAGGGAACTAATGTAACAACTTAGTTGAACCTGCTCTAATCGCTGTAACTGAGCCTTGTGAACTTCATTAAAACTAACCTTTACAAATAGCACTTGATATCAGTGAATGCCCTGAATGTTGTAAGTTTTTTTACAACAAAATCAAAAATACTATGGAAGTGTCCTGGTAAAGTCCTGTTGATTTCTAGAGTGATATGGGGATAGAAAGCCCTTTGTGCAAGGATTTGATGAAGTTTCTCTAGATATTTTTAAAGAAGCTATGTCTTTTCTACAAGACGTTATACTTAGCTCTTGCTTAAGGTAGAGGGTGGGCTATGCTTACGCAACTATCTAAGTCAATTGAAAATTAAAAGAGAATTTAGAATGCAATCAGTGGGAGATTTAGACCCACCACTGGGTTGCGTAGCGTTAGCCAGTCATAGAGAATTTAATTCTGAATTCTGTCTTGTTCAAATTTAAAGAACTCTTAAAGTCTTTTGATTTTTAACTTCCTCGAAGGAGGGATTGGGGACTGGCCTTTTGCCGTGAGTATCAGTGTTCGCTGAATATCTGAGCAACTCACGCCGAAATCTTTGACATAGTTTGCTTTGATAGTACTAACTTATTAATCTTCATAAATATGAACACTGAAATAAACTCCCGAATACCTGTTGCTTTAACCATTGCTGGTTCAGATAGCGGTGGCGGTGCAGGAATTCAAGCTGATTTACGCACCTTTGCTTTTCACTGTGTCCACGGTACTAGCGCTATAACCTGCGTCACGGCACAAAACACTCTAGAAGTAAGGAGAGTTGATGCCATGCCAACAGAGGCTGTTGTGGCGCAAATTCAGGCGGTAGTTGAGGATATTGGCGTACAAGCTGCTAAAACGGGAATGTTGCTCAATCAAGAAATTATTTTTGCTGTTGCCCAGCAAGTTGAAGCTTTACAAATCGAGAATCTAGTCGTTGATCCAGTAATGGTGTCACGTAGGGGGGCGCAATTGATTGATGATGATGCTGTGAAGACTCTGTGCCATGACCTAATTCCTAAGGCGGTTATAATCACGCCCAATCGTTACGAAGCCCAGATTTTGAGTGGTTTACAAATTAATACGTTGGAGGATATGCAAGCCGCTGCTGAAATTATTCACAAGACTTTAAGAACGAAAGCTGTTTTAGTCAAGGGCGGAGGTATGCAGGGAAATTTGCGTGGTGTTGATATCTGGTTTGATGGGAACAAGTTGGAAGTTTTAACTTGCCAAAAAGTACAGACAACAAATACCCACGGTACTGGTTGTACACTATCGGCTGCGATCGCTGCTAATCTGGCTAAGGGAAAAGACTTGTGGCAGGCAGTGCAACAGGCAAAAGACTATGTTACTACTGCACTCACTTACGCCCTAGATATTGGCGAAGGGCAAGGCCCTGTAGGGCATTTCTTCCCATTGTGGGGACTAGAGATTGGGGACTGGGAAAAGTTTTCTTAGTACCCAATTCCCAATACTTCCTTACGAGAGGCTGCGCCAACGACTTTGCTCAGTACAAATGCCCCATGTCCAATGGCCTAATTCCCAATGCCCAAATAATAAATCTTTGCCCTTTGGATATTTTTCTATTATTCTTGGGCATAGTTTCAGGGGTGACTATCTCTGTTAGCATCTCTGTACGATCTAATTACCTTGATTTTTAATACCAAGCCCCTGATGCGAACAACCATAGGTTCTGTTCACAGTAATTCGTCAGCACCGACTACTCAAGCCTATCCTCCCTCTGTACCACTATCTGTATACAAGGAATTATCAACAGAGTTGCAAGCAGCACAGGTGAGGCTAAATGCACTCACCACCCAAAATCAGCAACTAGCACAAGAAAATCAACTATTACGCCAAGAAATTACTAAAGTCGTTGAGTCTTTTTCTCACTTGCAAAATTTTGTGGATTCCCACGCTACATTTAATTATCATCAAGCTACTCAAGCTTCTAGCGAGGTTAAAGTTACTGCCAAACAACCAGTCATACAAGCGCGTCCACGTCAGCAGGTTTCTCGCTCACATCCATCCGTTGTGCCCAAAGCCCCATCCGAAAAAAGCCGTCGCCAAGGCTTTTCTACGCCTGCAATGGAAATGAATTTCTCAATACCAGAACCAGTTTTTATAGAAGAGCAACAAGTAAGTTATTATTCCAATACTGAGCCAGACGCTAAGGGAATCAATGGCTGGTGGTTAATTATCACCATCTTGTTAATCATGCTGACTGCCTTTAGTGCTGGATATTTCGTTGTGCGTCCCTTGTTTGAACATCAGAAACGTTAATTGACACTTCCACAGTCAGCAGTAGCAAGTTTTCCATCTACCCTGCAATTTATTTGTCTGCAATCACTCTCTAAATATCCGAACAAATCTGCTAAATGGCGGAGTTTATCTATTTTTAGGTTATAAAAGCTACATAAAATGCTAAATTGACAGCAAGTTCTTTATGTTAAAACCTCAAAAATGAGCAAATTAATAAATCCTTGCTGGTTATCGTGTCCCAACTCTCAAGCAAAGTATTAACATTTTAAAAAAGTGGTAACTATTACATATCTTTTAGGAAAAGCACTGCTAGTTACAGCTTCAGACTGCGGATCTGGTTAGATATATAAACGAAGCTAGTAGAAGTCAGGAGTAAGAGGATGAAAAAAGTAGAAGCTATTATCCGCCCATTTAAGCTAGATGAGGTGAAAATTGCTTTGGTTAACGCTGGTATTGTTGGTATGACTGTTTCTGAAGTTCGGGGCTTCGGACGTCAGAAAGGTCAAACTGAACGGTATCGTGGTTCTGAGTACACCGTTGAGTTTCTGCAAAAACTCAAAGTGGAAATCGTAGTTGACGACAATCAAGTTGATATGGTGGTAGACAAAATTATTGCTGCTGCCCGCACTGGCGAAATCGGCGATGGTAAAATTTTCATCTCGCCTGTTGAGCAAGTGATTCGGATTCGTACTGGCGAAAAGAACACAGAAGCAGTTTAAAAAAGTTATTAGTTAAAAGTTATGAGTTGTGAGTCAGGACTAATGAATGAAGATTTAGCAAAATTCATAAATCCTAACAGACGCGATTAATCGCGTCTCTACTCCTAACTTTCGTACAGACGCGATTAATCGCGTCTCTTAATTTTCTCCAGTTGCGGAAGTAAAGCTGTAAAAGCTTTGCCTCGATGACTAATTGACCTCTTTAACTCCCGTGTCATTTCAGCAAAGGTCAATTGCAATTCTTGCACATAAAAAATTGGATCGTAGCCAAAACCACCATTACCACGAGGTGCGTGAAGAATTTCGCCGCGACAAATACCTTCAGATTCTAATACGATCGCACCATCAGGACGAGCGATCGCTACTGCACAAACAAATTGGGCTTGCCGATTTTTCTCGTTGCCTAATTCCCTCAATATTCTAGCGATGCGTTCTGAGTCGGTTGTGGCATAACGTGCAGAATACACCCCTGGTGCGCCATTTAGGGCATCTATTTGCAAGCCAGAATCATCTGCAATTGCCCAGTTTCCTGTAGCTTTAGCAATTTGTGAGGCTTTCAGACAAGCGTTAGCGGCAAAAGTTTCGCCCGTCTCTTCAATTTCCAATTCTTCAGGTTTGAGGGTTAATTCCCAACCAGAATTTTCCAGGTAAGCTTGCATTTCCCGCAACTTACCTGGATTTCCTGTAGCTACTACGAGTAATTTGGTCATTATTCATTGGTCATTGGTCATTGGTCATTAGTCATTGGTCATTTACCAAAGACAAAGGACAAATGACTAATGACTAAATAATAAATTTTACTCTGCCCAGTGTTTTGCCCAAGCAAGAGTTTGATGCACTTGCTCAATTGTCGGGGCTTCGCAGTATAGTCGTAAAACCGGCTCAGTACCGCTAAACCGAATCATTAACCAGCTTTTATCGGCAAGGCGATATTTGTAGCCGTCAATTGTTTGGCAATCAATCACCGCTTTACCTGCAACTTCCGTTAAGGGTTGGGTTTGCAGTTGTTGCAAAAGACGCGATCTCACTTCCATACTTGCTAAGGGTAAATCAATGCGATCGTAAGCTGAGGTAAACCCTGTTTGTTTCTGCAAGTAGCGATAATAATCACCTAAATCTAAACCAGATTCGACGATCGCTTCTAAGACGTACAATGCTGATAGCAGTGCATCACGTTCGGGAATATGACTACCATAGCCAATTCCTCCCGACTCTTCACCACCCAGCAACACTTTTGCTACCAACATTCTGTCAGCAATGTATTTATAACCAACTGCTGTCTCAAATACTGATAGATTATGTAGTGCTGCCACAAGGGGCATTAAGTCGGAACCACTAACAGTTTTGACTATTTCTCCACTAAAACCGCGGCGCAGGGTTAAGTGGTCGATTAATATGGGGATTAAGGCTTGGGAACTTAGGAAGTTGGCTTCTCCATCTACTGCTGCAATGCGATCGCAGTCTCCATCAAACACCAACCCCACCGTTAAACCTGATTTATCGGTTTCCCGATGAGTTTTGATGACTTCAAATAGCTTTGAAAGGTATTTAGGTAAGGGTTCCGGCGCACCACCACCAAAGAGGGGATCACGTTTGCTGTTGATTTCTTTGACTTGATTGCCTAGTAGTCTCGCCAATCCGCCAGCCGCCGCGCCATGCATAACATCGGCAAATAATGTCACTTTGCCTGATGCGATCGCTTCTCGAATTTTGACAATATCAACTTTACCTTCTAACGCTTGGGTATAACTAGGCCAAGGATCGAATTTCTCTTGTTTGCCTGGGGTAGCTGCTAGTGGTACTCCAACTGACAATTGCGCTTCTATCTCTTTTGTAACTTCTGGCGGTACTGACCCACCAAAACAGCCCTTGACTTTTAAGCCTAAATATGCACCAGGATTATGACTGGCTGTAATTACCAGCGCCCCTAAAGCATTGAGTTGTTTTGCTGCCCAGCTATAAGCTGGGGTTGGGGCATAGCTTTCGCTCAGTAGTACATCAAAGCCGACGGCAGTGACAGTATCGGCAACAGCACGAGCAAAATCTTCGGCCATAAATCGGCGATCATAACCAACAATTATTGTCCGGCTACCTACCGTAGAAAAATATGTATCATATAATACTTTTGCGGCAACTGGTGTGACCAGGGCTAGGCGTTCAAAGGTAAACTCTTCACCGATAACGCCCCGCCAGCCGTCTGTACCAAACTTGATTGAGTTAGCTACAACTGGCATCTAGGTATCCTAACTGTCTACTTGAGGATTCTAGCATTTATACAGTGTGCAGAGTAAAAAAAGAATCTAGTAAAAATATGTACTATTCAATTAAGGATTTTTGGCACTAAATTTTAGGACTGTAGAGACGCGTTAACGTAGTGGGCGAAGCCCAATCCAATTTCGCATCTTTAGCAATAATTTTGGGCTTAACTGAACGGTATTGGATTATAGGGTGTATGTAAAATCTTCCACCAGCATACCAGGAACTAAACTACCTCCTAGTTGACGACTTTCATAAGTACCGACTTCGGGTATAAAATCTTGGAAATTGGTCAAATCTATGAGGTTTTCTCCCCAGAAGCGGTAGAGACTTTCATCAAAACGCAAGTTTTCAATTGGGGCAACAATTTCTCCGTTTTCTACCCAAAAACAAGCATAACGGGTCATACCTGTGACTCTACCAGTGTGGCGATCGCTCCAATTCAAGTAATGCAGATTTGATAGATATAATCCTCTATCTAAACTTGGAAGAATCTGCTCAAACCCTAAATTTCCCGGACTGATTTCTGGCGCTCTTAAAGTCTCTGAACCATTAGCGCCATTGGCAGGTTTTTGATATTCTTTAGCAGTTCGAGAATTGACTAAAGTATTTACCAAATGTCCTTTTTCTATTATAGGTAACTCCGGTGCTGCTATTTCTCCCAATTCATTAAATCGTGGTACTAATCCCCGTTGAAAGTTTTCTTTCAAATTAAATGCAGGTGAAAGTTGTTTTTCTTTACGCCATAGAGCAGCTAAAGAGCTATTTCCTTGTTGAATATCAGCTTCGCTTACAGATCCCCAAGAAAGCATCAATAATAAATCTGCAACAGCAGCAGGAGCAAAATAAGTTCTGTATTGTCCCCGTGGTAATTCTTTTGCTGGGTGATTGAGCAATTCTAATTGCTTTTTAGCTTCGCTTATTTTGGCTATATATGTAGATTTATCCCAATCACTTCCTGCAAATGTACCCTTAACGGCTTGTCCAGATGTGGAAAATAGAGAGTAATCCAAGGTAAAATACTCTGTAGCAAACCAGTGTTTTTTACCGCTAGAGTCACCATAAGCTTTTATTACCACTCCCCCGGCATATATACCTGTAAAATCCAATTCAGCAACTAGTTCTAGCACAGTTGATACTACTGCTTCTGCCGCCAATAAATTCCCAGAATTTACTTCTCGGCTGGTATTATTTCCTGATGGCAAAACTAGATATGGATCGATGGGTAGTAGGATAATTTCGTCACGTAGTTCTTGCAAAGCAGTATACGCTAACTCCCAATCTACCTGCCAATTTCCAGTAAAGGGAAACTGCCGAACACTGTTGCGCTGATCTTTCATCAAAGTCAGTTCAATCCAACCATCAGCGACAGAACCAGTCTGTCGCACTTTCGCATGATTAAAACGAGTAAATTGACTTATTTCACTGCTGAGTCTCACAGTGAATTGTTCATTTTCTAATTTTTTGATCAACAGACTTTCAATCAGTCGATTAAAGCTGACTTCTAACGCAGATAATTCCTCAACTTTCATAGATATTAAATATTAATAGGAAACAGGAGAAGGAGAAAGTTAGGAGTTGAAAGAATTTTTGTAAGTAGCTGGGCGTAAATAAATTAAAGTTTGTAGTAAGGACTTTAGTCCTGATAATCCTTGTAGGGAGAGATTTATCGCTCACGACGAACTAGGATTTTATTTTATGTTTAATTATGCCTACCTACTTAATTCAAAGCTCTTAACTCCTAACTGTGTACTTTTTCAAGCTCCTCCACCAAAAATTTCGACATTAGCAAATACACAAACAGGCGAACCGTGTCCTACCGAAATGGCCTGATTTGGTTCTCCTTTACCACAATAAGGAGTACCATACATTTGCCAGTTTGTCGCATCTCCGACTTTAATTAAACTATGCCAAAACTCTGGTGTTGTGGCGCGATAGTTAGGATTACGAAGGGTTTTGGTGAGTTTACCATTTTCAATTAATTTGGCGTACTCACAACCAAATTGGAATTTGTAGCGGCGATCGTCTATTGACCAAGAACGGTTAGATTCCATATAAACGCCGTTTTCTATCCCGCCAATAATGTCTTCAAAAGTGCCGTTTAAAGGCTCTAAATTCAAGTTTGCCATGCGATCGATCGCTGGTCGATTCCATGAGGAAGCACGGGCACAGGCAACTCCTGCTACACCTGCTCTGGCTTGACTCTCCAGACTGCCTAAACCCCGTTGCAATATACCTTCTTTAACCAAATACTCTTTTGTTGCGACAGCACCCGTATCATCAAAGCCATAGCTGGCATATTCACCAGGCACGGTGGGATCAAAGGTAATGTTCATCAATGGCGAACCATATACTAGGTTGCCAAAATCGCTTTTACTAACGAAGCTGCCCCCAGCATAATTACGCTCATCTCCCAAAATTCGGTCAATTTCTAAAGGATGTCCGACACTTTCATGGATTTGCAGCATCATCTGGTCTGGGGCTAAAACTAAATTGGTACGGGTGGTTGGGCATTCCTCTGCTGTCAAGAGTTCTACTGCTTGTTCGCCAATTTGCCGCACCCGATGCCATAAGTTTTCTTGTTTTAATAGTTCGAGTCCGCCTTGATAACAGTTTGCTTGCGAACCGTTGTTGCTGCGCTGCTGTACAATTGTTCCATCTTGGGCAGTGGCTCCGTAATTAGTGCCTATAGATAGTATTTTTTGATAAACTTCTGAGCCGTTGCTGCTAACAAACCAAGATTCTTTCTCAGTAGTGCTGGCACTAGCGATAGTTTGCACAATTTTGTCGTCAACTTTCAGCGTTTGGCAAATACGAACTAGTAAATCGTTGATTTCTCCCGGACTCAGAGCATCCAATGGCTCAAGAAATAGAGATTTATATTCACCAACAACTTTCGGGCGCTCACTTTCACGGAAGGGATGTATCCACCATTCACTTGCAGCTAGTGCCTGTTTATACGCTGTTTGGGCAGCCGCTTCTAAGGAAGAAAGTTCCAGAGAGTTAGTAGCTGCATAACCCAGACAGCCGTTGACCAAAACTTCTAACATTGCTCCGACAGTGAAGGATTTGCCGTTTAGTTGAGGTAAAGCGTCACGAACTAAACGGGTAGTAGAAGTCTCCTTTACGGCTCTAATACCAATCCAATCAGCGGGAATATCGAAACTAGCGATCGCTTTTTTAAGTTCAGACCACATAATTTAGGGAAATGGGGAATGGGGAATGGGGAATGGGAAATGGGGCATGGGAAGAATTTAATTCCTAGTCCCTAGCCTCCAGTCTCCTCTAATTACGATGCCAGCGTGTACCATCACGGCTATCAATTAGCGTAATACCTTCTGCTTGAAGTTCGTCACGAATGCGATCGCTTTCGGCAAAATTTTTGGCTTTACGTGCTTCTTGTCTTTGCTGAATTTTCGCCTCAATTTCCGCATCAGTTAAACCATTCGTGTGAGTTTCTGCTTCTATCTCAGCTTCTAAACCCAAAACTCCAGCTAATGTGACGAGTGTTTGCCATTGCCGGTGTAACTCCTCTGGTAATGTTTCGGTTTTCCCTTCATGCACAAGAATATGCCCTTCACGGCTCAGTTCTTTAGCTAGTTTAAACAGCACTGTTAACCCACCAGGAAAATTAAAGTCGTTATTTACAACTTTTTGGAAGCGTTCAACATCGGGATTGGGGATTAGAATATTCTGAGTTCCCAAATTCCAGCCGAGTTTTTTACCGTATTGATGCCCAAAAAGTAAACCTTCTTTAATGGTGTGCCAGCCATTAGTTGCTGCGGCGATCGCTTCGTCGGTAAAATCAATTGGCGTGCGATATTGAGCGGTCAATACGAACAACCGCACTGCCATCGGGTCAACTCCTCGATCCAGCAATTCTCGAATAGTGATGAAGTTGCCCAAAGATTTGGACATTTTTTCCCCATCTACCTTTACCATGCCGTTATGTAACCAGTAACGCGCTAGGGGTTTTCCGGTTACTGCCTCAGATTGGGCAATTTCGTTTTCATGGTGAGGAAAAATTAAGTCAGCACCACCAGCATGAATATCTATAGTATCACCCAGGCGATCGCGCACCATTGCCGAGCATTCTATATGCCACCCCGGACGACCTGCGCCCCAAGGTGATTCCCAAGCAGGTTCTCCCGCTTTTGCCGCCTTCCATAAAGCAAAATCAAAGGGATCTTTCTTTTTCTGATATTCTGGATCTTCTACATTGACGCGCTCGCTTTTCCCTGCTTGCATATCTTCTAACCTACGTCCCGAAAGCTTGCCATACTCAGAAAACTGCCGCACTGCATAATACACATCGCCGTCAGCAGGGTAAGCAAAACCTTTATTTTCTAACTCATGAATTAATCGCTGAATGCCGTTAATCGTGTGTGTCGCGCGGGGATACTCATCAGCTTCTTTGATTCCCAACCGCGCCATATCCTCAAAATATGCTTTGATGAAGCGATCGGCTACAGCTTCCATTGAGGAATGTTCAGCACAGGCTCGATTGAGAATCTTGTCATCAATATCGGTAAAATTTTGGATATATCGGACTTCATAACCGATAAACTGGAGGTATCGGCGTACTACGTCCCAAACGATGCAAGCTCTAGCATGACCCAAATGGCAGTAGTCGTACACCGTCACGCCGCAGTAATACATCTTAACCTTGCCTGCTTCGACTGTTTCAAACGGTTCTTGACGACGGGTGAGGGTATTGTAAAGGGTTAGGGTCATAACAGAGTAATGCGGAAATAAGGAGATACGTAATAATAGGGTAAAGCAGCTGGGATGACAGTCCAGCATCCCTATGCTAGTACGTCACGGCGGAAATCAACATACTATTGGACAAAATCTCGAAAGCCCAAAAATCAAGGGTTTTTGACTTTTGACTTTTCACTTTTGACTTCCACCTTGCGGCGCTAGTGTTTTCTGGACTATCTGCGCTACATTACTATTTTTTGAATATTTGATAACAGCGCTATGCAATCAGCAGTTACACCCGAATCTTCGGCAATGGATACGCCTAAACAAGGAATGCCAGTAACAATTATTACGGGTTTTCTCGGTAGTGGCAAGACGACTTTACTTAATCATATCCTCAACAACCAACAGGGGTTAAAAACCGCTGTTCTCGTGAATGAATTTGGTGAAATTGGCATCGACAACGAGCTAATTGTTTCCACTGGTGAGAACATGGTGGAACTAAATAATGGTTGTATCTGCTGCACTATTAATAATGATTTAGTAGATGCAGTTTACAAAGTTTTAGAACGCCAAGAAAATCTAGATTATCTAGTAGTGGAAACAACTGGATTGGCAGATCCGCTACCAGTGGCTTTAACATTCTTAGGCACAGAATTGCGGGATTTAACCCGCTTAGATTCGATTATTACTGTGGTAGATGCTGCCAATTACAGCCTAGATTTATTTAACTCTGAGGCAGCATACAGCCAGATTGCTTATGGTGATGTGATTGTTCTGAATAAAGCTGATTTGGTTGATGAAGCCACTTTAAACGAGTTAGAAAGAAAAATTAACGAAGTTAAGGAAGGAGCAAGAATTATTCGCGCTACGCGATCGCAAGTGCCACTTCCGTTAATTCTCAGTGTTGGTCTGTTTGAGTCTGATAAGTATTTTGACACAGTGGCCGATGAACATGATCATCACGATCATGAACACGATCATCACGACCACGATGATCACGATCACTCAACATGCGGTCACGATCATCACGAACATGACCATGAGCATCACGACCATCACCATCATTCTGACCATTTAGAAAATGATGGTTTCACTTCCATCTCTTTCCAAAGTGACAAGCCTTTTTCTATTAGGAAGTTTCAGTATTTCTTAGATAACCAACTACCCTCAAATATCTTCCGAGCGAAGGGGATTATGTGGTTTGATGAAAGTCCGAAGCGTCATATTTTTCACCTTTGCGGTAAACGCTTTACGTTGGATGATGATGAATGGCAAGGTCAATTAAAAAACCAACTAGTGCTAATTGGTCAAAATTTGGATCGTGAGGCTTTAATTTCTCAACTCGAAAACTGCATTTGTCTACCTTCAAAGTCTCGCGGTAAAGGCTTTAGCAAATAAAAGTTAGGAGTTAAAAGCTTACTCATTACTTGTTCCCAGGTTCCACCTGGGAATGCATTCCCAATGGCGGAGCCATCGATTTTGAGCAATAAAAAATGAGAGAATAGCGTAGGCGTAGCCCGCACTTCTCTACGAGACGCTGCACGTAGCTTGCTTGCCCAAAGGGTTACGGCTGCGCTCAGTAAACTTTATAGACATCGCTTCCTCACTGCCCTGCATTTACGCGCGAGTGTTTCGCCAATAATTACGAATTAGTTAAAATGCGCGTTGTTATCCAGCGAGTTAAATCATCTCAAGTTGCAGTTAATGGTGAAATTCTCGGCAAAATTGGGCAGGGGCTAAATTTGCTCGTAGGCATAGCCAATACCGACACTGATGTTGAAATCGACTGGATGGTGCGTAAGTGCCTAGAATTGCGGCTGTTTCCTGACGAGGAAGGAGATGAACGTTGGCAAAAATCTGTACAAGAAATTGGCGGTGAGTTATTGGTAGTCAGTCAATTTACGCTTTACGGCGACTGTCGCAAAGGCCGTCGTCCTTCTTTTGACCGTTCAGCCACTCCCCAATCAGCAGCAGATTTGTATGATCGTTTTGTTACCAAATTAAGAGCTAGCGGTTTGCAGGTAGAAACAGGTCAATTTGGTGCAATGATGCAAGTTACGATTGAAAACGATGGCCCTGTAACTTTGTTACTTGAAAAAGAAGCAATTTAAGTAGATATACTAAAAGAATGAATAACAGTAGCCTCTAGACCGTGGTGTTCTAATTGATGAGAGAATATTAAATTAACCATCATAATAGTTTAAATTCACTAATCATGGCGAAAATCCAGTTTTCTAGAGGTCTTGACGAAGAAGTAACTCCAGATGTGCGCTTGACGCGATCGCGCACTGGCGACAGTGGTACAGCGACCTTTATTTTTACGAATCCGAAGATTTTAGATCAAGGTAGCACCGAAGATATTACCGGGATGTACTTGATTGACGAAGAAGGCGAAATAATTACTCGTGAAGTTAAGGCTAAATTTATTAACGGTAAACCAGAAGAATTAGAAGCACTTTACGTCATGAAATCTGCCCAAGAATGGGAGCGTTTTATGCGCTTCATGGAGCGGTATGCTGAAGAAAACGATCTGGGACTGAGTAAAAAAGAGGCATAGGGCATAGGGAATAGGGCATCGGGCATGGGTATTATTGTCATGCCCAATGCGCCATTCCCCATTATCTATGAGCAAAAATTTATGACTGACCTATGACATCACAACCCCACCCAGATAACTCTAAAATTACAGTAAATTGTGCTGTGGTTACTGTCAGCGATACACGCACTTTTAAAACAGATAAAAGTGGACAGCTAATTCAGCAGTTACTCCTTAGCGCTAACCATGCTGTAGAAGCTTACATAATTATTAAGGATGAAGCAACACAAATTCAAGAGCAGATCGAAAATCTGGGTGAAAGCTTAAATTTGGATGCTGTAATTTTCAGTGGTGGTACAGGTATTGCACCAAGAGATACCACTTATGATGCCATTGAGAAATTACTAGAGAAAACGTTACCGGGATTTGGTGAGTTATTTCGTTTTTTAAGTTATCAAGAAATTGGTTCGCGGGCGATCGCTTCTCGTGCCGTTGCTGGTGTTTATCAAGATAAATTAATCTTCTCGCTTCCTGGTTCTAGTAACGCTGTGCGACTGGCAATGGAAAAACTGATTTTACCCGAACTCACTCACTTGGTAAACCAAGTTTGTAAGGGGGTGAAATGAGCAGTCTTTCAGAAAGTTACCACGATTAATTTAGCTAAAACAAAGGTATCAGATACTAAAATCATCCTTTATATCCTTACATCTTAAGGCTACCCAGAATTATAGTGAAACGGATGAAATGTTGTTAATATCAGGTTAATGATGCAGCCTCTTCACTGGAATTGCATAATAGCTCACGGCATCACTGCATTTTCCTACTTTGGCATTCCGACAATAATAGGAGTTTTCTTTGCAAAAACTAGGGCAACTATCCCTTCTAAGTTTAGGCTAGCCTTTTTCTTATCAGGTGGATTCGTACTATTTTGTGGATTTCATCACCTATTGGCGGTTTTTGAGCCACATTCTGCAGTGTCGCTGTTGCACTTAGCCGTACTCGACTTAACGGCGTTTATTTCATTATCTGCATTATTCTGCCTAATGCCGACTGCTTATCAAATTTTAGAAGCGATCGCCATATCTCAACGAAATACCCGTGAACTTCAACGCAGCCAGCAAATGCAACAGCTATTCCTAGATCAGGGCCCTTTTGGAGCTTATATCAAAGATGAGCAATCTAGAATACTCTACTACAACCAGGAGCTACAGTCTAAATTTTTGGTAGATGCAGAAGAATGGTTGGGAAAAAGAGATAGTGAATTCTTGCCAGATCCAGAAGAGGGGCGGCGGGTAATGGAAAACGATCAAATCGTTTTAAAGACTCTACAACCCTTGAAGCTGATTGAAGAGGTAAAGATACCTGGTAATGATCAGCCGTGCTACTGGCTATCGTTTAAGTTTCCGTTTAGCGATGGTGCAACGGGCGATCGCCGCATTGGTGGGATCAGTATTGATATTACAGAATCTATAGAAGCACAGCGATCGCTCACTGACTTAAATCGGCAGCTAGCAGAAAAAGCACTGGAATTAGAGGAAAAAAAACAGGAACTTATATATCTTTCAGATATGGCGGATATGCTTTATTCTTGCGAGTCTGAAGATGAGGTGTATCAAGTAGTTGCTTTAACCTGTTCTAAGCTGTTTCCTAATATGAGTGGTTGTATCTGTATAATTTCTAATTCCAAGAATTATGTTCAGATGAATAGTTCTTGGGGAGAAGAAAGAACCACTAAAGAAATATTTTCACAATCTGAGTGTTGGGCATTACGGAGAGATAAACTTAACCTTTTCTCGCCTCGTAACTCAGGACTGGTATGCAACCACTTAATACACCCTGTTAGTGGCACACATTTGTGTATTCCATTGTTTGGAGAAGGCGAAATAGTGGGAATTTTACACATCTATGCGCTTGAAGAAATCAGTCCAGAAGAGCAACAAATTGCTGAGATTATTGCTAGAACATTAGGCTTTACACTGAATAATATATCAATAAAACAACGTCTAACTTATGAAAGTTTGCGTGATGGGATGACCCAACTATTCAATCAAAACTATATGGAAACTATAACGGAACAAAGGTTAGCCGAAGCTGACCGTTCGGGACAACCTGTTAGTATTATTTTTCTTGATATTGATAACTTCAAATCTTACAACTCGCGCTATGGGCATGTGACTGCCAACATTGTTCTTAAGGGATTAGCAAAGCTGCTATTAACATCTATTCGCTCCTTTGATATTGCTTGCAGATGGGGTGGTGAAGAATTTGTGATTTTGATGCCTAATATGACATTAGAAAATCTCAGGAAGCGAGTAGAAGAAATAAGGCTAGATGTTGAAAAAATGCAATTGAAGGACGGCGATCAGATCCTTGAAGGCATCACCGCTTCTTTTGGAATAGCTGTATCAGAACCAGGGATTACAGTTAAAGATTTGTTGAATCGGGCAAATCAAGCGATGCTTGAGGCAAAGCAAACAGGAAAGAATCGGGTTAGGGAGTATGTAAATACCTGTAATTAATTCTTTTTTCAAATTGGTATGATTTCTAAATTCTGTTTTGATAATTTACCTTATAAAAAAACAACTCCCTGAAGATGTGGGAGTTGTTTTTTTGTATTCAAGCAGTTTTTAAAACATTTAGAATGGAGCGAAGCCTGCGGCGGGCTGCGCCTACGCTAAACAAATAGTAGCTAAAATAGCAGCGATTATATAAAACACTCCAACCACTTGTAATTCTGACCAGCCAGTAAGTTCCAAATGATGATGTAAAGGTGCCATTTTGAACAGGCGTTTGCCTTTGCCATCGGGACCCTTCGTGGCTTTATAATAACTTACCTGTGCCATCACCGAAATGGTTTCTACAAAAAAGATACCACTGAGAATAAACAGAGCTACTAAGGTGTTTGTCAGTAACGCTACAGCAGCCAAAGCTCCTCCTAGCGCTAAAGAACCAGTATCTCCCATAAAAACACGGGCTGGATTACGGTTATGGGCTAAGAAACCCAAGCACCCGCCACTTAAAGCAGCACAGAAAACCATCAATCCTGGGGCTGTTGGGGCGATTAAGGCACCTAATGCCAAAAGTGCGATCGCTACTGTTCCTGCTGCCAAGCCATCAATACCATCTGTTAAATTAGTTGCATTACTTTCTGCAACTAATACAAAACCAGCTAAAGGCCAAAATAAGAATCCTAATGGTAGCGTGAAGCTCACCCAAGGCAAAGCAATATTTGTAATATTAGAAGGTTGATTAAACATCAGCCAGAGACAAAACAGAGCTGCAAAACTCACCTGCAAAGCTAGTTTTGTTCCGGGAGATATACCTTTATTTGATTTACGGCGGAGAATTTGCCAATCGTCAAGCCAGCCAACCAACCCGTAGCTGATTGTCAAAGCCGAAACTGCAAGCACCTCTGTAGAGAAATTAGCCAATATACAAGCAAGCAGCACAGATACTGGTATAAACAATATACCGCCCATTGTGGGAGTGCCTGCCTTTTTTAGATGGGCTTGGGGGCCATCTTCACGAATTATTTGTCCAGTTTTGAGTGCTTGAAGTAAGGGTATTACCCAATACCCCACCACACCTGAACCCATAGCACACAGAAGTAGTGGCAGGGTTAACGACATACTTTGCCAAGGTAGCCTATTGGCCATCGAATCCAACCAAAATGCCGTTGTACCTAGCCCTATGGCTAATAAAGAGGCTAAAGCGATTCCAGAAATATTTAATCCTTGCTCAGGAGATAATTTAGCGTCCACAGAAGTTTCCCTTCACTCCACACTTAATAAAATTGAATACCAGGAACTAGGGATACCACCAAGTCCCTAACCTGAAAAGGCTAATCCTCAGCGATTCCTATTTCATCATCATCATCGAGGTCGTAGCCAATTCCATCTTCCACGCCCATTAGGGAGTCGATTCCTTCTTCGTCATCTTGAAAATCCGGTTCGTGAACGTCACGCGCGATGATCCTACCATTGGTTTGTAACCAATCCAACAAAGAAGACTTTGGTTTTAAGGGGATGACATCGGCTCGTTGGTTACGGGGTTCTTCACGTAATGGAGAGTTCAACATATCGAGTGAGGACAAGAAAAGGTTTACGTAAGTTGACATTTAGAGTTTATCACTTGACACGGATTAATTTAGTTATCTTTTCAACGCTTTAGTTGATAAATCCGTATTCAGATAGAAATTTTTTATTTAATAGCCATAAGGCTTATGTCAAGTGATTCTTAGTAATTTTTATGGCTCTACATATATGTCATGAATATCTTGTTTATCCTGAGGGAAAGTGAATAATTTTTGAGGTGACAGGCGATGATGGGAAAAGCGGCTCTTATGGATACGATCGCTGGTACAAATCGCGGTCTACTAGCGACCCCAGTACAAAAACAGGCTATCTTAACAGCGATCGCCAATTTAGAAGACTTTAATCCTACACCCCGTCCGGTAGAAGCTGGTAATTTGCTAGATGGCAATTGGCGATTACTATACACCACTAGCAAGGCTCTTTTAAACTTAGATCGTCTACCTTTGTGCAAACTGGGTCAAATCTATCAGTGTATCCGGGTAGAGACTACCAGCGTTTACAACATAGCTGAGATTTATGGCTTACCTTATTTAGAAGGATTAGTCAGCGTTGCTGCTAAATTTGAGCCAGTTTCAGATCGGCGTGTCCAAGTGAAATTTGAGCGTTCTATTATCGGCTTACAACGTTTAATAGAATACAATTCTCCGGTAACTTTTATCCAACAAATTGAAGCAGGTAAAAAATTTCCGGCGATTGATTTTGCTGTAAACAGTGATAACCAGCAAGGCTGGTTAGATATCACTTATATAGATAACGATCTGCGGATTGGCAGAGGTAACGAAGGAAGTGTGTTTGTCTTAACTAAAACATAAGCTTCTACAAAATAACCGCTTGCGAACGAAGGTACGCTATAACATGTGCCTTGTCAAGTAAGCTATAATACCGTTTTCAATTTGGGTGAGAGTAGGGAGTGGAAATAATGGGAGATAAGGAAGCAGGGGGAGCAGGGGGAGCAGAGGAAGAAAGAATAATTAATACTCAATGCCCAATGCCCAATCTCCATTTCCCAATCGCTAATCCCCAATTACTCCTTATCCCCAGAGGGGGCCCTGCATTCCCCAATCCACAATTCAGACAAATAACTTAACAAAGACTCTTGCTGCTACCTTCAGGTTGTAGAGTGAAATCAATTAGCCCTCTAGATTGGCGATTGATAACTAAAAGGGAAAATAATCATGGTTCAACGTGGTTCTAAAGTACGTATTCTCCGCCCTGAGTCCTACTGGTTTCAGGATCTAGGAACTGTGGCTTCCATTGACCAAAGCGGCATCAAATACCCCGTAATTGTCCGTTTTGAAAAGGTCAATTACTCTGGTATCAATACCAACAACTTTGCTCAAGATGAATTAGTAGAGGTTGAAGCACCAAAGGCTAAACCACCTAAAAAATAAGCAGCAAAGCTACAAGGGGTTGTTTGATACGATGATGAAGGGAAGTCTTAAGTATGAAGTCTGAAGTATAAAACTTTCAGTTCATTCATGCCTTTTCCTAGCCTACCCTAATCGACGAGAAGCCGCCCTGCGGGTATTTACGGTTTCTTTTGGGTAGTATTACGAGCCACTTACGGGTGTGTAAGTTACTACCCCATCTCTTATTGCTTGATATCTCAAATACATCAAAATTGCCTGCTTAATCAGCTTGAATGCCTGAACTGCCTGAAGTTGAAACAGTCCGAAGGGGTCTAAATCAATTGACCCTTAACCAAGAAATCACGGGGGGAGATGTGTTGCTCGATCGCACCATCGCCTACCCGTTTTCTGTCGGTGAGTTTATTGATGGAATTAAAAAAAGTGCGATCGCTACTTGGCATCGTCGCGGTAAATATCTGCTTGCCGAACTTTCCTCCCCCTCTTCCACAGGTTGGCTAGGAGTTCATCTGCGAATGACCGGTCAACTTCTATGGCTGCATCGAGATGAACCATTACATAAGCACACACGGGTTAGATTATTCTTTGGGAATCAGCAGGAATTACGCTTTGTGGATCAGCGCACCTTCGGTAAAATATGGTGGGTTCCGCCTGGTGTTGCTGTAGAAAGTATTATGACTGGTTTGGCAAAACTGGCAGTAGACCCATTTTCACCCGAATTCACAGTCGAGTATCTAGCAAGCAAACTCCAAAACCGCCGCCGTCCGATTAAAACTGCGCTACTGGATCAATCGGTGGTGGCGGGATTAGGTAACATTTATGCTGATGAAGCCCTATTTAAGAGTGGAATTTTACCTGAAACCTTGTGTATAGATTTGCAGCTAAAGCAAATTGAACTTTTGCGAACAGCCATAATTCAAGTGTTAGAAACGAGCATTGAGGCTGGTGGTACGACTTTTAGTAATTTTCTAAATGTCAAAGGTACTAACGGCAATTATGGTGGTGTAGCCTGGGTTTATAACCGCGCTGGAGAACCCTGTCGAGTTTGTGGTACAGGAATTCAACGGGTTAGGTTGGGTGGGCGATCTAGTCATTTTTGCTCCCAGTGTCAAACGTTACGGGGAGTTAGGAGACGCGATTAATCGCGTCTTTACAAGAGTTTTTACTTCTAACTCGGAAGTCTCTTAAAATGCGGATAAGTCTAATCTAGAAATTTGAGAGAGGAATTCATGGCAGTCAAAAAAGGCGATATGGTTCGCGCTGTGCGCGAAAAACTAGAAAACAGTCTGGAGGCTAAAGCCAGTGATGCTCGCTTTCCTTCTTATTTGTTTGAAACCAAGGGCGAAATTGTAGATATCAAAGGTGATTACGCCCTGATTAAGTTTGGGAAAGTGCCAACACCAAATGTTTGGTTACGTGTGGATCAACTCGAAGAGTTTAAATAATAAACTCATCCCACCCCTAAAAAGGGATGGGATTTTGGGTTAACTGTTAACAGTTAACAGTCAACCGTCAACAGTTAACTGAATTCTTGTTGATAAAAATCACACTTTAATAATTATGTCTTCTTCTCCTAACTCCCCAATTGTGTGTAATTTACCTCGTGTCACCATCGTGGGTGCGGGTAGGGTTGGTAGTACTTTAGCCCAACGCATTGCGGAGAAAAACCTGGCAGATGTAGTTTTACTAGATATTATTGCGGGAATGCCTCAAGGTTTGGCGCTGGATTTGATGGAAGCTAGGGGAATTGAAATACATAATCGCCAGATTATCGGCACAAATAATTATGCTGATACATCTGGTTCGCAAATTGTAGTGATTACCGCCGGACTTCCCCGCAAACCAGGGATGAGTCGGGATGACTTGCTGAAAACCAATGCCAAGATTGTAGTGGAAGCGGCAAAAAGTGCGATCGCTCATTCTCCTAATGCCATTTTTATTGTCGTCACTAATCCGTTGGATGTGATGACTTATTTGGCTTGGCAAGCAACGGGTTTACCACGCGATCGCATTATGGGTATGGCTGGTGTCTTAGATTCCGCCCGTTTTGAAACCTTCATTGCCCTAGAATTGGGCGTTTTGCCCGCCGATGTCAAAGCGATGGTTTTGGGTAGCCACGGCGATTTAATGGTTCCTTTGTCTCGTTATGCTACCGTTAACGGCATTCCCATCACTGAATTGCTGGATGCAGCCACAATTGAACGCTTGGTAAAAAGAACTCGCAACGGTGGCGCAGAAATCGTAGAATTGATGCAGACGGGAGGTGCTTTTTTTGCTCCGGCATCGGCTACTAGTGTGATGGTAGAATCGATTTTGCTAAATCAGTCGCGGTTGTTGCCAGTGGCGGCGTATTTACAAGGTGAATACGGTTTAGAAGATGTTGTGATTGGTGTTCCCTGTCGATTGGGATGCGCTGGAATTGAGAGTGTTTTGGAATTGACACTTACCCATGAAGAAAGAGAAGGTTTGCATACTTCGGCTCAATCTGTGCGTCGAAATATTGAGCGATCGCAGGAAGTTTTGGCTAACAACAAATGAGTAAATAATTCGTAATTTATAGAAATAGCAACAAAAATAAAAGGCAGTAGGTTCAAATCCCGCTACCTTATTTTTTATTCCGAAATTTATCACCTGATAAAACCTAGACTTCTATCGGGAAGACCTCTCTAACAGTCTTCCCTAGAAAGGATAGGCTTTGAATTGTTCCCATTCCCTACTAAAGGAGGGTGCTGGGTTTGGCATTAACGACGATAATCTTGATCTGCGGGATCGCCGTAGGGGTCTTCACTAGCTGGACGGACATCACCAAACTCTCCTGTGTCTGCGGGATCGCCGTAAGGGTCTTCGCTAGCTGGACGAACGTTGCGGTAAGACGCGATATCTGCGGGATCGCCGTAGGGGTCTTCACTAGCTGGGCGAACGTCGCCGTAAGATGCTGGGTCTGCGGGATCACCGTAAGGATCTTCGCTGGCTGGACGTACATTGCGATCGCGGAATTTGGCATCTTCTTCAGCTTGCTCGCCGTTGGGCCCCAAAAGCAACTCCTTCGCCTTTCGGAAAAATTCATCTACCATAATCTGTCTCCTGATTTAAGTTCGTGTTTCCGACGTGCGCGATTGGCGTTATCCTCTGGGAAACCCGCTTTATATTTACACACGCTTCGCTGATCTAGAGTGCTGGCGCTGCGCTTGAAGTTAGACCAGTGAGATCGCGACCTGTGGCACTCCGGTTATAGCCTTGGAATTCCCGATATTTTTGTGCTTCAGATTCCGGTACTCGAATTCCTTCTGATGGTGGCGTTACCCAGTGAGCGCGATGTTCAGCATCGCGGTAGTATACACGCCCGTTCTTGGAAAGATAGTACTTACCTTGCTCTCCTTCTTGTGGAGCATTCTTATGTTGGTTGTACATATAGTACAGTGCCGCGGCTCCTGCCAAAAGTGCCACTTTTTGCCCTGTACCCAATCCTTTCTTAACTTCAGTTTGGCTTGCAGTCTTGCGATCGCTCACTGTTCTACCAATGGTGTCATCAACAGGTGGTGGCACATTAGCCTTTTGGGAACCGCCTCCGCAGCTACTCAGCAAGGGCACCATTAGCAATGCCGAAAGCAGCACTGCAAATAGACGCGAAACTATTTTACGTTCTTTAAATATTGTGTTCATTGGATTTCATCATCACCTGTATTTGCTAAAAGCCTTGCTGTTGCAAAAACAGAGTTGGAATTCCTGTTATTTCGCTGGGAATTGAAAAAACATATACCACTCAATTTACAACTGCACTAGCTAAAGCGTTTCATTGTTATCATGAGCGATTTTCCCAAATATTCCATCCCGCCTTTGAGAGAAACTGCATTCATCCTAAGGAAATATATTTTTGATTTTTTATAAATCATATTTAGCTAAAACGCTGAAATATTCAGCAATTACCCGGTTATTTTTTCTGTGTAAATAATTTAGAAAGATACAGTTACTATGATGCTTTTTGTCTAAAAGTACACTCAATATGACATCAAAAAACACTAGCACTCGTCTTCTTTTGGCTTTATGGGATTTGGGAGGAACGCAGCAGGAAGTTAAGAAGGGTCAATTAACTAAGCGAATTGTACCCAAAAGCCAGAGGGTCGCAGATTATCAGGGCATATTCGAGGAATTACAGAAGCAGGGTGCGATCGCAATTTCCAAATCTAAAAAAGAATATTCTCTGACATCTCCCAAGGGTTTAGAGGTGTTAGGTGAGGGTTTGAGAAGTGGCGATTTTAAGTTTGAAGGGACGATTGTTGGAACTTGGGCGGCGAATGCGTTAGTGAAGTGGATTAGTCAGATTGATGTTGCGGTAACTGATGCAGATGTACCAGTAAATGGGAAGGGTGCTGATACGTGGACAAATAAGGTGGATCTGATGCCTGGCGGTACACCTGATCGAGTTTCAAAATACACGCAACGAAAGCCAATAGATTTAAAAACTCTTGGTAGTGATTCTATGGTTGATTTAGTCACACTTTGGTTAAAAGAGTTTTATGAAGTAAATAACTTAAAACCTCATCATCCGCTTTATCCATTTGAAGAGAGTGAACTAAGGAAATATGGGAAGAACGGACTAACTGTAAGAGAAGCTTTGAATTGGTGTGCTGAAAACTTTAAGGTTGAGGAAGAAATATTACCACAAGATCCATTGCAAAGATTTTATTTGGCTTTAGAAAGAGAAAGTAAGGTAGATAATGGTGATTATCTAGATGAAAAAAATAACTCCCTAGTTATCGATGCTTTACGTTTTGGCTTTCAGAGTTTAAAAGGTCAGACATTAGAATGTGAAACTTCTACAGGGGAAAAATTAGAGAAATTAACAATCGAAGATATTACTGACGTTGAGCCAAAGTCAATAAATCAGGGTTGGATAAGCTTTAAAATAATTGGCAAAGAGAAAGACAAAAGTTTCAAAATTGGTGTTGCTGTTCTCCAATACTTACATGGAAGAGCAGTAGGAGCTGGAATGTGGCGTTTAATTGAATATCAAACATTCGATATAACACGAGGTTGTTTAGTTCGCTCTAAAGCAAATAAGATTCAAAAAAATTGGGATTCTTATAGTTATCTAAAAAAGCTTGTAGAAGAACTTGGTGGAGAACATGTGGATCTAAAAGCTGAGGAAGTCCAAGAACTAATTTACTTTAATGCTGTTTATCAGAAACGTGAAAGCTATAAGCTAACCGAAGAACAAGTTATGGAATTTTCCCGGATGTTTACTCGTCAAAATCCTTTGCTTCTAGAAATTTTGAGTGATCCTTCTGGTTATATCGATGACGAGACTATTGAGGGAGAAGAATTATTAAATGACTTCCTTAACCCATCCATTATGGAGGATACAGACGACTCAGAGGATCTGAGTGAGTTGTTAAATTAAACATGAGCGAATCAGTTGTCCTTGACACAGCCTTATGTTTACCAGCTTCAGAGGTTGAAGCGTTAATACAAGGGCGAATGATTGCCACAATGCCTCGAACATTCATCAATCCGGGGCGGCAATTTGCCCTTTATCCAACCGATATATCAATTAACTTACAATCCTATGAGCAATACTATCAGCCAAGTTTTTTATCTATTGCTCAAACAGCTTTAGCTCAACAAGGTTGTGAAAAGATTGTGGTTAAAGCTTGGGCTAGGTGCGAAGGGTGCATTTTGCACCCTCCTGAATTCTTGGATCGTTTGTCACTATTAACAGTCTGGACAAAAGAAGCATTACAGCAAACTCTTGGGCAACGACCTCATCTTGTTCTGGCTTACCTACGTGTTTATCTCCTACCTCAATCGTTTGAGATTCTTTTGCAATCCCAAAATCCTCAGTTTCGGCCTTTAAACTCTTCGCTGATCGTTTCTGAAGCCAACCCAGTAATAAACGATCGCACCTTCGCCCGACGCAAACACCAGTTAGAAAAGCTAGAACCCTCACTGCATGCTGAATTGGAAGAATTGCAGAGTGCGATTGCATCCCTAACCATTAGTCAACCAGCAGCGAAACCATTAGACGACGATATCAAAGTATTTTTGGGTTGGAGTAGTGACAAGCTAATTAAGCAACCCGATCCAAATTTAGCTTGGATAAATGATATTGCAAAATTGGGTGATCGCAGCATTGAGCTAGAGGATAAAAAAACTAACCATGAAGCTGGTACAGATTTTGAAATTATCGCACGCCGTAGCCTTGATTTTTTAGGATTCAAAGTTGAGGAAAACTATAAAGGCGGTGCAGGTGGCTTAGACTTATTTTGCTCACAACCTTATCCTCTTGTTTGCGAATGTAAAGCAGGTAAAAGCATTCCTGATCGTGCAGTAGAAGAATTAGATAGGATTGGTAGAAGGCATTTAAAAGAAAATTATCTTCAAGCTGTAAGGTTAATTATTGGCCCAGGTAAACCGACTAAAAATTTGAAAGAATCTGCTGAAATATCGAAAATCAGTATTATAAATGTAATGACTCTACAAAAACTTGTTGAATTAAAAGCAAAATATCCAGGTGCTATTAACTTAGTAGAATTAAAACAATATCTAGAACCTGGGCAAATTGACTATAGAATTGATGAATATATTGATAAAGCTGAGAGAGAGATTAAATTGCGATCGCATATTATCCAGCTTGTCAAAAACTATTTAGAAAACTCAGGCATAAAATCTGCTGGTGTTGAAGCTTTACATGGTGCGTATTTCGGCTCACATCCGCCACAGCCAATAAGAACAGCAGAAATGCACGAAATTTTAATTGAACTTTCTTCACCTTTAACAGGTTATTTAGGGCGAATAAAAGGCAGTGATTGGAATAGCGATCGCTTTTACTTTCTCCGCGATTTATCTATTAACTAAAAATAATACAATATATTTATTTTCTTACCTTCGCGTTCTGTTGTGCCCTTTGCGGTTCGTTTCAAAATAAATAAAGTTAAGTAAGCGTAGCCACCCGTAGGCATCGTTTGAATTGAATAGCGATAAAATGGTTTAGCGCATCTTCATACAGAATTGGTATAAGCTGTAAAGATTGGCTTGTGCGTAGCGATCGCGTCAAAAAATACTTTGTCAAAGAATCAAGTTGGCTTTGTTATTTTACTAATGGATTTTTGTTCACCACTGCTGAGTTGACGGTTTGTTTAATTCTTTTCAACCTTGTCTCTGGACGTTTTGCACTATCAATCCAAAAAAGGATATTCTTTTTGGATGAGTTATTAAATGCTTCAAAATGCTCTTTAGCAGTTGTGTTGGCTTCTAACGCCTGCTTTAAATCTAAGGGAATAATTAATGCTTCAATTGCATCTAAGGAATTCCATGAACCATTTTGTTTTGCGGTTTCAATTTTTTCCAGACCAGCTGTAGTTATTAAACCTTGTTCTATAAGTTCTTCAATATATTGTTTATTTAATTTTGACCACACACTTTTCGGTTTTCGAGGTGTAAATATTTGCATATAGCTTTCTTCATCTAAGGATTTGACTTTGCTGTCAATCCAACCAAAACATAAGGCTTCTTTTACCGCTTCGCTATATCGAACACTTGGTTTACCACTTTTTACTTTGTAGTAGATAAGCCATATACCAAAAGAGGTGCGATGGTTTTCTTCTAACCATTTTCGCCATTCTTCGCGGGTGGTGGGGCAGAAAGTGGGGAATTCATTGTTAAGTTTGGATACGCTAGTATTCTTACCTTTGCTAAGGCCAAGGTTTATTTCTGTATTTTGCTGCATCGGTCGATTATTGCTTAATGCTACGATTGCTAAGTCCAAATCTATACACAATAAAAGTTGTTTGAGCTACTAAGATTCCGAGCGCTGTACCTCCAAGTGCTACCCGCGCTTGAAAATTCCCAAGTTCATCAAGCTTTCGGTTTTCAATACTTACTCTAGGTTGCAGACGGAATTCCCATCTTGCTGCTTCTGAATGGCCAAGAAGACTCAGAGGTATACTTAGAATATAGCCAAGAATCGTAAATCCTAGAGCTGTAGGAATAGTCAGCTTCAAGTTTTGAAATAGTAATGAGCGCATAGAACAAAAAGTTAGCTAACTTTAAAACTTTGACAACTATTTTTATAGTTATAAATACATCCGAAGGTTAGCATTTAGTATTTTGAAAGTTGCAAACAAAGTAGGGAGGCTACGCACACTGATCCATAATTTCTTCTGATATCAAACCAACCCAGAACGCAGTGCCACAACTGCTGCTTGCACGCGATCATCTACTGCTAATTTATTCATAATCCCTCGGACATGAGTTTTGATGGTGTTGGGACTGAGATAGAGTTTTTCGGCAATCTCCGGGTTACTCAACCCGTCTACCATAAGTTTCAACACTTCTAACTCGCGCCCAGATAAGTTGGCGTTGTTGGTGGTGGGTGAGGGTGGTTTAAGATTATCAATTACTCGTCGCGCAATTTGGGGATCTAGATATGCTGCACCATCAACTGCGGCTGCGATCGCACTTAACAATCGTTCCACACTTGCACCTTTAATACAATACGCATCTGCACCGCTAGATAGTGCTGCAATAATTTCTGTCTCCGTTTGATGAGATGTCAGCATCACCACATGAGTTGCTGGCAATGCCGCCTTAATTTGCTGTGTCGCTGCAATGCCATCCAATCGTGGCAAGCCAATATCCATAACCACCAAATCAGGCTTCAGTTGCAGTGCGGCTTGAACTCCCAAATAACCATCTTCTGCTTGTCCAACAATCTCCAATTGGGGATGAGCCATTAACGATTGCTCTAATCCCAGTTGCATCATTGGATCATCTTCAACAATTAATACGCGCAATGGCGGAGCATTGGCTGGTAAATTTAAGGGATAGCGAACATCTAAAGACATTTTTATTATTTAAGAGGCATTAGTCATTTGTCCTTTGTCATTAGTCATTTGTCCTTTGCCTTTTTGACCAATGACTAATGACTAATGACTAATTTATTCTTCCACGCGATAGCCTAACTCCGCTAAACTTATCCGCGACTGTCGCCATTTTGGTTGGACTTTGACAAACAATTCTAGGTAAACTTTACCAGCGATTAATTTTTGGATTTGTTCGCGGGCTTCACTACCAATTGCTTTGAGCATCGCCCCACCTTTGCCAATTAGTATGCCTTTTTGGGAATCGCGCTCTACGTTGATAGTAGCAAGTATACGGGTAATGCTGGGAGTTTCTTCTACTAGATCAATAGCGATCGCTACTGAATGGGGTACTTCTTCACGAGTCAACAATAAAATTTGTTCTCGGATTAATTCACCCATAATAAACCGTTCTGGCTGGTCTGTTACCAAATCTGGCGGGTAATATAACGGCCCAATTTCTAAATGTTCAATTAATAATTCTTGAAGTTGCGGTAATCCTGCACTCGTCTTAGCAGAAAATTTCACAATTTCCCATTTATGGGACTGGGCCATCTGAGCGTAACTCTCATCTATAAACTGAGAATCGGAAGGTTGTTGGTCGATTTTGTTCACGCCCAAAATCACTGGTGTTTTGGTGCGACTGAGCAACTCGGCAATATAGCGATCGCCTGATCCACAAGCTACTGCTCCATCTACCACAAATAGCACTACATCTACCGATTCAATCGCAATTTTTGCATTTTGCACCAACACTTCCCCCAATTGATGATGGGGCTTATGAATTCCTGGCGTATCTACAAAAATTAACTGCGCCTCTGGTGTAGTTAAAATGCCCCGCAAACGGTTACGTGTAGTTTGCGCTATTGGTGATGTAATGGCTATTTTTTGTCCTACTAATTGATTCATTAAAGTAGATTTACCGACATTAGGACGACCAACAATGCCGATAAAACCTGATTTAAATTCAGGAGGAGCCTGTGGGATTGTTACTTCTCCTGAAAAAGAGAAGTTGTAATTATCAATACTAGTCACCTTTGGCTCCACCCTCATATTTTACAGCTGGGATAACTTGGTTTCTTCTGAGACACAAAACAAGCATAAAAACACCCTAGCATTTTCGGGGATTGCTTTTGCTTAGGTTTAATCTATTACTGGCTCTACACTTAATATTTTACAGCTGAGATAACTTAGTTTAGTTTTTAGATACAAAACAAACATAAAATTACTTTGGCATTTACAAAAAGGACTTTTGCTTTCGGTTTAATCTGCTACGAATGTCTTAAGTTTCATCAACTATTAAATATATTTGGATCAAAATGTCAATAAAAGAGATGGGAGAACCCAAACGCATTGGAATTCTTACCAGTGGAGGTGATTGTTCTGGCTTAAATGCTGTGATTAGGGCTGTAGTAAATTGTGCTGTGGATACTTACGGCTGGGAGGTTTTGGGAATTCGTCAAGCGACTCTCGGATTAATGGCGCGTCCTCCCCAATTCACCAAGCTGGAAGTTGATCAAGTTGACTCGCTGTTAACTGCGGGTGGCACAATGTTGGGGACAACCAATAAAGGCGACCCTTTTGCTTTTCCAATGGCGGATGGGAGTTTATGCGATCGCTCCGAAGAAATCATTGCAGGTTATCATGAGCTAGGTTTAGACGCTTTGATTGGTATTGGCGGTGATGGTAGTTTGGCAATTCTCCGCCGTCTTGCCCAACAAGGTGGCATTAATCTAGTAGGCATTCCTAAAACCATTGATAACGATATTGGCGTTACTGAACACGCCATCGGTTTTGATACAGCAGTCAATATTGCCACAGAAGCACTAGATAGGTTGCATTTTACTGCTGCAAGTCATAGCCGAGTCATGATTTTGGAAGTAATGGGGCGTGATGCTGGAGACATAGCAATAGCTGCGGGAATCGCCGGAGGAGCAAATGTAATTTTAATTCCCGAAATCCCTTACACAGTTGAGCATATTTGCCACAAAATTAAAGAACGCCAGGAGAAAGGCAAAAACTATTGTTTGATAATTGTTTCCGAAGCAGTTCGTACCCACGATGGGGAAAATGTGACAATTACAAATCGCTTAGGTCAATCTCGATATGGTGGGATTGGTGAATATTTAGCAGATAAAATTATTGAACACATTGGTGTAGAAACGCGAGTCACTGTTTTAGGACACATTCAACGGGGTGGAACTGCTTCACCATTAGATAGATTAGTTGCAACTGCTTTTGGTGTTGCGGCAGTTAATCTGATTGCAGAGGATAAATATGATCGCATGGTGACTTGGCAAAATCGCCAAGTATTAAGTGTACCAATTACAGAAGCGATCGCTCAATATAGCGTTGTCGATCCCAATGGTACTTTAGTTAAAACCGCTCATGGTATGGGTATTTATTTGGGAGACTAAATTTAGTGCTGAATGCGGAGTTTAGCCCTGGCAAATCCCATGAAAATAAATGTAAACCTAATTCTCCGCTTTCATTTAAACGGATTCAAAATCTCTAATTAACCAGGTAGTAATACTAACCCATCCTGCATATCTTCAGAATAGAGAATTGTTGCTTCTGCGGACAGCGCACAAGCAACAATTAAACCATCCCAAAAAGAAAAATTATACCGACTGCGGATATCCGATGCAGATTCCAAAATACTCAGGTTGAAATCTACCACAGTGCAGCGACGATAAAGCGACTGAATCACAACTTTAATTTGTTCTTCGTTAAAGGCTGCTTTTTTCAGTAAATTAGCAGAAACCTCATTCACAACTTGCGTACTGATAATTATTCCTTGATTTGACGTAATTGAAATAGCAATATTGCGCTTTCTTTACTCTTTCTTCGACTTCTATTTTTTTATCGTCAAATAAACGATATAGCCAAACATTTGTATCAATAAAAAATGCATCCTTGCTCATAGCTAGCGATTGTAAATTTCTTCACGGCTGAGTATACCATTCACTTGAATTGGATTTTCAGTCAATTCATCTATTATGTCTTTTTGTTGAGTTGATTTTTTATTTAACAAAACAATTACTTTAATATCATCCTTTTCACCGAGTTCTTGTTTGTACTCATCGAGAATTTGAATTAAACCATTTTGGATTTTTGCTTGAAACTCTACTGCATTTAGCATCATTCTTCTCTTCTTTATACCGATACACTCAATTTTAGCCCTATTACTCTCATAAAATTTACACGCCAGTTGTTTCTCTCTTTGGGAGAAGAGACCCTTGTATGTAAACAAGCTCCTAACTAACAATTCCCAAAACAAACTCGCCTTCATTCACAGCTTGATTGGTTGCGACATCATAAACTAATCCATCATGTTGAGCGCAGACATCAATTACACTAGGTAGCTTACCTTCTTTATTAAAAGTGAGAATTTGATAGAGCTTGTCTCCAGCTTTTACTTGAGTACCTAATTCGATTCTCGATTGAACTATACCACCTGCGATCGCGTAATATTTTTTCCTGTTGCTGCTAGATGCAAAAGTCATTTCATGGGTTTTTGTGTCATCCGATAAACCAGGAATTTGCAGTACCCTTTTTTGCACTAAATAGTTTTTCACACCCCGTACACCTTTAGCTACTGAATCAGGGTTCATTTGCATTCCTGCTCCTAATTCTAATGTCCAAGCTTCCACATCAAACTTGATTTCTCTACCCAACTCTTTAAAACAAGCTTCCAGTGCTAACCAAGGTTTAATAAAAGCTTCATCAAAAGCATCACCATCATATTTATCAAGTAAGATTCCGAAATCAAGTAGGAAGTGTTTTGTACTGTCTTCTCGATTTTGGAAGTAATAAACGTAGTCTAAAGCTCGATTGGTAGAACTATGTAAATCAATTAAGTAGTCTGCATCTAAACTCAGATTTTGGAGCTTGTAGGCAAAAAGCTCAGTGTAGGGTACACCACTAGAAGAATTAAGTTTTTCTAAAGTTTTTGTGAATTGTTGCTTAATTATAGTTAGATAATTTTGTTGAATGACCTTTAGATCATTATGAAGTTGAGATTTAGTAAAAGCTACTAAATCATCAGCTTCTTTCTCATAGTCCCAAAAGATGCGATTCCAGTCCTTGGCTTCGTAAATGCAATATCGTCCAGGGGAGAAATGATGAGCGCGTTCATTTGTCCCCATTGGATTACAAACGGGAACTAGCCAAATTTCTCCAGTTAAATCTGTATCATTTATCGTTAATAAAAACTCAATTAGCTGGTGAATAACGGCATTCCCAGCAATTTCTGCACCGTGCAGATTAGATTGAATGTAAACCTTTTTACCAGGTTGAGCGCCGATGAATTTGTATACTTGTAAGTAGAGGCGATCGCCCGAAGCCATTTGACGTAATACAATGCTTTCAATAACTGGCAGCATGAAACAACTCGGTGATGATTTGAGTAAATTATCGCTGTATTTGTACTGAATTAAAAGCCTAGTCCAATAGAATTAGCTATAAAAACAGAGTGTAAGTGTTGAGGTCACACAATGCCTGGGATGGCTTAGTAGTTACTCTGATTGTCCATACCCCTCAATAAAGACAACGTAAATTATCCATCTTTACAGTACTTTACTCACTAGCGATAGTTTCAAGCCATTTGGACAGCGCAAGATAGGCTAGGTTGATTCAGATCCCCGACTTCTTGAAGAAGTCGGGGATCTCGCAGCTTCTCAAATAAGTTTTGTTTAAGCATTGCTTGCGATCGCACAGAGCGCACTACCCTAAAGAGCGATCGCATAAGCTTTTGTCAAAAAGTTGTAACCTTAAGGCTTAATGTCGTAACTTTAAGCCTTAATATTATGATGCTGGTGATTAATGTTGTAACGTTAAGCCTTAAGGTTATAGCATTAAGCCTTAATGTTATAGCGTTAAGCCTTAATGTTGTAATGTTGGTGACGACAAGACATTCATTTATAACTGCGATCGTTGATTCAAGAACTAATAAATTCTGTCTAGGTAATTATCCAGGAGATATCGATTCTGGTAAATAGAATGTAGGTTGGGTTGAGGGACGAAACCCAACTAGTACTTAATTTACGCAGTATTCTATCCTAGAAACAAAAAGGAGCAAAAGTATGCAAGCCTACAAGCTCAACGCCACAATTGACGAATCAGGTCATTTAATTATTGACGAACCTCTAAATATTGCTCCTGGAAAAGTGGAAGTGATTATTTTGCAGCCAGTTCCATCCTTGGAAACTTCTCCTGAGCCACAGCCAGAAAAGCCGAAGAGACAAACAAAAATCAAAGCTTTGCAAGGCTGGTTTGAAAAAACACAACCTACACCTTCTGATTTTGACCCAGACCAAGCCAGATGGGAAGCTTTAAAGGAGAAACATAATCTGTGAAAGTCCTCTTAAACAGCAATGTTATTCTGGATGTTGCTCTTGATTTAGAAGCAAGTTTTGATGCACTTTGGCAAAAGAAAGTCGGCAAAACAGATTATGGTAAGGGCAAAAAATCTCTTTTACAACTCACCCTCAATGAAATCCGCGCGGCTAACTCCCCTCATGTCCCCGGTAAATTTCGCAACTGCTCATCCAAATGAGTACGGTCTGCTAAAGCCTTTAACAACGGCCCATGTGAGGAAAATTCTACAATACTGACTGAAGCAACAGGGCATCCCAAACGAAAACGGAAGCGTCCTACATCAATCCCCAGTACACTACATAAAATAATTCTGATAGTTGCCTTGTGTGCAACAACTAAAACATTACCACTACTATAATTTTGCTTGATTTCTTCAATTACCTGCAAAGCACGAGAAGCAATTGTCACAGCCATTTCTCCGCCAGTTGGAGCATTCCAAGCCGGATCTGCTGACCAGCGAATGTAATCATCGTGATATTCACGGCTAATTACTTCTGGCGTTCTTCCTTCCCACATACCATAGTTGATTTCCTTTAAACCATCTCTGAGTTGTGGTTCTATCTTGATTGCTTCACATAAAGGTTTTGCTGTCAATACAGTTCGCCGCATTGGACTACAAAATATTGCTGTCCAATCCATAGAACTATATGCGTCAGCAAAAGCCTTTGCCATCTCCAAGCCTTCTGGGGTAAGCTCTGAGTCTATGGAACCGCAAAAGGAATTATTGCGGCTGCATTCTGTTTGTCCGTGACGGAGAAAATAAAGAGTTAGGCTCACCAGTATATTCTCATTGATTGTAAATTTAAGAGGGCTAACAATCAGATGTAGCTGAAGATTGTTAATACCCGTACTATACTACTACAATTTCACGATATTTGGAAAAATATTCAGATCGATCTTTTAAATTATGAGTTTAAATTGTATACTTCAATAAGTTCGTATTAAAGACTTTAATGCTTAGAATAAACCCTCAAAACCAGCTTGAAAAAGCACTAACTATATAATATAGGTAAATTATTTAAGCTTTAAAAATTATTGGAAAGTGTAGAGACGTAATTAATTACGTCTCTACTCTCTACAAAAATTTTGCCAATCAAGCTGATACTCTATTGTGTACCCTTTGCTCAGGTAATACCACAAAAGTTTAGCTTGGTTTTCAAGCAACTCACATTTTTCTGCAAAAATGGAATCCATCCCATTTATATCCCTAAACTTTTTGCAAAAAACTATGAATTGTTAGTCAATGTTTTTCTTAACATTATCTTTTACGTCTTCAATTCCGTGACGTACTTCGCTTTCAGCTTGTTTTGCTTTACCTTTCGCTTTATCTTCTGGATCTCCAGTCACATTTCCTAACGCTTCTTGCGCTTTACCTTCAACATTTTTAGCAGCTGCCTTTGCGCGATCTTCTATGCTCATTTTGTACTCCTGATTCAATAAAAAATTCATTTCAAAGCTATAAACTAACTTTGAAATCTTTTGTGATTACCTTTACACAGTAGCTTAAAGTTTTTGCTAAAGCCTTCCACCACAAGACATATTAAATAATTAAAAATTAAAAATTAAAAATCAAGAATCAAGAATAGTAATTGTAGTAAGCGTTTTGGCTGTTAGCTGAATGTAAATTAAAGCAATAACAGTTTAGTTACCTATGCTCAAAGGCATAGAACAAGTGGAAATATCGTAACCTCCACTTTTGACTCTTTAACTAAAAAAACCCAGTTCCATAGAGAAACTGGGTTAATAAAATTATAGGGATATCTTATTTGTCTAATCTAGAAAACCCATCAGACTTTCAGAGTTGTCAACCTCATTTGATGCTATTGGACGATTACCGAAGGTGGAATAGCTTTCATCAATTACCAATAAACTTGAGCCAATTGGACGAACCCCAGAGAGATTGATACTTTCAACAACTTGGAATGTATTAGCACCAATTGGACGAATGCCCATTGAATTATAGGTTTCAACTACTTCTAAGCTACTGGTGCTAACGGGACGCACCCCAGCAATTGAGAGGTGTTCAGCAACTTCTAAGTCGCTAGCCCCTATAGGACGAATTGCAGAAATGGCGAGTGTTCCAGAAGCTCCCACTGGCAGTTCATTAACTTCATCGACTTTATCAGCATTCAAGCTCTGGTCTTCTTGATTTTCAACTTCCTCTCTAGCTTCTCTTGAAGACTTGGTATACTTTTGCCGAGAACTGGTTGCTTTGCCAGTGTTGCTATTAGTCATAAATGAAAACCTCTGGTTTGTTAATTGAATTTTACAATAATTAAGGAAAGATGAAATTTTTTCCCATATACTTTAGAGTTTAACCTTAAACAACCTCATATAGATATAAGAATCTTTAAAACTGATACATAAGTAAATTGGAATTAAGAAGTTTTGTAAAAATTTATTACTATTTATATGCTCTAATAAGCCAGCTAGAATGGATACAGGGCGGAATCGTCACCATGAGATAGGGTATTTCCAGCAAAACTGTATGACAGAATTTTGTCTTCAAGCTCCCTTTAGTCCGACAGGCGATCAACCACAAGCGATCGCACAACTTACTGCTAGTATCCAAGCAGGTAATCGTTACCAAACTTTACTAGGAGCTACTGGAACTGGTAAGACATTTTCGGTAGCAGCAGTTATTGAGAAAATTGGCAAGCCTACTTTAGTTCTGGCGCATAATAAAACCTTGGCTGCCCAGCTTTGTAACGAGTTGCGAGATTTCTTTCCCAACAACGCAGTTGAGTATTTTGTCAGCTACTACGATTATTATCAGCCAGAAGCGTATATTCCTGTTACCGATACTTATATTGAAAAAACGGCAGCGATTAATGATGAAATAGATATGTTGCGGCATTCAGCGACGCGATCGCTTTTTGAACGCCGTGATGTCATTGTCGTTGCTTCCATTAGTTGCATCTACGGTTTAGGAATGCCAGCAGAATATCTGAAGGCTGCCATCCCCCTTCAGATAGGTATGGAAGTGAATCAACGCCAAATTTTACGGGATTTGGCCAACGTTCAATATAGCCGCAACGACATAGAAATGGGCCGAGGAAAATTTCGCGTCCGTGGTGATGTCTTAGAAATTGGCCCAGCTTATGAAGACCGAATTATTCGTGTAGAATTCTTTGGTGATGAAATTGACGCGATTCGCTACATTGATCCGGTGACAGGGGAAATTCTCAAGAGTTTGGAAGCAGTGAATGTTTATCCTGCACGCCACTTTGTCACCCCAGAAGAACGGTTAGAAGTAGCTTGTAATGACATCGCAGCCGAATTAAAACAGCAAAAACTAGACTTAGAACAAGCTGGGAAACTATTAGAAGCGCAACGCATAGATCAACGTACACGCTATGACCTAGAAATGCTGCGCGAAGTAGGTTACTGCAACGGCGTTGAGAACTATTCCCGTCACTTAGCAGGAAGACAAGCTGGAGAATCCCCAGAATGTTTAATTGATTATTTTCCCAAAGATTGGCTACTAATTATCGATGAATCTCACGTTACAGTGCCACAAATTCGTGGGATGTATAACGGCGATCAAGCTAGAAAAAAAGTTTTAATTGAACATGGATTTCGCCTTCCTAGCGCTGCTGATAACCGTCCTTTGAAAGCTGAGGAATTCTGGGAAAAGGTGAATCAGTGTATTTTCGTTTCAGCAACTCCGGGAAATTGGGAAATAGAAGTTTCTGAAGACCATGTAGTTGAGCAAGTGATTCGACCAACTGGGGTAGTTGATCCAGAAATTTCTGTGCGTCCTACAGAAGGACAAATTGATGATTTGTTGGGAGAAATTAAAGATAGAGCCGATCGCCATGAACGAGTGTTAATTACGACATTAACTAAGCGGATGGCGGAAGATTTAACAGAATATTTGCAAGACCACGGTATAAGGGTAAGGTATTTACATTCCGAGATTACTTCTATTGAGCGCATTGAAATTTTGCAGAACTTGCGCGAGGGGAAATTTGATGTATTAGTTGGTGTGAATTTGCTGCGGGAAGGCTTGGATTTACCTGAAGTTTCCTTAGTAGCAATTATGGATGCAGATAAAGAAGGTTTCTTGAGAACCGAGCGTTCCTTAATTCAAACTATTGGTAGAGCCGCGCGTCACATCCAGGGACAGGCAATTTTGTATGCCGATAATATGACAGGTAGCATGATTAAAGCTATTGATGAAACAGATAGGCGGCGCGGTATCCAAACAGCACATAATCGACTGCATGGGATTACACCGCAACCAATTGTCAAAAAATCAAGTAATGCGATTTTGGCATTTTTAGATGTCTCTCGGCGGTTAAATGCAACTGACTTGAAAGTTGTAGATGAACATATAGATGAACTGCCATTAGAACAGATTCCAGGGTTGATTACTCTGTTAGAAGCGCAGATGAAAGAAGCAGCGAAGAAACTGGAATTTGAAGAAGCGGCAAAATTGCGCGATCGCATTAAACATCTGCGGGATAAAATGCTAGGACGTTAACGTGAATTTTATGCTGACCAATATTCGCCTAATTAGTGTTCGAGAATATCACAAAATGGCGGAAACGGGGATTTTTCATCCTGAGGAACGCTTAGAATTAATCGCGGGACAAATCATCAGAATGTCAGCAAAAGGTACTGCTCACGAATCAGCAATTACCCGCACAGAAAGGTTGTTACGTCAACGTTTGGGTGACAAAGTTTTATTAAGAATTCAGTCACCAGTGCAACTTGATGATTATTCGGAACCAGAACCAGATATTTCAGTGGTGAAGCTGAATCCATTAGATTATGAGGATCATCATCCCAATGCTTCCGAAGTGTTTTTACTGATTGAAATAGCTGATTCCAGTCTCAAATATGATCGAGAAGTAAAAGCGATGGCTTCGCCAACGCCAAGGGCGAACGCATACTCAAAGTCAGGTATTATTGAGTACTGGATTTTAGATGTTAATGGACGCAAGTTGTATATGTATCGTCTCCCTAGTCCAGACGGATATCACAGTGAGAGCATACTTGCAGAGGATGTGACAATTTCACCTTTAGCTTTCCCTGATTGTGCGATCGCTATTCGGGAATTATTGCGAAAAATCTAGGAGGCGATCGCCAAAAAGCATCTACGAGATAAAATGCTAGAGCATTAGTGCTTGGTTAGGGTAGCAATTCGATGGATGTGAAAATAGCAACGTCTACGATGGGTTATGCCTACGCATATTAGTATCGCCAAGTGCAGTTTGAAATCGAAGTAACAGATGCGTAGCAAATAAGAGTCTACATGGAGGATGACATATACCCTGAGCCAGACGGATGTGAAAAAATAGTTATATGACCTCACTTATTAAAGAAATCCGTCAGAAAGTTGCTGATGAAAAATTTGAGTTTTCCAAGCACGCCGTTGATCAATCTATCTTGCGACAAGTTCAGGTTCAAGAAATCAGAGAGGTAATTGCTAATGGACAGGTTATTGAAGACTATCCAAATGATAAGTACGGCCCAAGCTGTCTCATTAGTGGTTTGACCCAAGCGCAAAGACCCATTCATGTTCAATGTAGCTATCCCTCTCGTCCATTAGTCAAAATTATTACTCTGTATCAACCTGACCCACAGAAATGGAATGAAAACTTTACACAAAGGAGAAATCGTGGCAATGATTGATGAGCAAGAAACGCTAGTTGAAAAAAAGGTAATTTACACCTTAGAGCTAAATGGACAGATATTCATGATTGAGAACGTACCTGCTCGCGTGAATGAAGAAACAGGAGAACAATTTTTTTCTCCATCAACTGTAGAGCATTTACAGCAAATTATCCTCAGTGGGCAACAGCCGGATCATTTTACTGAAGTTCCTGTCTACAACTATGCAGCATAATTATTGAAGATGCCGATTTGTACCGATAAGTGGAGTTTGAAATCGAAGCTACCGAAACTAGAAAGTTTTTCACTCTTCATTTGGCTGAATCGCTTATTTTTATACTAAGACGTTCCCGTATAATAAATAGTTAGGTTGCACAGTTATATTGGATTATGCAGATCAACTTAGTTCCGGTATGTGATCCTGGTGTTTCCTACGGTGGCGAGATGATGAGAGATGCAATCACTCGTTTCAGGAAGCGGCTGCTTGCTGTTATTGTTGTTTGCCCCAAAGAAGATTTTAAATACTCAGGTGAAGAAGCCAGACCTGATAACATCACTCGTGTCCATATTAATGCTGCGATCGCTTTGTTTCGTGAGCCAGGAACTATCGGGCAAGTCACAGGGTTCATTCATGAAAACGGAATGAATATTAATCTATCTGGTACAGGCGGTTGGTATGGGGAAGAGTTTATGAAATGCTATTCAAAAAGCTATATCAATAAGGCACGATTTAGTACATAGAAATGGAAAGACAAAAGAGGGCAAAGAGATTATTATTGATGACATGATGGTTGATGATATTATCTCTAAAGTAGAAAGCTTCATTAGTGAAATTGACCAAAGATTGAACGAGAAAAATAACCTCAATGCTTAATCTATTTATATTTACTATTGAGAAAATCAAGACCATCCTCGCAGCATTTTATGTACCTGCGCCAAGTACCACATATAATCATCAATCTTGTAATTATCAGCAGCTTTAACTATATATTCCTGAGCCAAATCAACATTATTCTCCACTTCGTAATATAATCACAAGTAAAGATGGCTGTAAAAATTTCCCTTTATCCCTTCTGATTGACCAGCAGTTAAAACATCATCTGGGGTACAATTTCCCGAATACAAATCATATACGCGCTGCATGATGCATCGAGGGTCATTTTTCACAGTTAGTAAAGAATTACGTGCCTCTTCAACATTTAACGAACGAGCTATACAGAGATATCGCCACACTGTTTCTTCTACATCTTGAGCATTCACAGTCAAATCTATTTCAAATTGTTCAGCGCCCTCAGCAAATCTTTCTGCATAATAATACGATAATCCCCGTTGCCAAAGGTAGGGTTTCATACGGGCATCCAATTGTTCTGCTATGTCAAAATCTTGAATAGATTCATCAATCTTAGCTAGTTGAAACTTAACCATGCCTCGGCGAATGTAAGCATTAGGATTTTTCGGCTGATTGCGAATGGTTTCGTTCCAACGCTGGAGTTGATTTTCCAGAGAATTTGAAAAAAACATGAGTTTGCCTAGCTAATATGCTTTAAATCGAATATTTTCAGGCTTAGGGAGAACTAGTCAACCCCTAAAATGAGTCAAGTTTTATCAATTTTTCTGGTGTGCGGCTCACCAGCAGTGGTAAAGGTTTTGAGATCCAAGATGGCATCCTCTGGAATCTCTTAGATGAGCAAAATAGATTGTGCGGTCAGGCAGCAGTTTTCTCTAAGTGTACGTTTATTACATGAGCATTAGCTCATACATAATATAAATACTAATTAATTACTTAGTGAAAGCGAGATCCATCCACGGGGTAGAAGAAACCACTTATAGAATTCAGTATTGTGATACTACTGTTTTAAAATTCAGGAAAAAACGCCCGTGGTTCCCATTAGAGATAATAATCCGACAACAATCACGCCTTATGTTACTTATGGGCTGATTGCTGCCAACGTCCTCGCTTTTCTTTATGAAGCAAATCTTCCCCCACAAGCATTAAATGGATTTTTGCACCTTGCGGCTGTAGTTCCACGAGAACTAACTTTAAGCTTTGGTGGTATCTCTTTACATCAACCAGTGCCAGAGTGGGCAACTTTGATTACTTCACAATTTTTGCACGGTGGTTTCTTGCACTTAGCAGGTAATATGCTGTTTCTCTGGATTTTTGGTAACAACGTTGAAGATAAGTTAGGTCACGCCAAATATTTACTGTTTTATTTATCTTGTGGTGTTTTGGCATCCTTGACTCAGTGGTTCTTCGCTCAAGATTCTAGCATTCCTTCTTTGGGTGCAAGTGGTGCGATCGCAGGTGTTATGGGTGCATACATTCTCCGCTTTCCCAACGCTGAAGTTCTTGGCGTTGTACCTTTAGGATTTTTCTTCCCAACTTTCCGTGTCCCGGCATATTTCTTTTTAGGATTCTGGTTTCTCGAACAAGCTTTCTACGGGCTTACTAGTCTAGAAGCACGCACCAATATTGGTATGGAAAGTGGCGGTATTGCGTACTGGGCCCATGCAGGCGGGTTTATTTTCGGGGCAATTCTCGGCCCACTCTTAGGTTTATTTAGCGATAAATCCCTGGAAGAATCTTGGTATAAGTAATTTTTAATGCTACTTTAACCTCAATTATACTGCTTGATTTAATAGGTGAAATCGCCTAACCTTCGCAACTGCTAGCCTTACAAGCTATATTGCAGTTAGTCAATAATTTAGGAAAAACACCTGTGTTTCCCCTCTACGATGAAAATCCGGCGCGAATCACCCCGTATTTCACCTACGGGTTAATTGGCATGAATACTCTAGTTTTTATTCATGAGGTAAGCCTGTCAAATGCACAATTGAGTCAGTTTTTAAGCCAGTATGCGGTAGTACCTCAAGAGTTAACCACCAATTTGAGTGGAGAGTGGATAACTCTATTTACGTCGCAATTCTTACACGGCGGTTGGTGGCACTTAATCTCGAATATGGTATTTCTCTGGGTTTTTGGCAACAATATTGAAGATCGATTGGGTCATGCCAAATATCTGATTTTTTATTTGGCGTGTGGCGCTTTAGCTGCCTTGTGTCAATGGTTTATTGGGATGAATTCTGAGATTCCTTCCTTGGGGGCAAGTGGTGCAATTTCTGGAGTTTTGGGAGCGTACATTATCCGCTTTCCTCACGCTAAAGTCATGACCTTAATATTTTTAGGGTTTTTTATCACTACAATCAGAGTTCCAGCACTAGTAATAATTGGACTTTTTGTTGTGCAAAATGTCATATCCGGTCTTGCTACCCTACAAACAGCCGCTAATATGACTGTGCAAACTGGTGGAGTTGCCTACTGGGCCCACATCGGTGGTTTTGTTTTTGGGGTAATTCTTGCTCCCTTATTTGGGTTGTTTAGACGTGACTAAGTACGGAATTTAGAAAAACTTGTAGCGAAACAATTGCTATCTTTCAATTCTCTGCGTATCCTCTGTGCTAACCTTGTATACCAGACAGTTTGCGATTTGGCAATTATTAGTTTTTGCTAGCACGAGCTGAAAGTTCTTCTGATTCTTCTACCCTAGATGTAGATGTAAATGTTGATGATTGGGTAACTTGTTCAGGCACAGAAACTATGATATCAGCACCATTAATAATTCCTCCCAATAACCCTAGTTCAGATTCAACCAACTGATCAATAGCCTCACCTAGCATATTCTCTTGTGTATAATGCGGTCGCGTTACTAGTACGATTCCATCGCTGTAGGGTTGAATTAACAAAGGATCGTTGGATATGCTGAGAGGGCTAGTATCTAAAATGACTAAATCAAAACGTTGGCGCACATCTTCCATCAACCGCCGCATTTCGCTGGATTCAAGAATGGCAGCAGATTGCCGCACAGGGCCAGGACTGGGAAGAATGTATAAATTTTCTACATCAGGGACTAAACGAATACATTCACTCAAGTTAGCGTAATAACGTAGGGGTTCAATACTGGCTTCAGGGTCAGGAATTACATTCAGGGATGTACAACCAGAAGGCGATCGCAAATCTGTTTCGATAATCAAGGTTCTTTTACCAGCCCGTGCAGAAGCTATGCCCAAGTTATATGCACTTGTCGTTTTACCCTCTGAACTGCTGGTGCTAGCAATCAAGACCACCTTTAAGGCTTTACCACCAATTCGGCGCAGATTACTACGGAATTTCTCATAAAATTCTAAATAAGGAGAATCCGCAGAAAGTAAGACCGGCACTGCTCCTTGAGGTAAATCATCAATTGGCATTAAAGGCAATTCTCCCAACAGTGCCACTTCCCGTTGCTTGAGGGTCTGGCCGATATCTTCCCTGGTTTTGAAAGTTCCTTCCAACGCTCCCAACAAAAATATCACCCCGCCACCAATCACCACACCTAAAAAACTACCGACAGCAAGGGTAATAGGCACACTCTTAGGAGGTTTAACATCGACAGCCACTGTGGGGCGTCTGGCAATGCTAAGGCTGCTGGTAGTTTCTGCCTCTGCGGTTTTAGCATCAGTTAGCTTCACCTGCATTTGGTCATAAATGGCTTTTTTAAGTGCAACCTCTTGTTCTAAACGCGATCGCTCTAATTGCTTATTGGGTATCAGAGAATACTCTTGCCGTAGCCGCGCTTCTTGTCGGATTTCTTGAGCTAGTTGTTGTTGCAGCGTCTCCTGTTGGGTTTGCAAAGCCACCATTTGGTTTGCCAATTGCTGGCGTGCGGGATCTAAGCTACTTTGGGTACGAATACCTGCAACGCTACCCTGAAGTGGAGCCGCCGTGCCATCACCACCTAACACCTCAGCAGCCCGCTGTTGTAGCAATTCCTCAGCAGCTTGTTTTTGACGCATCAACTCAACCATTGTTGGGTGTTCCGGTCGCAAATCTTTTCTGAGTACAGCAATTTGCGACTCACTTTGATAAATTTGCGATCGCAAGTTACCTATAATTGGATCGGCACTCAAGGCAGAAGAAATATAAGCCTCTCCGACTGTTAAGCCTAACTTATTTTGTAAACTGCGAATTTGACCATCAACCCCAGAAATAGTTAACTGAAGTTGCCGTTGTAGATTCTGGCTGCCAGTAATGCCGTTTAACAAGCTGCCATTCTCTGCTGCCAATATTGCTGTTCGCTCTATGCGATCATACTTTTCCAACTTCTTTTCAGCAATTTGCAATTCTCGTTTAGCTTGTGGTGTGCGATCGTTAATCTTTTCAATAATTGCTTGTAATCGCCCAGTATTAATATCACTGCTCAACTTGATCATTGCTTGCATCAATTCTGTCAATACCTGTATACCTCGTTTGGCATCAGTATCTACATATTTCAATTCCAAGATACTTGATTCCAATTCTCCAGTCCTGGGATTTTTTTTAGGAAGAGAAAGGGCGACAGCAGTACCGAGATTTTGTGGTTTGACACCGACTTTTTCTGCCACTGATGCAATTATCTGATTTGACAGTAAAACTTCCTCATTCAGTTCCTTCCCTTGCTGTTGAATTTCACTACCAGTTGCAGAGAACGACACTGGTGGCCCGCTATAAGTTAGTGCGGCAGATGTTATGTAGCTAGTAGGTGGCTCTGGTTGCATAGCTACCACAGTTGACCCGGCGACAACTAAAGCAAAACTAGCTAGTCCAATCCACTTATACTTATCGAAAGCAATAAGATAGCGCTTAACAATTGGTGGGGTCATGGTCGCTTCACTCCAATTAAAAATTTAAAATCACGTTTGCGGACTCGCTCTAAGCGTTCGCGCAGCCTCTCGTAGAGAAGCCATGCCAAAGGTTACGCCGCGCTAACAAAATTCAAAATTAGGAAGCACCAAACTAAAGGTAGTGGCTTTGATATAAAAACGCTATCAACTTCCTACTCTATATACAGATTTCTATCTTTAATATTTTTACATTAACGAATTCAAAACGGAGTTAGAGATGTGGCTACCTCCACTCCCAACTATTTAAAGATTGTAGCCTTCTTTTAAAGTCACTAATCTGACCTGCCACCGAAGTTGTCAAAAAACCGGAGAAAGGATTGAACATTGAAGAAAGGCTGGGTAATGGTAGTTAGGAAATTAGTAATTCTACCAATGAGGTTCCGACCAACAACAATAACATCATTATCTTGAAGTGCGACATTTTGAGAGGCATCACCACCTAGAGCTTTTTTAGCATCAAGTTTTTGGGTAATAGCTTGACCTCGTTCAGGATCAAAGCGAACCAAAGCGATATCTCGGAGGTTAGCAGTGTCTAGATTAACTCCTCCCAAAGCATCTACAAATGTACTGCCGTTAGGTAGTGCTTGAATAGAAAGACCTCCCGCAGCGTAGTTTAAAATCCGGACTCTAATCTGTGGTGTAGCCAAAGATGAACGTGCTACCAAGTTGCGGTCATAACCGTCATCATTACCGACTTCGCGACGAGGTATGAGTATCGCATCTCCATCTTGTAAGCGTAGATTAGGGATTGAACCACCATTTTGCAGTGCTGCATACAAATCAATAGTTTGTGAAATCACGGAACCATCAATTAACTTCCGGCGTACCTGCACCTGCCGCAGGTCTGCATTCAAAGTTGAACCACCGGATATTAGCAGGGCATCAGCAACACGGGGTGTTGCTGAATTAATTGGATAAATTCCTGGTCTAAATATTTCCCCACTTACAGTAACTTGAACTGGTCGCGTCCCTGCTAAGGATACTACTACGATTGGATCTGGGAAAAAGCGACTCAAACCTAAGCGAATTTTTTCTTGAGCTTCTTCCAAAGTTAAACCTTGTAATGACACCGTTCCCACTTGCGGCACGACGATGTTGCCTTCTGGACTAATTACAGCTTGAAAACTCAGGTCTTGACGTTGTGTTACTAAGGCTAAAACTATTACTGGATCAACCACATAACGATTTAAAGCCAAGCGAATTTTTTCTTGAGCTTCTTGCAAAGTTAAACCTTGTAATGACACCGTTCCCAGTAACGGCACTATAATATTACCTTCTGGATTGATGGAAGCTTGAAAGCTCAAATCTGGAAAGCGCTGAACCGAAACGCTAATCCCATCTCCTATTCCTAAGCGGTATGGCCCAGGGGGACGCTGAAGTACAACCCCAACTGCATCTCCTGGCCCCAAGAGGTAACGACTGAGTTGAGGGGAAACTTCCTCATTTGCACCTAGAGGTACAACCTCAGTGCCAGGCACAGGTGAGGGGGGTTGATTTGGTGATTGTCCTTGAGGTAAAAAAGGCTGGGCAACAACAAGTTGGATAGGTGTTGTTAAGAAAACTCCTACTTGTAGACTGACAAAACACAGGGCGCTGAATCCACGCATATAAGAACTGGGATCTATGAACATCGGTGCAGAAAATACTGATACAAAAATTAGTCGCGCCGAGTGGTTATTTTACTCTAAAAATGTCCTATATGTTTCTTTTGTCTGCAAGCATTTACCAAGGAAAACAAAAGAATTTTACTAAATTTAAATTTTAACTTCATATTGTCAACATATTTTTGCTAAGTTTCAGCGTGAACACAATTTACAGAAATACTGTTGATGAATCTCTGCACAAAGGCATCAATCACAAACTTTACAATGGGCCTGCCATCAATGCAGCTTGCACTGTTTCTCCAATAGACTGGGCTAAAGACCAAGATGTTTCTACCTGTCCCAAAGGTTCCATTGGAATCAGGATGCTCACGCTCACCCAAGGAGTGCGTTGCTTACGCCACTGGGTCAATTGATCCGCTAAAAACCAGCGAAAAGGTGATGGAGTTCCGCCATCTGGCGTAGCGTACCATTGCAAGACAGCGAAGGTTTGCTGGGGTGTGGAGGCACGAAAGAACCTAGCTTCTACTTTAGTTGGGACATTAGAAGCCGACTTTGCAGGCGGTTTTACAGTAAATTCAGCAGAACGAGATTGAGCTACATCCCATTTCCCCCAGCGCGACCTTCCCCAGCTGTTAACGTCTGTCCACTCTACCTCTGGTTGATCCATAGGCCCATTTTGTGGCAGCAAAAGCAGGATTGCCTGGGATTGTGAACCTTCTTTTTTAATTACCTGCAAAGACCATTTATGTTCACCAATTTGCTGTTCTGTTTGTTCAATGTTTTGCCAACCAGGAACAGTTAACCCAGTCTTGCGAATCTCTTTTAACTCTTTGAGGTTAGTAACAGGTGGCGGCTGTTTCCATTGCCAGCGTCCTGTCAGGTATCCGGGAACCCCTGCCATTGCCAACAGTAATAGCAATAACAAAAGTGCTGCTACCTGACTCAATTGGTTTTCCTTAAAAAATTTGGAGAAGAAAATCATCAGTAAAATTTGCAATACTTAGGCAAAATTTTACTTTATAAAAGAACATTTTGAATTCAGTAATATTTATGACTTACGTATAAGTGTTGAAAAATGAAGACAGGGGGACAAGGAAAATAACCATGCCCCATGCCCAATGATTCTAACTTTCTCCTTCTTGCTCAGTCTCTAGAGATGCTGAGAAATAGCTATTAATCCCATTCAGTAAGGGTACTAATGAAACCAGCATACAAGCAGAGTAGACATCACCACCCCACCCGTCATGTAGCCATTTAAAAGCCGCTTCTTGACCCGTGCCATGAAAGAAAGTTAGTAAAGTATTACGAATGATATTGGCAATAATACTAACGATTGCAGCAAGAGATAAAAAGGATATAACTGTGCGGCGTGAAGACAAAGCATCTGTCCAATAAAGCAGCATCAAGCCAACGTAGAGAGTTGTAAACAACATTTTTAGCCCTGCACAATAGGGGGCAACTTCTACAATTCTTCCTCCCACGTAAAGATTTATTTCATCTACGGTTACTTCCATACCAAATTGATTCAGTATGAAGCCTGCTGTGCCAGCAATGAAGCTTTGCAGAGGCAAGGTATAGGGAGCAATAAGGTAAGGTAATGCTGTTGGGGTTGCCAAAAATACTAGTAGCAGGGGAAATCCTTGTGATCGCAAACCTGATATTCCCTTAAACCATAAGCATAATCCTACCAATATAACGGGCAAGGAAAGGTTAACCCATTCTGTAACACCGCTAAGATAAAAAACTGCCCCTAATAACAAGAAAACAGCGCCCAAAGGATTGATGGTATCTGGTAAACGTTTCCACTTTTTTCGGTTCATCCAGCTTAGATAAGCAGCAAATGGTAAACCAATAATTCCGTGGCTAAAATATTCGTGTTCTGTACTGATATTTTTGTGCAGCCAACCATCCAACCAATGTAGCAATATCGGAGCATAAAGCAGCAGCAAAACGCCTAAAATAGCTAGATTTAATAAGCCTGATGCGTTTCTGTTTTTAATCTGTTGCTGGAGTACCATGATTTTCAGTAATTCAAAAAGTTAGGTCATTAATCATTGGTCATTAATAAAGAAAAAATGTCTAATTTGAGACGTACTTTAGGTATGACTTAACTTCAGGCTACCACGCTGCTAAGGTCAGCAGGGGACGGTTCATTTGGTTGAGAAATTGTTGAGACTGCATTAGCGATCGCAGCTACAACTTCTTTAACTTGGCTACTGCTTAAACCAGGATACATCGGTAATGATAATATTTGCTTTGACAACTTCTCTGCTTGGGGGAAATCTCCCGGTTGATAGCCTAAGTTGGTGAATGCTGGCTGGAGATGACAAGGAATTGGGTAGTGAATGCCAGTTTGAATTCCCGCTGCTGTGAGTTTTTCCTGAAGTTGCTGGCGTTCTATTGAGCAAGAATCATCAACTCGAATCACATAAAGATGATAAACATGTCCTGTATCACTTTGGTTTTTTATCGGGATAATCCCAGATGTGGCTAAGGGTGCTAATTCTTTATCATACTGCTTGGCAATAGTCAAACGATCGCGGTTCCACTGTGGTAAGTGTGGTAGTTTTTGGTGCAAGATGGCTGCTTGTAAAGTATCCAAACGGCTATTTGTACCTGGTTCAGTATGAAAATACTTTTGTGACGCACCGTAATTTCGCAAACGCCCCATTTTCTGAGCAACATCTGAATCTCGCGTCAACAATATTCCCCCATCCCCAAATGCTCCCAAATTTTTGCTGGGATAGAAACTAAAAGCTGCTGCTATTCCTACTGAACCAGCAAGATATCCGTCTCTTTGGGCGAGATGTGCTTGGGCGGCATCTTCAAAAATTAGTAGTTTGTAGGTATTGGCAAAGTTCAATAGTTCATGTGGTGATACCATCTGACCATAGAGATGGACAGGAATAATTGCTTTAGTCTGAGGCGTAATTGCCTTTGCTGCTTCTCTTAAGTCAATTAAAGCTGTTTGGCGATCGCAATCTACCAGAATTGGCTTCGCGCCAGCACGTTGTACCCCAATCAAGGTGGCGATAAAGGTGTTTGCTGGTAAAATCACTTCATCGCCAGTACCAATATTACACGCTTGCAACCCCAGAGCGATCGCATCTGTTCCTGATGCAACACCAACTCCATAATCAGCTCCAGACACTGCCGCAAATGCTGCTTCAAAATCTGAGAGTGCTTGCCCTAAAATAAAATCTCCCCGTTCCAACACAGATTGGATTGCGTCTTGTAATTGTGTTTGAATTGGTTCATGTTGTAACTTCAGGTCTACAAAAGGAACTCTAACAGTCATTTTATTCATTACCAATTGTCCTTACAAAATATTTCCTCGGATGCAAAAAATAGAATAGGCTGCACGATTTTGGGCGTGAAATTATCATAGATTGAATCTATTGGATAGAGACTTAGATAAACTATTTAGTAGACTATGGGTCATTCAAAATCATGCATATTCATTTCATCGCCCAAAGTTGCCATCAGACTTATGCCAAGCCTCCATTCCAACTTGTCTCAAAATTTAAAAGGCTTATCAACTAAGCTTTTCCCTAATTTTGTCGCTTGCTTCCCCATAGAGATATGTTGATCTATTTACCTCGTCCTTTACTGGGATTATTATTTCTGGGTGCTAGATTTTAACAGTAAAAATAGGTACATATCATTACAGCAATATGTCGTTTTTTTTAAGTAAATTTACTTTATATTAAAGTAAAAAACCTTTATATATATAAAGAATGACACCGCCTTTCTATTCCCTTCCTAGCATTAGCTTACCCTAGCTAAATCAAAATATAACGCAGTCTGATTACAAGATTTTAAGCAATAAAGACTACATCAGTGCTAAACCGAGAACTTTCAGCACCAGTAATTAGTAAGTAGCATACACCACATCGTCGGCTTAACGAGAGGGATAAAAAATTTTTGCCCCAAATTTGTTTGTCAGAGGCAAAATTAGGGAATGCTTAAAAATAGCAATTGATAACCTAGAAATAGGACTTGTATCAATTATAAAATCGATAAATTATTAAGGTAGCAGTGGCAATGATAGAGCCTGAAAACAAATTATTTGCCGTAAAGGATGGTTTGGATTCTCATGAATCAAGAGAACAACAACGCCTCAAAGCTTTGTCAGATTTAGGTTTGCGGCAACCAGAAACGATTCCAGTTTTTGAAGAAGCCACACAGACTGCTGCCCACTTTTTGGAAGCACCAATTTCCATATTGGGATTTGTGGATCATGAACGCCACTGGTTCAAGTCGGCCGTGGGCTTATCTAGGCTGGGACTAATGAATTATTTGGCACAAAGCCGCCAACTGTCACGCCGGGAATCATTTTGCACGCAGGTAGTAGAGAGCTTACAAATATTTGTAATTAACGATACACATAAGCTAACAGACCCAGTGCTTGCTAGCAGCAAGTTGGTGCAGGATTATGGTATTCGTGCTTACTTAGGAGCGCCACTGATTGATGCTGAGGGTCATTGTTTGGGTGCATTGGCAGTGATGGATTTAGTGCCGCGCAATTTTACAACCCGAGACATTGAGTTTTTACAAATCATCGCTCGTTGGAGTATGAGTGAGTTTGAACGTAACCGACTCTTGCAAGGCAAACTCGAATTAAACACTCCCAAAAGCACTCCTATATTTTCACTCAATGACGAACGTAACACTGAGATTAAAATCACCGCACGCACCGAAGATAGCGACTCTGTTTCTACCAAGCAACTGAAACTAGAACTTTTGGGTCAACTAACTCAGGAGTTACGTACACCATTAACATCTGTACTTGGTATGGCTAGCGTTTTAGGACGTGAGATTTATGGGCCTTTGACAACAAAGCAGAGAGAATATTTGGAAATTATCCAACATAGTGGTCGGTACTTACTTTCTTTAGTAAACGAAATTACCGAATTAGGAGCTATGGATGACAACTCAACTGTGCTAAATCTAGCTCCTGTGGATATTGAAATGCTATGCCAACAAGCTATCAATACCCTAGAAGAAGTGGCTAATCGCCGCGAGCAAGATATTCGCCTTTCTATAGAGCCAGGACGCAATCGCATTTGGCCTTTAGATAAAGACAAGGTGCGGCAAATCCTCTATCACCTGGTTTTCAGTGTGATTCAACTTTCCGCAACAGGTAGCATTGTTCGCATTCATGTTTCTTACAAAGAAGATACGCTCAATATTACTATTTGGGTTTCCCATCCTTGGCTAGGGGACGGCATAACTGAAGTTGACCCCTACTTCCGCCTCAATTCTTTATCACTGTTAGAGTTGACAGGTGAAGTAGCGAGTTATAACACTCATGCAGAAAGCCATCAGCAACCAGCTACTTCATCAGTGGCAGTGGATAATTCCCAAAACTTGAGTGATTCTGACTCAAATTTCTTTCCTGCTAGTTCGGGTATAAATTTAGCTAAATCACATGGAAGTCTTTCTCGTGAAAGCTTAGGTCTATTACTAAGTTGTCAACTGGCAGAATTGCATAATGGGAATATTTTGATTCAAGGTTCACCAGAATCAGGATATCGTTATGTGCTGTCTTTACCACTGCAAATAGCGACTTCCTCGCAGGCAGTTAGCGATATCTAGTCATGGCAATTGAGGATTGGGGATTGGAAAAGACGTATTCTTTATCTATATTTGATTAATTTGTAGCGAATTCTCTGCGTACCTTGGCACTTGCCTCTGCGCTGCGGGAAAGCCAAGCGCATCTACGTTTAAATTCAACCCTCAATTCACCACGATTTTATCTAAAGTTGTACTAAGTAGATGAAGGACTATCTTAACTTCATATTGACTAAAGTGGTTTCAAATTAAAGATAGTGACTGATGGCTAGGAATAAGAACGCTATTACGAGATGTGCAATCTCCCTTATTACCTTTTTATAGCCATAGGGATTATGATCAATTCCAAGTTCTGCGTCGGCAGGCTTATTGATCACAATGTTTTTTATGAATTTAGTCTGGCAACGATTTACTTTATCATCTTTACCGCTCAAAGAATATCTTGCTACCAGTTATGTACACCGCTCTCTGGTGGGACTGTTAAGTTCTTGGCGGCAAACCAGCATCTTGTTCCAATGGGGAGATGCGATAGCAGCTGGTTTACTTAGCTTAATATATGCTCTTGCACCTTTTGCTTCAAGCACATTGGTGGGTTTGTTGCTGGTGGCTTGTGTAGGGTTTTGGCTGTTGTTGACTTTATCTGATGAAGTAACACCAACAAATGTCTCTTCAGTCACTCCCATTCACCTACTGGTATTGGTTTACTGGGGAGTTGCCGCAATTGCAACAGCATTATCACCTGTGAAAAAGGCGGCACTTAATGACTTGGGCACTTTGACATTGTATTTGCTACTATTTGCCCTTTGTGCCAGGGTATTAAGGTCGCCTCGTCTCCGATCTTGGATTATCACCCTTTATCTGCACATATCGTTAATCGTCAGTGTATATGGGTTGCGGCAATGGTTTTTTGGAGCCACAGCACTAGCAACTTGGGTTGATCCAGAATCTCCTCTATCTAAGACTACAAGAGTCTACAGTTATTTAGGCAATCCCAACTTATTGGCTGGATACCTCCTACCAGCAGTAATTTTTAGCTTAGTGGCAATTTTTGCATGGCAAAGTTGGCTCAAAAAAGCTCTCGCACTAACAATGCTAATTGTCAATACTGCCTGCCTGATCCTGACTTTTAGCCGTGGCGGTTGGATTGGACTAGTGGTAGCAGTTTTGGCTGTGATGGCATTGCTGGTTTATTGGAAAAGCGTGGAAATGCCTCGTTTTTGGCGTACTTGGTCACTGCCGATTGTCTTAGGAGGTTTAATTGGGGTATTGGTGCTAGCAGTGGTATTTGTACCCATATTGCGCGAACGAGTATTCAGTATTTTTGCTGACCGTAAAGATAGCAGTAACAATTTTCGCCGAAATGTGTGGGATGCTGTATTTGAGATGATTCGCGATCGCCCAATTTTCGGCATTGGCCCTGGTCACAACTCTTTTAATAGAGTTTATCCCCTCTACCAACGACCTCGTTACACTGCTTTGAGCGCTTATTCGATCTTATTGGAAGTGACTGTGGAAACTGGCTTTGTTGGTTTGGCCTGCTTTCTTTGGCTAATAATTGTCACCTTTAATACGGCATTTTTGCAAATGCGGCGATTGCGACAATTGAAAAGTATAGACGGATTTTGGTTAATTGGAGCGATCGCTATTTTGTTAGGTATGCTAGCTCACGGAACCGTAGATACTGTTTGGTATCGTCCTGAAGTCAATACCCTCTGGTGGCTCATCGTTGGCTTAATTGCCAGCTACTGGACACCTTTAACTCAAAACCAGACATCATCTAGTTCAGAACCAGCAGTAAATTAATATGAATGAGTTGTCAGTTGTTTTCTACTAAACAACTGACAACTAACATATTTTGAATTTTGTAGATAGATAGCAAGTTGCCAAAAGATGTTTTGGGTTACTTGTACCAATTGGAAAAACTATTCCTACAGATGGATTCACGAAAGCTAGACACAGAACGTCATTCCTAATCCAAAATCCTTCGACTGATCGTAGCCGTTTGCCTAGCGTTCCGCAGGAAAGTCCAAAATGGTATTAGTCCCTGTAGGTAGTTGCAGTTGGAGAATTAGGATCACGATAAGCGGTCGGTTGGTCATCACGCTTTTTACCAGCCAAACCACCTAAACCTAATAAACCAAGTAACCCTAGCCAACCCCAATCAAAATCGTTACCATCGTCAGTGGTCGTTGTTGTAGTATTAGCTCCGGCATCATTCGTCGTTGTTTGAGCTTGTGCAGATAGAGTCAAGGGTAAAATACCCATACTTAAGCTGAGAATGCCAGCGCCAACAGCTGTAATGAGATTACTTTTCATAACTTGTAAAAATTCCTGGTGTCATCCGAAGTTACTCACCACTGTATCGAGTCTCAGCGTAAGTAAAATCAATCTGTGGCTATAAACTAGGAATTTCCATAACTCATGCTGTGGACATATAACATGGTTTTCGCAGCGATCCGTTTCTCCCTCTGCTGTGGTAGTTTAACAACATTAACCCTCAATAGCTTTTCATCGCCCGTTGAATATCACGCTGGTCTTGGCGTCGTTTCAAGTCTTCTCGCTTATCGTGGAGCTTTTTACCTTTGCCAAGGGCTATACTAATTTTTACCCAACCTCGTTTGAGATACATTTTCAAAGGGATTAAAGTTAAACCCTGCTGTTCTACTTTGCCAATTAGCTTACGGAGTTCTTGGCGATGCAACAGTAGCTTGCGTGTACGCCGTGGTTCATGATTAAAATATTGTCCACTAGCGTTGTAAGGCGAGATATGCACATTGATCAACCATGCTTCACCATTGCGAAGCAAAGCATAGCCATCTTGGAGATTGACTTTACCTGCACGAATTGACTTCACCTCGGTTCCTGTCAATTCAATTCCAGCTTCGTAAGTCTCTAGAATTTCATACAAATAACGGGCTTGACGGTTGTCGCTAATAACTTTGTAACTGTCGTTCTTGTCGCTCATTGATAATTTTGTTTGCTTGAAATGTACCTAAAAAATTATTTGAATTGGCTTGTGAATTATGGGGTGTATCTTAGAATCGCTATAAATGGTGAACTCTATATTACCAATTTAGCTTTTCTAAGTTCACAATTAACGTTTTCTGGCAACTTTAAGTTACTTGATACCAATTATCTGTGAGGTTGTATAGAGACAAGTTGCTTGAGCAGGTTGCCTCACCATGTCTGATTTTGTGCAGTTAGACGAAAAATTTGGTATAACGCTAATAATCCAAATGATAAATAGAGAAATCTGTAGTCCCCTAGTATACGGAGGTTTTAAGGCTCGATAATGTTCGCGTAGCATCTTGTAGAAAAAGGTTAGCGATAAATGAGTGTCTATAAAAGCGTCTGACTTGCTGACGTTGCCCTATCTTTTGGTGCAGCCAGCCGATGGTATCAGAAGTTCTTTTAAGGGAGATACTGCGTGAACGGGAGACAAAAAATAAAAGTATTTATACTTACTTAGCTTTTGAGAAATAATTGATTAAGTTAATAATTTACATTATGATAGGTATCTACTCTCCTTTATTAAGGAGTTATTACAAATTACAACGCTCTTTATACCTCCCAAGCAGAGCGAGTCAAAGGTGAGTTAGAATTCGTTAACTCATTCTAAAGATTTAAGATTTTCTTTATAAATAAACCCTAAAGGCAGTCATTAGCTGGTAATCCTGTCATAGTATGAAACATAAGAACACTATTATTGTCTGTGTTCACTGATGGAGGATATAGAAGTAAATTTCTGAGTAAAAAAATGCTAGGGGTGTACTATCCATGCCCTTGACGATCCTTGTAGTGGATGATGATTTGGGCACTCGTCTGTCTGTTAGCGACTATCTTGAACTGTCTGGTTACTCAGTGATTACGGCTAATGATGGTCGAGAAGCTTTGGCTATGGTGGATGACTATCATCCAGATTTAATTGTCACGGACATCATCATGCCAGAAATGAATGGCTATGAACTGGTGCGTCGGGTACGTCAACAGCCAGTGTTTCGCTTATTGCCTGTAATTTTATTAACAGCCCGAATTAAGACCCAGGAAAGAATTCTGGGCTACCAGTCAGGGTGCGATTTATATTTACCTAAGCCTTTTGAATTGGAAGAGTTAGCAGCAGCAATCCGCAATCTTTTAGAGCGATCGCAAATTATTCAATCGGAGTATCGCTTTTCTCATAAAGACAGTTTGGGTATTTCTGCTTCGACAAAAGCGGCGGATGCTCATAATTCTCTGTCCACTCAGATTCAGAAATCCCATCTGCACTCATCCCTAACTCATAGAGAACAGGAAGTTCTAGAGTTATTGACTCATGGTCTTTCTAATGCGGAAATGGGACATCAGCTACACCTGAGTCCTCGCACAGTGGAAAAGTACGTTAGCAGTTTATTAAGAAAAACTTCAACCAGCAACCGGGCAGAATTAGTGCGTTTTGCGATGAAGCATGGTTTGGTGGAATAAAAAAGTGAGGAGGAGAGACGCGATTAATCGCGTCTGTATAAGAGTGAAGAATTACAACTCCTAACTCCTAACTTGTGTAAGCAGACCTTCACAAGCATCGATCAGTAAATCAATAACCTGATTAAATCCCTCTTGACCACCATAATAGGGATCTGGAACTTCCTTAAGAGTGTGTCGAGAGCAAAACTCGCACATCAAACGAACTTTATGATGATATTGCTTAGTTTGATCAAGAGTGAGGATGTTCTCATAATTTTCTTGATCCATCGCCAAAATCAAATCAAAGTCTTGAAAGTCTGATTTTTGAAACTGGCGTGCTTGACCACACAGTTTAATTCCCAACTTAGTAGCAGCCGCAACACTCATGCGTCTGTCAGGTGGGCTACCAACATGATAATTAGATGTACCAGCAGAGTCACAGAAGATGTGTTCGCTCAAGCCAGCCTGCTCAATTAGATGATTCATGATGTTCTCTGCCGATGGCGATCGGCAGATGTTACCTAAGCAGACAAACAGCAACTTGTAAGGCATAGATATTTTTTGTCCTTTGTCAGTAGTCATTTGTCCTTTGTCTAATGACTAATGACTAATGACTAATGACCAATGACTAAAATCCAGGTAACTCCAAGCCACTGGTTAATTCTTCCATGCGTTCCCGCATTGTAGCTGTGGACTTGTTGTAGGCTTCTTTCATTGCCACTGTTACAAGATCGGAAAGTACTTCTGCACCTTCTCCTAAAGCATCTGGAGAAATTTCCACCCGCTTGGGTTCTTGGTTGCCACTGACAATCACTTTCACCAGGCCACCGCCAGATTCTCCTTGAATCTCCATTTGCTCCAATTCTTCTTGGAGTCGCTTTGCGCCTTCTTGAACTTGCTGTGCTTTCTTAAAAGCGTCAGCCAGCTCTTTCATTTTTCCTAAGCCAAAGCCAAATCCCTGTCCTTTACCTGTCATAATTATTTGTACGCTTGTGCGTTGAATAACAAATCAAATTCAATTATAGATGCGGTAAGTAATTTGCCTCTTTTTTTACCAATAATTAATGCGTCATAGAATGGGAAGTAGGGAATTGGGCATTGGTTATTAATTCATTTCCCTTATTTCCTCAGTCCCCAGTCCCCACTCTTTATCCACAAGCACTTTGAAACTCTCCGAGCATTTTGACTTCTGGCTCTAAATTAATAGACCAACGTTCTTGTACTTGATGTTGGATGTGGCGAATGAGACAGAAGATGTCGCTAGCTTTTGCCCCACCACGGTTAACGATAAAATTAGCGTGGAGTAGTGCTACTTGCGCTCCACCAATTTGGTAGCCTTTGAGACCAGTTTGTTCAATTAACCAGCCAGCGCTGTAAGGTTTAGGATTGCGGAACACACTACCACAACTAGGAAAGTTATATGGTTGGGTGCTTAACCGATGCTTTTTATGTTCTTTGGTGACTGCCACAACTTTTGCTGGGTCGGCACCAGGCGCGAGTTGTAAGGTGGCTTGGGTGACTATGCGATTGCCACCTTGCAATAATGAAGTCCGGTAGCTATAACCTAGCTGATCGGGAGTCAAAGTTTCCAACGTACCATCGGGTGAAAGTACCTGGGCGCTAACTAACATATCTGCGATACAGCTATTATGTGCCCCTGCATTCATGACCACAGCACCTCCAGCTGTTCCAGGGATGCCAACAGCCCACTCCAATCCTTGCCAACCTAATTCGGCTGCTGCCCATGCCAAACTAGGAATTGATTCTCCGGCTGCAACAGTTAATTGACCTGTCTGTGGGTCAAAGTTGCTAAAGCGGAGATGACGAGTAGCAATGACTAAGCCTGATATGCCACCATCGCTCACCAGCAAGTTAGAACCTGCTCCCAGTGTTGTCACCTTTAAGTTACGTTCTTTTGCGTATTTAAGACTTGCTTGCAGCGCTTCTAAGTTTCGGGGGGAAACGTATAAATCAGCTGCTCCCCCAACTCTATAGGAAGTGAACGCTGACAAATAAGCCTGAGGCTTAATCGCACAATCAGTATTAGGTAAGTAAATTACTTCACTCTCCACCGAATTAGTTGTTTGTTGTTTCTTTGTGTTCAAAGCAGAAACTGTGCAGACCTTTCCAGCTGCCTGGGAAATTGTCATCTTTACTTAGTATTGGTAAAATTTTTACATTTATTTACCGCAAAGATACGGTAATAGAATGAACCTATAGAACCAGGGTACTTTGCTCAGAAATAAAATCTTTACAAAGTGTCCACTTAGGATGTGGCTTTAGCAGGCTCACAAAGTGTCGTAATTACTTCAGGAATCACTTGATTCAAGTTACCTGCGCCCAAAAACAGTGCCAAGTCTCCTGGGCGTAGTGTTTTTAGCAGAAAGTGAGACACTGAGGCTAAAGTTGGTTGATAAATTACCTGTGAATGCTGTTTAGCAATTTCCGCCGCGAAACTTTCCCCACTAATTTGCCCTAAATTGGGTTCACCTGCACTGTAAATATCAGTCAGCACAACTAAATCAGCATGGGTAAAGGACTCGGCAAATTCCTCTAAAAAGGTCAGTGTACGACTATAGCGGTGGGGTTGGAAGATAGTAACTACTCTTTGCCCTGGTCTTGCCTGTAAACGTGCTGCCGCGAGAGTAGCACGAATTTCACTGGGGTGATGAGCATAGTCATCAATGAAGGTAATGCCGTTGACTTCACCTCGGAACTCAAAGCGTCGTCTTGCTCCTTCAAATGTGGCGATACCTTTGGCAATTGCTCCAAATTCTAAGCCCAAGGCACGACCAACAGCTACTGCTGCTAGAGCATTGCTGAGATTATGCCGACTGAGCAGGCGCAAGTTCAACACGCCCAAAGCTTTGCCTCTTTCCCAAACTAAAGCCGTGGTGCCATCAGCACGATAATCAATATTGGTGACGGTGTAATCAGCGTCGGTATCGGAGTATAAGCTGTAGCTAATTGTAGGTTGCAAGCGATCACGAACTGTAGCACAGTCAATGCTACCTATTAATGTTTTACAACCCTTAGCAAAGGTCTGGAAGATGTCAATGACTTCTTCTAATGTCTCGTAGTGGTCGGGATGATCGAGTTCAATATTGGTAATGATGCCAATCTCTGGAGCGTGTTTGACCAAAGAACCATCTGATTCATCTGCTTCAGCTACCAAATATTGGCTTTGTCCCAGCCGAGCATTGCCTTCCCAAGCATTAACTTCGCCACCTACTAAAATTGTTGGGTCTAGACCTGCTTCCAAAAGCATATAGCCGATCATACTACTAGTTGTAGTTTTGCCGTGTGTTCCTGCCACTGCAATACTGTAGTACTCGGCAATTAAGGCGGCTAGTACATCTGAACGATGTAAAACTGGACAACCTAATTCTAGCGCTGCTTTGTATTCTAAATTGTTAGTGTTAATTGCTGTTGAACAAATGACTTGAGGCAGCTTTGATTTAGTATCAGCAGGTAATTGTTCTAGTGAATTTAATACTACTGAATTTGCCAATACTTGAGGGCAAAAGAATTCGAGATTGCTTGCCTCATGTTTACCAAAAATATGAGCACCGATAGATTCCAATTTGTGCGTAATGTGGTTAGGACGAAGATCCGAACCTGATACTGGAAATTGACGCTTTGCGAGAACGTATGCCAGAGCAGACATACCTATGCCACCGATACCAATGAAATGAAATGGTCTACCATTAAAATCTACAAAATTAGTCATTTATTGCTCCTCTTACACCACACCACACCATAATCACAAATGACACGCGTATCATAACAGGAATTTGATTTTTACCGTAACTACTCCTGTATTAGGTTTATTTTTGATGCCCAAATGATATTTCCGCTCTGGTTTTCCTTGTTCAGAATGATTTTACCTTGGTTGGAGGTTTTTGCTATTTCTGAATTATTCTTAAGATTATTCCGAAAATTTTGGCTGCATCGGGAAAGAAATTCTTGTAATGTCAAATACATATTTTTGGCTACCTTACTGGAATTGGCTACATAATACATTGTTTAGTGAAACTGATTTGAAATTGCATCAAGTTTAGGCGTGAATTGAGTACAATAGTACATTGGTAATGAAACTATTTTTCAATTGCATAAAACCCAGGCTTAACTGGATGCAGCAACTAGCAATTTTTGGTGGCACATTTGATCCAATTCATTGGGGACACCTGCTCGTAGCCGAGACAGCTTTGCATCAAGTATCCCTTGAAAAGGTAATTTGGGTGCCATCTCTAAATCCTCCTCACAAAGAAGCAGCTTTGTTTGAGCATCGTATGCAAATGCTGCAATTAGCCATAAAAGATAACCCAGTGTTTACTGCCTCACTAGTGGAGACAAATCGCTCTGGGACTTCTTATGCCATTAACACCCTGATTGACTTATCTGCTTGTTACCCAAATACTCACTGGTATTGGATTGTCGGCTTGGATACTTTCCAAACCTTACCCCGTTGGTACCGTGGACACGAACTAGCACAAATGTGTGATTGGTTAATCGCACCCCGACTGCTAGGTGGTGAGACTATAACTCAAAGCAAATTAATCTGCAAGCAAGTAGAAGAACAATTCAGGGAGCAGTTATACACCATTCACTGGCAACTCTTGAATATACCTTTAGTAGGAGTTTCGTCAAGTCTAATTCGCAAATTTTGCCGCGAACGCCAGTCAATTCGTTATTTAGTCCCGGAATCGGTCAGATCATATATCACTAACAACAATCTTTACTCCCACAAATCTGAATAAATTATGTGTTTTTTTATTGATCTAACACTTTATGGTTAAAAGTGCCCCCCCCCTTTGCGATATGATTGGGGTCAACGATATCAACATATAAGCATAAATACAGAGGGCAAGACACTGTGATTAGAGTTGCAATCAACGGTTTCGGGCGGATTGGACGTAACTTTGCGCGTTGCTGGGTGGGTAGAGAGAATAGTAAAATCGATCTTGTCGCTATTAATGACACCTCAGACCCTAGAACTAATGCTCACCTGCTGAAGTATGACTCGATGCTAGGCAAGATCAAAGGTGCTGAGATTAGTGCCGATGATAACTCTATCATCGTTAACGGTAAGACCATTAAGTGCGTATCCGATCGCAACCCAGAAAACTTGCCCTGGAAAGAGTGGGGAATTGACCTAATTATCGAAGCAACCGGGGTATTTACTAGCAAAGAAGGAGCGCTCAAGCATGTGAATGCTGGAGCCAAGAAAGTTCTGATTACCGCTCCTGGTAAAAACGAGGATGGCACTTTTGTGGTTGGGGTGAATCATCACAACTATGACCACAACAAACACCACATTATCAGTAACGCTAGCTGTACTACCAATTGCTTGGCACCAATCGCCAAGGTGTTGAACGATAAGTTCGGCATCATCAAAGGTACAATGACCACCACCCACAGCTATACAGGCGATCAGCGGTTGCTAGACGCTTCTCACCGGGATTTGCGACGGGCGAGGGCAGCAGCAATCAATATTGTACCCACCTCCACTGGTGCTGCAAAGGCAGTGGCGCTGGTTATCCCAGACCTCAAAGGCAAGCTGAATGGCGTTGCCTTACGTGTACCGACCCCGAACGTCTCAATGGTAGATTTCGTTGTTCAGGTTGAGAAGCGTACTATTACTGAAGAAGTTAACCAAGCTCTCAAGGATGCTGCTGAAGGCCCACTTAAAGGTATTTTGGACTACAGCGAACTAGAACTGGTATCCTCTGATTATCAAGGTAGTGATGCTTCTTCGATTGTTGATGCCAACTTGACTTTGGTTTTGGGTAATGACCTAGTAAAAGTTATGGCGTGGTATGACAATGAGTGGGGTTACAGCCAACGAGTCTTGGATTTGGCGGAATTAGTAGCTGAAAAGTGGCAATAACTTTGTCATTGGTCATTGGTCATTAGAAAAATGACAAAAAACTATTGATCAAAATGTTGAAATCCCTGGCTAAGACTCAGAACTTGGTCAGGGAATTTTTTTTGTTCGTCGTGCAATAGTACTGTTGATCCGGCTGTAATTTTGCCCACGATCGCAGCACCTTGACCAAGATGTTGCACTAAGGCTGATGCTGACTCTTGTGGTAAGCACAGTACTAATTCAAAGTCTTCGCCACCATATAGTGCATATTTTAGGGCTTGCTCTTGTGTCAGCCAATGGTCAAAAGCTGCTGGCAAGGAAATTTGCCTGCGTTGTAACACAGCGCCAACGCTACTGGCGCGGCAGATTTGGATAATCGCATCTGCCAAACCATCGCTGCTATCCATACCAGCAATGGGCATGGGGCATGGGGTTGCTAAAATTTTCCAGAGGATTGGTAAGACATCTAATCGTGGTTGTGGGTGTTGGTGGGCGCGGATTAGAGCCATCTTTTCCACTTCCTGGAGATTCTGTCCTAATTCGGGATGCAAGAGCAGTTCTAAGCCAGCGTGGGAGGCTCCATGAACGCCTGTAACGATGATCGCATCTCCCGGAACAGCAGCAGAACGGCGGATAATTTGGCTAGGGTTAACTTGGCCAAAAGCAGTAATTGCCAGAGTCGTCACAGGCGATCGCACAATATCACCCCCGACAATTGGGGTATTGTATTTTTGCAGGCATTCTGTAATTCCCTGGTATAGTCGCTCAACCCAACTCACCTCAATTTCACCTGGGAGTCCTAACCCGACAGTTATTCCCAATGGGGAAGCACCCATTGCTGCTAAATCTGATAAATTGGCAGCAGCAGATCGCCAGCCAGCATCTTCTGGGGAAGTGGTGAGGTTGCTAAAATGCACGCCGTCAACTAGCACATCTGTAGTTACTACCAAAGATTGCCCTGGCGCAGTTTGAAATACTGCTGCATCATCGCCGATAATTTCTGGAGGACAGAAGCGCTGTAATATTTCTAAAAGACCTTGTTCACCAATATCTTTTAGCTGTTGAGAAGATAATTCATTGTTCACAATCGGTTTTCCGTGTTGCAAAAATATAAATAAAACTGATAATTTACTTTATTGTTTAAGGGCATACATAATAAGTCAAGAATCTTGTTTGTGATATACAGAAGTTTTCTTTTGTCTGAAGTACAAAGCTATGTATGGATTTTGAGGCACGATAGCGCAGCGGTAGTAAGTCCGCAAGCGTCGGCAGGAGTATAGAAACTCTTTATATATGATTGATTCTTAGTTCTAGATTTTGTACCTCGGTTAATTGAAAACTGCTATATGTACAACAAAATTAGCTAAGACTTTTTTAATAAAATTTAACATATATTTTGTGAACTAGTTGATGTTGTAAAATAAACAGTGGATTTTGTAAATTAATAAATTGAATCGTATATTTAAGCATCTTTGGTCTTCACTACCAAAAAAATTGCAGATGATTGGGATTTTCATTTCACCAAATTATTAGGAATGGGTCTAATTGATAAACCACTCATTTTGGTATTATTGCTTTTTATTTTTTGGTATCACTCTTGCGCGATACTTTCTTATTGCTGGAGGAGCATACTTGCTCTTTTATTTAGTTTTGGGTAAGTCCCTCGCTAACAAGAGTTTGCATTTAAAACCGTTGATGAGTTGTTCCATTAAAAACGATATCGAATTATCGGTACTCTCCGCAGTGGTTTTTGCTATTTGTGGAGCGTTTATTATCTCAGAATATAGTTTGGGAGCAACGCTATTATACACTGACCCATACAAGTACGGGCTGTGGTATTTAGTAGTTAGCTTTATTGCGGTGTTAGTTCTTCAGGATACTTACTTTTATTTTATCCATCGCATGTTTCACCAACCTCTGATTTTTAGATGGATGCATTATGGACACCACCGTTCAGGAGAGCCAACACCCTGGAGTTGCTCTGCGTTCGATTTGCCAGAAGCGATCGTACAAGGAATCTTTTTTGTAGGTGTAAGCTTCATCGTTCCATTGCATTTTATTACCTTAGTTACAGCACTTATAACAATGACTGTATGGGCAGTGTTTACCCATCTTGGATTTGAGCTATTTCCTTCGTCATCTAAAAGTTACTGGCTTGGAAAGTGGTTTATCGGTTCTATTCATCATTCTATACATCACCGTAAGTATAAAGTGCATTACGGTTTGTATTTTACGTTCTGGGACAAACTACTTGGTACTGAAGACCCTAATTATGAAAACGCAACCCACACAAGGGAGTTTTAATCTTTTATGAGTCATTAGTCATTGGTTATCAAGCACAATAAAAATGTCAGTTGTCAGAATTGAGAATTGAATTGGAGTGCGGTTGACGCATGGCGCAGTGGTAAAGAGTCTGCAAAGGTCTGAATAAGTGCTAAGACTTATACTAAATTAAAGATTTAGTGATCAACAAGAGAGTGGCTGGTTCAAATCACCACTAATTCATTCTGATTCTTGAATTCTGACTTCTAAATTTTTATTTGATTACAAATGACTAATGAATAATGACAAATTCACAAATAATGTGCAATATAAATGCGTAACACCTTATTTACTACTTTCTAATTCATTTTTGTTTCTAGTTGTTTAATACGGAAACCAGATATTTACAAAAATATCGTAAATAAGTTCAACTCTATTTACAATATAAAATTCCTTTACTTAACAATAAATCTTTTGCTATGCGTCAATTGTTACTAGTTTTGGCGAGTATACTAACTCTCAGCAGTTTAGATACTCCGACGATCGCGATCGCAGGCACAAGGTCTAATTTACCTGAGATGCGCTTAGTTCAAAAGCTGAACTGCAATAATGCTCAAACTCAAGCAGCAATTAATGAATGTGCAAAGTTGTCTTATCAGAATGCAGATAAAAAACTGAATCAGGTTTATCAACAATTAATATCTACATTAGAAAGGTCTAGAAAACAAAAATTGGTTGCTGCACAGTTAGCATGGATTAAGTTTCGAGATACCAATTGTGAGTTTGAAAGAAGCGGATATGAGGGCGGAAGTATTGTTCCTACCATTTATTTTGGTTGTTTGGAAAATACCACAAAACTGCGTACCCAACAATTACAAGAATATCTCAAACCTAACCCCTAAGCATGAATTAGAGGCACATAGCTGTGCTACCTTAGCTTGCACCTGATGTCTAAGCGTATAACTGCTTGTCGGTACATAATAGCTAAAATTAGTCGAATTGCTTGAGAGAGTAACCTCTCACAGAGAGGAATGAAAATTCCTTTTCCCCATTCTTCACTCCCTTTTTAGTAAAGAATTGTAATTCAAAATCCCAAATCTAAACCTCAAAATTCGCATGAGTCCCTGACTACGGTAGTCTAGATGAGAGTGAATTTATCGCCTGCAATATTATATTGTTTTATGACTTCAGTTGTTTCTAGTCCCCCACGCACTATTCGGATCGGCTCACGCAAAAGCCAACTTGCTCTGGTTCAGACCTACTGGGTACAAGAGCAGCTCCAGAAAAGCTTTCCTGATATCATTTTTGAAGTCCACACCATGTCTACCCAAGGCGATAAAATCTTGGATGTAGCATTAGCTAAGATTGGCGATAAAGGACTTTTTACTAAAGAACTTGAAGTTGGAATGCTCAATCAGGAGATTGACTTTGCTGTTCATTCTCTTAAGGATCTGCCGACTCACTTACCTGAAGGGTTAACACTGGCAGCAATTACTGAACGGGAAAATCCAGCAGATGCATTAGTAGTGCATGAAAAGCACAAAGATAAACAAATTGATACATTGCCAGAAGGTGCGGTAATTGGTACATCTTCCCTGCGGCGGTTAGCACAGTTACGCCACCACTTCCCCCACTTTACCTTTAAGGATGTCCGGGGAAACTTGATTACACGGTTAGCAAAACTGGATGCAGGTGAATACGATGCCCTAATTTTGGCAGCAGCAGGATTAGAGAGATTGGGAATGGGCGATCGCGTGCATCAAATTCTCCCCAAAGAAATCTCCCTTCATGCCGTGGGACAAGGTGCTTTAGGGATAGAATGCCGTGCTGATGATAGTGACTTGCTATCTCTACTCAAAGCGATCGAACATCCCCAAACACGCGATCGCTGTCTCGCCGAACGGTCTTTTTTACGCTCTTTAGAGGGCGGTTGTCAAGTCCCTATTGGTGTAAATACAGAAATATCTGGTGAAAATTTGACTTTAACAGGCATAGTTGCCAGTGTAGATGGTCAAAAGTTCGTGAAAGATACCGTCACAGGGATTGCCAACAACGCCGAAGCACTAGGTCAAGAACTAGCAGAACTGTTGCGGCATCAAGGAGCGCAAGAAATTCTATCAGAAATTTTTGCAGTGATTCAACGCGGTTCTTAAGCAATTGGGCAAGCCGATGTGATTAGATAAGAATTGATCGCCGTTGCACAAAAGATGTGCCAGACGCGACAAGTCGTGTTGGTCGCGATCAATAAAGTTAATTTGACAAATATAGACAGAATCGGGGAAGCAAAAATTACCATGCGGATTCTATTTGTTGCAGCAGAGGCAGCACCCATTGCCAAAGTAGGAGGAATGGGTGATGTTGTTGGGGCATTACCCAAATTCCTGAGAGAAATGGGGCATGATGTGCGGATATTCTTGCCTTACTATGGCTTCCTGCCAGACAAAATGGAAATTCCCCAAGAACCCATCTGGCAGGGATCTGCCATGTTCCAGGAATTCGCTGTTTATGAAAGCGTTCTGCCTGGTACTGATGTTCCCTTGTACTTATTTGGGCATCCCGTTTTTCTACCCCGCCGGATTTATTCTGGAGATGATGAAGACTGGCGATTCACTTTCTTTGCCAATGGTGCAGCCGAGTTTGCCTGGAATTACTGGAAACCAGAAATTATCCATTGTCATGACTGGCATACGGGGATGATTCCTGTGTGGATGCACCAAGATCCTGATATCACCACAGTCTTTACTATTCATAATCTGGCTTATCAAGGGCCGTGGCGTTGGTATTTAGAAAAAATCACTTGGTGTCCTTGGTATATGCAAGGACATAACACAATGGCAGCAGCGGTACAATTTGCCAATAAGGTAAATACAGTTTCGCCCACTTATGCCGAGCAAATTAAGACAGCAACTTACGGTGAAACATTAGAAGGTTTGCTGTCTTTTATTAGCGGTAAATTATCTGGGATTATCAACGGCATTGATACCGAAGTTTATAACCCAGAAGATGACAAATACATTGCTCAAACGTTTAGTACTGATACTTTAGCTCAACGCAAAGCTAATAAAATTGCTTTGCAAGAAGAAGTAGGATTAGAAGTCAACTCCAAAGCCTTTTTAATTGGGATTGTGACACGATTAGTGGAACAAAAAGGCATTGATTTGATATTGCAAATCCTCGATCGCTTCCTATCTTATACAGATGCACAGTTTGTGCTGTTGGGGACAGGCGATCGCTACTATGAAACTCAAATGTGGCAATTAGCATCCCGCTTTCCCGGACGCATGGCAACTTATTTACTGTATAACGATGCCTTGTCTCGCCGGATCTACGCTGGTACTGATGCCTTTTTAATGCCTAGTCGTTTTGAACCATGCGGTATCAGCCAAATGATGTCTTTACGCTACGGTTCTGTGCCTATTGTCCGCCGCACAGGTGGATTAGTTGACACTGTAAGCCATCACGATCCCGAAAATGCAGCAGGCACGGGTTATTGCTTTGATCGTTATGAACCGTTAGACCTTTTCACCTGTATGATCCGGGCTTGGGAAGGCTTCCGTTTCAAACCACAATGGCTAGAACTACAAAAGCGGGGGATGGCCCAAGACTTTAGTTGGTATCAATCTGCCAAAGAGTACGTGAAGTTATACAGGTCAATTTACGGCCTGCCAGAAGAAGAGGAGACACCACAACCAGAGTTAGTTTTAAACGAAGCAGTTACTAATAGCAAGTCCTAAAACGCTATGGGCGTACAGTTATAGATGTACGCCCCTACTATTAATTACTCGTCGCTTTGCTCTGACTAATAGATTCTGGTCAGGGTTTCACTTTTTCAAGCGTGCCATTCGATTTAGAATCAGTAGTTGCAAAGTTTACAATCACATAGCAACATTTTTGCCTCTTTGCTTTGTAGGGAATTTCATTGAAGCTAACCGCTAATGGCTGTAATGTTTAGAATGTTTATATACCAAAAACTCTAAAAAGAAAAAACTCGGAAAACATCATCCGCAGGAGTAATAAGTAGGAGTCAGAAGATTGATAGACGCAATGGAATTTTTTCAGCTAAGTGCTGGTAAGTGGCGATCGCAACGTGCAACTCATCATCTGGCGTTCAAGCGCTCAGAGATAGGAGAATCGGATATACAGGTAGAAACTCTGGATGCCGAACATCCAGAAATCATTGAACTGTGCCGATATCATGAGATTGACCCTAGCCTTTCAGTCGGAGGGTCGCGTGTCGCTTGGCTAGGCACAATGGCTTGGGATAGAGAGGATGAGGAGAATCATCAGGGAAAAACCATCTTTGCGATCGTGCCTGATAGCGATAACCCCAGGCAAGGAAAATTACTCCGCGAAAGAGGTTACGCCGAAATCGTACCTGTAGTCGGTCTTTTTCACATGGATGATGAAGATGGACTAGTGTTGACAACCGAGTACGAAACAATGAGTTCCATTGAGCGATTCTGGTTTGCCAGCCCAAATATGCGACTGCGAACCAGTACAGTTAAGCGGTTTGGCGGCTTCAGCACAGCATCATTTTGTAGCGAAACTCGCATTGAAACTTCTGTTGAGATTGCCAGTGCAGAAGAGGTAACAAAAAGACAAGAGGCTGATGTTCTGGAAAAAAGACAGTTTTATTCAGTTTTGGGCTGGTGAATTATCTCAAGCAAAGCGATGCTTTTATCCGTGGGCGAGATTATTTGCATCTGGTACAGGGGCTGGCCTTAGAACCGGGTATGGTGGATGTGTTTGATAACTTACGCGATCGCATCCCCATTTGCACTTGGATCGGCGAAAATATTAATACCATAAACGCTCAGATCAACACCTATTTAGGGCTTTGTCATGAATGCTTTCATCCCCAAGAGCGTCGCCATATCCAAATTTTTGCAGTACCCATAGCTCAGTCCTTCGGCATAGACGGGCTGTGCAACATTCTCATAAACCCAATCACTATTCTGGTTGATGTCGGTCGAGTTGCACCTAGAGACTGGTTTGGTGTAGTAGTCCACGAATATGCCCATGCCCATCTAGGAGACTTTGGCCACAATGAGCAGTTCGCTAACATCCTATCTCATCTCTGTTTAGGACTAGGATTAGAACCACCCTACTGGGAAGCAGGGATGGAAGCAACTTTGCGTAGTTGGCCTCACTGTAAATCAACCATAGATCCCCTGGAATTTTGGATAGGTCAAGGGAGTAGAGAGATTGGGAGAATGAGGAAATGAGGTTTTTTCAATGTTCTATTCCCAATCCCTTAATTCCCATTAATTTCTTTTGCTAAATGTTAAAAGTTATTGCTTCAGTTCAGAAAGGTGAAACTGAATCTCCTAATCTAAAATATGTGAATAAAGTTTTCTAGTCATTTACATGATCATTAAGCTAGAAGCCCCACTCCCTTTTTTAATTAGCTATGAGTTAAATCCAGTAGGGTAATCGTTTTTCCTACTAATACTTAAATTGAGAAAAGGGGAATGGGATTACCTGCTGATTCTTAGATGATCATGGTGAGGGATTCGGAATCTTCTCCCTTGGCGCTAGCCTCTCCCTTTGGGAGAAGGGGAGATGTTAAAAGCGATAGCATAGCGTTAGCGAGTTCGTGAGTGTCTAGCGGTTTCTTTCGAGTCCGTTAGCGCTAGGGATAGCGACGTAGAAGCGTCACTTCCGAACCTGAAGGGTGAATCTCGGAACAAAAATCAATAACTGCCTTGGGAAGCAGGGCGGCTGCCTGGGTTCCTCACAAACTGAGGATAAAGCTGGTAACAGTAGAGAGGGAGAGTAAGCCCATCACCGGATTTGGTTTCGGACACTCATTAATGAGTGTACCTAACGTGGCATCTGCCGATGAGACAGGAAGCCCCCGCTGTATTTGGTACTGCGAATCAGCGGTGGGTACTTCACGGTTATTAACTTTAATTAAGAACATGGAGGCTTTAGAGTGGCAATTCCTCTGTTAACATACGACCCTTCAAGTCAAAACCAGCGTGTAGCTGCATACGAAGTACCGGGTGATGAACAGCCCAGGATTTTTACTACAGACAATTTGCTTTCTCCATCAGATTTAGATGTTCTGATCGAAGCAGCATATCGTCAAATTTTCTTTCATGCCTTTGCTGCCGATCGCGAAACATTCTTAGAGTCCCAACTCCGTAATGGACAAATTACAGTGCGGGACTTTATTCGGGGATTGCTGCTTTCCAATACCTTTAAGAAAAGCTTCTACGACCTCAACAATAATTATCGCTTTGTTGAGCAAGTAATCCAGCGCGTTCTAGGCCGCGATCCTTATAACGAGCGGGAAAAAATTGCCTGGTCAATTGTAGTCGCTACCAAGGGTATTAGAGGTTTTGTTGATGAAGTCCTCAACACTGAAGAGTACCTGAATAATTTTGGAGACTCCACAGTGCCCTATCAGCGCCGTCGGATACTACCATCTCGCGCTGAAGGTGAGTTGCCATTCAACATTAAATCTCCACGATATGAAGCTTACCACCGTGCTAAACTGGGTTTCCCCCAAATCATTTGGCAGGTCGAAGTACGCAGATTCCTTCCACAAGAGCGGAAGCCCAAGGCAGGCGATCCATCTCTATTCTTGTCTATGGCACAAAGTGTCAATGCAACAGGCAATACACCACAAAGGATCTCGTCATTCAACATCGATATCGAAAAGTCTGTACCTTATCGGCAACTGGCAGGAATTAAATAACAATTTTTGGTCTGTGGCTGGCTAGTACATCCATTTGATCATTTTATAGCGTGCATAAGTCTTGGGTTAGGTAGGAATTTCATTTAGATTTAACTAAGTGAAACAGACTCTATCCCATGTCTAATGCACGCTAATTTTTAATGGGCATTGGGCATGGTTTTCGCAATGCTTAATGTTTGTGGAATGAGCTTAAAGTGTAGTTCGTCTTTTTAGCATCTCCAAAAGTTTTGTAAAATGCGCGGGAGGAGTAGCTGTCACTTCAATCAACTCCCCAGAAACAGGATGCAGCAATTTTAGCCGCCAAGCGTGCAGTGCTTGACCGGGCAAATTTACCCCCACTGAATGACCAGAACCATAAACTCGATCGCCAACAATGGGATGACCCATTTTGCTACTGTGAACGCGGATTTGATGGGTGCGTCCAGTTTCTAATTGAAAGTGAATTAAAGTGAAGTTACCAAGGCGTTCTAATACTTGCCAGTGGGTGAGTGCGACTCGTCCGCCTTGTTCAACGGGTATAATCGCCATTTTCTTGCGGTCTTGGGGATGGCGACCAATGGGTAAGTCAATTCTGCCACTTTCAACTTTCGGCGCACCGTAAACTACACCCAAGTATTCTCGGCGTGCGGTTTTAGCTTTGAGTTGCGCTTGTAGATGATGATGGGCAACATCTGTTTTAGCGATCGCGATCGCTCCCGTTGTATCCTTATCTAATCGATGGACAATTCCCGGACGTTGGACTCCGCCAATCCCTGGTAAATTGGCACAGTGAGCCAAAAGCGCATTTACCAAAGTGCCATCTGGATGACCGGGCGCAGGATGGACAACTAAACCTGCGGGTTTGTTGAGAATAAGTAACTGATCGTCTTCGTAAAGGATATCTAAGGGGATATCTTCTGCTTGCAGTTCTAGGGGTTGAACTTCTGGTATTTCGAGAGTGATGCGATCGCCTAGCTTGACATTGATCTTCTTAGATGTGCAAACTTGATCGTTAAGTTGAACATTACCCTGTTCGATTAACTGTTGGATGCGGGAACGAGATAAGTCTGGTAATTCTTGGGAAAGGTAACGGTCAAGGCGATCGCCCTTAGTGTTGACACATATCGTACTCTTAAAGGGAAGCAAGCTAGGTAAAGCATCCTCCAGTGGAGTTGATAGGCGATCGCTATTTTCTTGAATTTGTAAATTAAATTCGGTCACAATTGCTCTGGATTATTAATTCCCCATTCTTTAAGTAAAGCGCGAAATACTTCAAAAGTGCGTTATCAATCGCGTCGACCCAGGCAAAACCTTGATTTTACCCTAGTCCACAGAGGCAGACGAGAGTTTATGTATCTGCAAATTCTATTGCCTTAGCTGTCTTATATTTGTTCTCTTATCGATTGTCGAAACGCTCTAAGTGCTGAACTCATTCCTGTGGTTCGCGCCATTTCTACAAATCGGGGAATGAGTTCTGTGATAGAAAAAGTGGGAAATGTGGGGCTGATGAGAGACTTCTCATATTGCTCACCTTGCAGCAAGCTAATTTCTAAGTTTTTGCTTTCATATCGCCAAATTTCAGGTACTTTCAACGCCTGATATGCACTAATTTGGGTTTTAGAGGTGACATCAATTTCAATTGCCAAATCAGGAGGAGGGTCAACAGTTAGGTCGATCCTATCTTTCCCAATCATTAGCTTATAGTTTTGAATATAGAAACAATCATCGGGTTCAATACCTGCACTCATATCTTTTCGTTTGAAGGTAGTTGAACCTAAAGACTCCCAATTGAGATCAAGTTCATCTAGCAAGGCTTTCACTAAGTCTCCAATAATTACCTTAGATCGCTCATGTTCTGGTAATGGAGCCATAATTTCTAATGTTCCTTGGCTGTATGCTACTCGACTCCCGCGATGCTCCCCTAACTCACTAATAATTGCTTCAAATACTTGCCAACTCACATCTACCAAGATTATTCTTTGTCCTGGTGGAACTCGAATTTGTCTGAGTTGAAGAGTAACCATAGGATATTAATTGTTAAATAATTTCATTTTTACTCAAATTTGACATCACCGAAAAGGGAATTTTCCCAAATTCGATGTAGCAAATGCACTAGCCAAAAAGCGATTTAATGCAGTCAATTCAGAGTGGACAATACCAACTTTACATTTTAAGCCTACTCTGCAATGTTGTTGACATCTAGCTAGTGAAAATACTGAAATAACTTGCAAAAGAATAATCTGAGCAACTATCAACTGATCGCTCAACAACATTTCTAAATAAGTTATGAACAATAAGATCCCCGACTTCTTCAAGAAGTCGGGGATCTGAGCCTCTTGGTGTTTGCGAAATTACTCCTAGATATAGAGCTTTATTTCGTGCCTTTGCGTGAGATTATGATTCTATAAATTCGGCGGGATACAAACATCTGGCGCACACAAACCGTGAAATTGCAACGTTGTCACCTCAAAAGTATTCAAATCTACCTGGCGGATAGCGTGGTTATTAGTATCAGCAATATATAAAAAAGAAGCGATCGCACTCAATCCCGAAGGTTCAAAAAACTGAGTATTCTTACCTTGACCGTCTTGTAAACCAGCAGAACCATCTCCTAAAACTGTTTGGCAATTTCCACTGGGACTAACTAATTTAATTTTATGGTTATAGGTATCTGCCACCCACAAAAAATTCTGCGCGTATTCCACTCCTAAACAGTGTTGCAAACGAACATCTTCACCTTGTCCATCAACGTCACCAAAACCAAATAAACTCCCACTACCGCAAATAGTTCGCACTTGGTACGGTTCTACAATTCCCATACCACGAATTGAACTAACTTCACTGTCAGCAATATATAATTCTTGTTCATTATTAGTAATACCACTAGGTTGAGCAAAGGCAGATTCGATAAGTGAACCATCAATACACGCTTCTGCACCAGTACCAGCATAAGTTTTGATGATGCCAGTTTCTAAATCCATTTGCCAAATTTGATGCGGCCCAGCCATTGCAATGAACAAGGTATTTCCGACTTTTACTAAATCCCAAGGCGAATTCAGCGCGGTTTCTAAACCAGCACCGCCATGAGGATGGATATTGCGGCTTTGTTCACCAGTTCCTGCGATCGCTTCTACTACTTGACGCTTTAAATCAACTCGCCGCAGCGCATGATTTTCTGTATCAGCAACATAAATAATCTCATTTTCGCCATCATAAGCCATTCCCTGCGGTGCAAAAAATTGTGCTTCGCTAAAACTACCATCGGTTAAACCAGATTTTCCAGTCCCAATCAAATGCAGAATTTCCCCATTGAAGCTACTCACAACTAGGCGGTGATGTCCAGAATCAGCAATAAACAAACCCATTGGAGTAGCTAGAACTTTACCAGGAAAAGCTAGGGGTGTGATTAATGGTTGGCGCTGTTTTTCTAAAGTCAAGCTGATTTCTTGAAAATTAATCGTGCCTTTCTTTTGGTGTTGCTGAATTAACTTTTGAATCAACTCGTCTAAAGTGTCACGATTTCCTTCACCAGAAATCTGACCAATCACGTAACCTTCTGGATCAATAATTATTAACGTAGGCCAAGCACGCACAGCATACTCTTCCCAAATCCGAAAACCTCTGTCAACTACAACTGGATGTTCAATGTCGTAGCGCAGGATAGCTTGGCGGATATTTTCTGTTTCTTTTTCGTTGTCAAATTTGGCAGAATGGATGCCGATAACGGTAAGGCTATCTTTATATTTTTGTTCTAAATATTTCAGGTTTGGTAAAATATGCAGACAATTAATACAGCAGTATGTCCAAAAGTCCAAAATTACGACTCTACCTTTGAATTGTTTAAGATACAAGGGTTTATCGGTGTTAAGCCAAGAGTAATTTTGTGGTAATTCGGGCGCTCTGACACGGGGAATCATAAGTAATTGGTAATTCGTAATTAATAATTTAACGTGGCTGTATCTGTTGTGAAAGGACTTGAAAAATTAACTACTACGGAGTTATCACTTTGGGTACAACAAGCGAGAACTAAAGCTGAACAGGGAAAAGTTATTGATCGCATTCCGCAACTAGCTTTGGCTGATCCTGGTTGGTTTGCAGTTCACATCTGCTGTAAATCGGGGAAAACCATCAGCTTTGGGGATACAGCTTGTGTCTTCCCGCTAATGAGCGTGATTAAGACATTTTCTTTACTTTATCTGCTGGAACATTTTGGAGCAGAAACAGTTTTTGGGTGGGTTGGGGTGGAACCATCAGATGCACCCTTCAATTCTTTAGAACAATTAGTTAGCGATCGCGGCCATCCCCGCAACCCCATGATTAATAGTGGAGCAATTGCTCTTGCTGATAAATTACCAGGAAAGGACGCTAGCCAACGCACTTTTTTATTTTGTCAATGGCTCAACCAATTAGCAGGTTGCCAATTAAAGTTAGATGAGGTAATGCTGGCTTCAGTGCGATTAACTCGATCAACAGCCAATGAAGCGATCGCAAACTATCTCGCCGAAACAAGTCATCTAGGAAATCTAGAAACGGCACTTGACACTTATGAGCAAATATGCTGTATCTGTGGGCAAGTTGAACATTTAGCGCTGTTAGGAAAACTCTTAGCTTTTGACAATGGCTGTGTATCTTCACAAAATCGCCGAATTGTCAATGCTGTGATGTTAACTTGTGGATTGTACGAAGCTTCTGCCCGGTTTGCAGTCAGAGTTGGTTTACCGATGAAATCAGGGATTGGTGGTGGACTTATAGCAATAGTACCAGGTGAGGGAGCGATCGCTTGCTACAGTCCTGCGTTAGATACGGTAGGAAATCCGGTAGCAGGGCTTGCCTTTGTTGAGGCTTTATCACAAAAGTTAGAGTTGAGCATTTTCGGGTAAATGCTGCTTTTGAATCGGAAGAGAAATGATGAATTCTGTACCACTACCCACCTTAGATTTACAAATTAGTCGTCCTCCGTGTTTCTCGACTACAATCTGATGACTAATTGAAAGACCCATACCAGTGCCAATACCTATTGGTTTGGTAGTAAAGAACATCTCAAAAATTTTCTCTTGAACCTCAAAGGGAATACCAGAACCATTATCAGCAATACGGACAACTACCCAATTTTTATCTTGAAGTTCAGTCGCGATCGTAATTCGTGGGTTATCTTGAGCATTGTCCTGTTCCTCCAAAGCATCAAGCGCATTGTTGATAATGTTCATGAACACTTGGTAAAGGGAGCTAGAAAAACCTTCAATGTTAGGAATTTCACCATATAAGCGCTCAATCGTAATCCCTTTTTTGATTCGGTTATTGAGGATGAGTAGCGTACTATCCAGGCATTCATGTATATTGACTGGATGTGCATTTGCTTCATCCAGGCGAGAGAAGTTTTTCAAGCTTAAGACAATTTGTTGCACGCGATCCGCACCAAACTTCATCGACTGCAAAAGTTTAGGTAAATCTTCTTCTAAAAATTCTGCATCAATTTTGATGGCGTAGGCTTGCACCACTAGAGGTGGATTAGGCACTTCTTGGCGATAGGTTTGTAGCAATGCTAATAAATTGTCTACATATTGAATAGCAAAGTCTAAATTCCCATAGAGAAAATTCACCGGATTATTAATTTCATGGGCAATACCAGCTACCATTTGTCCTAAGCTAGACATTTTCTCACTTTGAAGCAATTGGGCTTCTTGCATTTGCTGCTGACGAAAGGCGGCTGCTTGCTGTTCTTCCAGTAAGCATTTAACTCTGTGTAAAACTTGGTTAAATGCAGTAGCAAGTATGCCAATTTCATCTGTGGTTATGACGGGTGCTTGCAGATCAAAATTAGATTCTTTGGTGACTCGCTGCGCCACCTTCGTTAGCACTTCGACGGGATAGGTAATGGTTCGACTCGTCAAAAAAGCTAAAAGGGTAGCAACTAACACTGACAATAATACACTAGTAGCAATAATACAAATCCGCATTTGTGCTGCTGTCTTGAATTCAGCTGTCGCTGCTGTTAAATCCTCATAAGAAGCATTAATGACAGTAACCAATTCATCAGATATCCCGTCAAACTTGAGTGCTAATTCACTGTTGGTAAACTTCAACAGTCGTTGTTGGGCGATCGCAATTTTATTTTCAGTTAAAGGCGATAGATCGAGTTGCTGAAATAATTCCTCAAGTTGCCGGATATAAGTTTGTGGTAGACCATCGTAGGTTCGCAAAAATAGGGGAATATTCTCAGTATGGTTTTCGCCTACATAATCAGCACTTTTTCTATATTTTTGAAGTTCAGACCAAACTTGCTTAATTTCAGGTGCATGTACATTGGTAATGTGACTGTATTCCTCTGCATACAAGTTTGGATATGGCACTAATGGAATGAGTTGCTGTTGATGCGTCCGTGTCTGGAGGATATTTGTCTGGAGGCGATAAAGCAAATTAAGTTCCTTAAAAGCGTTTTGTTGCTCCTGCAACGCCTTTTCTTGATAGTGGTCTCCGAGGATTAATCCAATGGTAGTTCCTAAAATTCCAATACTCAGGGCAAGAGCATAGCCGCATTTAATTTTGTTACCAACACTCATACCATTTGTCAGCCCTGAAAAGCACCCTTTTCGGTTCGATTGTAAGACAGGAATATCGCCGGAAACTGCCTGAAAAGTTGAACCTTGATTCTGGGAAGCCATAGTAATCCTGAGTAAGCAATAAAAGCCAATCCTTACTTAGAATTCCCTAGTTGTTCTGCAAAATTAAAAATTTTGCAACTTTTTGCTCCCGACAGTAAATGAGTTATTTCACTTCTATTTTTTCGGGTAACGGCGTTGATTCAGGAGTTGGCATTACCTCTGCCTGTGGTTCTGGTGTTGGCGTAATTATTTCAGGTGCGGGAGACTCAATAATCTCTGGCAGCGTAGGTGGCAAAGTAGGAGGTGTCTCAACTGGTGCTTGTGTGGTGGGAACTTTACTAGCCCGACGGTTAAAAAATCCGTCCAATCTAGATTTTGTTGAAGGGACAAATTTTTCGGGTAACGGCGTTGATTCAGGAGTCGGCGTTACCTCTAGCTGTGGTTCTGGTGTTGGTGTAATTATTTCAGGTGCAGGAGACTCAATAATCTCTGGCAGCGTAGGTGGCAAAGTAGGAGGTGTTTCAACTGGTGCTTGTGGGGTGGGAACTTTACCAGCCCGACGGTTGAAAAATCCGCCAAATCTAGGTTTTGTTGGCTGAGGCGCAACCTCTTCAGGTAGCGGCATTGATTCAGGAGTTGGCGTTACCTCTGGCTGTGGTTCTGGTATGGGAGACTCAATTATTTCTGATGGTGTAGGAGACAAAGTGGGAGATGGTACAGCCGTTGGAAGTTCCAGTTTTGGTTCTTCTGGCTGTGTTTTGGATTCCTTTGGAATTTCAGTTTCAGGAATGGACTGTTTTTCTACCTTCGGTTGTATTAAAGGTGTTGTTTCAACAGAAGGCGTAGGTGTGAGTCTATAATTCGGGTCTACAATACCACGCACCTCATCTGCTGTGAGTTCTCCCCTGACAATTCTCGACAAAGTGTCTTTACCCTTTGGCTGGTAGTCAATCAATCTAACTGTGGTATTAAAGGCATTTTTGAGAACATTTCCCTGATTATCGAGAAATTCCAGTTTTACCCAGTTTTTTCCGGGACGGAAGCCTTTAAGGTAAACTGCCTGCCAGCGATCAAAAATAAAGCTTTCACCATTAATTGTGCAGCGAATGCGCCAATCACTAAATTCATCGTTAGCGTTTTCCTTGCCAACGAGGTGCAGGGGCGCGTTAGTTAGGTAAAAGTCTAGTAATATCGGTTCTGCTCCATAACTGCTTTGAGGACGGCTGTAAGTTAGCAAAGGTAACTTAGGATCTGGGTTATTGTCGTCAGTTTTGGTGAAGATGTGAAATGTTGTCTGGGCATAAGCGCCCTCATTTTTGAAGCTTTCATGCCAAGGACGCGAGGCAAAGACGCGCAGGGTATGAGTACCTGGGGATAAGTCTGGCAAAACCAAGGGCTGATTCAGGTCGTAAACAGGTATATAAGGTTGGTTATCCAGAATTACGTGTAGATGGGGCCCCAGTTGTAATTGTGAGTCCTTATATATTGGTAGATCCTTAACCTGAAAACTGGCTGTAACTTTGTTATCTTGGAAAACTTCATCAGGCTGTGGAGTAACAATTGCTACTTGTGGCTGATAAACTTCCAAAATCGGACGCAGTTCTTGGATTACAGATGGTGGGGAAACTTCCGAAAATTGCTTAGAAATTTGAGAAATCTGTGGAGGATTTTCTCTATAACCAGTAGATACTTCCTGGCTACCAGCTTTATCACCGCAACTAGTCAAGCTTAATACCAGCACCAATGTCATTACCCATCTGAAAATCAGGAACCTCTCAGAGAGGAGTTTGTCTAACACACTTTTCTGCCACGAGTTCATACGTTGCACCCAGCGATAGTCTTCGACAATTGACAGATTATTTTCGCTCAAACTGTCCATCTGGAACTATAGCCCAAAAGGTGAAACCTGCCTCAGATCCCATCAGTTTTTCTTTGTATCTCAGGAAATTTTAAAATAAGTCATATTCTTCACAGCGTTTTACTTACAAAAATGGAAATATGACATAAATGTTCATGAGTAATAGCAGTAAAAGCTGAGACATCCCCTACATACAGCCAAATCATAAATTTTACGAATTGTTATTCTTTGTAAATTAAATAGATGATCTATTGACTTTTGGAAAAAAAATTTGAAGTTAAAAGGCAGATAAGGCAGGAATTCCAGCAAGTTTGAATTATTGTTAAAATATCTCCAACTATCTCCAACAATGTACGACTGGAGACTCTATAATTCAACGAGAAACAACAATCCACATCGGTCTTCATCGCGGCTTCAGTAAAATTCTGGAATTTGCGGTAATGGTTAATTTTGTGGTATTCATGATTCCTCATTCCTTATCAAGAGAGGAGGTCGAATGACAATAAGTCCTCCGGAGCGAGAGGAAAAAAAGGCAAGAGTAATCGTCGATAATGACCCAGTTCCAACCTCATTCGAGAGATGGGCGCAACCTGGACACTTTGACAGAACCTTAGCCAGAGGTCCCAAAACCACCACATGGATTTGGAACCTGCACGCACTCGCCCATGATTTTGATACACATACAAGCGATTTAGAAGACATTTCCCGCAAGATATTCTCAGCCCACTTCGGCCACTTAGCCGTAGTGATGGTTTGGTTGAGCGGGATGATTTTCCACGGCGCGAAGTTTTCTAACTACGAAGCTTGGTTAAGCGATCCGTTGAACGTTAGACCTAGTGCCCAAGTCGTTTGGCCCATTGTTGGACAAGATATTTTAAACGGTGATGTTGGCGGTGGTTTCCACGGTATTCAAATCACCTCCGGTTTGTTCCAAGTATGGCGTGGCTGGGGTATCACAAACTCCTTCCAGCTTTACGTTACTGCGATCGGTGGCTTGGTATTAGCAGGCTTATTACTATTTGCTGGCTGGTTCCATTACCACAAACGCGCTCCCAAGCTGGAATGGTTCCAGAATGTGGAATCAATGCTGAATCACCACTTGCAAATCTTGCTAGGTTGTGGTTCCTTGGGATGGGCAGGTCACATAATCCACGTATCCGCACCGACTAACAAGCTTTTGGATGCAGGCGTTGCTCTCAAAGACATACCCTTGCCCCACGAGTTCATCTTGAACAAAGACTTGTTGACCGAGCTGTATCCCAGCTTTGCTGCTGGTTTAGCACCTTTCTTCACCTTGAACTGGGGTCAGTATGCTGACTTCCTGACCTTCAAGGGCGGTCTAAACCCAGTAACAGGCGGCTTGTGGATGACTGACATTGCTCATCACCACTTAGCGATCGCAGTTATCTTTATTATTGCTGGTCACCAGTACCGTACCAACTGGGGTATTGGTCACAGCATTAAAGAGATCCTGGAAAACCATAAAGGTCCTTTCACCGGTGAAGGTCACAAAGGTCTCTACGAAAACCTGACCTCATCCTGGCACGCTCAGTTGGCTACTAACCTAGCCTTCTTGGGTTCGCTGACCATCATCGTCGCGCATCACATGTACGCGATGCCCCCTTATCCATATTTGGCAACTGATTATGCTACACAGTTGTGCATTTTCACCCACCACATGTGGATTGGTGCATTCTGTATAGTTGGCGGTGCGGCTCACGCTGCCATATTCATGGTGCGGGATTACGATCCAGTTGTGAACCAAAACAACTTACTGGATCGGGTGCTTCGTCACCGAGATGCGATTATTTCTCACCTTAACTGGGTGTGTATCTTCCTCGGCTTCCATAGCTTTGGACTTTACATCCACAACGATACAATGCGTGCCTTGGGGCGTCCCCAAGATATGTTCTCTGATACTGCAATTCAATTGCAGCCAGTGTTTGCCCAGTGGGTACAAAACATCCACACCCTAGCTCCTGGTGGTACTGCCCCCAACGCGCTAGAACCCGTTAGCTATGCTTTCGGCGGTGGAATTTTGGCTGTAGGCGGTAAGGTGGCGATGATGCCTATTGCTTTGGGTACGGCGGATTTCTTAATCCACCATATTCACGCATTCCAAATCCACGTTACTGTCCTAATTCTGCTCAAAGGTGTACTGTTTGCCCGTAGCTCTCGTCTGATTCCAGACAAAGCAAACCTAGGCTTCCGCTTCCCCTGCGACGGTCCTGGTCGTGGTGGTACGTGTCAAGTGTCTGGTTGGGATCACGTATTCCTCGGACTTTTCTGGATGTACAACACAATATCTATTGCAATTTTCCACTTCAGCTGGAAGATGCAATCAGATGTGTGGGGAACCGTAGATGCAGATGGTGCTGTGACTCACATCACCGGTGGTAACTTTGCCCAAAGCGCCATCACCATCAACGGTTGGTTGCGAGACTTCTTGTGGGCACAAGCTACGCAAGTCATCAATTCATACGGCAGTGCGCTATCTGCTTATGGACTCATGTTCTTAGGCGCTCACTTTGTTTGGGCATTCAGCTTGATGTTCCTGTTCAGTGGTCGCGGCTACTGGCAAGAACTGATTGAGTCCATTGTTTGGGCGCATAACAAACTGAAGGTAGCACCAGCAATTCAGCCTCGCGCTCTGAGCATTATTCAGGGTCGGGCTGTAGGGGTAGCTCACTACCTCTTAGGAGGAATTGCCACAACTTGGGCGTTCTTCCATGCACACATCCTTTCAGTAGGGTAGCAATCAGTTATTGAGTGCTGAGTACTGAGTGCTGAGGCAAAACTCAGAACTCAGGACTCAGAACTCAGGACTCTAGACGCTGATACTTGATGGCTAAAGGTCAGAGGATTAATTAAACCTATGGCGACGAAATTTCCGAAATTTAGCCAGGATCTCGCACAGGACCCGACGACTCGTCGGATATGGTATGCGATCGCTACAGGCAACGATTTTGAAACCCATGATGGCATGACGGAAGAAAATCTTTACCAAAAGATTTTCGCAACTCACTTCGGTCACTTGGCAATCATCTTCCTGTGGGCATCCAGCCTCCTGTTCCACGTAGCCTGGCAAGGTAACTTTGAACAGTGGATTAAAGATCCCCTTCATATTCGTCCCATCGCCCATGCGATTTGGGACCCCCACTTTGGTAAACCAGCGATCGAAGCTTTTACCCAAGCTGGCGCTAGCAATCCGGTAAATATTGCTTACTCTGGTGTTTACCACTGGTGGTACACCATCGGTATGCGGACAAACAGTGAACTGTACACTGGTTCAGTTGGTCTGTTGTTGTTGGCAGCAGTGTTCTTGTTTGCTGGCTGGCTGCACTTGCAACCCAAGTACCGTCCTAGCTTGGCATGGTTTAAGAGTGCTGAACCCCGCCTAAACCACCACTTAGCAGGTTTGTTTGGTGTTAGTTCTTTGGCTTGGGCAGGTCACTTAATTCACGTTGCTATCCCCGAAGCTCGCGGACAGCACGTAGGTTGGGATAACTTCCTATCCACCCCACCCCACCCAGCAGGTTTGACACCATTCTTTACAGGCAACTGGGGCGTTTACGCTCAAAACCCTGACACTCCTGGGCATATATTCAGCACATCTCAAGGTGCAGGGACTGCAATTCTGACTTTCTTGGGTGGTTTCCATCCCCAGACAGAAGCTCTGTGGCTGACTGATATAGCTCATCACCACTTAGCGATCGCAGTTATCTTTATAATTGCCGGTCACCAGTACCGGACTAACTTCGGAATTGGTCACAGCATCAAAGAAATGCTGAACTCCAAATCCGGTTTAGTACCTGGTACAAAGAGTGAAGGTCAGTTCAACCTGCCTCACCAAGGGTTGTACGACACCTATAACAACTCGCTGCACTTCCAGTTAGGTATTCACCTAGCTGCTCTGGGAACCGTCACCTCTTTGGTGGCACAGCACATGTACGCCATGCCTCCTTATGCATTTATTGCTAAGGACTACACAACTCAGGCATCGCTGTACACGCACCATCAATACATTGCTGGTTTCCTAATACTTGGTGCTTTTGCTCACGGAGCTATATTCTGGGTACGTGATTACGACCCTGAACAAAACAAAGGCAACGTCCTTGAGCGCGTATTGAAGCACAAAGAAGCGATTATCTCCCACTTAAGCTGGGTATCTCTTTTCTTAGGCTTCCACACCCTCAGCTTGTACGTCCACAACGACGTAGTTGTTGCTTTCGGTACTCCTGAAAAGCAAATCTTGATTGAGCCAGTGTTTGCCCAGTTCGTCCAAGCTTCTCATGGTAAAGTACTGTACGGCTTAAACACCTTGTTGTCTAACCCAGATAGTATTGCCAATACAGCATGGCCCAACTACGCTAACGTCTGGTTGCCAGGCTGGTTAGATGCCATCAATGCTGGTACTAACTCCCTGTTCTTGACAATTGGCCCTGGCGACTTCTTGGTACACCATGCGATCGCTTTAGGTCTGCACACCACCACCTTGATCTTGGTCAAAGGTGCTTTGGATGCCCGTGGTTCTAAGCTGATGCCCGATAAAAAGGACTTCGGCTATGCCTTCCCTTGTGACGGCCCCGGTCGTGGCGGTACTTGCGACATCTCAGCATGGGATTCCTTCTACCTCGCTACATTCTGGATGCTGAATACCCTTGGTTGGGTTACGTTCTACTGGCATTGGAAACATCTAGGTATTTGGCAAGGCAACGTAGCTCAGTTCAATGAGAACTCTACATATCTCATGGGCTGGTTCCGCGATTACCTCTGGGCTAACTCTGCTCAGTTGATTAACGGTTACAACCCCTACGGCGTGAATAACTTGTCTGTCTGGGCTTGGATGTTCTTGTTTGGACACCTAGTTTGGGCTACTGGCTTCATGTTCTTAATCTCTTGGAGAGGTTACTGGCAAGAGTTGATTGAAACCCTTGTTTGGGCACACGAACGCACTCCTCTAGCTAACCTAGTTCGCTGGAAAGACAAGCCCGTGGCTCTGTCCATCGTTCAAGGTCGTGTAGTTGGTCTAGCTCACTTTACTGTTGGCTACGTCGTGACTTACGCTGCATTCTTGATTGCTTCTACTGCTGGCAAGTTCGGTTAATTAGGCTGCTAGTTTTGTAGGTAAGTAATAAAAATCCCCTGCCGCAAGGTGGGGGATTTTTTCATTTTTGATTACTTTTTCTACTTTTTTGGGAACTCTATAGCATAAATACTTTATGTACAGATATCAATCAGATGAGATTAGAAACTCAAGTTAAACAAAATTCACATTGTGCAATTTTTTCTCGAAATTACTCTGAACATCTTGATGAAGCAGTTGAAATTAGTAATCAGAATCCCAGACAGCCAATTACTTTCCGCTCATCTGTAATTTGGTCATCAGCTAAAAAAGCAATAAAAACTCACGGTCAACGTAAAATTTACTTTGCAACCGTGGGAGATTCTAACCTAGTTAGATACGAAGGAAACTTGGAACAAGTTGAATTGAATCCAGAATTAAATCTTCAAACAGCACAAGATTTACTTCAATACTGTATAAAGTCAACTAAAGAAGAAGGTTTATGGGAAGAAGTTGGGAAAGTAAAAGTTAAAACACTCTATGTAATTTCAAACTGTCGAAACCTTAGCTCTCCTTTTCCTTTTACTCACTTAAGAAAATTATTAGATGGTTCTCCAATTGATGATAACTTTAGCTATGGCTATGCTTTAGTCTACGAAAGATAAAATCGTAGAATCTCTTGCACAAGTTATCCTGTCTCTCTCTGATGATGAGCGATCGCTATTAGAAGAAAAACTATTTTTCGATTCATCAAAGTCTTCAGATCGTGATTTAATACTACTTGCCCAGACAGGAGGAGCCTTTAACTTTTTTGAAAATGAACCAGATATCTACTCACTTGACGACGGAGAACTCATCTAATGTCTCTCCAAAAAGGTAATGTTTTCTTGATTCCATTTCCATTTACAGACTTGAGTGGAACAAAGCTACGCTCTATTTTGCTAGTACTGGATTACGGGTTGCTTCTAAAGTTAGGGTGACTCGAATAACTACCACAAAGCGTAGACTAATCCTAGAAGAATAGGTAAATTAGAAGCAAATCAACTTCAGCAGTTGAATACACTAATACTTCAAGCTTTGAAACTGACATAATTTCAAGTCTATTATTAAGCTACTGGAAACCGCCTAGTTTAGACCTGTCAAAATTTATAACTCATAATTCTTAACTCATAATTACTCACTTAAATTTCTCCATTCACCTGCATTTGATGAACTTGATCCGCTAGCTCTTGACGACCTTGATCATCTAATTTGTCAATAGCTAACATCCCCATGAGAATAACTTCTTTAAGGGTCAAGCGTGTGGAATGTGCCTGTTTTTGCACAATCTCTTTAATAATAGGACTGACACCAATCGCTGTACTAGCTCTAGCCACGGAATAAAAGGAAAACACTAATGATTTAGCCTAAATCTTAGCACTTTCAATGAGGTTCTTCTCTAGAGTTAAAACTTAATTTAAATGTGCTTTAACTCATACTTCAATAAGTAAACATGATTTTTATATTGCGTATAGTGAGTTTTCAAATTCTCAGTATGGCAAACTTAATGCTTGCTCATTGAGTACATACCATCGTATGATATCCATATTCTCAACAGTGGAACTTTTGCCTATTCTTCTAAAATTTATACTAATTCTTTAATTGTCACATTAAAGGTACAAGTTAAATTGTGATAGCAGTAAAGTTAAATGTGTCATTTAAAGTAGTTGACTGATAAAAACAGTGGTTTCAGTAGAACTATTTTCACAAACAAGATTTTTATACCATTGGAGAAATCGTAGTTTAAAGAGATCGTAAATTGTCAAATATAATCTTGTGAAGAGGCTTTACAAAACTATACAGTTTAAATAAGAATAATAGATTAACCGAAGTAAAATTTTCCTGAATACAGATAACTAATGCTGTGATATGGAAAAGCAGTGAGTAGAGGAGAGAGAAAGCGATGAGGGACCGTTATCTGTTGGCAGCAGGCTTGTTAACAGGATTAGCAATACCAGCATCGGCTCTTCCACATCTGTCGATTGTCCTGCCAGAAAATTCTAGATTTTTGTGGGATTTAAAACAGGGTTCGCAGGCAATAATCAGTACAAAAATTATCAATACCGTTGATCTCTCCTTACCAGAACTCAGCGACCAAGGGTTCCAACCCCTAAAAAGTTCACAGTCAACAGTAAGTGAGAAAAACGTCCTTAGCGTACCAGAATTCAGCAGTCAGGCATTACCAGCCCTCACAGAGTCATTAACCAACCCCAGTGCCCAAGCAACTGGTCTCTTGCTGACATCTGGCAATCAACTTTATTATCAAAGATTGGCGGCTCTGAAAACAGGTCAGATTTATACACGCGTAAATAGTGATAATTTGCGATCATTGTGGGAGTCGATCAAAAAACGTCAACTAACTTATGACGACTGGAAAAGTTTACTAGCTTTAGAAGCCAGAGCGATCGCTCAAGGTCAAGGTGCAAATCATCTAAGTATTTTAGTTGGTGATTCTTTAAGCATGTGGTTTCCCAGAGAAAAACTGCCTACTGGGAAATTGTGGCTGAATCAAGGCATATCTGGAGATACTTCCAGTGGCGTTTTAAAAAGATTGGGAGCATTTTCGGCAACACGGCCAAATGTGATTTACATCATGGCTGGGATTAACGACTTACGAAAAGGCGCTAGTGATGAAACAATTTTGCGTAATTATCGCCGGATTGTCCGGCGTTTACGGCAGACTCACCCACAAGCTCAAATTATTGTCCAATCAATTTTGCCTACTCGCTTACCAAGACTTTCTAACAGCCGCATTCGTCATCTCAACATACAACTAACCGTGATTGCCAAAGAAGAAGGCGCTAATTATCTCAATATTTATAGCTGGTTTACCGATATGGAAGGCAATTTGCGCTCAGAGTTAACCACAGATGGGTTGCACTTGTCTCAAGAGGGATATGATGTGTGGCGATCGGCACTACAGCAGATAGAATACAAGCTCACTCAGCGCCAGAAGTGAGCGATCGTGCCGTTACTTGGAGCGATGTCTAGGACGGGCTGCGCCTACGCTATTTTTAGATTTATGGAAATTACTGATGCCGATTCCATCAACATACGTTCCGTAATTGAATACCAATTAGCAGCTTTTAAAAAGGATGATGCCCAAGGCGCTTTTATCTTCGCTAGTCCGGCAATTCAGGCGCAATTTAGAACCCCAGAAAATTTTATGCAGATGGTAAAGACAAGCTACCCAGCAGTATACCGTCCTCGTTCTGTCTTTTTTGAGAAGATAACAACTATCCAGGGAAACATAACTCAACCAGTGCTGCTACTTGCTCCTGATGGAATTCCCTTAAGGGCTTTATATTTGATGGAAAAACAGCCTAATCATATCTGGAAGATTAACGGTTGCTTTCTAGTTTCTCTAGAAGGTAAATAAATATAAACTTTATTTCTATACAGCTAAAATCCTATACCTTAACGCTCAAGGCTTCCCTGCTCAAAACCTGATTTAACTTACCACTGCGATAACCTTCTAAATCTAAGGTTACATAGATAAATCCAAAATCTTGAAATGCCGAAACTAATGTTTGTAAATCGTTAGTCAATACAAAGTCTTTAATTTGTTCTGGTGGTAATTCAATACGTGCTGTATCCCCTTCCGATCGCACACGCAAATTCTGCCAACCTAGTTTTCGTAGATAAATTTCTCCTCTACCGACTCGTTGCAACTTAGCCACAGTAATCTCTTCACCATAAGGAAACCGCGAACTGAGGCAAGGTTGAGCAGGTTTATCCCACCAAGGTAAACCGAGTTGTTGCGAAAGTTGGCGAACTTCTACTTTGGTGACACCCACTTCTGCTAAAGGCGATCGCGCCCCTCTTTCTTTAGCCGCCTGAATTCCTGGGCGATAATCATGCAAATCATCGGCATTCACCCCATCCACTACGTATGGATAGTCCAATTGCAAAGCCAAAGGTTTGAGAGTGTCGTGCAACTCACTTTTGCAAAAATAACAGCGATTAACAGGGTTAGAAGTGTAATTGGGATTCTCCATCTCGTGAGTCTGGACGATTTTATGTCTAATCCCAATAGTTGCAGCTTGAATTTTGGCGTCTTCCAACTCTTCTGGCAACAGCGAAGGAGAAACAGCAGTGACAGCTAAAGCGCGATCGCCCAACACATCATAAGCAATTTTGGCAACCAAAGTGCTATCAACGCCCCCAGAGTAGGCAATCAACGCCTGCTCCATTTCTTTAAATAAGCCAGTTAATTGCTCGAATTTTTCTGTCAGCATCATTTCTCAATCCTGCCAAAACCCTATAGCACCAAACAATTTCTATTGTAGCCATTACTTATTGGGCATTGGGCATTATTATTCTCCTTGTCTTCCCTACTGCCTCATCTCCCTTACTCCTCACTCCCCACCAATCGACTTTGGTGCTTTACTATACTTAGCCACCAGACTGGCTAAAAGTGGTAAATCAATTGGTTTAGAAATATAGTCATTTACTCCAGCAGCTAGACAGGTTTCGCGATCGCTTTTCATAGCCATTGCTGTTTGAACAATTACCGGAATCGTCCGATATTGCTGATGTTCTCGCAGTTGTTGTACCAAGTTTAGACCATTTTCATCTGCCAAATAAACATCCATTAAAATCACCGCTGGGTTTAACTGTGTTAAAGCTTCCCACATCTCAGTAGCCTTCTTAACCCAAGTCACCTGATATCCCAATTTACGTAAATAAATTTGCATCAAATCAGCATTGGGTAAATCATTTTCTACCAGCAAAATCTCTACAGACGAACTAGGTGTGAAAGGCAAAGGAAATGAAGAAAATTCTGCTTCCCCTGCTCCCTCTGCTTCCGCTGCTTCCTCTGCTTCCCCTGCACCTCCCACTTCCACCTCTTGCTTAAGAGGAAGAGCGAGGGTAAAACGGGAGCCATGATTTACTTCAGATTCCACTGTTACAGAACCACCATGAATTTGGGCGAGTTTCTGAGTCACTGCTAAACCCAAACCAGTACCTTCAATACCATCCGCTACAGCCTTGGCAATTTGGAAATAGGGCTGAAACAGTTGAACTTGGTTTTCTGGGGAGATGCCAGTGCCAGTATCCCAAACTGTAAAATGCACAAATATACCTTTGCAAGCAACCCGTAAGCCAACACTTCCTTCACTGGTAAACTTGAGAGCGTTGAAGATTAAATTCAGCAGCATTTGCTTGAGTCGTAAGGGATCGGCGACTAGAGTTGTAATATCGGGTTCAAGTTCTAAGCACAGTTTCAAACCCTTATTAGCGGCTTTCTCTTTCACCAGTGTCAAAACATTCATACATAGTAGTGGTACATCTACTAATTCGCACTGTACTTCTAGTTGATTCGCTTCAATTTTAGAAAGATCCAAAATATCATTAATCAGAGCTAGCAAGTGCTTACCGCTAGACTGAATGATACTTAAATACTCTTGCTGGCGTTCTTTAGTTGGCTCAAACCCTGGAGCTAAAAGCAGATGGGTAAACCCAATAATAGAACTAAGCGGTGTGCGAATTTCGTGGCTGGTGTTTGCCAAAAACTGATTTTTGAGTTGATTAGTGCGCTCCAAATCTTGATTAGAGTTACTTAAGAGTTGATACCGTTGCTGCCAAGATAAAATGTGTTTGAGTTGTAGCAAGGCTGTTGTACAGTAATTAGCAGACCTTGACATAAATTGCGTGAGTTGAGCTTGTGATTCTATGAGTGACTCATGAGCAGAGCTTAGGGGCGCTACGGCGATAAGTAGCCATCCCATAATGCTGCCAGAATCATCAGCCAACCGCCAAGCGCTCGGTGGTTGTTGATTTTCAAGGTGTTCCAAATCTTCAAGTTCTATAACCTCTTGCAATTTCAACAGCAGCTTTTTTTCTGCTGTCAGCACTTCTAGAAGTAAAGGTTGTGAATTTAGGGATGGAGAGTGAGAAACATAGCAAACTGTCGCAAAAGTTTCTTGTGGTTGAAACAAAGCGATGCCTACAGCAAAATTTGTGAGCGCCAGATTGCTTCCGTTAACAGTACTGTTAATCTCGTTAAGAACGGTTTGGAAAATTTCTGCTTGTGCGGCTCCTGGCTGTGGGACAGTGTTGCAAGCAGAAAGCAGATAATCATTAAGGCGACTTTGCAACTGGTTTAAGCCGCTCTCCAGCCACAGATGTGCGCGAAGTTGCTCAATAGTTGTCAAAAGTTTTGGCGTTGCATCTATCAGTGAGTTCTGGTCTGGTAAGCTTGAATACTGCTGCATGGTCAACTAGACCGGTGAACAAGTTTAGCTCACATAAAAATCCGAACAGGATTTTATGTATATTAGCGGACAATTCTTTTTTATTTATAAACCATAAATTATGTTGTTATAAACCATAACTTATGATGTCAAATTTAGCCGCTATATAAAAAATTATTATATAAATCACTGATTTAAAATTTTTTAATGCAACCTAAGGCTTATGGATACACAATTCGCCCAACTAATCGTTAATGGGATTGCGGTAGGGAGCATTATTGCTCTAGCCGCAGTCGGACTGACTCTTACTTACGGAATTTTACGGTTATCTAACTTTGCTCACGGTGACTTTTTAACTCTAGGAGCCTATCTTACCTGGCTGATAAACACGATTGGAGTCAATATTTGGTTGTCGATGATCCTGGCGGCGGTGGGAACAGTAGCAGCAATGCTGTTATCGGAAAAGTTACTATGGTCAAAGATGCGCTCTATCCGTGCTACTTCCACTACGCTGATTATTATTTCTATCGGGCTTGCCTTATTTCTCCGCAATGGGATTATTTTTATTTGGGGTGGCAAGAACCAAAATTATAATTTGCCTGTTACTCCGGCTTTAGATATTTTGGGTTTAAAGATACCGCAAAATCAATTATTGGTATTAGGGTTGGCGGTGCTAGCAATTTTGGCGCTGCATTACCTGCTGCAAAATACCAAAATTGGTAAGGCGATGCGAGCAGTTGCTGACGATCTGGACTTAGCCAGGGTTTCAGGTATTGATGTTGACCGAGTAATTTTCTGGACTTGGCTAATTGCTGGCACTCTTACGTCACTGGGCGGCAGTATGTATGGGTTAATTACAGCCGTGCGTCCAAATATGGGATGGTTTTTAATTTTACCATTATTTGCCTCAGTAATACTTGGTGGCATTGGCAATCCCTACGGTGCGATCGCAGCAGCTTTTATCATTGGCATCGTTCAAGAAATCAGCACTCCTTGGCTGGGTTCACAGTACAAACAAGGTGTAGCACTGTTGATCATGATTTTGGTGCTGCTCATTCGTCCCAAAGGTTTATTCAAAGGAACGATTTGAGCAGCACCACTGCACTTTTAACTACTCAATAATGTGGAAATAGAAGGCTGCCACCACGAAATTGATAGCTAACAAGAACAGTGCCCAGCCTGTGCGAAAGGCGTAGGGAGGTTTAGCTCCGCTGTCGGCAACTGGCGAATTCTTCGTTGTTTTAGCAGTCATAATGCAATTCTCCTAATGTCAGGACTTTTTAAGAAATACCAAACTGGCGTACCAAATACTCAAATTCTTTAAGAATATTTGTGTGAAGTTAAGAATTAGAGAGTGGGGAAGGTGAGGCCTCCTCTGGCGATAAGGGTTAATGAGGAGACTTCGACAAGCTCAGTGCATCGCTGGGGACTGGGTATGGGGCATTAGTTATTTCTTCCTCTGCTCCCCCTGCTCCCCCTGCCTCCCCTGCTCCCTCATCCCCGGCTCTACTCTCCAATCCCTACTCCCTCTTCTCCAGCATGATAGGAACTGCGAACCAGAGGCCCAGAACGAACATGGTTGAATCCCATTTCCCATGCTAATCTGCCGAGTTGATCGAATTCTTCTGGAGTCCAATATTTTTGGACTGGCAGATGTTCAAGAGTTGGACGCATATACTGCCCGATAGTCAAGCGATCGCACCCCACAGTTCTTAAATCAGCCATTGCTTCAATGACTTCATCAAGTGTTTCTCCGTGTCCCAGCATCAAACCTGATTTGGTGGGAATTGTCGAATCTATTTCTTTAACCATAGCTAGTACCGAGAGCGAGCGATCATACTTGGCTCCCCGACGCACTGGCCCAGTTAACCGTTGCACTGTCTCAATATTGTGATTGAAACAAGCTGGTTTGGCTTTGACAATCATCGCTATTCGTAGGCGTTGACCAGATTCGCCAACACCAGCACCACCCCAAAAATCAGGAGTAAGCACTTCAATTTGAGTTTCTGGGTTCAATTGGCGAATAGTCGCGATCGTCTCCACAAAGTGTCCTGCACCTTGATCGGGCAAGTCATCACGGGCTACAGAAGTCAGCACCACATAACGCAATCCCAAAAGCTGCACCGCCTGGGCTACCTTTTGGGGTTCCTCTAAATCAAGAGGCATCGGTGCATGACCTTTATCTACTTGACAGAAAGCACAAGAGCGTGTGCAGGTAGGCCCCATTAACAAGAAAGTTGCAGTTTTTTGGGCATAGCACTCTCCCCGGTTGGGACAGCGACCTTCTTCGCAAATCGTGTGAATTTGGCGCTGCTTAATAATACGTTGTACGGTAGAGATTTCACTGGCTTTGCCAATCGGGCGACGTAACCAGCTAGGCATTGCCGTACTTTCAGACTTTAGGTCGGCTTGTTGTGACGAAATCATAGACATCCAAGCAAGATGCGGATATAGATGTAGTGGACTGTCGGTTAAATATCACCATGACACAAATTGAAAAGAGCGCGAGCAAAAGTTTTGCAAAACACCTCTAGCAATGTCATTTATACCGAAATATACTATCCCCCAATTGCTAGAAATTTTGTATATAGTGGGAGGATTCTCAAGGACAATCGGCAAAGCCGCTATTTACACTTAAAGTTTCTGTTAGAGCAAACAGTCGTGGCAAGCAACAAGATTTTAGTTATTGATGACACTACAGTTGTCAGGGTAAAAGTACGAGAAATGTTGCCTCCGGGCAATTTTGAGGTACTGGAAGCAAAAGACGGTGTGGAAGGACTAAATTTCATCCTTCAGGAAAAACTCAGCCTAATTATGCTGGATTTCCTGTTGCCTAAAATGAGTGGCTGGGAAGTTTTCCAGCAAGTTCAAGCCCACCCAGAGTTAAGGAAAATTCCTTTAGTGATCATGTCTGGTCGCAAGGAAGAGGTAACGGAGAAAATTACAGAACCATTTGAATATTTTGAATTTCTGGGCAAGCCTTTTGATCAAAAGCAACTAATTAACGCGATTAAGTTAGCTATGGCCAAGGCGAAACAGCCACGCCCAGAACTAGTCCCAGTAGGAGCAGGGGTTGCTGCCAAAAATGGCACAGTTGCAACCTCTAGTGTTGCCAATGTTGCGGTAGCAGTCCCTAGCGTCGCAACTCCTAGTATTGCAACTCCTAGCGTCGCCAATGCTGCGATGCCTACAGCGGCAAGCAACGCAACTCCTAGTAACGGGGGAATCTCGGACGCTGAAATCAATGCGTTGAATGAGAAAATTGTCAAAATGCAAGCAGAAATTGATGGTTTGAAGAAACAGCTAACTCAGGTTGTGACTTTTATTAAACAAAAAATCAAGTAGTATTTGCGCTCGTTATTATTATCGCAGCCAAAAATACACCGTTTATAATGACGGGTATCTGATTAAAAGCGGGTAAAATAGTTAGTTCAAAAACACTTATGTTGACAAAGCATTGTTGACAACAAAATTCAAAAACAGGAAATTACAACATATAGGTGCAATTAATGTATTGCTTCTATATGTTGTAATTTTGCATAAGTTCTATAGATGCACAAGATTAATTTACAAGCTTAGTAAAGCAGCCCAATACCCTACATTATTTCAAAATCAAATATTTAATAAAAAATTATATTTTATAATAAAAATAAAACAAAAAAATCCTATTTCATGATAACGACAGTGTTTGTACGGGAATACTAAACCATAGAAGCAATAATTATGAGCATAGTTTGCAATGTTAGTAGTATCGGATACATTATATGCGTTTCCTGGCTATCGTATTACCGAGCAAATCTACTCAGGAAGTAAAACCCTAGTTTATCGGGGCATTAGAGAACAAGACCAAAAATCAGTTGTTCTGAAATTGATGCGGAATGAATATCCTTCCTTCGCAGAAATCGCCCAGTTCCGAAATCAATATATCATTACCAAAAACCTTGATATTCCTGGCATAGTCAAAACCTATAGCTTAGAAAGCTACTGTAACAGCTACGTTTTAGTGATGGAAGATTTTGGCGGCATTTCCCTCCAAGACTGGCGACTGGAGGAAAGGGGTAAGAAGGAAAATAAACTTTCCCTCAATGAGTTTTTCCCCATTGCAATTAAAATTGCTTCTACCCTTGAAGGACTGCATCGCGACCGCATTATTCACAAAGATATCAAGCCTGCCAACATCCTCATAAACCCTACCACAGATGAAATAAAACTCATCGACTTTAGTATTGCCACCCTCCTACCAAGAGAAATTCAATTTCTCACAAACCCCAATATTTTAGAAGGCACCCTGGCTTACATTTCTCCAGAACAAACTGGAAGGATGAACCGAGGTATCGACTACCGCACCGATTTTTATTCCCTCGGTGTTACTTTCTTTCAACTCCTCACCGGACAGTTACCCTTCATCACTAAAGATCCGATGGAGTTAGTTTACTCTCACATTGCTAAACAACCGTTAAAAGTCAGCCGAATTAACTCCAATATTCCACCAATTTTGTCTGACATCATCAGCAAGCTGATGGCGAAAAATGCTGAAGACCGCTATCAGAGCGCTTCGGGGTTAAAGCATGACTTAGAAGCGTGCCAAAACCAGTGGCAAGAAACAGGAAATATTACACCCTTTGAACTAGGCGTGAGGGATATCTCAGACCGTTTCGTAATCCCCGAAAAACTCTACGGTCGTCAAAGTGAAGTTGAAACCCTACTCGCTGCTTTTAAGCGTGTGACAGAGGGGGCAACAGAAATGATATTAGTTGCGGGTTTTTCTGGCATTGGCAAAACTGCTGTGGTCAATGAAGTCCACAAACCTATTGTGCGGCAGCGTAGCTACTTCATCAAAGGAAAATTTGATCAGTTTCAACGTGACATTCCCTTATCAGGATTCGTGCAGGCTTTTCGGGACTTAATCGCACAGTTGCTATCGGAAACTGATGCCCAAATTCAAGAATGGAAAGCCAAAATTCTCAGAGAATTGGGTACACAAACTCAGGTAATTATTAATGTAATTCCTGAACTCGAACAGATTATGGGTAAGCAACCTCCGGTTACAAAAATCTCTGGCAACGCTGCCCAAAATCGGTTCAATTTATTATTTCAAAAATTCATCAAAATCTTTACAACGAAAGAACATCCCTTAGTTATATTTCTTAATGACCTGCAATGGGCAGATACAGCTTCTTTAAAATTAATTCAGTTATTAATGTGTGAAATTAAGTTGTCTTCTCTATCAGAAGAAATAGAACATCTTCATGAAAAGCAGGGAGGTTTATTATTAATTGGTTCGTATAGAGATAATGAGGTTTTTAAGGGGCATCCACTTTATTTAACACTACAACAAATTGAACAAACAGCAGTAACTATTAATACGATCACTTTAGCACCATTAAATCAGGGTGATTTAAATCATTTCATTGCTGATACCCTTCATTGTCCTGAAGTAGCTTCTGTTGCTCTTACCCAGATGGTGTTTGCTAAAACTAAAGGCAACCCCTTCTTTTCCGCTCAATTCCTCAAATCTTTACACTATGATGGACTAATTTTCTTAAATTTTGATGCTGCTTATTGGCAATATGATATTTCAAAAGTCAAAGAAATAGCTCTCACAGACGATGTAGTAGAATTTATCGCTCTGCAAATAGAAAAATTGCCGATACATACCCAAAAAGTTTTGAAAATGGCTGCATATATTGGTAATCAGTTCGACTTAAAAACGCTAGCGATCATTAATGAAAAATCTGTAGTAGATACAGCATCAGACTTGTGGCAAGCATTACTTGATGGGCTAGTTTTACCACAGACTGAAAACTACAATATTTTTTCCGAAGATAATACTAATCAAGCTTTGATTGTTGATGGCATAGAATCTACACAATTTTCAATTTCTAATTTACAGCTACCTAAATATAAATTTGTACATGACCGAGTGCAACAAGCTGCTTATTCTTTAATTCCTGAAGAGCAAAAAAAGCCAATTCATTTAAAAATTGGGCTATTGTTATTCAACAGTATTCCAGTTGTAGAACAGGAAGAAAAGATTTTTGAGCTTGTCAATCAGTTTAATATCGCAGCAGAATTCATCTCCCCTCAAGCTAAACGAGATGAACTAGCCCAGATGAATCTAATTGCTGGACGTAAAGCTTTAGCATCTACAGCTTATCCCGCGGCCATTAAGTATTTAACTACTGGCATCAAATTGCTGGCAGGTGATAGTTGGGAGATGAATCATCATCTTACCCTGGCTTTGTATGAAACTGCGACAGAGGCAGCATACCTAGCTGGCAACTTTGAACAGATGGAGGAATTGGCAGAGGTGGTGTTGGTACGTAAACCACTGCTAGAAAAAGTAAAAGTTTATGAAGTCAAAATTCAGGCTTATGGCGCACAGAACCAAGCACTGAAGGCTGTAAATACTGCCCTCACTTTTTTGAAACTTTTGGGAGTGGAGTTTCCTGAGCATCCAAGTCAGTCAGATATTCAGCTAGCAATGACAGAGTTAACATTAAATCTTAGCGGCAAGCGTATTGAGGATTTAATTGACCTGCCTGAGATGACAGAGGAGCAAGCTTTAGCATCTATGCGTATTCTATCGAGTGCGCTTGGTCATACCTATCAAGCTTTTCCTGTACTTTATCCCTTGTTTGCTTTTAAACAGATTAATTTATCGCTTAAATACGGTAACACTTCCTTATCAGCCTATGCCTATGCAGCTTATGGGGTAATACTCTGCGGGGTAGTAGGAGATATTGAGTTTGGCTATCAATTTGGGAAACTGGCTGCAAGTTTGTTAACTCGCTTTAATGCTAAAGAAGTCAAAGCTAAGGTTATAGAGGTATTTAATGCTGCTATCCGGCATTGGAAGGAACATGCCAAGGAAAACTTAAAACCTTTGCTGGAAGCATACTCTGCTGGATTAGAAACGGGAGATTTAGAATATGCAGCCTATGTTCTTAATGTTTATTGCTACTGTTCATATTTTGTCGGTAGAGAACTGACCGGATTGGAACAGGAGATGGCAATTTACAACAGTGCGATCGGTCAAATCAAGCAAGAAACAGTATTTAACTGGAGCGCGATTTATCGGCAGAGTGTCTTGAACTTGATAGGTACTGCGGAAAATCCGCATCTTTTAATTGGTGAAGCCTACGATGAAGAGAAAATGTTGCCGATTCACCTGGAAGCAAACGATGGCATGGGACTGTTATATTTATATTTAACTAAATTGCATCTCTGTTGCCTATTTCAGAAATACTCTCAAGCGGTTGAAAATGCTATCTTGGCAGAAAATTATTTGCATGGTGGGATGGGACAGTTAGTTTTTCCTATTTTCCATTTTTATGATTCACTAGCTAGACTGGCAGTTTATTCTGATGTTGAGGAATCTGAACAAGAACAAATCTTAAACAAGATTGTTGTCAATCAACAAAAGATGCAGCGCTGGGCAAATCATGCCCCAATGAATTATTTACATAAGTTTTATTTGGTTGAGGCAGAGCGGCATCGAGTTCTCAATCAATATATAGAAGCAATGGATAATTATGATCGCGCGATCGCCTTTGCTAAAGAATATGAGTATATCAACGAAGAAGCTCTTGCCAACGAACTTGCCGCTAAATTTTATCTAGAACGGGGCAAACAGAAGATAGCCCAAACCTACCTAACTGATGCCTACTATAGCTACATTCATTGGGGAGCGTTAGCCAAAGTTAATGATTTAATAAAACGCTATCCCCAATTACTTACTCCTATACTCCAGCAAGAAAACCTGAGTATCCATCCCAGCGATGAAAGCACTTCTGTTAATAACATATCTATATCATCTTTACCTACCTTAAGCGATCAACAAACTGTTATTGGCTCGAAGAGAAGTATTTCTGAGTCTCTGGATTTAGCCGCATTCATTAAAGCATCTCAAGCCCTCTCTGGGGAAATCGAGCTTGAGCGACTACTTTCTACTTTAATGGAAGTTGTTATGGAGAATGCAGGAGCCTCTAAATGCGCTTTAATTTTGAGTGAAGGTGATAACTTAGCATTAACTGTCACAGTGGTGCGTTCAAATTCGCATTTTGATCGTACCTACACTGAGTTTCCATCAACTTGCCTTGAGTTAAGCTACGATGTTCCTATTACATTGATTAACTACGTTAAACGCTCCAGAGAAATCTTAGTTATTGACGATATAAATACTGTTTCTTTTTTAGCAGGTGACAGCTACATTGTTACTGAGAAACCTAAAAGTTTGTTGTCTATACCTCTTCAAAATCAAGGTAAGTTAATTGGAATTCTTTATTTAGAAAATAATCTAACGACAGGAGCATTTACACGCGATCGCGTAGAAGTTCTCAAACTCCTTACTACTCAAGCGGCAATATCTTTAGAGAATGCTATCCTTTACAAAAACTTAGCACAAGCTAAGAGGATGTTTTAAAAGTAGGGTAATGTTGTAAGAAAGCTCACAAAGCTTATGCTGAGATTTGTAGAAACCAGCACCTTGTGAGCAAATGACTAAAGCATACCGTAGCAATTTGACATGGGAACAGTGGGAACTGATTGCACAAGAGTTCCCATCAGAAAAAGCCAGTGGGCGTCCACGGGCTGTAGCTTTATTTATGGTAGTCAACGCAATATTGTATGTGCTGTGTGAGGGATGCACATGGAGAGGACTACCAGGCGATTTCCCAGCTTGGCAAACGGTTTATGGTTATTTTTGGCGATGGAGTAAAGATGGTACCTGGTTAAAGATTCACGACAAACTGTACCAGTGGGTTCGGGTTGCCGCTGGACGATTAGGAGAGGGGACTGAGTTTGTGATTGAGATACCAATGCAACAGTCAGATATCTAGACTAGTAGTGTGTCCCAATTAAATATGATAATTAGTTGATTTTTCACTAAAAGCCTGTAGAGACGCGAAATTTAGCATCTCTACAACCAATCAAAACTAATAGGGTTGAGAAACCAAAAGTCCCCAATTGCCAGCGAGAATAACTAAGATTCCTCCCCAACTTGCTGCGCTGAATTTAGGGAGGAATGGGCGCGACCTGTTGAAATTTGGAAAAGTTCAAATTAATTAACGTGACTCAGTTCCTTGATTGGGGCTACCTGCTACACCATCGTTTTCTGGTGCTTCTGGAGTAGCAGTGGATTTAGCATCACTCTGTTCCGCATCACCAGTTTTGCGGATACTTTCGTCGATAGGGGTTTCGCCGTCAGGAGAAGCAGTAGACGCAGCTTGTTGATTATTAGATTTTTGTTGTTCAGCCATGATTACATCCCTAATTATTTATCTTTAAAATTATCTTAAAAAATTAGGAGTACGGGTGCATCTATCTAGAATATAGTTATGGCTGATTCCTCCCTCTATCATAAGTATTGTTTTGTACTACTCATGTCTGCTGACAAAAATACATAAACCGGGATTTGCAAGAAAGAAATTATCCAATAAATGTAGACGTGTAGCGGCTTGCCGCAGGCTACTTAAACGTAAAAAAGGATACATAAATATGAGAATTGAGGACTTTTAAAATATCCTCTAAGTGAATAATATAGAGGTTCCCACTCAGACACGGTACAACATTATACGCAAGGTGTAGGGAATATGCCGTGTCTCTACGGGTGTACCTTACCTAAACGAGAACCGCTATATGATGTGATGATTGTGAGACAAACTATCAAAATATAATTAATGATAATGAGCCAGAGTAATCTGTTGTTACCATCTGGATGTGCCCTTCGCAAAGCAACCTCTGCGGATCAGTGGTCAATTCGATTGCTGGTATTCTCAGCAAGACTTGATCCAACCCAATTAAATTGGCAGCAATTTTGGATAATTGAATGCAATGACAATCTTGTAGCTTGCGGACAGCTACGTAGTTTTTCAGGGGCACAAGAACTTGGTAGTTTGGTCGTTACATCAGCTTGGAGAAATCGCGGTTTGGGTACTTTGCTAACGCAGCATTTGATTAATACAGCAACACAACCACTTTATCTGGAATGTTTAGGTCAACGATTGGCGAAGTTTTACAGTCGCTTTGACTTTGTGGAAATATCTTTTGAACACTTGCCGCAATTTCCCAGAACAAGCGGCTTGTCTACACTTAAGAGGAAATATAGATTCTCCCAATTAGCTAAAAAACTGCTCAGAGTTCCTGTGGTGTTTATGAAACATCAAGGTAATTCGTGATTCGTAATTAATAGGACTTACGCAAGAGTTACGGAATAACGTAGACACGAAGTTGCTTCCTGTTCGCGCAGCGTCTCCGACAGGAGAAGTTTACCACAGAGGCGCAGAAGACACTGAGAAATAAGAGTTTGAGAGATATTTTGCATAAGTAAGGGCGCAATGCCTTGCGCCCCTACAAATCTAGAAATAATTTGGGATAATTTATTTTTTGCAAGTCCCCATTCCCATTTTTAAATCGGAGGTTTCGCAAAAATCGTTAGTAAGACAGGCCCTAGTAAATAGTGGTGATTCAAACACAATAGCCCAGCAGAGGAGCCAATAAGTTGACGTTGATTAGGGCTGTAAAGTCTAATTCCACGGGGAGAGATTGGCAATAATTGAGGTTCTGCCTCTTTTTTAGAAGTAATGTCAACCAAATAAAAGCGTCCACCGGGAGAAAGTACCCGTGCTATTTCATTAAGCACCTGTTTAGGTTCCAAATAGTGCAAGAAGCTGATAGTGCTGAAAACAGAATCAAATTGACCATCAGCAAAGGGAAGGGACTCAGCTTTGCCCTCGATATAAATTAAACGTGGACGGTGGTGGTTGCTTTGTCTTGCTAACCGCAACATATTAGCAGATAAATCCAATCCGGTGGCTCGCAGGTCGGGAAACTGAGTGGCAAGGCGCTCAAGCAAGCGTCCAGTACCACACCCTATATCAAGCACATTTGCTGGCTCTGGTAAATCGACATACTGCAATAACCGTTTGTGAACGGCTCGATAAAACACTGAAGGAAAAAGCCAGTCGTAACTTGGTGCCCATCGGTCAAAAAGTAACTTTTTATTACTGAAAAAGTCATCAGTCATTAGTTTTCACAGCTTCCTTAAAGCTAAGTTTTAAACCTTTTGAAAATACGTCACTTGCGCTTATATTAGTATCATTCACCACTAAGCTAAAGACTAGCTAGCATCTCAATACTTTTCGGTTAAAGGAGAAAGGGGAAAGGGGTTTAAATTTCCCTTTCCCCTTTTGCCCTTTAACCTTTCCCCAGAACAAAAGAGAGATTATTGGGTTTATCCGAAAAGTATTCGCTAGGATCTAGGTTCAATGCCAGATACAATTAATCTCTCTACCGATTTGTTATCCAGGGGTTGAGAGAAAAAATATCCTTGTGCATATTTGCATTTCATGGCTCTAAGTTGTGCCAGTTGCTCTAATGTTTCTACGCCCTCTGCTATTACATCTATATTTAGACTCTGGGCTAGGGTGATGATCGCTTGAACAATCTCTAAGTTTTCTCCATTAGCACCAATCTTACAAATAAAGGAACGATCAATCTTCAAGGCATTACTTGGAAAGCGGTGCAAGTAACTCAAGGATGAATAGCCTATACCAAAATCATCTAAGTGTAATTGGATATTCATTTGTTGCAGTTGCAAAAGCATAAAAGTTGCTAATTGAATATTTTCCATCAGTACGCTTTCAGTAATCTCCAGCTTTAAACTGCCAGCTTCCAAACCAGTTTCTTGCATAATTTGGTTAATTTGCTCAATCAGTTCAGGTTGTGAAAACTGTTTAGTGGAAAGATTTACACTGATTGTCAAGGGTGGGTCAGTAGGAAATTGCATTTGCCAAGCACGCATTTGACGACAAGCTTCACTTAGTACCCAATAACCAATAGGGATAATTAGTCCAGTTTCTTCTGCTAGGGGAATAAAGTTGTCTGGAGGAACTAGTCCGTATTGCGGGTGCTGCCAGCGAACGAGAGCCTCGAAGCCAATAATTTTGTAAGTTTCTAATAAAACAATTGGCTGGTAGTAAACCTGAAACTCCTGGCGTTCAACTGCCCGTCGTAGATCCATCTCTAACTCTAATAGCTGCGTTACTTGGGTGTACATCGTTGAGTCAAATATCTCATGACGTGCTTTACCCAATGCCTTAGCGCGATACATTGCAATGTCAGCATCGCGCAAGAGTTCCTCTGGTCGGTTATAACTACCGTTGCTCAGGGCGATGCCAATGCTGACGGTAGTAAATACCTCGTACCCACTGAGTTGGAACGCAGATGTCAGAGCTTCGTGTATCCGCTGCACTACGCTTATTACGTCATTGACGTTGTTGAGATCATCAAGCAAAATTGTAAACTCATCTCCCCCTAAACGGGCAACTGTGTCTCCAGAGCGCAGGCAATTCTCCAATCTGCGGGCAAGGGCAGTTAGTAGTTGATCGCCAATTGTATGACCGAGACTGTCGTTGACAACTTTGAAGCGATCTAGGTCTAGAAAGAGAACAGCGAATGTATAGTTTGCACGTCGTTTTGTCAGCATAAAGGCACGCTCTAGCCGCTCCATAAATAAGGCGCGGTTTGGCAGACCGGTTAATATATCGTGAAAGGCATCATAAATTAATTGCGCTTCTGCGAGTTTTAGAGCAGTAATATTACGAGAAATACTCAATACAAAATATACTGAACCATCGCTAGCCAATTCAGGCACAAGACGGGTATGGTAATGTTTTGTTTGGAAAGCGATCGCTAAACTGCATTCAAACTCTGTTTCTTGCTTGGTCTGAAAAACTTGCTGAAGCTTGCGATCGCATATCCGGCAAAATTCTTCCGGCAGATTTAACTCTGCGTTTGTTTTGCCGATAAATGTTTCGGCTGATATTCCTGTAACCTTTTCAATAGCTGGATTAACGTAAACGTAGCACAATTGAGTGTTAAATCTGGAAATAATATCAGGTGCATTTTCAACTAGTGCTTTGAATTCTTGCTGACGACGTGCTAGTGCCTCCAGAATTTGCTTGCGCTCGGTGATATCCTGAAAGACCAAAACTGCACCCATGATGTTACCGTTGTCATCTTTAATGGGTGCGGTACTATCATCAATTGGTATTTGTGTACCGTTTTTAGCAATAAGTATCGTCTGTTCTGGTAGACCAAGAGTACTGCCCGACTGAAGGACTTGCGTTACAGGATTTTCAATTATTATACGAGTTTTTTCATGAGCAATATTGAATATTTCTGTTGCTTCTTTCCCAAATGCATCTGAATAATTCCAACCCGTCAGTTCTTCTGCAATTGGATTCATAAAAGTCACAGATCCAGATTCGTCGCTAGTAATTACAGCATCTCCAATACTTTTAAGTACAGTAGTCAGCCATTGTTCATTCTGTTTTAATTTTTTTTCCGTCCGATGTTTAGAAAGGGTAATTTCAATAGTGAACTTTAATTCTTTTTCTTTGAATGGCTTAAGAATGTAACCAAATGGCTCTGTTAGCTTTGCTCGATTCAATGTTGATTCGTCTGCATTAGCAGTAAGATATATTACGGGAATCTTAAAAAGGTTATTAATTATTTGAGCGGCCTCCACACCGTCCATGTTTCCTTTGAGGTGAATATCCATTAGAACTAAATCTAGAGAACCATTTGCTGCTTTTTTAATTGCTTCTTCTCCAGAATCGGCAAGCCCCGAAACAGTGTATCCAAATTTCCTTAGCCGATTTTGTATATCCATTGCTACGATGAATTCATCTTCAACAACTAATATATTTACTGAGTTCATGTTTTTATTTAAATTATAAAATTAGAAATTTATATTCGGGAATGTAATTTTATATTTTACTCCGTTATTATTGCTACAATCGATATTGCCTTGGATCTGATGTGTTAGACCTTTGACTAATCGCAAACCTAATGATTCTGTAGCTTGAAAATCAAAATCTTGGGCAAAACCGACACCATTATCACTGATAGTAAGTGTAAATAAATTTGCTTCTAGGGAGCAAAAATCAATAGAAATTTCTCCCGGTTCTCTTTGAGGAAAGGCATATTTTAGGGAATTGGAAATAAGTTCATTGATAATCAATCCGCAAGGAATAGCTGCATCAATGACTAGAAAAACCTCCTCAACGTTCATTTTCAAGGTAATAGCGCTGGAATTAACGTTATATGAATAAAATAAATTAGTTACTAAATCTTGGATATAGTCAGTAAAATTAATCCTTGCCAAGTCTTGAGATTGATATAGTTTCTCGTGAATCAAAGCCATTGATTCAATCCGGTTCTGGCTATCTTTGAATACCTCAATGGCTTGATTGTCCTTGAGGTATTCTGCTTGCAGGTTGAGCAGACTAGAAATAATCTGCAAATTATTTTTTACCCGATGATGAATTTCTTTCAATAGCACCTCTTTTTCTTGAAGCGATGCTTTAATTTGCTCCTCTGCTTGTTTACGCTCCCGCCTCACCTGTGCCTCACGCAACTCACGGGCAACAGCAGGGATAAGTCGCGCTAAATTGCCTTTGATGATATAGTCATGGGCACCAGCTTTCATAGCGGCTACTGCGGTATCTTCACCAATAGTGCCTGAGACGATAATGAATGGCAAGTCAAGTCCACTTTCCTTGACCTGCTTCAATGCAGCAGGGGCGCTAAAGGTAGGCATGGAATAATCGCAAATAACGATATCCCATGTTTGCCCTGCGATCGCAGCTTTCATGGCTGTGGGTGTATCAACTCTTTCAAAGGTTACTTCATAGCCACCACGTTGCAGTTCACGCAGCACCAAAAAAGCGTCATCTTCTGAATCCTCAACAAGTAATACGCGCAGAGGTGTACCCATACCCATCTAAAACTATACTCTCGGCGGTGATTCGTTTAAAACAAACCAGTACAACCCTAGTTGTCGCACTGATTCACTAAATTGGGAAAAATCCACAGGTTTGCGAACATAGCTGTTGGCACCCAAGCTGTAACCATTGATTAAGTCTTGCTCCTCCTTGGACGAGGTTAGAATGACCACTGGAAGGATTTTTGTTCTGTCGTCGGCCCGCAGGTGTCGCAAAACTTCCAGACCATCCATTTTAGGCAACTTCAAATCCAAGAGGATCAGATGGGGCATAACGCTCATGTCGCGATCGGCGTACATACCTTTACCAAAGAGATAATCTAGGGCTTCTACCCCATCGCGTGCCACAACTACGTCGTTCAGAATATTGTTTTTCTTGAGTGCGCGTAAGGTTAGCGCTTCATCGTCGGGATTGTCTTCTACAAGTAAAATCATGTTGTATAGTGTTTCCTATAGTTAGAGGGTGAAGTAAAATGTTGCGCCTTGCTCTACTGCACTTTCGGCCCAAACACGGCCACCATGACGGTGAATAATCCGCTGTACAGTAGCTAATCCGATGCCAGTGCCTTCAAATTCAGTCATGGCGTGCAGGCGCTGAAAAGCACCGAAGAGTTTCTCAACATAGGCCATATCGAAGCCTGTGCCATCATCACGGACAAAATACACATGGGTGTTATCTTGCTGCAAAAGCCCAAATTCTATGCGTGCTTTTTGATGTTTTCCTGTAAATTTCCACGCATTACCCAGCAGGTTTTCTAGCACGATTCGTAACAAATGAGTATCACCATTAGTAACCAATCCTGGCGTAATGGTAAACTCCACTTGGCGTTCTGGTTGGGTTTTGTGCAACTCTGTAGCGATCGCCTCCACTAGTGCGCTCAGATCAACCTTTTCGTCACGCATCTCACTGCGCGTCAATCGTGACAGATTCAGTAAATCATCGATCAGTTGTGCCATTCGCTGGGTGGCTGCACGCACACGTTGGAGATAGTTTTGACCTAGCACATCCAGCTTGTCAGCATAATCTTCTAGTAGCGCTTGGCTAAAGCCGTCGATGCTCCGTAAGGGGGCCCGCAGATCGTGAGACACAGAATAACTAAATGCTTCCATCTCTTTGTTAGTAGCTTCAAGTTGTGCTGTGCGTTCGGCGACTCGCTGCTCAAGCTGGACGTTCAGGCGCAGAATCTCTGACTCCGCCTTTTTGCGCTCATTAATTTCAGTTTGTAATTCTTCGTTAGTGTTTCTAAGTTCGGCAGTCTGTTTGTTAACCTCTATTTCTAACTCATCACGAGCCTTTTGCAAAGAATTTTCCATCCGCTTGCGTTTAACAAGTTCCTGATTGGTGATTATGGCTGCTAAACCGACGATCGCAGAAGCAATAATGCTACCAAAAATAGTCAGCAAAGTTGTTTGATGAGCGCTGGCGTTTGCCTCTATTGACCGCTGTTTCAACAACTCATTTTCTTCGTTCTCCATATCTGTAGTCAGCATTCGGATATCCTCCATGATTTGCTGACCCTGATCTGTCTGAACTATTTGCAGCGCGGACTCTAAATCTTTGCTCCTAGCTTTAATCGCCTGTTCCATCAAAACCAGTTTTTTGGCAATCAGGGGTTTAAGGTTATCGAGCCGTCGCTGTTGATTGGGGTTATCCGCAGTCAATCGGCGCAGAACCTTGAGTTTCTGATCAATATCACCAGTTGCACTGCGATAGGGTTCCAGATACTTTTCTTTGCCCGTGAGAAGATAGCCCCGTTGTCCAGTCTCTGCATCTCTGATCTGTGACATTACTTCTTTTGTTTTTTCAAGCACCTCACGTGTGTGTGTAACCCATTGAGCGTTTTCCCTATACTGAAGCAAACTAAGATACGAGACTACGCCAACACCAGCCATAATTGCGACTGCTATTACAAAACTGCCCGTATTCTTTTTGTAAATAGCCCATTCCATTTTTTACCTTCCAAGTTGAAAAAGTAGCTGCTGACTAAATTGGTAAAAAGGGTGAGCCAGCGCTATAGATCGGTAACAGCCGCTCTCTACTGGCTGTCTTCTCTACAAGAGGCTACGCCAATGACACGCTCCGCGATCACAGCGTTAGCGCCGTTAGGATTGTTACGCATTCGCGTTCCCATCTCTGAACCAGAAGGGTGACTAGTAGCCCCACTACTCGTCATAGTTCTAGTAACTGATACCAAGTTTATTAACTTTGAGAGCTAATTAGCTCTAATAAAGGATATCTATATTAATTAATGATTGTCAGCGTATATCTTCTAAGACATGGGAAAGCAAATAATAAATTTTGTTAGATTATTTAATATATTTCTCTAGCTACTTTCACTAGATTTTCGCTTGCATAAATTATATTGATATGCTAAATAATATCAGTAATTACACTTAAAAACATTAATTTTTATTAGCTTGATATTAAATTGACTTGGCAAATACTTAGATTAATAAAGACAGAAGGTACTATCAGTAATTCGAAAAATTCTGCATCGTTAAGAGATTAAGGCGAAATGTTTGTCAAATAGTGCCACTTTGCCCAAAAGCGTTGTTCTGTCTACATTTCAGCCGTAGAAAATTTGCATTATTAATGTCTGCTAGTTAGTATCAGCAAGTATGTATGTAGCCCACCAATTTTTAAGTTTTCGCCCGAAAGTGATTTAAGAAAGACAATCAAGCAGAGGTGAAGTAATCCCAATACGGTTCAAGCATTTTTCACTTTCCTTGTGGTCTGGGGAATGGGGTTGCAGGTATTGGGTAAAGTAAAGGATGTATTCAAAACCTTTCCCCTTTTCCCCTTTAACCGAACCGTATTGGAAGTAATCCCATCCACAAATCGAAGCGATCGCTTTTAAAGGGTCTAGAAGGCTTGAAACTCTTGCAGATATGACTTGTGTTCCCTACTACCAAAGGATATTAGAGGGGGTTAAATTAGGTTTCGCGTTGGTTTTTCAATATAACGTGAAAAGTGAGGACAACTTATCAGGAACTGTAGGACTTGAATGTGTAGTTAACAGTGTGCCAAATAACAAGCAATAAGTGCATAAAACTACAAAATCTAACTGTATTTATTTATATAGGTTCAAATACAACAAACTCAATCTAGTTTGAAATTATTAAGGTGAAAAATTATGACAAGCTTTATTCAAGCCCAGTTACACGATGATTTACTGCACCCAGTCCGCGAGTGGTTGGAAACGATAGAAATTCATAACTCCAAATTGGCTCATTTCCTGTGCAAATCTATTCCTGCTCAGTGTCCCTTTAAGCGAGATATCATGCTGTTTGGTCGGAAGCTATTTCACATACCTCCGATGTGTAAATTAAATCCCCTATACGAGGAAGTGGTTGGTTTACGTTTTAAAGCACTTTGTTATCTTGCCGATGAATGCGGTGAAGATGTCACAGCCTATTGCTAATAGCAGTTGGGTCGTTCTTTGATCAAGGAGCGATCAATAATTGCAGACTTACGGTTGTTACTTACTCAGGTTTATACTAAGCTAACGTACACCTAATTTAGATGTTTGGCTATTAAGTAGCTGACACCTCAAAGACAGTGTTCCCAGACCGTATTATTGCTTACCGTACCCTGCTGAAATCATTAACATTATCATGACGCACATCTTACTGGTTGAAGATGAGGTCAAACTGGCACGATTTGTTGAATTGGAATTGAATTATGAAGGCTATCAAGTCAGTGTTGCCTACGATGGATTAACTGCACTCACCGCAGCGCGTGAGTTACATCTGGATTTAGTAATTTTAGACTGGATGTTGCCTGGTTTATCGGGGTTGGAAATTTGCCGCCGCCTGCGAAGTATTGTTGATAGAGTGCCGATAATCTTATTAACCGTCAAAGATGAAGTGAGCGATCGCATTGCAGGCTTAGAGGCTGGTGCTGATGATTACCTCGTTAAACCCTTCAGTGTTGATGAATTATTAGCTAGAGTCAGTGTTCACCTGCGAAGAAGCCATCAAGCAGACAAAGCAGATGTTTTAGAATTTGAAGACCTGAGTTTAAATCGTCGCACGCGGGAAGTGTATCGACATCAGCGGTTAGTTGAGTTAACTGCTAAGGAATTTGATTTATTAGAATATTTACTTGCCCATCCGCGAGAGGTAATTACCTGCGATCGCATTTTAAAGGAAGCCTGGGGTTACGACATCATGGGCGACGCCAACATCATCGAAGCTTACATTCGCTACCTACGCCTAAAACTTGAAGCCAATAACGAAAAATGCCTAATTCAAACTGTGAGCGGTGTTGGGTATACATTACGTGATTGAATTTGAGGATTGCCCCAGTCCCCAAAATCCATCGTTAATATGAAGATTTAGATTTTTTGGCAATCTGAGTAAAAACTCATCCAACTCAGAGTTAATTATATTAGGATGCACAAAGCTGTCATAATCTAAAATCTAAAACTGCATGACCTATCTAGAAACAGCAGCGCAATTCTACCGCGAAGTTGCCCAAACCCCGCAAGTTGGACTTTGTTGTGTGCAAAGTACACCCCTGCAACTACCAGGATTGAAAATTTCTTTGCCAATGCAGGAAATGAACTATGGTTGTGGCACCACTGTTCACCCTACGGAACTAGGAAACCAACCGACTGTGCTGTATGTCGGCGTTGGCGGCGGCTTAGAAGCGTTGCAATTCGCTTATTTTTCGCGCTATGCAAGTGCTGTAATTGCTGTTGAACCGGTTGGAGCCATGCGGGAAGCTGCTGCACGTAACTTGCAAATTGCTGCTCAAGAAAACCCCTGGTTTGACACCAGCTTTGTAGAAATCCGTGAAGGCGATGCTTTTAACTTACCTGTTGCTGATGCTAGCGTCGATATAGTCGCCCAAAATTGCCTTTTCAACATCTTTGAACCAGAAGATTTAACTCGTGCTTTAAAAGAGGCATATCGGGTATTAAAACCAGGTGGACGCTTGCAGATGAGCGATCCAATTGCTACTCGTCCAATTCCAGCACATCTTCAACAAGATGAGCGACTGAGGGCCATGTGTTTATCAGGCGCACTCACATATCAAGAGTATACTGAGCGGATTATAAATGCTGGTTTTGGTCAAATTGAAATTCGCGCTCGTCGTCCTTATCGTCTTTTAGATTCCCAGACTTATAATTTAGAAGAAAATCTACTTTTAGAAAGTTTGGATTCTGTCTCTTTTAAAGTTGAAATTCCAGAAGATGGTGCTTGTGTTTTCACTGGTAAAACAGCAATTTATGCTGGTGCTGAACCTTTCTTTGACGACTCAGCAGGTCATTTACTTCAGCTAGGTATTCCCGCAGCAGTGTGTGATAAAACTGCTGCTAAACTTTCTGCTATCAAGCCAGCAGAAATAATTGTTACCAATTCAACCTGGCATTATAGCGGTGGTGGCTGTTGCTAATTTCTTCATAAAGGATTCAGGTGTAAGTAGTCAGAATGGGCTAAACGCCCCGCTACCGCTAACAGAATAATTCTGTGTGGCCGGATAATGAATGCAAAATTTGAACATTTCACTTATTACATTCTGAATTCTGACTTCTGGTTTCTTCTTTACAAACCCAAAAATGTTGTTAATTAGTCTATTTTTAGCTATGCTTTTTTTAGCATATTCCAATGGCGCAAATGATAACTTTAAAGGTGTAGCAACGTTGTTTGGTAGCAGAACAAGTAGCTATCAAACAGCAATTTTATGGGCAACTTTTACAACTTTTGCTGGTGCAATCACTGCAAGTTTTTTAGCAAGAACACTAATTCAAAACTTCTCTGGAAAAGGTCTATTACCTGATGCGATCGCTAACTCCCCAGAGTTTCATATAGCGGTAGCGATCGCAACTGGTTTAACTGTACTCATTGCCACCCTCATGGGGTTTCCCATTTCCACAACTCACAGTTTAACGGGTGCTATTGTTGGCGCTGGATTAGTTGCGATCGGACTAAAACTTAATTTTGCCGCTTTGGGAACTTCCTTTATTTTACCTTTATTACTCAGTCCAATCATTGCTATTCCTTTAGGAGCAGGAATTTACGGATTATCTGGCTATACTAATTATAAATGGCATCTATCAGTTAATCAAAAAATGGTTGATACTTGCCATTTTCTCAGCGCTGGAATTGTCAGTTTTGCTAGAGGATTAAATGATACTCCTAAGATTGTTTCATTTATTCTAATTATTGAATATTTCTCGATTCAGGGAGGGATGATTACAATAGCGCTCGCAATGGCGCTTGGCGGTTTACTCAACTCTCAAAAAGTTGCTGTCACCATGAGTGAAAAGATTACCTCCCTGAATCATACTCAAGGCTTATCAGCGAATATAGTAACTGGAGTTCTGGTCATTGTAGCTAGTCAGTTTGGGCTTCCAGTTTCTACTACTCACGTTTCGGTTAGTTCTATTTTTGGTGTGGGATTGATTAGCAAAAAATCTAATATGCGTGTTTTTTTTCAGATTCTATTATCGTGGATTTTAACTTTACCAACTGCGGCAATTATTAGTGGAATAACCTACAGATTATTGCAAGGTTAGAAAAACTGTATATAGTTGTGCCATTTTTAAGGAATAGTAAATAATGCAAACTCAATCAATAATTACACTAGATAAAGCAGTCAAACCCTTTAACCACAAACTCACTTCACCTTTAACGAAAAAAGGAATCACTGTTTTACAAATTAATCTAGGTAAGCGTTGTAACCTTGCTTGTACACACTGTCATGTGGAAGCCGGGCCAAAACGTACAGAAGAACTTTCTCCTGAAATTTGCGAACAATTGATTTCGCTAATCCATAAATTTCCCGAAATTAAAATATTGGATTTAACTGGTGGCGCACCAGAAATGAATTATGGATTTAAGCCATTGGTGGAAGCAGCAACAGCAACTGGTAAACAAGTGATTGTCCGGTCTAATTTGACCATTTATTTTGAAGATGGATTTGGCGATATACCAGAATATTTTGCTAAACACCAAGTAAGAGTTGTGGCTTCCCTACCCTGTTACTTAGCAGATAATGTTGATAAGATGCGCGGTACTGGTGTTTTTGATAGTTCAGTCAAAGCTTTGCAGTGGCTTAACCAACTCGGCTATGGTAAAGACAAAAATTTAATTTTGGACTTGGTTTTTAATCCGCAATTACCCACCGATGAAAAATTTTCTCTAGCTCCAGAACAGAGTAACTTAGAACAACATTACAAAATGTTCTTACAAGAACATTTTGATATTGTATTTAATAACCTCTTTACCATTACTAACCTCCCAGTTGGTAGAACTAAAATGCATTTAGAACGGAAAAAACTGTACGCCAGCTATTTGCAGTTTTTAGAATTGCATTTTAATCTCAACACAGTTGAACATTTAATGTGCCGTGATGAACTTTCAATTGACTATCTAGGCAATGTATATGATTGTGACTTTAACCAAATGATGAATTTACCTGCTAAAACTCGCAATGGTGAAACTTTAACAGTTGGCAAATTGTTAGAAGCTGGTAGTTTAAATCTGATTAATGAGATACAAACTGCTGCTTATTGTTATGGTTGTACTGCTGGGTGTGGTTCTAGTTGTGGTGGCGCTTTGCTGTGAAAGAGGCAGGAGGGAACCCACGTTTTTAAACAACAGGTCTTCGCGAAACTCACTTTAAGCGTTGATATAGCTTGCTGACCCTTACCCAGCAAGCTAGAAGAATCCTATCAAAATAATTTTATGTACTAATTTTTTAGGATAGCTTTAATTCTACTAATACAATATCTGCTGCAACACTTCCATTAACTCGATAACGCATTAATTGATAAAAGAATATTTTCAAAAATAGAGTCGGGTTTTTGATTATTTATTGAAGTAATCTCAATTTAGATACTGTTTGATGTTTTCCAAATTTAAATAAACTAAAATTGTTTGTTGATCTTGCCATAACAGAATTTGCCGGTGGCATATAAAATTTTATCTCACAGCCTAGTTGCTCTGCTAGTTATTCATAAGATTTTTTACTCCAACGTAGCAGATGATGTGGTGGATAATTTAATATATCAAACCAGTCTGATTCAACCGACATAGGTGAATAAGGAGTGCTGATGAATATACTACCCATCGGTTTAATAACAGAAAGCATTGATGCAATAAATTGCTTTGGTTGGCTAATATGTTCTAAGCAATGAAAAGACAATACATAGTCAAAGCTTTGATTAGGGAATTTATTGTAAAAACTCTCAATTGTTTCACAGTAAACTTCAAATCCTCTTGCCTGACATTGCTGAATAGATTCTGGAGTTGTATCCAAACTAACTATACGAGTATTTGAAATTTTGTTGGCAATTTCAAGAAAATTACCTCCTCCGCAGCCCACATCTAAGATAGAAATCGAATTTTCTCTTTCTCGCTTATTTATTTCCTCGAATTACAGCAAGCCATTCCCATCTAGATTCTGGATAATAACCTGGTCTAGTAGTAACCCATTGGTAAAATGACTCGCTACCTGCTTCTAAAGGGAAAGCATATTCAAGCGAACAATTTTTACATTGCTTTATTTTATAATCTATTATTTCAATTTTTTCTGGAGGTTTTTCCGCAAAATAATCTTCTAATTCGGTTATAATATTTTTTTGAGATAATGAACGAATATGGATGCCTTTATGACTACAAACAGGGCATTGATTTGAAACATTTTTAATCATAATTACAAATTACTATTATTTCCCCTGCCATAGTCGACGCAACGACCGAAAAATATTTACAAATTTTTCTTCTAGCCAGAGCATAACATAATCAAGCCATTCCAGAAGTTGCTCTAAGGGGTGCTTTTCATAACCCGTTGTAGTTGCTTTGGTTTCTATCCAATCTGGTTGTGCCTCAACTTGACTGCTTTGGTGAAACTGCTGTTTCAACATTTCCCCTTTACGACTCTCGCTTTTAGTTTGGGAAATGCTAGTTCGGGTTTGTTTTGCAGAGGCGACTTGTCTAGATGTTTTTTGACTTGAGGCAAGATTACTATTTGGTTGTTTTCTTCGCACTAAACTAGATTCGACTTTAGGTTGTTTTACACTCAAATTCAGTGGTGAAAAATGCCCTACTGATAAACTTGAGGCTAAAGCAGGATTTTTCCTTCGAGAAACTGTAACTGGCTTATTAACTAAAGTTTCGGTGTCACCAAATAAATGATTCCACGTTAGCCAAGGCTCATCTCTTAAATCCTGGTTCTCCAACTGAGGGCTTTTGGACAAAACTTTTCTCAGGCGTGATGAGAATAGTTTACTTGGCAATCGTTCATCACTAATTGTTGGCTCAAGTGTTTTTCTACTACCAACACCAAAAAAGTAATTAAGCGCCGCCTCAATCAAAGCGTGAATATTTGTATGAGTTTCCAAACTATCAGCAGTAGCTGCAATTTCTCCATTAGAGGCTAATTGCTCTTTGCCATAAAGAAATATTTTTAACTGAGTTTGGGCAAGTTGGACTACTTCCTGACTACGTTCTTGGACAGGTACTAAAGCATTTGATTCTAACTTAGCAACGGCTATATCTAAAAATGCTAATAATCTATCTGTATTAAGTAAATCTTTTGGTATTTTGTCAGCTAAAACTAGAGCTTTGGCTGTATTTATATCAGTGATTTTTGCTAATAAACTGTCAATTTGTGGTAATAGCTGCGTTTCCTTTTTAGCTTCAATCAGACGCCAAGACTGCCAGTAATTAGCAACTTCATTAATAATTCGATTTTCTAATTTTACCTGCTGTTGGGGTGTTAAAATGTCTAAAATTTCATTATCAGCAGTAACAAGTACTAAACTACGGTTATTCAAATTTGTAGCAATTCCCCGTACTATTGGATGCTGCTTGAGAGCATTCTCTAAATATGAAGGATTTGGGCTTACGGCTTGATTGTTTGTAATATTTGATGATTCAGTAAGATTAGCGTTATTACCAATGAATTTTGGTCGAAAAACTCCTAAAAAAATTAAAGGTTTGAAATGTTGAGATGTTTTTGTAGGAGTGGAAGCGGTTTCATCAGATGACAGAGAATAAACTGCTTCTAGTACATTTTGAATCGGACTATCAGCATTTTGAAGAGTTTCGGGCTGAAAATCGGTATTATTTGGTTGTAACTTTAGTCTAGTTTGTGGTTCTTGAGTATGTATCGTTTTCCCAGATGATTCAGATGACTGAAACAGTAGATACACTGGGTAAAGTAATACCTCCACGCCCCACTTAGTGGCGACTTGCAAATGTCGGTAGGTGTGTTCCCACTGTTGTGTTACCCGCCGAGATTGCTGGTGGACAAAGTTAAATAGTCTGCTTTGATAACGACCAGAGGAACCAGAAGACATAGTAGTAATTTTTTAGTTCAAGTCTTGTATAAGTTGTGAGACTCGGGCCAAACAATAAAAACGACCAACACCTCATATTAGCGAATATATGACCCAGACTGTCTCTCAATCCCAGACCAAATTTATCTCACAAGCAATTGAGCAATTACGCTCTTTCTGTCAAGTTAATCTTCAGTCTACGTGGCTGTATCAGGAATCTGACCTGATTATTACTGATGTTGTAGCTGCTGATTTGTCTCATTGGCAACCTGTCGAATTGAATACTAAAGAACATATTGCTTGGACAGGCGGGAAAAAAGTGCTATGGCTTGTGCAAAAATTGGTGGTTCCTCAAGATTTACAGGGTTATCCCGTAGCTGGGTTATCTTTGCGGGTGGCACTGGTTTGGTGGGCAGATTCTGCTGAGATTTATGTGAATGGGAAGTTAGTGCTGGAGGGTGATTTATTTGATTGTTCGCCGAGAGTGCTTCTTAGCCAAGGGGTGACGCCAGGGGAAGAGTTTATTGTAGCTTTGCGGTTAGTGAGTCCGGGACATTGTGATGGTGCTTTAGTGCGATCGCTCCTAGTTTATGAGTCTACTGTTGATAATAATCCCGATCCGGGTTTTGTGGCTGATGAATTAGCTGTGGTGCAACTTTATTTGGAAAAGTTTGCGCCGGAGAGGTTGGATGTTTTGGCAGCGATGGTGGGGGAGGTTACGAACCGCAGAGGCGCAGAGGACACAGAGGAAGAGAAGGGAGAGTTAGCAAAGTCGTTTTTGTCTCTACGTCAAAATTTAATTCAATCTGATATATTACCCCCCCTTTTCAAGGGGGGTTGGGGGAATCAAAAATCTAAAATTTTCTTGTTGGGTCATGCTCACTTAGATTTAGCATGGCTATGGCCGGTAAGTGAAACTTGGAATGCGGCACAAAACACTTTTGAGTCGGTTCTAAAGTTACAAGAAGATTTTCCTGAGTTAATTTTCTGTCATTCGACTCCCGCACTTTATGCTTGGATTGAAGAACATCGCCCGGATTTATTTAAGGCAATTCAAGCACAGGTAGTTGCTGGACGTTGGGAAGTTATCGGCGGAATGTGGGTGGAACCAGAACTCAACATCATTGCTGGTGAATCAATAGTCCGTCAGCTATTGTATGGTCAGCGCTACATTCAGGAAAAATTTGGTAAGCTTTCAACTGTGGTGTGGGTTCCAGATTCTTTTGGTTTCTGTGCAACTTTACCGCAGTTTTTCGGTAATGCCGGCATTGAGTATTTTGTCACCCAGAAGTTGCGGTGGAATGATACTACTAAATTTGATTATGGGGCTTTTTGGTGGCGATCGCCCGACGGGAGCGAAGTCTTTAGTTTGATGTCTGCACCCATCGGTGAAGCTATAGACCCAGTTAAAATGGCATCCTACGCTCTTGAATGGCAAACCCAAACTGGTTTATCAGAATCCCTCTGGCTTCCCGGTGTCGGCGACCACGGCGGCGGCCCCACCCGTGATATGTTAGAAACCGCCCAACGCTGGCAAAAGTCGCCTTTCTTCCCAGACTTAGAATTTACAACAGCTGAAAAGTATTTACAGCAAATCAGTAAAGGAGGCAGGAGGCAGGAGGCAGAAAGCAGGAGTTATTATTCTCCCCCTGCTTCCCCTGCTTCCCCTGCCTCCCCTGCCTCCCCTGCCTCCCCTACCTCCCCTGCTTCCCCTGCCTCCCCTGCCTCCCCTGCCTCCCCTGCCTCCCCTACCTTCCCTGCTCCCTCTACCTTCCCAATCTGGAATGACGAACTATACCTCGAATTCCATCGCGGTTGCTACACTACCCACGCAGATCAAAAACGCTGGAATCGTCGTTGTGAAAATTTATTGTATGAAGCTGAACTATTTGCTACTTTGGCAACTGTAAGCTGTGGTCTAACATATCCTAAAGCAGAAATCGAAGCAGCTTGGAAGCAGGTGTTATTTCAACAGTTTCATGATATTTTGCCTGGTTCTTCAATTACCCAAGTTTACACAGATGCTTTACCCGAATGGCAGCAAGTGGAACAAGTAGGAACGAAGATATTACAAGAATCACTTTTAGCGATCGCATCTCACATTACCCTATCAGAACCACCAAAACCCGATAGTTTGCCTATTTTCGTGTTCAATTCTCTCAATTGGCAGCGTTCTGAGGTAGTCTCTGTAGTCTTACCCACAGCAGAAAAATGGCAGGTTTACGATACTTCTGGAAAGGAGGTTGTCTCCCAATTATCTGAACCATCAACGCTACTATTTCTCGCCACTGAAATTCCACCCGTAGGCTACCGCATATTTTGGCTTTCTCCCTCATCTCCCACCCTGCGGGAAGCTAAAGCTACATCCCCCTTATCCTCTCCACTCCTGCCAGACTGGATTTTAGAAAATGAATTCTTGCGAGTTATCATTGACCCTGATACTGGAGATTTATCAAGTATTTTTGATAAAACTTCTCAGCGAGAAGTTTTGAGTGGCACAGGGAACCAATTACAAGCTTTTAAAGATAGCGGTCAATATTGGGATGCTTGGAATATTGACCCCAATTATGCCCAACATCCTTTACCCTCAACAAATCTTCAATCTATTCAGTGGTTAGAACAAGGCCCAGTGCAAAGCCGTGTGCGCGTGGTGCGTCAGTTGGGTGAATCGGAATTTTGCCAAGACTATATTCTACAAGCTGGTTTACCTTTGCTGAACATAGCTACTACCGTTAATTGGCAAGAAAATCATGTATTGGTAAAAGCTGCTTTTCCTCTGAATGTCGAAGCAGACTTTGCTACTTATGAAATTCCCTGTGGCGCGATTCGCCGCTCAACTAAACCACAAACCACCCCTATAGAACAAGCAAAATGGGAAGTCCCTGCTTTGCGTTGGGCTGATTTGACAGGAGAAACACAGGAAGGTATTTACGGTGTTAGTTTGCTGAATGATTGTAAATACGGTTACGACAGCAAATCAAATCAACTTCGCCTGACACTGCTACGCAGTTCTAATTGGCCAGACTCAGAGGCTGATAGAGGTTTTCACCAGTTCACATATACCTTGTATCCTCATGCTGGTAGCTGGGAATCAGCACATACAGTACGGCGCGGCTATGAATTGAATATACCGTTGCAAGTGATATTGAATCCTGGTAATGAAAACCCACCCGAAAATCCTCCCCTCTCTGCTGGTAAAGAGGGGTTGGGGGTGAGCTTTCTAGATTTATCAGCTGAAAATTTAATCTTGATGGCCTTCAAGCCATTAGAGGATAATCCACAGCAGTTAATTCTGCGATGTTATGAATGTCACGGAGAAACAGCCGAGTTATCTTGGCAAAGCGATTTAGGGTTGAATTTAGGAGATACAGTAGATTTGTTAGAACGTTCCTCGACTACAGAATTCTCATCTGGGCAACAAAACTTGACGATACAGCCTTGGAAAATCGCCAGTTTCAAGGTAATCCCAGCGATTAATCCCAGGCTGGAGTAATCAACTAGTGCTATGTCAGTGGTCAGTTGTGGTTTTCCACAGACCATTGACAAATGACTAATGACAAATGATTAATGACTCTTTTAGTCTTCATGGTCATCATACGGATCGTTCAATTCCTTGCTAGGAGGGCCAAAGGAGGTATAAATCGAGATTCCGGTGATGGCAACCACCACGGCAGCCATAGAAATGCTAAGAACTATTGCGGGTTCCATAATTGAGAGATAGATGATGAGTGCTATTCTTATAGAATATTACAGAAGATTAAAAAAAGCTTTGGCAAGTAATCTTAGGTGAACTATGGCGCAAAGGACTAGGTTGGGAGATATCCTGAAACCACTTAACTCTGAATATGGGAAAGTGGCTCCAGGTTGGGGTACTACCCCTGTGATGGCTGTTTTTATTTTGCTATTTTTTGTATTTCTGCTAATTATTCTGCAACTTTACAATAGAACACTGTTGGTTGAGGATGTAGTAGTCGATTGGCGGAGTTTAGGACGTTAACGGATACACAGCTATCAAGTTTGGATAACAAGTTAAGTTACACCCGGTTCTCCCGGGTTTTTTTATGAGTTGCGATTTGCGATTAGACTAACTATATATGTGAGTTTCTGTAGTGGTTCTATAGTTTACAGGAGACAAAAAATGAATATATTTGGTATCGGTTTGCCGGAAATGGCTGTAATTATGGTAGTAGCACTGTTAATCTTTGGGCCAAAGAAGCTGCCAGAAATTGGTCGCAGTGTGGGCAAAACAATTCGTAGTTTCCAAGAAGCTTCTAAAGACTTTCAAAACGAGTTTCAAAAAGAAGCAGAACAGTTAGAAGAAGTTGTAAAGACTACTGCCGAATTGGAACCTAAGCAAATCTACCCTGCTAAATCTGAGCAGGACACTGCTAGTTCTTCCCAACCTAGCTAATTGGTCTGTCAAGTTGAACTTCATGGGTAAGCAAGTTCGTAGTAAGGACTTTAGTCCTTATTTTCTAAGCATTCTAGTGCTTACCCAACAGAAAGTTAGTCGCTCATGGGGGAAACCCCCAGACGCTCTCTACGAGAAGCTACACGAAGGAAGAAGACCGCGCTAACTCACTTAATGACAAAGTACTAAAATAGTGCGGCATATCAATTGACTCTAGGCAAAATGACAGAAGCTGTTAAGCAACCAGCTTTGGTGATTCCCCAGCTAATTGTCGGGTTGGGGAATCCAGAAAGCAAGTATGACCAAACACGCCATAATATCGGCTTTGCGGCTTTAGAAACTCTTTCGCGTTCTTGGCGCATTTCCTTAGCAGAAAACCGTAAGTTTCAGGGTGAGTATGGCGAGGGTATGGCCCCAGGTGGAGGTAAAATTCGTTTGCTAAAGCCGTTAACTTATATGAATCGCTCAGGACAGTCAATACAAGCGGTAACAAGTTGGTATAAATTGCCGCCTGAGTCAGTGCTGGTGATTTATGACGATATGGATTTGCCTTTGGGAAAAACTCGTCTGCGCTTATCTGGTTCGGCTGGTGGACATAACGGCATGAAAAGCGCGATCGCACATCTTAGTACCCAAAACTTTCCCCGTTTGCGAATCGGTATTGGTAAACCCAAAGGTACAGCTAATAACGATGATTCTGATACTATCTCTCATGTGCTAGGACGATTTTCTGCTGCTGAAAATCAGCAAATGTCTCTTGTACTTCAGTTCGTGGTTGAGTGTATTGAACTAAGCCTCAAACAGGGAGTAGAAAAGGCGATGAATGTTTGTAATAGCCGCACCATTAATAATTCTGAGTCTTAGGGTTGGATGAATACTGCCCTATCAGCTAGAAGAAAGGAAGCTAACCGATGTTTAAAGGCGCTTATTTTGGTTGATGAGTAGCGATTTTAGCTTGCTCTATCCAACCAACATAAAGCCCTTAACGCAGCCTGGGCAAGGGAAAGTGACTCATCTATACCCTAATTAGGGGTGCGGCAGACTTTGCTTAATTTTTGTAAGAATAATGGCGATGTCTACGACGAGCTACGCCTACGCACTGTTGCCTGTTTTAGGTTACAACCTCAAACAACGCCAGTACCAAACAGGTTTATTTAAAATGTCGTTTGCGTCTAGCTGCCACTGCCTTTGGTAGCAAAAAGTTTTAGATCCCCCTAAATCCACGCCAGTTGCTCATGGGGGAAACCCCCATCGCTTTTAGCGTCTCCCCTTGGGAGAAGACCGCACTTGCTCCCCTTAAAAAGGGGGACTTTGACTCCGGTTTCCCCCTTTTTTAAGGGGGGTTAGGGGGGATCTAAAAGTGCCTAAAGTCACAGCAAAACACTTTTCAAACAAGCTCTAATTAGTCGGATAAAAAGACCTCTCCCGGTTTTACTACACAAAACCTGTGTTTCTCCGAATTAAAGAGGCACAGTCTTGAACTAAAGTTCAAGAGAGCGAGAGGTTAATTCAACTCACGTTAACTAAAAGTTAATGTAAGTTTTCCAATGCATTCTCATATCGTTTTCCCAAATCTGTGCAACATGATGAATTGGCTGTAGGGACGGACACCTATGTATTTTTTCATTAAAATCAAAATAAATTTGACCTTATATTAATCTAGCCTACGTTAATACACTGAATTCAACTCCAGGCTAGCTGAAGATGCCAATACAAGTAATGTTGATTACATAAAGTAGTCCTTGCCAGCCTTTGATCGAGGTGCTTTAATAGCGATCGCATTCCGCAAAACAGTCTTATATGTACAAGCTACTGGTGTTCATCAACTTACAGACTTAAAACATTAAACTCAAAGATATGACAAGCTAGAAGCATATCTTTGACACTAAATTCTCCCAAAAGCTGAATAGGAGCATACATGGAGCCAATTATTGCTATAGTTTTAGCCCTTATAGGTTATGCCTTAGGTTCTGCAAAACTGATTAATCAAGGAAATGAAGCCCTAGTCGAACGATTAGGGCGGTATCATCGGAAACTTAAGCCGGGGCTGAACTTTATTGTTCCCTTGGTAGATCAGGTTGTGATGGAAGATACTACACGAGAGCAGTTTACAGACATCAAACCTCAAAATGTGATCACCCAAGATAATATTTACGTAGAAGTGGATGCTATTGTATACTGGCGCATTATAGACATTGTGAGAAGCTTTTACGAAATTGAGGATCTGCAAGGAGCATTGACACAAATAACCACAACCACGCTCCGGGAAATCATTGCCCAGAATACCCTAGAGCAGACTAACGTCTCTAGAGCAGAGATGGACTCAGCCATCTTAGACCAATTGAATAATGTAACGGCAGATTGGGGAGTTGAGATTCTCCGGTTAGATATTCAGAGAATTACTCTACCTGAAAGTGTACGAAGGTCTAGAGAAGAGGAGCAAGCCGCAGTAATCAAAAAACGGGCGCTAATTACTGAAGCAGAAGGGGAAAAGGAAGCTGCCATTAAGAAAGCAGAAGGAACTATGGCTTCAGTGCAAATCATTTCTCAAGCTCTACGTTCCAATCCTGACAGTAGGGACATTCTCCGGTATCTTGTAGCTCAAGATTACGTGGATGCTAGCCAAAAACTTGGTGAGAGCAATAATGCCAAAATTGTCTTTGTAGACCCAGCCAACTCAAGTGAAATGTTTCAGGAGTTGATTGCCGAGTCAGTAACTCAAGAAAGCAACGGCAGGAAATCTGAAAACGGCGATAGTTAAGAGTCAAACTGCACAGCTTGTCTTAGTAGCGCATCGGCTACTAACGAAACATCGCGCATTTCTTGAACATCGTGAACTCGGAGGATATCAGCGCCATTAAAAATAGCAGCGCAACAAGCTGCTGCCGTTCCCCAAACTCGTGCCTTGGGATCTGGTTGATTTAAAATCCGACCAATAAAACTTTTACGAGATGCTCCTACCAAAATAGGACAATTGAGTGCTGCGAGCGATCGCAAATGGCGAAAAATTTCTAAGTTTTGCTCATAGTTCTTAGCAAAGCCAATACCAGGATCAATAATAATTTTATTCTGGTCAATGCCCGCAGCAGTTGCTACCCCAATTTGCCGAGCCAAAAAACTATAAATCTCAGCGAGCAAATCTTGATAATCAGTGTGTTGTTGCATTGTCTGTGGTGTTCCCCGAATATGCATTAAAATCATCGGTACACCTAACTCTGCTACTGTTGGCAACATTTCTAAGTCAAAAGTGCCACCAGAAATATCATTAATAATATCCGCTCCAGCTTCTACAGATGCCCTGGCTACAGCAGCGCGAGTTGTATCTACAGAAATCGGGACTGAAATTTCTGGTCTTAACACCTGTAACACCGATAGCACCCGGTCAAGTTCCTCCGCCAGAGTTATTTGCTTTGCCCCTGGTCGAGTTGATTGACCACCCACATCAATAATGTCAGCACCAGCAGTTACCAGTGCTTGCGCCTGTACTAAAGCAGCAGAGGTAGTGTTAAATTCACCCCCATCACTAAAGCTATCAGGTGTTACATTCAAAATGCCCATCAAATAAGTCTGCTGTCCCCACTCGAAACAGCGTTCTCGAATCATCAAGTTGCTTGGCATATATCTACATTAGTTATGTAATATGATGTCCGCCAAATTACCCATAATAAGCAGTAGACTTCTTGCATAATTCGGGAAAAGGGGAAAAGGTTCTGTATTGTCCCCTTCCCCTTTAACCTTTACCCTTTTACCCATATAAGGCGGCATCTCCCCTGTAGGCATTCCCATGCTCTGCATGGGAACGAGAAGAAGGCACATCACACTGGCTTAAAATTCACAATCCGAGCGAAACTCTCAGCTTCTAAACTTGCCCCTCCTACTAAAACACCATCAATTTCTGGTTGAGCCATGATTTCATCAATATTATTCGGCTTGACTGAGCCGCCATATTGAATTGATACATTCGGATTAGTCAACTGGCTACGAATTAAGCCAATTATTCGATTCGCCTCCGCTACTTCACAGGTATCACCAGTACCAATCGCCCAAATTGGCTCGTAGGCAATCACCAAATTATTTTGATCGATATCTACCAAGCCTTTGTCGAGTTGGAGAGCAATCAGTGATTCAGTCTCTCCTGCATCACGTTGTTGTTTAGTTTCGCCAACACAGAGAATTGGGGTCAAACCAAACCTTTGAGCAGTTCGGAGGCGCAGATTAACGGTGGCATCCGTTTCACCAAAGTATTGCCGTCGTTCGCTATGACCGACAATCACAAAGCGCACACCACTTTCTGTCAGCATTGGGCCAGAAATCTCACCCGTATAGGCTCCATATTCTTCCCAATGAATATTTTGCGCCCCCAGTTGGATGAGGCTACCGTGCAAAGTCTTAGACAAAACGCTTAAATCAGTGAAGGGAGGGCACAATACCACTTCTCGGTTTTCGGGCGTTTCCTCTAGGTTAGGCAGAAACCCTCGGAGAAACTCTTGGGTTTCTGCCTGGGTTTTGTACATTTTCCAGTTGCCGGCAATAACGATTTTCCGCACAGGTAATTTAGTCAAGATCCTAACGCGTTATTTAGATGCATTTTTCAGTTTATGACTTTTTGTTAGTTATTAGTCTACGAGTTGGGTATTGGGTATGGGGCATCGGGTAAAAATTATTCTTCCCTTTCCCCTCTGCTGGGTCTGCCTCATCTCGCTAAAGCCTTGCAAAAAATAACTAGGATAGTAGAGGGGATGTATTGAAAATCTAAAATCTAAAATCTAAAATCTAAAATTAAATTAATATGACTTCAACATTACCCGTGCCTGAACCTCATCAAAACGATTCTGCTAGCACTGACGCAAATTCTCTCAGTTGGGAGGAAGAACTGGATAGTGCCATTTTCAGTTTTGAAGACATTCAAACGGAACTGAACTACAAACAAGCACAAACGGCGCTACACAATTTGGTAGCTAATCTCGACCTCACCCCCCAAGAAAAAACCGGATTAGAGGTGGAAATTGCTGATTTGGAAACCATGCTGGGGAAGTTAGACCACATGGTGATACAGATTGCGGCTTTTGGCATGGTGGGACGTGGTAAGTCTTCGCTACTAAATGCTTTGGTTGGACAAACAGTATTTGAAACTGGCCCTTTGCATGGTGTCACTCGTGCTGCACAAAGAGTCAATTGGAGTATTAGTGAGGAGGCGATTGGAGAAACTGAACGTGCTTTGCGAGTTACTCTCCCTGGTGTCGGTCAATCGCAGGTGGAATTAATTGACACTCCTGGGTTAGACGAAGTAGATGGTGCAACCCGTGCCGCGTTAGCTGAACAGATTGCCAAACAAGCGGATTTGATTCTGTTTGTGATATCTGGCGACATGACGAAGCTAGAATATATGGCCCTTTCTCAGTTGCGGGAAGCAGGTAAACCGATCATTCTGGTGTTTAACAAAGTAGACCAGTATCCAGAAGCAGACCGGATGGCAATTTACCATAAAATCCGGGATGAAAGGGTGCGGGAATTACTCACACCCCTAGAAATTGTCATGGCTGCGGCATCGCCATTGGTGAAGACGGCAATTCGTCGTCCTGATGGGACTAGGGGCATACAGTTGCGTACAGGGAATGCCCAAGTTGAGGAACTGAAGCTAAAAATCTTGGAGATTTTACATCGTGAGGGCAAAGCCTTGGTTGCTCTCAATACTATGCTTTATGCCGATATCGTCAATGAGCAATTGGTTGAGCGAAAAGTGATGATTCGGGAACAGAATGCCAATCAGTTGATTTGGAAAGCTGTGATGACTAAGGCATTAGCGATCGCACTTAATCCCCTAACTGTGGTAGATATTCTGAGTAGTGTGGTAATTGATATTGCTCTGATTGTGGGTTTATCTAAGCTCTATGGCTTCTCTATGACCGAAGCTGGGGCTGTACAATTATTACAAAAAATTGCCCTGAGTATGGGCGGCATCGGTGCTAGTGAATTGTTGGCAAATTTGGGCTTGAGTGGTTTAAAAACTTTACTTGGCATCTCTGCAACAGCTACAGCAGGCGCTACCTTTGGCCCTTATATATCGGTGGCAATTACCCAAGCGGGAGTAGCTGGTGTTTCTTCTTACGGTATTGGACAAGTTACCAAAGTTTATTTAGCCAATGGCGCGACTTGGGGCCCTGATGGGCCGAAAGCAGTCATCAGCCGGATTTTGGCAAACCTGGATGAAACATCAATTCTTAACCGTATTAAAGATGAATTGCTTTACAAGGTAAAACTCAAAAAGTGATGAAAAGTTTAGCGTTTGGGTGTCGCTTCACCAAACTTAATTAAAATTGCGATCGCTATACTAACAAGCGAAATTAACGTCATACTCAAAGCTGAACCAAATCCCCAATTTTGTGTTGCTCCCAGAAACTGGTTATAAACTAACCGCGCCGCCGTCATACTAGAAGCACCGCCGAGTAATTCTGGATCGACAAAATCCCCCAAGCCGGTGATGAATACAAGCATGGAAGCTGCTGCAATTCCCGGAAAAATTTGCGGTACAGTCACTTGGAAAAAAGTTTCTACCGGATTTGCACCTAAATCAGCTGCTGCTTCTAGCAACCGCTTGTCTAATTTTTCGAGAGAAGCATATAAAATCAAAACCATATAGGGTAATAAGCTGTAACTCATGCCAATTAATACAGCTTGACTATTGTTAAGTAATTCCCAAGTAGGTAAGCCTAAAGTGCTGAGTAAACTGTTCAATAAACCAGTAGGACGAAGAATTGTAATCCAAGCATAAGAACGAAGTAATGAGGAAGTCCACAAAGGTAAGACAAAGCCTAGTATCAGCAAATTTCGCCAACGCTGCGGTGCTATCTGAGCAATCCAATAGGCGACAGGGAAGCCTAAAATTAAACAAATTATTGTAGTGCCAAACGCAAAAAATAGCGATCGCACGATTACTTGTATGTACAGGGAGTCAAATATTCGGATGTAGTTTTTGAATCCGTTGGGATTAACTATATCTCCTGGACGGATGTCTGCAACTAAACTTAACTCAAAAATTATCAAAGTTGGCAGCACCAACAAAAGTAATAACCAAATCGCAGATGGTGCAAGCAACACCAATGGTTGAAGCCAATTTACCCGTTGGCGATGCAATCCTTCTGGTTTAGAAATATCATTTTTGGGAAAATTTATCACTCTTAACTCCTAACTCTAACTAAGTAAGTCGGCATAATCAAACCAAACTTTGTAAAGAAAAGTAAACAAAGCTCAAAACCTTTTTCCCCCTGCCTTATCCCAAGAATAATTATTTACGCTGACCTGCTTATTTTATTTAGCTACTAGTTAATTGAGTCCAATAACGATCGTAAACCTCTTCAAATTCCCCTACAGGAGAAACACGTTCACAATTTGTCAAAAGTGATTCTGGGGGAAACAAATTAAGGTCATTTTGTATAGTTTTTGGCAATAGCTCAAATCCGACGCTATTTGGTGTGGAAATATTCAAGCGTTGAGTGATTTGGGCTGCTATTTCTGGTTGCAAAATCATGTTAATCCAAGCATAAGCTCCAGCTTGGTTAGGGGCTGTTTTGGGAATTACAATCGTATCTGTCCATAACGAAGAACCACTACGAGGAATCACATATTTGAGCTTAGGATTTTCTTGAGAGATTTTCACTGCATCTGCTGAATAACACATTGCCACTAGTAAATCTCCTGCGAGAATTTGGTTTTGCCAAGCATCAGTGTCAAAACGTGCGATCGCAGGTTTTAAAACCTTCAATTTTTCATAAGCTTGTTTGATTTCTTGTTCATTTTTTGAGTTGTAAGAATAACCTAGCATTCGTAAGGTTGCACCCATAACTTCTCGAACATCATTAAGCAAGGTCATTCGCTGATTGAGTTGCTCTTGATTTTGCCATAGATAATCCCAGTCTTGTGGTGCATCTTTAATTTTTTCAGAATTGTAAAGTAAACCTGTTGTCCCCCAGTTAAAAGGGATACTATAACGGTTATTGGGGTCATAGCGAGGATTTTGAAATCGGGGAAATAAATTTTCTAAACCGATTAAGCGATCGCGATTTATTTCTGTTAGCAAACCTTTGTCTACCATCTTCTGCACCATGTAATCAGATGGGTTAATGATGCTATAAGTGCCACCGCCTCCAGCTTGCAATTTAGCTAGCATGACATCATTGGAATCATACACATCCGCCAGCACTTTCATGCCAGTTTGGGTGCTAAAAGTTTTTAGTAATTGGTTGTCAGTATATTGTGTCCAGGTAAAAATATAAAGTTGGTCACGTTGCTCATTCGTATTAGAATTAGCACGTACTTCAGCCAGCTTCCAGCCACAACCAGCTAAAGATAAGCTAGAAAGTGCTGCTACCCCTTTTAAAAATTCGCGTCTGTTAGTCATTAAGTTAATAGTCAATCATCTTCTGTGTTGTTGCCAATTGCTTTTAGGTATGCCTTTAATTGGAGTGTCCATAACTAGTTTAAACATTAACTTAAGTGTATCTACCTGTGCAACTGTTAATAAATTACTGCTGTCAGACAGTTTTAGGCACGGTTTTTAATCAAGCTTGAGTTATAAAAATTAACAAAGTGAGCCATCGTCAAATTATCAAGGAAATTCAGCATAGCAAGCTGAACTGCACTTCTGTACTAGGGACTTCCAACGAAAAAAATATCCTATCGCGGTGTAGGGGGGCAGGGGGAGAAAAAAATATTATCTGAGTAAAAGGGAAAAAATTATTTATTACTGGCAGGTACGCCCTAACCATTGATTGGGGCGATGTTGGGCCTCAAACCTTCGGAAATCCGCCCAGAAATCAAAGTTATCAAAGAATATGGTCAGCTACCATTAGTAAAATGCTTTGCTGGGCAGTTGAATCAGGTGTTTATGAATATTCTGGCAAATGCTATTGAGGCTTTGGAAGAATCAAAGATTGAACGTAGTTTTGAATAGATAAAATTCAACCCTAATTGCATCACAATTATTACTCAAGTTAGCAATGATAAACAGCGATTAGTTATTAATATAAGAGATAATAATAAAGGAAAAAGCGAAAAAGCAAAACAAAAGATTTTTGACCATTTATTTACAACGAAAGCTGTCGAGAAAGGGACAGGATTAAAATTAGCGATCGCTCGTCAAATTGTGGTTGACAAACACAGGGGTTCGATTCAAGTAAATTCTGTACCAGGTGAGGGAACTGAATTTGTGATCCTCTTACCAATTAAGGCAGATTCTTATAATTAGTAATTCATCATTACAAATTGTTATTGAGTAATAGCGAAACAATCACTTTCTGCCCACCAAGCGTAGATCGGCGTGTCGCGGTCTGGTAAAATTCCAAAAGTATTAGGTTGTAAAACATTGATCCTAATACCATTTGTTAATTCCATAACATAATTAACGTGTGTGCCCAAATACATAACGTTGATCAGCCGTCCTTCAAAGCAGTTAGCTGGCAAATTGGGTGGGTAAAGTGAAAGCTGTATTTTCTCTGGACGCACGCAAACTACCACCGCTTGTGATAATTCAGTTGGTGTATCTTCAGCGCGGTTAATGACAATTGAAAGTCCTGTTTTCGTTGAAATTCGCACATTAGAGGAGTCTACCTCGGCGATTTCACCACTGAATAAATTAGTATCGCCAATAAAATCAGCAACAAAGGATGTCTGAGGACGTTCGTAAATTTGGCTGGGAGTGCCAACTTGTTCAATTTTGCCTTGGTTCATCACGGCAATGCGATCGCTCAAAGACAATGCCTCTTCTTGATCGTGTGTCACCATCACAAAGGTCACTCCCAAGTATTTGTGTAAATTTGATAACTCAACCTGCATCTCTTTACGTAGTTTTAAATCTAACGCCCCTAAAGGTTCATCCAGTAGTACAACAGTAGGACGGTTGACTAAAGCCCTTGCTAAAGCGACCCGTTGCTGTTGGCCACCAGAAAGTTGATTGGGAAAGCGCGATCGCAAACTTTCCATTTTCACTAGCTTTAAAGCTTCTTGGACTCTAACTTCAATTTTCGATTTGGGTATTTTTTTTAACCGCAGCCCAAAGGCGATGTTATTCCAGACATTCAGGTGGTTAAATAGGGCGTAACTTTGAAATACAGTATTGACGGGTCGGCGGTAAGGCGGCACATTAGTCATAGACTGACCCTGAATTAGCACCTTGCCAGCGTCAGCGATTTCAAAGCCAGCTATTAAGCGCAGTGTTGTTGTTTTACCACAACCGGAGGGGCCTAAAATGCTAAAAAATTCTCCTTGTTTGACATCCAAATCGATTCCATTGACTGCTGGTTCTTGGTTAAAAAACTTGAAGACATTACGCAGTTCAACATCAAGTGGCTGAAAAGTTGTTATCCCCCTCTGATTCTGCATGACAATTTGAGCCATAATCTTCCGTAGAATGCCGTGATCTTACGTTATTTTGTCAATTATTGCTTATGTTTCCATCAATTGGTAGCAAAAAAGATACACGTACCGTTGGACGTGGTTTCCAATCAATATTTTTAATCGTATTTACGCTATTAATGATCGCTAGCATTGAGGCTCGTTTGGCATATTTGCAAATTGTTGAAGGGCCAAAACTTCGAGAACGAGCCGAAGCTAACCGATATTTTACCTTAAACGCAAATTAAGGTATCTTTAGTATATATACTATATCTCAGCTTAATAACCTCTTGATAACTGCATGATTAATCGTCAGGCATTGCGATCGATTGAAGTTTTGCTAGTTGAAGACTCTCCTAGTGATGCTAACTTAACCATCAAAGGCTTTTTAAATGCTCAAATCACCAACAACTTGCACTGGGTTGAAGATGATAGCAGCAACATTACTAACAAAGTAATTGGGTTGGAAATTTCAATTTTTGCTTACAACACCAGAGAATTAATCACTGTCTAAGAAATAGAAAATCAGGTAATTATCTAACAAATTGATATAACCCTGTACTATGGAAAAACTCACGATTCACATTCTATTAGTAGAAGATAGTGCCAGTGATGCCTATCTGCTGCACCGGATATTTTTACATGCACATCAAGAACAATGGGAGATGTTACATGTTGAACGGCTATCTGAGGCTATAGAGGCTAGCAGGGATTCTACATCCACCCTTGATAATTCTCAGATAGTGAGTCGAAGTCAACGCAGATTCGACCTAGTTTTGCTAGACCTCAGCCTCCCAGACTCTATTGGATTGGACACGTTAAAAGAATTTCAGGCAGCAGTACCTGATATCCCAGTTGTGGTATTAACAGGTCTTGATGATGAAGATTTAGCGCTGCAAGCATTAGCAGAAGGCGCACAAGACTATTTAGTTAAAGATCAAATTACTATACAACGCTTAGTGCGTGCCATTCGTTATGCCATTGAAAGGAGCGAAATTCTCAACCAAGTACGGGAGAGCGAAGAACGTACCCGTCAAGCGCTGGCAAAGGAACAGGAACTCAACGAGTTAAAGTCGAACTTTGTAGCAATGGTTTCCCACGAGTTTCGCACCCCTATGACTACAATTCGGACGGCTGTAGAGATCCTGGAATACAACAACGATAAACTAACTAATGACCGAAGAACTAAATATTTTGATCGAGTACAAAATGCTATCAACCAGATGCTTCATCTCTTAGATGAGATATTGTTCTTAAGTAAAACGGAAGTAACCAAACTCGAATATAATCCTACACTTTTAAATTTAGAAAATTTCTGTAATGAACTTATAGATATTCTGCAACTCAATGCAGGTAGCCAGCACAGCATTGTCTTTACTTTTCAAGGGGAATCGACCCAAGCCCAAATGGATGAAGATTTACTAAATTGTATTTTAACCAATTTGATTTCCAATGCCATCAAATATTCCCCTCAAAATCATACTATTTGGTTTGATTTGATTTGCAAAGATAGGCTTGCAACTTTCCAGGTAAGAGATCAGGGCATGGGCATTCCTCTCAAAGACCAAACCCGTCTATTTCAAACTTTCTATCGCGCTAGTAATGTGGGTGTAATTCAAGGAACAGGGCTAGGACTCACTATAGTTAAAAAATGCGTGGAGCTACATGGTGGTCATATTCAGTTAGAAAGTGAGCCGAATGTTGGTACAACAGTAACTGTAACTTTACCATTGCAATGATTAGGCAAGCAAATTCAGACGCTCTCATAATAGTTGAACAGGGGACAGAGGGCAGTTCAAGAGACTTCTGCCTTCTGCCTATTTTGTTACTTAGGATTTGGCATTGGACAAGTTTTATTAGCAAAATCACACTGATAAATATATGATTCTTGCCAACTCAGAGGAATTTCTAATAAGTCTCGTGTCCCTGTCATGCCTTGTCCAATAAATAGCAGCAAAGCAATGCAGTTTAAAATTGTATGGATAATACGCCAGCGATTGGACTTATCTTGATAAATGTCTTGAACAATTGCTAATGAAAAAATCATCAGTAGTGCTGCGGTCATACCAATATAATAATGTGACCAATACCACTCATTAGTACGACGGTATACTCCATCTTGACAGCCTAAAATGACTAAACCTGCACCAGCTAAAGTTGCAAAAACTGCCCGCCACAAGCGCTGTTTTGCCCGAAAAAGAAATACTAAAGAGGCAATAGTCGCAGCAAATAGTAACAGGATAAAAATAACTTGAAAAGGTGTTTTATTCCACAATTGATTTGTGATAATATTTTTGCCAATAGGGTAGCTTAATCCAATTAAAGTTAATGCGACAACTGCACTTGTAAGCCTTTCACCTAACTGCTTATGTTCTACACCCACTACCGGAGGAATTTTGCTCTTATTTCCGGCTAAAAGTTGCAATCTGCGTTGGCGTGTTTGCCAAGCAAAGTTAACCACTGTACCGATGAGCGGAAACACAAATATAACTGCGATCGCAGGATGTAAAAGTCCAAGAAAATCTGTTATCTGCATAGAACACCTTTCAATGAATCATTGAATTCATCTCAAAGGACAATTTAAAGCATCGTACCACCACTTAAATTAATTTCCGATGAGAATCTGTTTAAGATTTATTTTCGCTATTTTTAGCTGATATTAATAAAACAAATATTTGAATATCTTATAAAAGATTATGACTCTTTATAAATATTAATCTATGTATTTAAAAACACATAGATTAATTTTAACTATGAAATACTATTAGAAATGCTTTGTTAGCGAAGAAGAATACAGAATCCATTCTGCTTCAGGCAGATGTATTCTGTGGGACTGGATATATAAGAGAGGTTTAGAACAAGCGATTTTAAACGCGGTGAAGGAAAAATTCTTTCCTGCGTGACTCTTCACTCTAACTTGACTGCTGGGGTATTCTGAATTATGTCTTCTGACTTATTCTCATATTTTTTCAAAAACTACCTCGCAAAAATTAGGTTAAATGCTTTTTTCGCAGAATAATTTTAGGTGAAAAAGGGTAAAATGGCAAAGTCAAAATTTACCTTAAAACCAATTAAAAACACTGTTTCCAAGAAAGTTATTCAATTCCACACAGCAACGCTGATTTTATTAGGCATTATTTTATTATCTGGCATCATTGTAGCAGCATGGTTTGCTGGTGAAGATAGAATTAGTGGAGTTTTTGCTCAACTCAATTACTGGCAAATGCACCCACCAATGTGGTTAGAAGTTCCCAAAATAGAGAGCAAATATTTACTGCTACCCACCGTAGGATGCTTGCTAACTGTGTTTGTAGTGATGAAAATCTCTCCACAACCCCGAATTTGGTCGCAACGGTTAGTAGTAGGAATTTTAATCATTTTAACTTTGCGGTATGTTCTGTGGCGATCGCTCTCTAGCTTAAATTTAGTAGAACCGTTGAATGGGGTATTTAGTCTAGGGTTATTTATAGCAGAGATGTTAATGCTAGTCAATAACACTATACAGCTATTTTTCATGTTGAATATTAAAGAACGTCACCGCGAAGCAGATTTGAAATCACTCGCTGTAGTCAATGGTATTTTTGTACCATCTATTGATATTTTAATCCCAACGTATAACGAACCAATTTTTATTTTGCAGCGGACAATTATTGGTTTTCAAGCATTAGATTATGAAAATAAAACAATCTATCTCCTGGATGATACCAATCGTTTAGAAATGAGAAAATTGGCAGAGAAATTAGGTTGTAACTATATGATACGGTCTGATAATAGTTATGCAAAAGCAGGTAATTTAAATCATGCGATCGCTAAAACTAATGGAGAATTAATAGTAGTTTTTGATGCTGATTTTGTCGCCACAAAAAATTTCCTCACTCGCAGTGTTGGCTTTTTTCAAGATGAAAAAGTTGCCCTTGTACAAACACCCCAAAGCTTTTATAATGTTGATCCCATAGCCCGTAATCTAGGCTTAGAAAATGTTCTCACCCATGAAGCAGAAGTATTTCATCGGCAAATTCAGGCAAGTCGTGATTCTTCAGGTAGTGCCATTTGTGCTGGTACATCTTTTGTCGTTCGCAGAAGTGCTTTAGAAAAAATTGGGTATTTTGTAATTGAATCTTTAAGTGAAGATTATTTTACAGGAATTCGCTTATCTGCTCAAGGCTACCGTTTGGTTTATTTAAATGAAAAGTTAAGTGCCGGTTTAGCAGCAGAAAATATTGCCGCCTATGCAACCCAACGATTAAGATGGGGACAAGGTACACTCCAGGCGCTGTTTATTAAATCTAATCCTTTAAAAATTCCTGGGCTAACCCTCATGCAAAGGTTAGCTTCTTTAGCTGGATTGCTATATTGGTTTGGCAATATTTCGCGTATTTATTTTCTGCTTATCCCATTAGTATATTCTTTTTTCGATGTTATTCCCATTCGTTCAACAGCAGCAGAATTGTTATTTTTTTTATTGCCTTACTACTTAGTTAATTTAGCAGCTTTTTCTTGGTTGAATTATCGTTCTTGTTCCGCCTTACTATCAGATATTTATTCATTAATTATATGTTTTCCTTTAGCAATAAATACTATACAAGTAATGATTAATCCCTTTGCAAAAGGATTTCAAGTCACACCCAAGGGTATAGCGAATAGTCGCTATATTTTTAATTGGAATTTAGCACTACCGCTCATAATTTTGTTTGTCGCTACTGCTGTTAGTTTGTGGCTAAATCTGGATATTGCGTCAAAAAGTTCCCAATAAATTACAGGTATTAATTTAGGTTGGCTATGGAGCATTTATAATTTGATTATGATTGGTATTACCCTCTTAATTTTAATAGATGTACCAAAAGCAGATATGTATGAATGGTTTGATTTGCGGCGAATAGTAAAGTTAAGAGTTGGCGAACAGAATTTGTGGGGTGTGACTACAATGATTTCTGAATCGGGTCTGGAAATTGCTCTGACTCAGAAGTTACCCGCATATTTCTTTGACAATCAGCCAATAAATATAGAAATTGTAGAAGAAAATTTACGGCTAACTTGCGAAGGTGTAAATACTGGGTTTAAAGATGATTTTTTTAGAGTGCGTTTCAGATTTAAAACAGTAAGTTTAAATCAACACCGCCGCCTTGTAGAAATGCTATTTTGTCGTCCGGGACAATGGAAGCATCAGAATGCACCAGGAGAATTACATTCATTGTTCTTGATATTTAAAATTTTGCTGAAGCCACGAATTTTATTTAATAGAAAAGTAAATGTGATTGCAATGACAGTTTCTCAAATTTGAAGTTTTTTATGAACTATAAATAGTTATAAGTGAGAATTTTCTATTTTCTAAAGCAAGTAATGATTGTCACTATATACAAGATTTGTTTTCTACTTATAATTACTTTTGATTTACTTGCATCAAATATAAAAGATAATATGTAAATTGCCATATTATAAACCAATACAGTTCAGTTAGGGCTAAAACTATTTGCAAACTCAGCTTTTTTAACGAACCGCATACTCCTACGGAGAAGCAAGCTACGCGCAGCGTCTCGTAAGAGTTGGACGCATAGACACGTTCGCGGAGCGTCTCGTAGAGAAGTGGCTTCCCGCAGGGTAGGACGCAAAAAGAATAAAGAAATGCTTAACTGAACCGTACTGTACTATAAACTAGCAGCTAATATATTATTAGGTGAGATATTACGTTGGCGTAACTTACGAGGTTTAGCTAATTTCCATAACGAATAATATTTATTACTATAAACAATATCTGTCTTTAATTTATACTTTTTTTCTATTGTTTCGCGCCAAGTGTCTGAAGGGTTGAATAAAAAAACATCAGTAAAACCATTAGGAATTTTGGGAGTTTTTTGATTATTCACCAACAGAAATCGCACTTTTGGTTCTAAAAGATAACTTAGAGAAAAGACATTCCCATAATTATTGCCTAAAGCATCACTAATCAAAAGTGGGCGATTACTCTGGTTGATTATTTGGGCAACTTGTAGATTTCCATAGTTCATACCCTTATTCCACCAAGTTTCTGCCTGGGAACTCACCTTAAAAGAAATTAGACCACAAATAATTATTAATGCCATGATTATATGCCACGTATTGCGGCGTGACGCGCTCCCATTATAAAGTTGCGTAGCTAGTAGATAAGCAACAGCCACTTGAATACCTAAATAAGATGGTATTAAATACGGTTCAGTAGATGCTCGTATACCCCCAGCAATTAAATCTGGCATTATTAGTGGTAGTGCTGGTACTACAATCAATGTGATGATAAAAAACCAGACTTTATAGTTAGTTGTGTGACAAAGAAAATAAATTGAATATCCTACCAAAATCAAAAAAAGTGTTGCAATTAAATAGTTTAAGGTATTTTCTAGACTTAGGTTTATATCAAAAAAAATCCGGCTTAACTGCATTATCAAAAATGAAAATATAGGTATTAAAGGTGGCTGCACGGTTGTTTTATCTGCTGAAATCAAAAATTGAAAAAATTCACCGATTACAACTGTTATCCAAGGTATGAAGGCTAAAAAAGATACTAGTGATGCCAGCAGATAACTTCTAACAGTTTCAGTAAATTTAAATTTGGCAGTAATCATCACATAAATTCCGTGAGCAAGTGCTACAAATGCACTCCAAATAAATGTATAAAGGCTGATGGTCAACGTTACTGCATAAATGCTCCAGATAGCGAATAAATCTGGTTGTTGTCGTTTTTTTGCTAGCTGATCTTCTAGTCGCATAGCTCTCAGGAGAGACGCACCAGATAGTAAGATCGTGACCAACCAAAGAATATATTCTTGTGCTTCTTGGGCATATACTAGCTGAATTGGAGAGATAGCCATGAGTGCGATCGCTACACCAGGAACCGATAATGGTACATTAAATAATTCTCGGCATAGCCAATAAACACAAGGAAAAACTAGCAAACTAATACATGCGGATAAACTTCTAATCGCCGTCACCGAATTACCAAAAATTTCCATCCACAATCTGGCTATTATGTAATACAACGGTGGATGCTGAGAATCTTGTTTTGCCAAAGACATAATTGTGTCATTCAAGCTATTTTCAGGATTTGCACCTTGAAACTGAGCAAAACTTTCCCTGCCAATGACACGATTATTAAAAAGTTGCTGTTTTGCTTCATTAATTGTGTAACCAGAAATCCGCAATGAGGCATAAGTTTCATCATGCCAGTAAACTTTGCTATCAAGATTAGAAAAGCGAAACAATATACCCATCGCCAATAAGAAAATAATTAAAAATCGCAACCAACTCGGAGCAAATTTGAGATGGCGCATAAGTAAGCTTCCTTAAAAATTTTCTCAAATCATCTAATCAAATGGATTGGATGAGGTGTCGCAGCTACGCCCGTCCTAGACATTGCCAAGATTTCAAGCAAAGCCTATTTGTTAAACATTGCCAACCGTACTTTAATTTGATTGGGAAGATTGGCAATCAACACCTCTTCTTTATTAACTACAAAAATAAATGGACAAGGTTGTATCAAATCCCGCAAAACTAGACTTGGTTTTAAAACCGAGAGATCAATGAAGTGTAAAATACACTAAGTGTAGCCGCATCTGTGGTAAGGCAACTCCACAGCTATCGTGCATTGAGCGATCGCTTTGCGGATTATAGTTCTCAATTCTCCTACCATGTGAAAAGGGCATTGCCTAAGGTTGAACGAAGGATTGTTCACCTCCAAACCAGGACAGGGTTTAGAAGGGGCGATGCCTGCGCCACTCAAGATTATTAAGTAATCACAATTTGAGGTAGCAGTTTAAAGTAGCTGTATCAGTAAATTAAAAATATTTCTTTTGTTAAAAGATAAATTTTTGCTTTTTAAGCTATGGAGGCTAAGATCGCACAGATGCCACAGCAGAATTTCTTGCGTTCGATTCCAAAAGGGTTATTGAGGATACCACTCCGTGTAGCTCTTGTAGTACCTTGCGTCTTGCAAATCTCTGCTGCTGTAGGCTTAACAGCATTCTTATCTTTAAAAAATGGTCAGAAAGCTGTGAATGAGGTTGCTACTCAGCTGCGGAATGAAGTTACTACTCGGATTCATCAACATGTCACCGATTACATAGAAATCCCTCAACTCGTCACTCAGATTAACGCCAATTCTGTCCATGTTGGTGAGCTAAGTTTAAAAAATGGAAAAATTTTAGAACACCATTTATGGCATCAAATACAGTTATTCAAGCCCTTAAACCCGATCGCTTTTGCAAATACACAAGGAGAAATTCATTCGGTTGATCGCCTTAAAGATGGTTCAATAGTCATCCGAAAAAGAGATCAATCAACAGGTAACAATTACTATACTTATGCCACAGATGATCAAGGTAATCGTGTCAAGTTAATTGAAGTTAACAAAATCTTTGATCCTCGCACTCGCCCCTGGTACACAAATGCCGTGAAAGCAGGTAAATCTACTTGCACAGAAATTTATCCCTATTTCTCTTCACCAGGGCTAGCGTTCAGTGCAACCCAACCTCTTTATGACCAGACAAATACTTTGCTTGGAGTGACGAATGCAACGTTATCTCTCTCGCAACTGAATGAGTTTTTACACAGTTTAAAGATTGGCCGTTCAGGAAAGACCTTTATTGTCGAGCATTCTGGAGATTTGGTAGCAACTTCAACGGCGGAGCAACCTTTCATTGTGAGTGATCAAAGAGGTCAAAAAACGTACAAACGGCTCAGAGCGATCGCCAGCAGCGATCGGATCACTCGCCTAACAACACAGTATTTGCAGTCACAATTTGGTAGCTTTAGAAACATTTCTTCTAGCCAGCAGCTAGAATTTGAAATTGATCGCAAGCGGCAATTCGTACACTTAATGCCCTTTGCAGCCGACTGTGGGCTAAGTTGGATGATTATCGTGGTGGTTCCCGAAGCCGACTTCATGGAGTATATCCAAGCCAACACCCGAACCACTATTTTGCTGTGTTTAGAAGCCTTGATACTAGCTACAGTCATAGGAGTGATTACTTCTCATTGGATTACTCAACCAATTCTCTGTTTGAGTTTTGCCTCTAAGGAAATTGCTAATGGGAAGTTAGACCAAATCGTTACAGTAGAGGGTATCAACGAACTAAGAGTTCTTGCTCAGGCTCATAATCAAATGGCTACTCAATTGCAAGAGTCATTTGCTGGACTATTACAGGCTAACAGGCAGTTAGAAGCTGAAATTAAGGAACGGAAGCAGGTAGAAGAACAGTTACTACATAATGCGTTTCACGATGCACTGACAGGTCTACCGAACCGAGCTTTCTTTATGGAGCGGTTAAAATTAACACTCCAACGAGCCAAACGGCAGGAGAATTATTTATTTGCTGTACTATTTCTCGATCTGGATCGGTTTAAGGTGATCAATGACAGTCTAGGACATCTAAAAGGAGACCAATTTTTACTTGCTATTGCAAATAGATTAGAAGTATGCATAGCCCCCCCTGATATAGCGGCACGGCTTGGGGGAGACGAATTTACAATCCTGCTTGACGAAATCCAGAATCTGTCAGATGCCATTAAAGTAGCTGAACGAATTCAACAAGAACTGGCATTACCCCTTGAGCTTGACGGGCAAGAAGTCTTTACAACAGCAAGTATTGGCATCGCCCTAAGTTCGACAGTAGATTATGACCAACCAGAAAATTTGCTAAGAGACGCTGATACGGCTATGTACCGAGCCAAAGCGCTAGGCAAAGCACGCTATGAACTATTCAATCCAGAGATGTATACTAATGCTCTGGCTAAATTGCAGTTAGAGAACGATCTACGGCGAGCAATCGAACGCCACGAGTTTCAGGTTTATTACCAACCGATTGTTTCTCTCACTGATGGCAGAATTTTAGGCTTTGAAGCTTTGCTGCGCTGGCAGCATCCAGAGCGCGGTCTGATTTGTCCAACAGATTTTATCCCCTTAGTAGAAGAAACCGGACTGATTGTCAAGATTGGCTACTGGGTACTACATGAGGCGTGCCGTCAGATGCAAACTTGGCGGGTAAGCCATCCGACAAACTCGTTAGAGAAAATCAGCGTCAATCTCTCAGTCAAACAATTTTCTCAACCGGATTTGATTGAGCAAATTGGGAAAATTTTGCACTTCACTGGTCTTGATGCTGGTAGTCTCATGTTAGAAATTACTGAAAGTGCAATTCTGGAAAATGGTGATGAGGCAAACGCCGCACTCTCAGAACTTCGGAATATGGGCATTGAGTTATCAATTGATGATTTCGGTACAGGCTACTCTTCATTAGGCCGTCTCCATAGCTTTCCGATTAGTGTGTTGAAAATTGACCGTTCCTTTGTCAGCCCGATAGATGCTAATGGTAAGAATTTAGAAATTATTGAGACAATTATCACACTGGCGCACAAATTAGGTATGGATGTGACCGCCGAAGGAGTGGAGAGAAAAGAGCAGCTAGCATTTCTTAGGAAGTTGAACTGTAAATGTGGACAAGGATATTTTTTCTCGCGTCCGTTGAATAACGCAGCAGCAGCGGAATTAATCGTGGCAAATCCTCAGTGGTAGGGGTTTTTTGAGAGGGTTTGGATAACGCCATCTAGCAAAGTCTGCAATATTAGATATAGTTAAAAAATCAATAGTCTTAAACTGTCGATCAATAGCTGGAAGGCTGCATATTTTAGCTCCAATATTCAAGTATGACTGCAAAATTTTAGGAATTTCAACATTATATGAATCTGGATAATTGTGAGACAATTCTAAAGAAAATTGGGGATTTGGCTCAACCAAAATATTCGGATGCATCAAGCCATTATGCCGAAAATAATTATAATTGCAAGTCGCTTGCCAAGGACATTGTGTTAGTAATGATGCACAGCCAAAGAAATATTGGTTTTTACTCCAGATGAGATAATTTGCTAGCCCTTCCCAGAGTAATAAAAGTGCCTGACTATTGCGATATTCTTTAGCTATACATGCACGCCCAACTTCTACTGATACTTGAAGCACAGAATTAGGAATTCCATTAAGATTAAATATATCGGCAGCATCAAAGCCCAGTCTTTGAGAAGCCATTGTATAGGTTTGCATCCGATAAGTTCCAATCGTTTTACCCGTCTGTTTGGAGATCAGGATTAGATGATGGCAAACTGCATCAAACTTATCTATATCCATCTGGGTAAAATTAGAAATTGAAAATCCTAACCCTAGTTCAAGATTAAAAACTTCAAAACGCAACCGAAAAATTGATTCTAATTCTCCTTCAGTAGAAGCAAGTTGTAGTATATATTTTTCAGTTTGAAGGACGGGAAAATCTTCAAGAGTAGGAGGAGGATTCAGTGGGTAATTGATGTTGCGTCCAGAAACTTCCATCTATCTTCCTACTTAGATTTGCGAAAATATTCTACTAGGATTTAGGCACTATACAAATAGCTCACATTATGAATTAATGTGTCGAAGGGTGATTGAGACGGTTTTCGACAAAATATCCCTTAGAAAGCTTTTTTACTTTCTTGGATTAAAGGTGGAGTGCTTTTATTATGGACATTAATTACTAAAAAATCTGGCAATAAGATACAAAATTTTCCTTTGATCTACGTTATAAATACCAGCCAGTTAAAATAATCAAAATCAGGACGGTCGCATCTAAATTAGTCCTGACCAAAACCAAGGTTAAGAAGCAACGAAAAAACCAGCATTTATTATTCGATTCATCGTCAGAGGCTCAAAGCGATCGCATGATTAGTGATGAAGACACTACATGATATAGTCAACATCAATCTAAAGCAAAGGAGTAACACGTTCAGCAGCTTGGACGTAAGCACTCCATAGACTTCAAAATCAACAATATCATTCCAGTTAGCAATCCATTGTTCAATCAATGTTGAGTCATCCGTTTCCATTAGCTGGTAACAACGATGCATTTTCTCATCGACCCAGCTTGAAACATAAATCAGTCCTTCAGGTGCAAGACGACCTTGATCCCGAAACCTACGATACACGGGTAGAGGATCTTCATTTTTAAAGTGTTCAACAATCATGTAAAGCATATCAGCATTGGATTATGTAAATTGAATTTTTTTCTAATTCTTCCTTTGCTTCCCTTGAGAAAGCCCCTGGATTTATCCAGGGGCTTAAATAATTTTGGTTGCGATGCTTGCGGTGTTCTTGTTGCGATCGCTTAGGGCGGGTATGCGATCGCAATCTGCGGTAAATGCACTCTAAAATACTTAATTAATTACGGTGATTATTGCTGTAGTGAACCCGTGTACCTGCCCAAAGCAACTTCTCCCGTAGCGTCTGATAGTAGGAATTGTTCTCGCGCAAAATAATAAATTTAGCCCGACAATCTGCCATCCGCACATCAACGCGGTGTCCCGGCCAAATTGAAGTCCCCAAAACCCCATCTGTCCAAAGCTTGGTACTCAAATCGTAATCCCCCAAAGGCCAAATACTCACTACAGAACCAGGGGGTAAAACGAGGGGGCGACTAGAAAGGCTCATTGCACAAATGGGAGTGATGGTAATCGCCTCCATACCATCATGCATAATTGGCCCATTAGCAGAAACAGTGTAACCAGTGGAACCTGTGGGGGTGGAAATAATCAACCCGTCCCCGACGTACTGATCGACTACCTCACCGTCAATTTCCATTTCCAGAATTGAAGTAATCATTCGGTCAGCGGAGGCAGGTTTGACACAAAACTCATTCAGAGCCAGATAATGCTCACTAACTGGTTCTAAATTAGACCCGTGACCCTCATACACCGCAGCTTGTAACATCATCCGTCGTTGGATAGCATAGCGATCCTCAAACAGTCGATCCCAAACTTTCTCAGTATCCTGAAACTCTTCCACTGACTCAGTTAAAAACCCCAGATGACCTCCCACATTCACTCCCAGAATAGGGATGCCTGCTGGGGCTAAATGTCTGGCACCAGTTAATACAGTACCATCGCCACCGAGTACCAAGGCGAGATCGATTGGTTGAGCCGCCGAAGCCAAAAAGACAGGATAGGGGTTGTCTTTCGGCCCGCTAGGCCCCATCAACACCTGGCACTCGCGGCTTTCTAGTTGTTTAGCACAGATTTCTGCCCATTGTTTACTCCGGGCATCCCGCGCTTTATAAGCAATGATTACCTGCTTGAGTTGCACGCACAATTACCACTTCAGGAGATTAAACTGCTCCATATCGACGGTATCGCGGTTGCGATAAATGGCAAGCACGATCGCTAAACCCACCGCCGCCTCGGCTGCGGCCACGGTGATCACAAACACTGTGAAAACCTGACCCTTAATTAATGTTGAGTCGAGGAAGTTGGAAAATGCCATTAAATTCAGATTAACAGCATTCAGCAGTAACTCAATTGACATCAGCACCCGCACAGCGTTGCGGCTGGTAATTAAACCGTAGATGCCGATGCAGAATAAAGCTGCTGCTAGTAATAAAAAGTACTGGAGTTGCATGAATCTAAGTATCCCTCCTGAAAAGTCTGGCTGTTTATCTGCGACTTATGGCTGTTTTCAATTCGGCAGAATACAGTAGGCAGGGGCGCACATCTGTACGCCCCTACGACATATTCCATCCAAATAATAATTGCTATAAATCACAAATATTACTCTTTTGTTTCGCTGGTTGTTGATACAAGTTCTCTGGGGCGTTCTTGCAAAGTCAAAACAGTTTTCCGCAGATCGGATGGCGTAACTTGGTCTGGCAAATACTCGCGACGTGCCAAAATAATTGCTCCTACCATCGCTATCAGCAGCAAAATGGAAGCCAGTTCAAAAGGTAGTAAGAAGTCAGTGAAGAAATGTTCTCCAATTAAAACTATAGAACTTTCACCACCTGCCACAGGAGCAGCTGAGTAAGCCCAAGGAGTAGCCAGCACCATCGTGCTTAAAAGACCAAACAATCCTACACTGACCAGACCCGTAAGTACTTTCCGCACCCAAGAGTTGGGAAATGCAACAAAATTTTCTCGTTTGTTCACCAACATAATGGCAAACAAAATCAAAACGTTAACCGCCCCAACGTAAATCAGTATTTGTGCAGCTGCAACAAAATCAGCATTTAGCAACAGGTAGATTCCCGCTATGCTGATGAACACACCCCCAAGCATAAAGGCAGAATAGACAATATTGGAGAACAGCACCACACCAATGGCCGCCCCAATCATCATCACGCCTAGTATGCCGAGCGATACAAACTGTACTCCTTCCGCTAGATTCACTGTTTTTTGTCCTTAGTCATTGGTCATTGGTCATTGGTCATTGGTCATTGGTCATTGGTCATTGGTCATTGGTCATTGGTCATTGGTCATTGGTCAAATAACAAAGAACAAATGACAATGGACAAATGACAAATGACATTTATTTTTCTGTTTGTTCCACCAGGTCTTCTGGACGCGCACCTGCACGCGGTGCATCTGCGGGAAGTCCATGTGGTTCGAGGATGCCCTTGGGTAGGTAAACTAGTTCGCGCAGTGGTGTAACCATTGGATCATCTGTTACCTTGTAGGGCAGACGACCTAGGGCTACGCTGTCATAGTTCAATTCATGGCGATCGTAAGTGGAAAGCTCATACTCTTCTGTCATTGATAGACAGTTAGTAGGGCAAAATTCCACACAATTACCGCAAAAAATACAAACCCCAAAGTCAATGCTGTAGTGGTTGAGTTTTTTCTTTTTGCTGGCTTTGTCGAATTCCCAATCTACTACAGGCAGGTTAATCGGACAAACGCGAACGCAAACTTCGCAGGCGATGCACTTATCAAATTCAAAGTGAATCCTACCGCGAAACCGTTCGCCAGGAATCAGTTTTTCGTAAGGGTACTGTACGGTAATCGGACGCCGCCGCATATGGTCAAAGGTGACAGAAAGTCCCTGACCAATGTAACGCGCAGCTTGTACTGTTTCTTTGGCGTAATCACCAACTTGTTTCAGGAACTTTAGCATTTTGTGTCTCTCTTTTAAGGGGATAAAAGTTAGGAGTGAGAAGTTAAAAGTGAGGAGTTAATTAAAAACTCATAACTCATAATTCATAACTCCTAACTCTCTCATTACCCGCCGAAGGCGAAGGGAAAGGCTAGTTTTAGGGCGGCGGTTAATAGAAGATTAACCAAACCAACTGGCAACAAAAACTTCCATCCTAAATCTAACAGTTGGTCAATCCGTACCCGTGGCACTGTCCAGCGCAACAGGATGGCGACAAATACTAGTAAATAAGCTTTGAACACGGTCATCGTGATCCCCAAAGCCGCAGTTACTATCTGGAATACGGGGTTTAATTCACTGACTCCCAGCCAACCAGCGATCAGGTTGAGGGGAATGGGAAAGTCCCAACCGCCCAGGTAAAGAATTGCTACTAGTAAGGAAGAAAGAATCAAGTTAACGTAGGAACCCAGGTAGAACAGACCGAATTTCATACCTGAGTATTCAGTCTGATAGCCTGCGACGATTTCTTCTTCCGCTTCGGGTAAGTCAAAGGGTAATCGTTCGCATTCAGCTAGGGCGGCTATCCAAAAGATGAGAAAGCCGATTGGTTGTCGCCAAATGTTCCAGCCAAGAATGCCATAGCCAGACTGTTGATTGACAATATCAACTGTGTCGAGGCTGTTAGACATCATAGCGATCGCTAACACCGCCAATGACAAAGGAATTTCATAACTAATAGATTGCGCTGCTGCCCGCAAGCCCCCTAAGAGGGAGTATTTGTTATTAGATGCGTAGCCAGCCATTAATAAACCAATGGGTTGAATGCTTGACAAGGCAATCCACAAGAATACGCCCATGCCCACATTGCTAATTACGATATTCTGTCCAAAGGGCACAATCAGGAACGACAGAAACACCGGAATTACAACAATAATTGGCCCCAGAGTAAACAGCCAGGGGTCAGACTTGGCTGGTACTATATCTTCTTTAAATACCAGCTTCAGACCATCCGCTACAGGCACCAGCAACCCAAAAGGGCCCTGGTATTCTGGGCCAATTCGCTGCTGTGCGGAGGCAGAAATTTTCCGTTCTAGCCAAGTAGCAACTAATACCCCCACTGTTGCCCCAATCAGCATTAGTATCATTGGCAGCGGCATCCAAATCGCTTTGGCTGTTCCTGCTGGTATACCTAAATCCCGGAGGGATTCAATAAAAGTTCCTTGGAGGTCAATTCCTGAATTCATGTTTCCGCTCTTTAAGACATCGAGTCATGGTGAGTTACAACTATTACTTGAATTAATAACTCTAAATTCACCCATTTATAATTTTTGCTGTGATGACGCCCGATTGAAAATTTGTTGCCAATTCCCATGCCTAGTATATCGTTGGATGGTTTGACCACCCTGAAGCGAGATAAGAACTTCTACTTATGGTTGGCATTGAGATTGCTATTGAGGAGATAAGGGGGATGAGGGAGCAGGAGAGCAGGGGAAGATAAGGGAGAAGAGTTTTCCCCCCTGCCCCCTGCCCCTCTGCCTCTTTTCAATGCCCCGTGCCCCATGCCCCATCCCTAGTTACCGTTGCTCAATGGGAGTATAAGTAACTTCGTGCCGACCGTTATAAACCTGGGTAGGACGGAAAATCCGGTTTTCTGCTAGTTGTTCTTTCCAGTGGGCTAACCAACCGGCAACGCGAGCGATCGCAAATATTGGTGTAAACAAATCTGTGGGAATTCCCATCTTCCTATACACCAAACCTGAGTAAAAGTCAATATTGGGATAAATCCCTTTGCTACCTAGTTTTTCCCCTACCACTTGTTCCATTTCTTGAGCAATGTCATAAAACTTGTCATGCCCAAACTTTTCAAACAGTTGCTCTGCTAGTCCTTGTAAAATTATGGCTCGTGGGTCTTTTACTTTATACACACGATGTCCAAAGCCCATAATCTTAGATTTAGTTTGCAGACAATGCTCTATGTAGGGACGGACATTTTCCACGGAGCCAATTTTTTCCAACATCTGAATTACTTCTTCATTGGCTCCACCATGCAAGGGCCCTCCCAAAGTTCCTACGGCACTAGCAACCACAGCATAAGGATCAGTCAAGGTGGAAGCTGTCACCCTGGCACTGAAAGTAGAAGCATTCATTGTATGCTCAACTTGAAGTATCAAGCAGATATCAAAAATCCGCGCCATCAAATGATCGGGTTCTTTCTCATCGAGCATGTATAGAAAGTTGGCGGAGTAGTCTAAGTCATCACGGGGACGTATCGGGTCATTGCCTTTTCGCATCAGTTGGAACGCTGCTACCATCGTGGGAATGGTTGCTATCAGGCGCACCACTGAATCCCGAATGTAGGCAGGATTATGTAAATCCCGGAGCGAATAAAATAACCCTAAAGCAGCAGCAGAGGCTTGCAGCGCATCCATTGGGTGGCCGCTTTCAGGAAAGCATTTCATCATGTCCCGAATGCGGTACTTTATCCGCCGGTGGTAACGAACTTCATGCTCAAATGCTTTCAATTCTTCCTTGCTTGGCAGTTCGCCCCAGATTAAGAGATAAGCAGTTTCTAGGAATGTACTTTTTTCTGCTAGTTCCTCAATCCGAATGCCACGATATTCTAGTATTCCCTTTTGCCCATCAACATAGCTGATACTTGATTGGGCGGCGGGAATGCCTTCTAAACCAGGCTTGTATTCGCACACCATCATGGCACCACCATTCGCTTTGTGAAATATCTGATCAAGCTAACTTACCAGAAATTATTGTCGCTATAACAGTAGCCCTTCTTACAACAATTGGAAATGTTGAAAAACTGTTATAGCAGGTACTTGGGTGGTGTCAACCAAAACATCTGACTCCGACCCAGAGGAGAACCTGTTTCTAGTAGTTTTATCCCAATCATACCTGCTTTTTTCAAGACTAAGCTTCCTTTCACTTCCCCCCATAAAAGAATTTCTGCCCAATTGGTCAAATCAGGTTCGTGTCCAACCAGTGCCAATTGGGTATTTTGGGAATAATTTCTTGGCTCTAACCAGTCTTTTAGCCAACTCGAAATTTGACCATCGTGGGCAAGGTGGCTAGATTCCTCTAATTTGGAGCTTAGTTTTTCTGCTATAAGGATTTCAGCCGTTTGGCGGGCACGTACTAAGGGGCTGGTGAGAATCAAATCAAAGTTTAATCCCAATTTAACAAGTTGCTGGGCAACTTTCTCAGTTTTTTGCCGTCCTTCCTTGGTAAGGCTGCGCTCTTCATCCTTGATGCCTAATCCCTTGTCTTCGGCAATGCCATGACGAATTAAATATAGTTCCATACTTTTAGTTTTATTAGCGTAACAGGGCGTAGCCCGTGCTTAGTTAGGATTTACGTCTGCTGTCAATGAACCTATCCTAATTTTAATCATTATTACGTATTCATTGATATGGGATCTGTCCGGTGCAACGCGGCGTTAGGTATTCTAGTTATGGATATGGCAACAGGTTTAAACCTTGAATAAATCTGTAATCCCGTTGGTTTTTTGTGATAAACGGGTACTTCCACACTATTGCTGTAGCTGCAATGAGACTATCAGGAATGGCCAAATTATGACTAAGCCGATAAGACCGCAATAAATCAAATGCTGTGTCAGATAAAGCTTTAATTGGTCATCTTTTGGTGCTGCGATAACATGACCCGCAGCGATAAGCTCTGCTGTCTGCTCTACCCAAGCATAAAACTCTTGCTCATACAGAGTTTGCAAGATTTAGAGTTTTATAAACTTCATGGCGCTCCTTCTTCACAAATAAATAGGTAGGCGCAAGTTAACTTTGATTTAGTTCAGCCTTCGTCATAAAACCCGAATTCCCGACTTTTATCAAAAATCGGGAAAGGATGCTATCTGAACAAACACTTTGACTGCTGCATTAGTTAGGAGTTCTCCGCGTCTCCTTGAGTTCCCTCTACTCCGACTGAATGGGGTTGTCTCTCGGATTAACCAACCTCAGCAGTTTTTGCTTAATTTGAGTGTCAAATACTTCCCATTTCATTTTCGCGTATGCGGAATTTTCGTTGCTGCCGGATAAGAAGCCCATTGGAATTTCAAAGCCGCCTGCGCTTGTCCTTCCACCGCCAAAAAAGCGCCCTGCGCTATCTTGTCCAAAGGCTTCTTTGATGAATTCATCGGGGTCAAGGGTGAGTTTGCTGGTTCTCAGGGAGCCAATGACTATTTCTAGTTCTTCGTCTTCATCGTGAACAATACCGTAAACTACGGCGGTGTGAACGTTTTCTTCGGTAACGAGAAAATCAGCCGCTTGGGGGATGGCGTCACGGTCTTCGTAGCGTAAGTAACCAACCCCAGCAATGGAAAAGTTATTTTGGACGATACGATTTTTGAGCGATCGCTCGATCACATCCATTACCCGCTTGGAACGGTTCGCTTGTAAAATGGCGTTTAGCAGTTGAGCGTCATAAAATCGGCTTAAATACGCAGCTGCCATAAAGTCTTCTTCTTGCGCTTGCATTAACCGATTTGTATCCGATCGCAAGCCATGCATCAAAGCAGTAGCGCATTTGACGTGTTGATTTATGCTGGTATCTAATGTTAATAATCCCGTTTGCAGGTATTGAGTAAAAATTGTTGCCGTCGCTCTTACATAAGGACGGATATCCTCAAACTCTGATTGCAGATCACCTTGTATACTGTGATGGTCGATAAGTACCACTAGGGGAATTCCAGCCTGCTGCACCGATGACAGTAGTTGTGAAGTGGTTCCCTGATTATCAATTAATACAAAACCTTGATAACACGACAAATCTTTGGTTTTTAAGGTTTGCGGTGTCCAGCGTTGGATCGGTAAATTAGTCAGCCTCACCAAGGCAATATTTTCTTGATGGCTTAATGCCCCAGCATAAATGATTTCACATTTGATATCATACTGCTGGGCAATTAACTGGTAAGTCCAGGCGCAGGAAAGGGCATCAGGGTCAGGAAAATCTTGCAGAATTACCAGTTGGCGATCATGTCGATGTGCCAGAAGGGTTTTTTGCAGTTCTTCTGACTTTTGTTGTGCCAGAGAATTACCACGGTGATTGAGATATATAGCTCCTTCACCTACCGATGGCGGTAATGACGGACTCTTAAAGGTAACTTCCACTGGCGCTTTCTCGATTTCAGGTTCCTCTGGGTTTGGCTCTTTGCTTAACGACAAACTCTCAAATTGAGTAACGGGAGAATTCAAGTACATAGGAACTTTTTTAAAGTGTGAGGCTCCTTTAATTCAGAAATACTACGAGCAGCAATTCACTGAATTTAGCCACATTATTATGATCTTCGCAAAAATCTCAAGACATTGCACTATATATCTAAGTATATTTTTTATCAATAATAGCGCTCAACAATCAACTAAATTCCATTAAAAGGAGTACAGGGGTTTTAAATAAGCAAGTTTAGTATATTAGGCTGTCTCTGGCAGCATAATTCTGTTTTAGGAGTTTTTTCTCTCTTCCATAAATTTAATCAGCGGGATTTTTCTCTGACTTAAGGTATATTTTCTATTTTATACTTTAGGCTTAGTCCTTGATATTTGAAATATTCTTATGCTCAATATTCTCATTATTGTGACTATTGAGCAATTAACAATTATTTTTGGTGAATAATACGTGTTTTATACCCCCCTTTGAAAATTCTGCTAATTTAAGGACTTTCAGTAAAAAAACATCTTACTGTAGGGGCGCAAGACCTTGCACCCCTCTACTTTTTTGCTCAAAGACCTATAACATACTTTTGCCACTCTGTATGCAGCCCACTCTTAAGATGTTTGCTCACCTCGAAATAGAGGCTGCTATAAGGTTGACGAGGGGGATGACGCAAAGGCATATGAGCTTCGTGGGGAGTCCGGCTGCCTTTTTTGACATTGCAACGGACACAAGCGGTAACAATGTTTTCCCAGCTATCGCCTCCGCCGCGCGATCGCGGTATTACATGGTCTAGTGTCAACTCATCCCCTGTGTAGCCACAATATTGACAGGCATGACCATCACGGTGCAATATATTTCGGCGAGTCAGAGGAATTTCTTTATAAGGAACACGTACATAGTGACGCAACCGGATCACGGTCGGCAACGGGAAATCCGAGTAAAGGAATTTACCGTTGTGTTCCACGCGTTCTGCTTTGCCCTTAATCAACAGAACGACAGCGCGACGCCAGCTCGTTATATTGAGAGGTTCGTAAGAGGCGTTTAAGACTAAAACCTTCCCCATTTATCTGCGCTCAGGGTGTTAGCTTTACATAAATGTTAACACAAATACATCCTGCAAGGGAGATGATAATAAATTATACTTTCGGAAGAATTCGGAAATTAAGTTATGAATGAAAAGTTAGGAGTTAGGAAGTAAAATTTCTAACCAAACGCAAGAAAAACTTACCGTAGCTTAATGCAAAAAACGATGTTTTCATCTGGATAGATGGTTTTTAGCTGAATGGCATGCTCCTTTGGATGGAACTTTTAAGGTCAAAAGATAATTATTTTAAGGGTTTGCGCTTATTTTAGTGTCATTCGTTTTAGAAAATTTTTGCATAAGTCTTAAATTCCATTAACTCTTCACTTTTAAGTCACAAATCTTAATTTTTACTTTAATACCGCAACATCTTGTATCAATTCCAATATGAAGGTTAAACTTCCTAGTTAATCTGATCTGATCTCGCTTTTAGGAGCGTGTACAGATAAATAACTTGAAAGTATAGCTGTGGTGGGATAGGAGTAAGTACAAATGTTAAGTCGCAAACAAATCCCTGGTGTAATTACTAATCAGCAGTGCGACACCTACGCGTGGTTTTCGCAACGAGCTTGGGTAGAAATTGATTTAGGGGCGTTGTCGTATAACGTACAGCAATTGGTGCAGTTTTTATCGCCGCGTACCCAGTTGATGGCAGTAGTAAAAGCTGATGCTTATGGACATGGTGCGGTGACAGTTGCCCAAACTGTAATCGAATCGGGAGCTAGTTGGCTGGGAGTCGCTACAGTTCCAGAAGCTATTCAATTGCGAGAAGGCGGGATTCAAGCGCCCATTTTGATTTTAGGGGCAACTCATACAACAGAGCAGATTCATGCGATCGCAGAATGGAAACTTCAGCCCACACTCAGTAGCCCTAAACAAGCTTTGGTATTTTCCGACACTTTAGAATCGATGAATTATGGTTCTCCAGTGCCCGTACATATCAAATTAGACACAGGAATGTCTAGGTTGGGAACTAATTGGCAGCAAGCCGGTGAATTTGTGCAGTTAGTCCAGCGCTTACCACATCTATCTATTGCCAGTATTTATTCTCATTTGGCAACAGCAGATGATCCTGATACGACGGTAATGGAAGAACAGCATAGACGATTTGAGCAAGCGATCGCTCAAATCAAAGCAATGGGAATTCAACCACCCTGCTTGCACTTGGCAAACTCAGCCGCCACACTCACAGATTCAGCATTGCACTACGATATTGTGCGAGTAGGTTTAGCTGTTTACGGACTCTACCCAGCAACCCATTTACAAAATGCGATCGACCTCAAGCCAGTTTTGCAGCTTAAAGCACGAGTCACCCAAGTTAAAACAATTGCCGCAGGAACAGCTGTTAGCTACGGTCATCAATTTATTGCCCCGCGTGAACTTCGCCTCGCCGTCGTCGGAATTGGCTACGCTGACGGTGTGCCTCGCAGTCTTTCCAACAAAATGCAGGTGTTAATTCGCGGTCAGCGGGTGCCGCAAATCGGGACAATTACAATGGATCAGTTGATGCTGGATGTGAGTGCTATACCTAATATCCAAGAAGGGGAAGTAGTCACCTTACTAGGGGAACAGGGAAAAGAACAAATTTCAGCAGACGATTGGGCAGAACAATTAAATACTATTTCCTGGGAAATTCTCTGTGGCTTCAAGCATCGTCTGCCTCGTGTTGCAGTCATGTAAATGGGAATTGGGAATTGGGAATTGGGAATTGGGCATTGTTATTCTTCTCCCCCTACTCCCTCATTCCCTATTCCCAAAAATAATTTCTTATGGTATGATAATAAACTGATGCGGATGTGGCGAAATTGGCAGACGCGCTAGATTTAGGTTCTAGTTCCGAAAGGAGTGAAGGTTCAAGTCCTTTCATCCGCACTTTGAACAAATTGAATTGCCTTATCTAGGCTGGTAATGATACTTGAGTTAAAACTTCAAGCATATTTACCAGCCTATTTTAATGTTACTTAAATAAAAATATGTTTTCCTAGTTCCAGAAACGTAGAGATAATATCATGTTCGACTTAATACTTATGTCATTGCGAACGTAGCGCGGCAATCCCAAACCTTTGCGATTGCTTCATTCCACTTCGTTGCATTCGCAATGACATATTATAAGTGATTTGCCGAACATGATATAACTTCCAATTTTCGTTGGCTCTGTTAGCGCAACGGAACGTAGCCCATTCTAACCAGAAGCGGAGCGTCTCCGGCTTTGCTCCTGGATTCTAAATTCTGCTGTATATCAGTTTTATCATGCCTACCTACTTATTTCGATGACATAAGTTCCATTCTTCGATAGAGGGCGTTAAAGAAGCAACGCACCATTTGGAGCGTTTTTACTACCGTACTCTCGGCGGTAAAACATCCTACAAAAGATAAGTTTTGCATTCTGCTTAATCTACCTTTTTAAGTGTGAATATTCAAAAATAAATTTATTCTTGTAACTAAATCAGTATTATTGCTGTGGTCAAGTTGAAGTTAGTCAATGCAAAGTGGCTGCATATTGTGTTTACCTAGTTGAAGACTAAATTTTATTTAAGTGTAAATACAGAAGTTCAAATATATTAACCTTTACAAAATCAGTATTATTCCTGTGGTCATATTGGGGTTACTCAATGGAAAGTGGCTTCATCTAGCCTTGACATTTTTATGTCTTATTTCTCGAAAGATGTTTATAAATCTCAGTAAAAGTAAGTAAATTAATCACAATTTACGAATTTACTAAGATTTGCTCATCTGAAAATAACGTTACTGTCGTTAAGTTTCACCACAAAGCTAGATATCAAACGATGTACTTTAAAATACATAAATTTGATGCTTTTTACTTGATTTCAATTGTGGAATAACTTTGCACAAATTTAGCTTACACGTATCGAATTTAGCTGAAGTAAAAGGAAAATGAGCACAACTCCTATAGGTAGCTACAGGTTGTTCCAGAAACTACATCCGCTATCTCTGTTGGCACAATTAACCAGTCGGCGTGCTACAGGTTGCTTAAGCGTATTTACCGGGATAGTTTCTTGGTCAATCTATCTAGAGGACGGTAAACTTACTTATGCCTCCTATTCAGATAAACTGTTTGAGCGTCTTGACAGTCACTTACGGCGTTTGAGCCAGCAAATTCCTGCTCTCAACAGCGCCACCCGCGTGCAGATGCGGCTAATGTTTGAGACGAAGAACGAACATCAATCAATACCAAATGCAGATTACCAAGCTATTTGTTGGTTAGTCAATCAGGGCTATATTACTTCTGTGCAGGCAGGAAGCCTGATAGATGAATTGGCAAAAGAAGTAATGGAATCATTTCTATGTTTAAAAGAAGGTAGCTATGAATTCAGTCCAGAAAGCTCTTTGGATGAACTACCAAAATTCTGTCGCTTAGACTTGCGATTACTTGTTGAACACTGCCAAAAGCAGTTAAGAAATCGGCAAAATATCCAGTCATCAATTCCGGCTGGTGGGGGTTCCCAAGTTTTGTCTACAACACAACTGTCTCAACTTAAGCCACAGATGCAAATAAAAATTGGGCAAAAATTGCCGATACCAATCAATTTTGAGCTTCCTGAAAAAAATAAAACTACTCAGCCACCTGTTGGTAAAAAACTATATACAATTGCCTGCATTGATGATAGCCAAACAGTTTTGAATTCCATTAAACACTTTCTGGATGAAAACACATTTTCTGTTGTGATGATTAACGATCCGGTAAAAGCTTTAATGCAAATTCTGCGGAGTAAACCTGATCTGATTTTGCTAGATGTGGAAATGCCAAGCTTAGATGGTTATAAGCTATGTTCTTTGTTAAGAAAACATTCAACTTTTAAAAATACACCAATCATTATGGTGACTGGTAGAACGGGATTTATTGACAGGGCAAAGGCTAAAATCGTCAGATCATCAGGATATTTAACTAAGCCTTTTACCCAGTCAGAATTGCTAAAAATGGTTTTTAAGCATCTTGATTGATTTCAACAAGGCAAATAAAAATAACAAAATATGTTTAATTTAATTTTTTAGGAGATTTAATAGTGAGCCTGACTTTGCTTGGCACAATTCTAATTGTCGAAGATTCTCCCAGTGAATTGGAATTAATGAGCCATTATTTGAAAGAAAGTGGTTACAACGTAATTAAAGCAAGTGGTGCAAAAGAGGGTTTAGAAAAAGCGGTGTTACAAAAACCTGATGCGATCGTTACTGATGTCGTAATGCCAGAAATGAGTGGATTTGAATTGTGTCGTTCTTTGAGAAGAAATCCGATTACTGCAAAAGTGCCGATTGTGGTTTGTAGTTCAAAAAATCAAGAAATTGATCGTTTGTGGGCAATGAGGCAAGGTGCAGATGCTTATATAACTAAACCTTACACCCGCGAACTTCTCCTACGTACTATTAAATCAGTGGTAATTTGAATCAATGACTAGTACAAACGTTACTCTTTCTTCAAAACCAACTTTAAATAACTTGGCAGATGGTTATCTAAAGTTTCAGCTAAATCAACAAACTACTGCTGTTTTGTCAATGAGGCATACACAAGAAGCAATTATTGTGCCTGTTGAATCTATTACTTCGATGCCCAATATGCCGCCCTGCATTTTAGGATTAATGAATTGGCGGAGTCGGATAATTTGGGTTGTTGATTTGCCAAGAATGCTCAATTTAGAATCTTTAGATTATCGACTGCGACAATACAATGTGATCGTTATTCAAGTGGAATCATTGGTGTTAGGCTTAGTTGTGCAAGAAATAAAAGGTACAACCAAGTTCATCGTTGATGATATTCATTCTCCTATAGGACAAGTGGCATCCAGTTTAGTTCCTTATTTATGTGGGTGCGGTGTGCAAGAGGAACAAATATTACTGGTATTAGATGGACAGGCAATTGTACAGTCTTCTATTCTCCGCAGTGATTAGGGTGTACTACTAAAAAAAATATTTTTAGTATTCTTATTCACATACTTAGGAGAACTACTTTTATGTTTAATAAAACCAACACGAATCAAGGTAATAGCGCTCCAAATCGAGCATCACTGATTTCATCTCAAAAAGGTATTGGAACTGTCGTAAAGCTACCAACTAAGCTGGCTACTGAAACTGCTAATAATTCTTCTTTGAATCAGGCTATTGGCTATTTTATAAGGCTGGGATTGGTTAAGAAAGCGACTATTTTCGCGATCGCAATCGGTACAATACCAGTATTGACCATCGGCGCGATCGCTTTTGGTTTTGTCAATAAGTCGGTTACTAAACAAATTACTCAATCTCAACAAGCTGAAGTAACGGGTTTAAGTGATAAAGTTAACCGCTTCATGCTGGGACGCTACGGAGATATTCAGGTAATATCAAGTTTGCCTTTTTTGGCAAATTCGCAAAGTGGTGTCAGTACTCTAGATAAGCAAGCAGTTCTAAATCGCATTGTTGAAGTTTACAAAGCTTATGACAGTGTCGCTGTTTTTGATCGCCAAGGTAACTTGATTGTGCAATCTACAGGCGAACCCCTGGACAATCAAAAAGATCGTACCTATTTTCAAAACGTTTTACAAAAAGATACTCCTATAATTAGCAAACCGGAAGCAGCAAAAAATACTGGTGTCGTCAGTATTTATCTAGCTGCACCTGTGAAAGAGACAAGGACGGGCCAAACTATTGGCGTGGTACAAGCACGTATGCCCGTAAAATCTTTAGAGCAAGTAATTAAAAACTACCTAGGCAAGGGACAACAATACCATTTGCTCGATGCTTCGGGAAAAGTTTTATTGAGTCCACAACAGGCATTATTGGGGAAAGAGGCAAAGGGAGAGTATTCTAATTTACCGAAACTGTTGGCAGCCAAAAAGCTAGATAGTTTTATAGAAGTTCCTAAAACTCAGAAAAAACAAGAACTAGTTAGCTATGTACCAGCGAGTACGGTAGATGGCTTACCTGATTTAAACTGGCAGGTACTTTTATCTACAGACACCGCAACTGTATTTGAGCCACAAAGACAATTATTGTGGATTTTCAGCATTGGTACAGCACTGACAGCATTGATTGTCGGTGCGATCGCATCTCGGTTAGCTAAAGTTACTACACAGCCAATTCTCAATGCGAGTGCGGCATTAGCGAAGTTAGGTCAAGGTAAATTCAATACCCGTCTGGAAATCGAAAGAGAAGACGAATTAGGGTTATTGAGTGCAAATATCAACCTTATAGCCGAACAATTGCAGGTCTTAAAGGAACAGGAACTAGACGTTGAAGGGCAATCTAGGAATGTTGCAGTCATCGGTTCTGAGGACGAACGGCAGCAAAACGAAACACTGCAACTGCAACTTTTACAATTGCTCAACGACGTAGAAGGTGCAGCCAGAGGCGACTTAACAGTACGTGCAGACGTGACAGCCGGGGAAATAGGCACTGTTGCCGACTTTTTCAACTCCATTGTCGAAAGCCTGCGCGATATTGTTACCCAAGTTCAAGAAGCTGCTACCCATGTGAATAGTGCTATTGGCTCTAACGAAGGAGCCATCCGCCATCTCGCAGAGGAAGCACTTACACAAGCTGCTGAAATCAACCACACTCTTGATGCTGTTGACCAAATGACGCAATCGATGCAAGCCGTAGCCGAAAACGCCGAAAAAGCTGCCTTTGTTGCTAACCACGCCGCTCACACTGCTACCAAGAGTGAACACGCAATGGATTTGACAGTGCAAAATATTCTGTCTTTGCGCGAAACCGTTGGTGAAACTGCTAAAAAAGTGAAACGCTTGGGAGAGTCTTCGCAACAAATTTCTCGTGTAGTCTCCTTAATTAACCAAATTGCCATCCAAACCAACTTGCTTGCCATTAACGCTGGCATTGAAGCAGCGCGTGCAGGTGAAGAAGGTCAAGGTTTTGCCGTCGTAGCTGAAGAAGTCGGCGAATTAGCAGTCCGAAGTGCCGCAGCAACCCAGGAAATTGAACAAATTGTTGAAAATATCCAACGAGAAACCAGTGAAGTAGTGCAAGCAATGGAAATAGGCACTACCCAAGTGGTGGAAGGTACCCGCATCGTAGAGGAGGCTAAACAAAGTCTGGGTGAAATTTTGGATGTATCGTGTCAAATTGATTTCCTAGTGCAGTCAATTTCCACTGCAACTGCATCTCAAGTAGAAACATCGCAAAGTGTCAGCCAGTTGATGAAAGATATCGCTGCCATATCACAACGCACCAGCGATTCTTCTCGCCAAGTTTCCGAATCTCTGCAACAAACTGTGGAGATTTCCCAACAGTTGCAAGAGACTGTCGAGACTTTCAAGGTTAGTTAAGTTTGTCATTTGTTATTTTTCCTTTGTCTTTTGTCTTTTAAGGACTTCCAAGAAATAAATTACCCAACGAACCACAGAGACGCAGAGAACACAGAGGAATGAGGAAGAGAGAGTAGTTTTTGGATATTTTTTATTTGGAAGTCTTTTAACTAATGGCTAATGACCAATGACTAATGACCAATGACTAATGACCAATGACTAAGGATAAAAACTATGTTACAAGACAAAGAATTAGAAATCCAGATGCAGTTTCTGGAAGAAGCAATTGATTATTTAAATACCTTAGAAGGGGTATTGTTGGAAATCGATACTACTAACCGCATCGATTTGGATAAAATTAATGCTGCACTCCGGGCTGCTCATTCTATCAAAGGTGGCGCGGGGATGATGGGATTTAGATCGCTAAGTGATTTATCTCATCGTCTAGAAGATTCTTTTAAAGTTTTAAAAACTAAAAAAAATTCTTTAGAAATTGATACTCAGTTGCAAAGTTTATTGCTATCTGGAGTTGATTGGCTACGTCAGATTGTTGAATTGCTTGCAGAAGGCAATGTTGTTGAAGATGCGTGGTTAGCAACCTTTTGTTATCCAATTTTTGATGAGTTGCACGATCGCTTGGGCGACCCCACCCCGGAAGATGCTTCCACCATGCTATCCCCAGAGGATGGGCAAGACGTTATCCCTTTGCTATTTGGCACAGAAGTAGAAGGGTGTTTACAGCGTCTAGAATCTATATTGGCAGATAGCGAACAGCCCGGTTTGCATGAAGAAATAGTCATCATGGCGGCTGAATTGGGCGGTTTAGGGGAAATGCTTCAGTTGGCAGCTTTTACCAAGCTTTGTGAGTCAGTAACGCAGCAATTAGAAGCTGTGAGCAGCAATCGCATTCCCGAAATTGCTCAGTTAGCATTGCAAGCATGGCGGCGATCGCAAGCTTTGATATTGACAAATCAACTAGATAATTTACCTACAGAAATTGAGTTGGGTAATTACACGCGATCGCAGCCATTATTACCAGCAGAAGTAATACCAAAGTTGATTGCCACACATACAGCTAACCCAGATATGATTGACACATCTGTTTGGCAAGCCGAAATCACTCCAGAAACTTGGATTAAAGATGAAGCAATTGCAACTAATTTTACGTTTGTAGACGCAGAATTTGCTGATGAGGTAAATGGTGTCAATGTTACTGAACATAATACAATATTTGCTAAAGAAAATAATCCTCCAGAGGGCAGATTTGCCGAAAATAAAGGAGAGCAAGTTGGCGTTGCTAAAGATCGGGAAATCCATGAAAATACTGTCCGAGTTCCTAGCAAACAACTAGAGCAAATTAATGATTTATTTGGTGAGTTGATTGTTCAGCGCAATGGCTTAAACTCGCAACTAGAAAGATTACGTAAACTCGTTCGTAACCTCAACCAGCGAGTCCAAGTTCTCGACCGCGAAAATCAGGATTTACGTATAGCTTACGACAAAATTTCCACTCAAGCTGCTGGGGTGAGGGTGCAAGCTGAAAATGGTCATCAAACACAAGAGACAGATAGGGGATTTGATGCCTTAGAAATGGATCGCTATAACGATTTAAACCTGCGATCGCAGGAAGTTATGGAAACCATTGTTCAAGTTCAGGAAGTCACAACTGATGTGCAACTCAGTGTTGATGATACCGACCAAATTGCTCGTAAACTCAACAAAACATCGAAACAGTTACAGACTAAACTAAATCACATTAGGATGCGGCCACTATCTGATTTAGTCGAACGTTTTCCGAGAGCTTTGCGCGATTTAAATGTCGAGTATGGAAAAAATGTCCAGTTAAAAATTGAAGGTGGTAATACTTTAATTGAACGCAGCATTTTAGAAGCATTAAACGAACCTTTAATGCACCTATTAAGAAATGCCTTCGATCACGGTATCGAAGACTCTGCCACCCGTCGCCTTCTGGGTAAACCAGAACAAGGATTAATTGAAATTAAAGCTACCCACCGCAGTAATCGCACTCTGATTACGATCCGTGATGATGGTTGGGGCATTTCTCTAGAGAAAATTCGCACCCGCGCTTTAGCGATGGGATTAGATGCTTCTCTACTGGCTAATGCTAGTGATGAAGAACTATTATCACTCATTTTTGAAGCAGGTTTTACCACCTCCGAGCAAGTGACAGCATTATCTGGTCGCGGTGTCGGTATGGATGTAGTTCGTAACAACCTCAAATTAATTCGAGGAGATGTCAAAGTTGATACGGAACCCGGAGTTGGTACTACCTTTACCCTATCAGTGCCATTTACACTTTCTGTTGCACGAGTTCTGCTGGTAGAAATCAACAAGATTCTATTGGCATTTCCTACAGATGTCATTTCAGAAATATCTTTACTCCAAGACGAGCAAGTTTTGCAAATGGCAGGTAGCGAAGTTCTGAATTGGCAAGGAAATATGTTGCCACTAATTCGCCTGACTCGTTATTTAGAGTTTAATTGCTTGCGTTATGATAGCCCAGAGTTGGAGATTCCGGCAGCAATTAATAGTAACAGCGTGTTAGTAGTCAAAGGCAATAATCAGTTAGTAGCAATCCAAATAGACCGTTGCTGGGGTGAACAAGAAGTTGCTGTACGTCAAGTTGAGGGAAATATACCTTTACCTGAAGGCTTCAGTAATTGCACAATTTATGGTGATGGTCGAGTAGTGCCACTAGTTAATGTTAATGAGTTGCTGTATTGGATTGCTACAAATCGGCGAACTCATAGAGGTACTCAATTACCATCGGCAAGGTTAAAAACACCATTCCTGATATTTGATGAAGAGAAAATATCAGCAGCATCGGTTAAACAGAAAGGCACAATTTTAATTGTAGATGATTCAATTAATGTTCGCCGCTTCTTAGCTTTAACTCTGGAAAAAGGCGGGTATCAAGTAGAGCAAGCGAAAGATGGTCAAGATGCTTTAGAAAAACTCCATAGCGGATTGAGGGTTGAGGCGGTAATTTGTGATATTGAAATGCCTCGTTTAGATGGTTATGGATTTTTAGGTAAGGTGAATTCCGACGTTGATACAAAAAATATTCCAGTTGCCATGCTGACTTCTCGTAGTAGTAACAAACATCGGCAGTTGGCGATGCAATTGGGTGCTAGAGCTTACTTTTCTAAACCTTATAACGAGCAAGAGTTATTGCAAACGCTGGAGGAAATAATTCGTAATGTTGCAGAGAAGGCAGCATCTAATTAATAATTCATAATCTGCAATCATTAATTGAATTGGTATTAGTATCCTGGCGACTAGAAGTCGCGGCTACACAGACAAAACCCGCCTGCGCGGGTTAAAGGGTACTGGCAAAAATTTGGGTTTTTCAGATGCCTAGCTTTTTCGTGATACCATTTGTGTCAATTGAAACAATCTCTACATCAACTCAATTTGTAGTGAATTTATGGTAACTGTAACACTGACTGCTGTTGCTACTGCGATCGCAACTACACTTTGGACTAAAGCACAGGAGAAAATCGGCGAAAACCTTGGTGATGCTACATGGACGCTAGGTGGTAAGTTAATAGAAAAGCTCCGCCAGAAGAATAAATCGCCATTACTCACCAATGCTGTAGAGGGAAATGAACCGCAGCGTTTAGATTATGGTCAAGCAGTGCTAGAACTCAAAGCAGCAGCAGAACAAGATCCAGAAATCGCTCAAGCAGTTGTGGAAGTGGAAGCAGCAGCAAAAGCAGAACCAAAACTCACTCAAAAAATTCAAGAAATCGAAAATACCCTCAAGTCTCAACAGCCAACCATTCAAAATCTGACGCAGCTAGCAGAAAAAATCGGGGTTGTAAACCAAGGACAGATAAATAATCAAACTAATAACTTCACGTTTTGACTACAGTCGTCTCAAGGGGAGGATGGGACAAAGTTAACTCCCGATGACTGGCGTAAAATCTGCCGTGAAATACTGGTAGAACGGCGCAAGCTAACTACAAATCCTCTGACATCAACTGAAGGAGTCGCCCTGCAAGTTGATGATGTTTATGTGCCACTAGGATTAGTTGAGCGCAAAAAACCATCCAAGCCTCAAGGTGATATTTCTCCAGAACGGGGGTCAGAACTGTACAAAGAAACAGAAATCACCAAAACATTTGAGCATAATGTTTTTCTAGATGAAGTTCTCAAACAGAAAAACACGCCTAAAAGTCAAGGTAAGCGAATTGCGATTATTGGCGAACCAGGAGCAGGAAAGACAACACTATTACAGCAGATTGCTGATTGGGTATCTCGTGAGATTGACCAGTCGATTGTCATTTGGGTATCTTTAGCAGATTTGCGAGGTCAGGAACTAAAATCTTATCTGTTCGAGTCTTGGTTGACTCAGGTAGCTGAGAAAATAGGTAAAGCTGAAGCCACTAAGCAACTGAAGGATGATTTTGTTGCTCTGTTTAATCAAAAGAATGTCTGGCTGTTGTTAGATGGGTTAGATGAAATGTCCGCATCTAATCCTCTAACGGAGATTGCACGACAATTTCGTGGAGGGGGGTTAATTTCTCAAGTGCGAATTGTGCTGACCTGTCGGGTTAATTTGTGGGATGGAACCATTAATGCACTTGATGATTTTGATATCTATCGCAGTTTAGATTTTTCTTATCCAGAACAGGTAGAGAGATTTATTCAGAAATGGTTCGCTGCTATTCCTGAAACTGGAAAGCAGTTATGTACTGCGTTAAAAGAATCAGGTAAAGAACGGATTCAAGATTTAGTGAAAAATCCTTTGCGGTTGACGCTCCTGTGTTTAAATTGGCAATCGGGAGATGGTATAGCAAGCGCCAAGGCGGTTAGGACAAACAGTATAATTAGTGAGTAAAGTAAAACTAGATACAGATGAAGCGTTCAGCTCAAGGAAAGCTCATGCCAAAACCTTACAGTTACGACTTACGCCAGAAGGTAATTCAGGCAATAGAGTTAGACGGGATGAACAAAACGGAAGCAGCGCAAGTTTTTCAAATCAGTCGAAACACAATCAACCTATGGCTGCAACGAAAAGCCAGCACTGGAGATTATCAAGCATTA
>NZ_JACJSI010000080.1 GCF_014698065.1 Nostoc flagelliforme FACHB-838
AGTGACGCGAGTGCGTTCTTCTGGAGTTAGCGCTGCTACCAGTGCAACGGTCTCCTCCACATGCTCCACATCGCTGCCAACACCACTATGTACACGCAGACATCGGGTGGCATTTGTGCCAGATGGCAACAGCGCTTCTACCGCCTGAATGTACTCCTCACCAATAGCGGTTGCAAGGCGTTCCAGCGTGTAACAATAGCCTACGCAACTGAGTGGATCATGGGCTTGCACACTGCGGGTGAAGTAATCTAATAAAACCTTTGCCGATGGAGGAACGAAGACTTCCACCACCGCCTCAGCTTTGTATCCCAGTGACTGAATATCGAGTAGGGCAAGTCGGTCGTGACCGCGTTCTTCAATGGCTTTTTGCGTTGCCCACTGCGCCAAACTTTCGCGACCAGCCGCAGCAAACAGCTGGGCAGCTTCTTCCATCAGCCGTGGCGTGGAGTGGGTGAGATGGTATTGACCCGCCAAATGCCAAATCCAACGCGTACGGCTCAAGGTAGGGGGGCGGTGGCTCGACAAAACTGCACGTTTAGCAAGCACGATGGAGGTATCGAAGAGCTTTTGGGTTGTGGCTACACTGCCTGTACCGCTTCTCGGTTGGGCTAAGAAATCGCTGCTATCGCCAGAACTGGGTCGGTACAACCAAACGCGGTCAGCCGTGGCCACCACTACTTTGTCAGGCGCAATACGTACCCATTCAATGTCAATTAAAAAGTCATTACGCATAGTTCGTTTCCTCACTTCTGGTTGCTACAGAATTAGGCAAAGTCACCCGTGGCAATAATAGAGTTGTTGCGAAATAAGCTAAATAACCCATGAAATCTAGCACAGCAAGCATTTCGCCCGATGGTTAAAATGTAGACAGTACAATGGGTTGAGCTATTTAAGGCGTTATTAAGCAACAATTCCAAAAAATTGCCAGTCAAGTAAGTCAATTGAACTGTGTTACAGCTTGTGCTGTTGGAATGCTAGAGGAGATCGCCTACGGCAGACGGTTACACCATCGCACCTATCGAAACACCAAATGCATATTGCATTTCGATGTATTTCAGCATCTTGACCACCGCCTTGGCTACCAAGGCATGGGCAATTTGCTGACTTTCTTTGAGAAACGCAATGTCCAATTGTGAGTTTCGCTGGACGTTTCCAAGAAAAGGGGTAGTTAAAGATGACTTAGATGGCGAGAAAATCCCATATCCTTAGGACTTATGTATTGACAGAAACCTGATTGACAAATGGCTTCATTCGTGTATAAGGTTTAGGGAAACTAACAGGAAGATTTTATTTAAGAAACTAACAGGAAGCTTTTATTTTATAAGTAACAAATGGATTGAACACAGGATGTGTTTCAACTGTCTTCCCTATCGCAAACCTCCGTGATAGAGGTATTCCACTTAGTGGCGAGAGAATTAGAAGTAAATACTCCTGCATCTCGTATCCTGCAAAAATGCCTTGCTGGTAGTCAAAACCGTTCGGTAGCAGACTCAATGTGCAACCGAAGGAGTTAGCCCAGAGGCAATGTAGACGAATCTAAAGTTTCGCAGTATTGCTAATTGCTCATCTTACGCACCTTCATTTATGTGGTTAGTTGACTGATGCCTGTTGCAGTTAAGTTTGCTAACTTTACAAAACTTTTGCAACTCAAGATAAGAAACTTAAGATAAAGATAAGTTCTTTTTTTGCTGTGACATTCTCCTCTTCAAGTTTAAAGTTGCATAGACAAATGTACTATTTAGGTTAAAAAGCTTACTACGTAAGCAATAGCGCGGTTTCAGTTATCAAAAATGTACATCTGTAAAAACTGATTTGACAAAGGATAACACCTTAGTCCAGCTTTGTATAAGTTCTTAGCGGATTAAATTTGGTAAAACTGTGCGTCCCCTTGGACTGACTTTGTATCTCCACCGTACTCTTCCCTACGAGAGAGATTCCAGGGGCGAACAGGAAGCAAGCTAGGCACAGTGTCTCTGACTTCTCTCTAAGTTTAAATTTAAACCTTTAACTATGCACAAAAGTGTGAAACTACTTAGCACTCTTTTATGTACTTATTTACTACGGTGATATTGAGGATAGCCGTTCTTGACCACAATCCAACGCCCCTGATGAGTTAAGCGCACAGTACATTGATTATACTCTCATGAGAGTAATAAAAGCTGTCTATAAGCGATCGCCCGCCCCGTAATAGATGTAAAGAAACATTTCTGCTTTTTAGCCGAGTGTTAGTAATGTTCAACCCTATTAGCAAGAAATTTAAAGATTATACGTGTGCAAATTAGTTAAATAACCAATTGCTTGAGAATGGTACAAAATGCAAATTTTAGCAAAGTTAGCAAAACCTGTGATTTACATTTACTGTTGGCTAAAAACCGCTTCAGTTGGAACTTTGCCTAAAATCTTACTGAAAAACACAAACTTTTCCGCTTAAGTTTTCTATCTTAACTGGCTAAAACCAATGTTGAAATAGATAATTATAGGCAAAGCCTTTGAGAGAATTACTCACTCTCAAGGCCTCCTAACACTAACTTACTCGGTTATATCCCCCGATTCATGCACGGGGGGTTTCCCCTCTAATTTCGCTGGCTGCTATATATACATATTCTGGACAACAACGGTTTTGCTTTTCGATTCCTTTTTGTAAGGATCGTACCCTTAGCAGAAACTTAATATGTTTTTTAACAGCATATTATGTCTAAGAGTATACATTATGATAGCGCCTCTGCAAAAAAGTTAAAACTTTCTAAAAAGTTTCTTCATCCATGTTGATGTTTTTATGACCAGCCCTTTGTCGAGGCTTTAAATGACGAAGCGAACTAACTACTACAATGATCTGTTAGTAGATTACTCCAAGCCTGAGCTAGTTTCTAATGAACTAGCAATGAAACTACTTAAAGACGCAGAGACATATCTTTCCCTACGTAATGATACCTTACCTGAAATAACTCTAGAATACAGCTTAGAGCAAGTAGAACAGGAAAATAAACATTGGTGGCCAACGCACTGTGAAGCGCTACGACAAGGGCGGGGGGACATTTTAGCAGGTGAGTATGCCAATAATCTTGTATATTTCTGTGCTGATGGACCTTTTTATGGCAGAACCGCAGCAACAAATAGAGAAGTAAATCGTTGGGCAATTCTTGCTCAACCAAGTGTAACAATAGCTTGGCCAATTATTATGTTCAATGGTGAAGTTATCTACTCGGAATGGAATTGTTTTGATGATGAAACGAACGAAGTCATCGCCAAGGGAAACGAAACTTTGCTTCGGCGAGGACATCACGGTTCGTGCTACTTAAAATGCGAGCAACTTAGCTTTTATCGCGACGTTTCTGCCTCCGATGAATTGCTGTATTGGATTAGGCGTTGACCGAATTAGTGATCAGACAAGATTTATAAATGAATGAAGGAAAAGTATAACATTAGGTGAATTAATTTATGGGGATTAACTGAGACTTGACTAAAAAGATAAATATTTAGGCTCTACTCTAGTTCAGATCATCTGAGATGAAATCCAAGTGTATTTAATACAATGAATGAGGCTAAAGTGATGGACTCTAACTACTTATTAAATGGTATTGACTCTTATAACGTTAACATCGGTATTAATACGGCAATACTGACAAGCTTTGAAAAGTTATTGCTTCAGTCACAACCTTTGTTAAGCCATGTTTTTCGATTTATTGAGACAAATTATCATAATTCAATTAGTCTTAGAGAGGTGGCTGAGGCGGTCAGTCGATCTCCTGCCTACCTCACCGACCTTGTACGGCGAGAGACTGGAAAAACTGTGCTCTGTTGGATTGTAGAGCGCCGCATGGCAGAGGCACGTCGTTTGCTTCTCGAAACAGACCAGTCGGTGGAGCAAATTGCCGAAGCAGTAGGCTATTTAGATAGACGCCATTTCGGTCGCCAGTTCCTCCGGCTTCACAATATAACCCCGCAAACATGGCGAAGGTCGCATCGGAGCAAGAGCATCCCATGTTGGCAAAGAGTCCCACAAAAGGCAAGCTCAAGCGAATTAATCAACCAGGAAGCCACAACTGTGACTTTTGCAGAAGCTCAACGGTTGCAAGCCTGTATCCAAGAGATTGCTGCGATTTTTAACAAGAGTACTGTTGCTGATGAAGTACTTATGTTAAAAAGCGAAAATGGTTCTGTTGCAAAAATAGACAATGGTTTGATACAGATAACCTTAGTCTCAACTTGCGAATCGTGTTGAAATCATTTTTGACTTTTATTTAAGTCTGAGGGATTTGCAGATCAGCATTATCCAAAAATGATTTTTGAATTTGAACAAGACTTATCTATATGTTTTTGTACATTTATTTTGTGTGGTAAACATGACAGAAAATAACGACTTAACCACAAGCTTTGGAATTCCGATTAGCGACAATCAAAATTCCTTGACAGCTGGAAGTAATGGTCCAATTTTGCTTCAAGACCTTTACCTAATTGAAAAACTCGCCCATTTCAACCGGGAGCGAATTCCGGAACGAGTCGTTCATGCTAAAGGCGCAGCTGCTCATGGCTATTTCGAGGTAACCAATGACGTTACCCAGTGGACAAAGGCAAAGTTTTTGGAAAGAGTTGGCAAGCAAACACCCGTTTTCGTAAGATTTTCAACTGTTGCTGGAGAAAAAGGCTCCGCAGACACCGTGCGCGACCCTCGAGGATTTGCCGTGAAATTTTACACTGAAGAAGGTAATTATGACCTTGTTGGGAATAACACGCCTGTCTTCTTCGTGCGTGACCCGATGAAGTTTCCAGATTTTATCCATAGCCAAAAGCGTAACCCCCAGACTAATTGCAAAGATCCAAATATGGTTTGGGATTTCCTTTCCCTTACACCAGAATCTACCCATCAGGCGACAATTCTGTACTCAGATCGGGGTACTCCAAAGTCCTATCGGCATATGAATGGCTATGGCAGCCACACTTTTAAATGGATTAATGCCCAAGGTGAAGCTGTTTGGATCAAGTATCACTTTAAAACTGAACAAGGCATTCAGAATTTTACTCGAGAAGAAGCTATTCAAATCGCAGGGGTTGACCCAGATTACACGACGCGAGAACTGTTTGAGGCGATCGCCAAGAATGAACAAGCAGCCTGGAAAGTTTATGTCCAGATTATGACGCTTGAAGATGCTAGCTCTTACCGCTTCAATCCCTTTGATATTACTAAGGTTTGGTCACGTAAAGACTATCCCCTTACTCCCATTGGTCGTTTAGTTCTCAATCGAAATCCTGATAATCATTTTGCAGAAGTAGAACAAGTTGCTTTTTCACCTGCCAACGTGGTTCCAGGAATCGACTTCTCACCAGACAAGATGCTACAGGGGCGTTTGTTTGCCTATGCAGATGCCCATCGTTATCGTCTAGGAGGTAACTACGGCCTATTACCCATCAACTGTCCTCATGCACGAAAGGCAATAAATTATCAGCGGGATGGTCTCATGCGATTTGATGATAACGGTAGTAGCAGCGTCAACTATGAGCCTAATAGTTTTGGCGGGCCAAAAGAAGCGCAACAATACAAAGAGCCGCCCTATAGTATTTCAGGTGATGCAGACCGAACAGCATTAGAACATAATAATGATGATTTTACTCAGGCAGGCGACCTCTATCGGCTGATGAAAGAAGAGGAGAAAGCTCGTCTAGTGGACAATCTGGTTGATAGCTTAAAGCCTGCAAAGCGGGAATTTCAACTACGACAAATTCCTCATTTCTACAATGCAGACTTAGAATACGGCATTCGCGTTGCTCAAGGTCTTGGTATCGATATTGAAGAAGAAGTTCTCCAAACTAAGTCAGTTGAACCAAAACAAAACATTAACCAGGAAAACAGAAAACAAAACGAACAGGTCGATTTGACTGTTCCTGCTAAGTACTGGTAATAAAAGTTTTTATAACTCAGATGTTCAGATCAAGGCATTGAACATTTCTGTACTGATAGCCGATCTAGAAAGCGCTTAGGTTGTATACTTCACCAAGTTAAAATCCGTTGCAAGTAATCTTGTAGCAGCAACGGGGTAATTGATTACGCTGGAGCGTTGCTGATTTTGGGTATGAATTTAGTTTCGTGCAAAGGTGCAAATGAAACAGTTTAAAATATTAAGCTTTTAAAATTTATACTTGAATTCAGCAATGCTCTATTGTGTTATTAGACCTCTTCCAAAAGTTAATTTTGCAACAGTTATGGACAGGGGAATAAAAAACATTTAAAGAGATTGAATTTTCCTTGAATTCTTAACCTTGATCCTTTACCCAACTTCTGCGATAAGTTTATTGTTAATCAGAAATAGTCCCTAGCCAAAGCTTGAGATTAATCAGTAGTCAGTAGTTAAAATTCAACTTTCAACCAGTAGATCGTATGAAAAATTGTCCTTGCTGCTCCCATCGGCTTCTACAACATATTAGTAATAACCAGGTATACTGGTTTTGCCGAAGCTGCTGGCTGGAAATGCCTTTGCTGAAATTAGAAACTTCAACTCAAGAAAAAGCTGAAAGTTTAATTAACTTTATCAAATTGGAGAAAAAAGAAGTAGTACAAGCACAGATGGTGAGAGTGAAGTTATCCCATTATTCTAGTAGCAATACCAAGTAGGGCTAAAAAATATAAACTTGCAAAATAAAAATTGACCATTGCTACTAGAAAAATTCCCTATTACAAGTTTTTTGTTTCAACGTATAACAGTTTATTCACGAATGGTTATAAAAATAAAAGTTTAGATATACCAAGGTATTCTCATTTCATACAAAATATAGTTTTAACAATGCATGGATGTAAAATAGTTCGTCATTAGACATTGCTGCATTCCACTCTTTACATTGTTTTATAAAGAGCTTTAAAGTCTTTAATCCTACAAATATGAGTACTAATTTAGTTGCTGCGGTAATTAATAACAACCTTAAAGAAGCTAAAAAATTCATTGAAACTGGCGTAAACGTTAACCAAACAGACAGCAGTGGAAATAGCCTCTTGCTTGTCAGTTCTGCTAACGGCCAATCAGAAATGGTGAAACTGCTCCTTGACGCTGGTGCTGATATTCACGCGGTTGACTCAAATATGAAGGCCACTGCACTTCATGCCTCTGCCTATTTGAGACATCCAGAGGTTATGAAAATTCTGATTGAATATGGGATTAATATAGATGCTCAGGGCCCTTATAACGGATATACTGCCCTACACGATGCAGTTTGGCAGGACAATATTGAAGGAGTCAGGCTCCTGGTAAACGCAGGTGCTCGCTTAGATATCAAAGGTAAGAACGGAGACACTCCTTTAGATATTGCCAAAAAAAGTGGGTGTAAAGAGATTGTTACCATGCTTTCTGGCTAGGAAGCGGACTGTGCTTGAATCTCAAACTTATTAATGCCTACTTGCGTCACCTAAATACTAAACCTGCCTTATTTTCAAGGCAGGTCTATTGATTAACCCTGTTATGTACTCTCGGAAAACAATAATCGAAGCAAGATTCTGAAACTTTTATTGGTCAAGCTTTAATACATTATTTTCTAACAGTAAATGAAATTTATAGTCAAAACCTAGAAATTAAAACTCTGAAAGGCTTTCAGTAATTGTCTTCTCCCAAAGTGACAGAAGCTGTTCATGAGCGATCACCCACTATGGATGAAAGAAACCATTCTGTTTTCTTAGGAGAGGGTTAAACAGTTAGGATCTGAAACTAGCTTTTGAGTTGTTGTTGTAGAAGACAAAAATTTTAATACTAAAATCTAAAACTGCATGGCTTGATTGACATATATTTCAATATCTTTGCCTGCGTGCAAAAACCAAATATTAGTACGTTGCATCCTTATTTGAGAGATAGCCTGTTGATTCCGCTGAGAAATTGGGGGAAGTACAGTGTTTATCCCACCTTCTACCAAACCTGTTAAGATGTTACCTCTAAAGTTATTAGTGGTATATTCTGTGCTGTTGCTAGTTATAGTAATTTGGGAATCAGTACGATTATATAACTCTCCTGCTTTACTAGCAGCACCTAAGAAAAATAGTCCTACATCCATCCCAGTAATGGATGACCCTTGATTGGGAAATTGGTTTGCTATTAAAGGTTTACCTTGGGGAGCGCTAATAATCATAGCATTTTGCGGTAAGCTTTTTTCTGTGAGGGTGCGATTATTTTGTACAATAACTTTCATTACATCCAGCTTTAGTAAACCCTGTTGGGAAATAGAACGGACTTCAGTTAATAACTCGGTGTTAGCAGGTAAAGCGATCGCACCATCTACAGATTTTAATGGTTGTTTCAAACGCACAACAAATATGTTCTTGTTTTCATCTTGATTTTTGTTACTCTTTGCTTTAGTAGTTTCCCCAAATACAGCTGTTGCTAATACAGCTTTAGCGCTAGCCCCCACTGCTACCAATTTTGGATTTGGTGATTGTGGTTGGATTTGGTTAGGATTGGAATTTGGTATCTGTCGCGCTACCTGGGTAATTTGTGAAGGTACATAAGTAGCAATTTTACTATTAAATTTACCAGTGAAATTTACCTGACCATAGCTACCTAACTTTGCTAACCTTGTCCATTCTTTGATTGGGTTTTGTGTGGGTGGTGGAGTGAAATCAATGGCTGGTTGAGTGTCTGGCTTCACATTTGTCATCTGTGAAAGTTGAGGTACTCGTTTAACTGTGACTATTCCAGACCGAGAAAGTTTTTGTGTAGGTGTTGGCGTTCTTCGCAGCGTCATTGGCTGTTTATTTCTAGAATCACCTGACGGTTCTATATCTAAAGTGACTAGAAGATGAGGAGGCTTTAATTTTTTAGTTTTAAGGTTTTGTTGTGTGGTTTTGATCAATTCTGCTTGTTCAGTCAAGGCTAATTTCGTTTTTAAAATTTCTATTTCTCCTTCTAGTCCTTGAGAACTGGATACAGTAGTTAGTTGTGATCGCACTTGCGAGACAACAATATTATTTCTTGACTTTTGACTGCTGGTGTCCATCGGCTGGGATAAAAACCCAGCCGCTAACAAAACTATAGCTAAAGTAGCAGTCCCCGCCAAGCCTAACTTGGCAAACGAGTTAAATGAGAGGAGTTGTTTAGTCTCAAGTTTTTGTGGTTGTGAAACTGGCTGCTCTAAAGCAGTAGAATCTTCTGAAGCCGGGACTTCAATAGCAGGAGATCCTTCTGCAAAGCCAACCAACCTTGCCATTTGTGATTCCGAATCTAAAGAGTCTACTTCTAGTAAGGGATTATCCGAGCTTAGAGTATAGATATCTCGTGCGGAAGTTTTTGAATTAATTGAATATTGAGCCATTGTATAGCTGAGTTTTCATTTTTCCAAGAAATCTTAGTCTAAGTCTATAAAATATAAAGTTTTCGTCTATTGATATTTGAAAATTAATTATCTTAAACATATAGCAATCAAAATAATCCAAAATTATACAACAGCTATAAATTAAAAAGTTAAATTTACGGTAATTATTAGTATTCCTATACTTGATTGAAAAAATAGTATTTTATATATAGGGTATTAAGGTTAGCCATTAGCTGAGTTTGATCTTTTTGAAATAGACAAAACATATTTGAATTACAGCGTTTGCAGCTACATTAGGTACGCCCCCAGTCCTTCTCTTAGTAAGGGTAGGGTACACGATTGCGCGGTTAGGGTATTTATTTACCTCACGAAGTTCAAATTTGCTGTAAGTTTTTATATAGAGTACTCCTAATCTTAAAAGCCTGCCGAAAGCAGGCTTTATTTACATATATCTAAACTTCAGGATGCTGTTGAAATTCCAGTATTTCATATCATGTCCATTTGCTTATTATAAGTGTTCATCCGGACTTGATATTATCCAGTATCGACTCACATTATCCTGAAGGAACTATTACCAAGGCAAAGGAAAGGGGCCACCAAACTTTCTCATCTCTGCAAAAAAGCCCCCTTGAGGTCCACCATCTGGCAGTGTAGCTAAATAAACAGCTGTTTCTGCACCTTCCTCTGCGGTCAAGGGCGCATCTGCTCCTCCAATATCAGTTTTCATCCATCCAGGAGAATAGTTATTGACTAAAATATTAGTGCCCTTTAATTCTTTCGCCAATAAAGAAGCCACTCCATTTAAACCAATTTTTGACAGCCTATATGAGGGAGCAAGGGGATAAAAATCATTACTAATAAAATTTAAGGATGCCATTTCAGTGGATACATTAACAATGCGTCCATAATTACGCTCTTTCATCAGGGGGATTAGTGCTTGAGACACACGTAAAGAACCAACCGTATTGACTGTAAATGTCGAGATAACTGTATCCAATTTAGCAGTAAGAAGACTGCTTTCCTCAGGTTCTTTTGCAGGGTTTACTCCTGCATTATTGACTAAAATGTCCACTCGTCCATACTGTTTGCGTAATGCAGTTACAAAGTCTTCAACACTTTTATCATCAGTGACATCAAGAGGTAAATAGTCTACTTCCTGACCTTGCATGGCCAATTTTTCGCGAGCTTCTAATCCTTTTGCTTTGTCGCGACCAGTTATAATCACTTGAATATTGTCAAGCTTTGCCAATTTTTTAGCAATCTCAAAGCCAAGACCTTTGTAGCTTCCTGTAATCAGTGCAACTCTTTTTTCTGTAGTCATGATCGTATCCTTTGTATTTTCTTTCTAGAGTGTAAATTAAAACCTACCCACCATAGCTTTATACTGGTTCAGCGGCTGGAACTACCATGAGCCTGGGAATCAGAACGTTACCTGGCTGTTCTAATATGAAACGAACGCAACGGGCAATGTCCGCTGATTGCAGTACACCTCCGGAATAAACGAAATTCTTTTGCTCCTCATCCCACTTCTCGTATAAGCCAGTATCCACAGTACCTGGAGCAATGCTTGATACACGAATGTCGGTTCCTGCAAGTTCCACGCGCAGGGAATCCGTAAAGGCCTCAATAGCAAATTTAGTACCGCAGTAAGCGCCTAATTCTGGAGCTGTTTTTAGTCCAGCAATACTTGAAGTATTGATCAAAAATCCACTGCCGGATTGCTTAAAATGTCTCAATGCTGTGTAAGCTATTCTATAAGCAGATTCCACATTGACTCGAACCATCTGGCAGATTGCTTCGATATCAACACTTTCAATCGGACCTACAGTCATCACGCCTGCATTGTTGAAAACTACGTCAAGTTGACCAAAAGTTTGGATAGCAAAATCTATCAATTTTTGTGGCAATTCAGGGTTTGTGATCTCACCCGGAACAACTTCGGCGTTTTGTAATTTAGAGGCCAGCCGTTCGAGTTTATCTTGCGATCGCGCTGTGAGTACTAGACTCATACCTGCTGCATCTAACTCCTTGGCAACTGCCTCGCCGATCCCACCACTAGCCCCAGTGATAATAACAACTTTATTTTGCAAATTCATGCGTCTTTCCTTTGAGTTTGTCGTTGAATATGTTACTTTGGCGGTTAGTGTTTTCTCCCTATTAGCTGGATTAATAGTAGGAAAAGTGTGGTCAACTAGATTGGCTTGCTGTGTAAAAATTAAGAGCAACTGTGATTATTGAGCTATTTTGCCAATTGCCATCTAATTTTGCTCTAGTTTAAGAATTACAAAACACAACTACAAACACAATGGTTAAAATTTTGGAATAAGTTTGCATTTTTTCGGTTCTACTTTATACCGAACTAAGTTTTACAATCGACTTATTCAATCAAAACTTAGCGTTGCTAAATATGAGTATGAAATTCCAAAAGTTCATACTTATACTCACCAAGACCTTGTTATGTATTACTTTGGCAAAGTAGCGATTAACGGGGATCTGTTCCCATTTAGCGGGTATCTAATCCGCGTACGCCAATATTCAAGCGGAATATCCCTCCATAACCGTCTTCTGTTTTTATACCGCCAGTTACGAATAGCTGGTCGAGCTTTGGACCTGCAAAAGCGCAGTTGCTGGTGGTGAGATTACCAGTAGAATATCGACGGATCAGCTTGCCCTCAGGATTGAGAACCTGCACTTGACCCATGCCATAGTGAGCTACGTAAAGGTTACCCATCGCATCTAGGGATATACCGTCCGGCTTATCGTCGATTTGCTCTCCCTGTTTTACAGGGAGTTGAGCAAACACTTTCTGCGAACTCACCTTTCCCGGTGACAGTATGTCATAGACCAAGATTTGATTTTTATTGCTCTCGCTAACAAACAGCCGCTTGCGATCCGGAGTGAGGACAATGCCATTGGCAAAAGCCAATCCGGTAACAACTAAGTTAATTTTTCCTGTAGAATCCACATAATAAACTGCGCCGTTTGGGGTCTGGGGGTTTGAGCTACCGGAGTCGGTGAAGTAAATACCTCCTGCTGGTGAATCAATAGTAATGTCATTGGGATACTCCAGGGGCTTGCCATTAAATTCCTTTGCAATCACTTTCAAAAGCTTGCCGTCGGCATCTAGCTGTACTACCGAGTTTTTGGCAGCGACAACATGAGTGCCATCGCGCAAAATCTTGTGACCGTTAGGACTTGGGATTTTAGCCCAGATTTTAGTAAAGCCTTCAGGAGTTAAAACTGTAATTGTCCCAGCTTTGGTTTGAGAGAAGTAGAGGTTGTCTTTACTGTCCAAGACAATTCCCTCAGAGTATTTGTCGCTCTGCAAAACCTTCATTGGTGAGATTAGATATGCTGGCGGCAGTGTTACTTCAGATAAGGTAACAGCTACAGCCGTATCTGGAAGCTGCGTTGCCGCCTGTACAGAGGTAGAGGTGGCGTTCTTGGAAGTATAACGGCAAGAAGCCAGTAGCAAAATTTGTACACAGCTGAAAACCATCAAAGAAAATTTCCGCATTAGAGAAAAACCTCTTTTTGTAGTGGTTGTTTTAAGAAATACATAGCGCTTATGCAAACTAAATTACCTATCAAAATCGACTCAAACGCTTATTTAGCCAAGAGGAACAATTAAATTAATTTTCATTAGGTCAGGACTTACGCAAAAATTGCCAAAAAGCTTAACTTATCGAACTGCCACGGATGCCAAGAACGCCTTCTCTACGAGACACTACGTGAACGTTAAGCGTCTCGTAGAGAAGAATTCCTAAAGTGTGCGTAAGCCTTATAGCTACTTACAGAGGTGATTTGTTCTCTCCTAAATGCTGATAGCTAAGTTTTCAAATGTACTCTGCTGAATTTTTTAAAAGGATATACTTGTTCGCACAGTACCTGTGATAATCGTACCGTTGCTTTCTTGATTGGCAGGATTAGTGATAACCTGTACTACAGGTGTAATCCGAATGTTGTCGCTAAGTGGTAGATTGTAAAATGCTTCGATGTTAGTCTGTGTAGCGTTGCCTACTGCATTTTCAATAAAGGGCTGGGCTGCGGCAATACCAGCCAAAGCCCCTGGCACAAACGGGTCTCGGAGCGCTAACCCTGCCATCCAGTAATTAGGCTGAATGTCGCCAAAATCAGTGTTATTGTAGCGACCATAGCCGTAACGACCAAAAATAGCTAGTTGTTGCGAGAGCGCTAGTTCAATGTTTACCCCAAAAACATCAAATCGACCATCAAATAGATTGCCGCCACTGTACTGAAGACGCAGAGCGAATGCACTAGAGGGTGCATACTCTAGTTCAACAGTCCCTTGATAAGGATCTTTAAACAAGCCACTTTCTCCATCCCCATCAGAAAATAATAAGTTAACTAGAGGCGATACACTAGTACGAGAACTCTGGCTATTAGGGTTAGGGTTTGCCGCATCTCCAGCCACATAAACTGCCCGCATTGTAAATGCCCCTGCTCCTGGGTTCCATTCAATGACTCCCCCAGCGCCCAAATTTAAAAGAGGCGAAAGAATATAGTTATTGGTTAATGCCAGAGTAGAGAAGTCTAAGTGGCCTTGGTTAGCGTAACTATTCCTGTCAACGAAATCTGGGGCGGTAATTGTTGGACCTAAGGTTACTTTCAAGTCCTTAAAGGGCATAAAGCTGTAGTAGAGACGAGTGAGCAAAACTTCGTCATTGATAGCTGAACGATAAGAAAAATCTAGGACGCTACCAAAAGTTGGCTCTAGAAATCCGGCGGCATTATCGTTCCCTAAAGCGCTGCCTGCCTCCAAACGGACTAGCAGCGAATCAGTTCCGCCAAAGCTGGTGTTAAGATTTAGAGAAGCACGATAGACAAAGGTGGCATTTGGGTTCTGATTGGCAATTTCTGCACCTTTAGGATCGATAATGCGATCACCACTGAAACCCCCTCCAGTAACAGCAGCTACAACTAGCCCTGTAAGCTTGGTGGTAGTGGAAAACTGATTGGCTTCTAGCTTTGCCGTATTAGCTTCCAGATTATCTACACGACCTTGCAAACTTGCCAGTTCGATCGCAAAATCTTTTTGCAGTTGTTGCAATGTTAACAAGTCTTCGCGGGTTACTTGCGTTTCTACTCCAGATGCAATCAACTCTTGTACTCGCTCAAGTGCTGCTTTGATTCCAGCAGCAAACTCATAACGGGTCATAGTTGAATTGCCTCGGTAAGAGCCATCAGGATAGCCTGCAATAACTCCATAGCGCTCAATCAAAGATTGGAGTGCCTGGAAAGCCCAATCAGCAGGCTGCACATCTGCAAGTTGGCTCACAGAGGTAACTTGGGCTTCAGAAGAAAGTCTGTGGACAATCTCATCTTCAGGAACCGCTTCAGTCGCAGTCTGAGTCATCAAGCTAAGTATCTCTGAAGTAGGCTCCAATGCTTCAATGACACTGGCTCGTACTTCCAGAATGGTAGGGTTTACAACTGGCTCAGAACTGGCAGGAGGTTGTAATGTTTCAGCCAGCACAGAAGCGCTTTGTAAAGTTAGACAAAGGATGCTTACACCTTGAGCAAGGGATAAATAACTATTTCTCATTGCTTGTAGTTTAGATGTGCTAGCTTATAACCAATCAAAATAGTTGCTTTCCCTACCTAAAAACCAGGAAATCCTTTTACGAACAAAACCTTGAAAATGCAGCCATGTCTATAATTTGGATATTCTTAGTCCCTAGCTGCGACAAACTGAGAATTATCGTTTCTTTGAAGAGCATATCTTTTATTGTAAATATCTTCTGCAATGATTTTCTCCATACAACGTTCTGCTATAGCTGCAATAGTGAAGGAAGGATTTGTACATGCAGTAGGCCCAGGAATCAGCGCACCATCAACAACATACAAACCTTGATAATTGAACACCCGACCGTATTGATCGCACACTTTACCCATGACAGCGCCTCCTAAAGGATGGGCACAGATAGAGGCACTAACGTCTGTCTTTGGTGTTGTAGTAGGGGTGGTAATCGAGCCATCAAGAGTTGTGTAAGTAACTTTTGCAGCTAATAAATTATCTCTATTTTCTTGTTCAGGCCAGTGTAACTTGCAACCATCTGTAGACGGATCGTAAGTGAAAAATCCTTTTGGTTTTGTCATAGCCAAAGTAAGACACCTTTGTGTTCCTGGGCCACCAGACCAATCTTCCAGATTCATCAGACTAATCGGATTTTGAGTATTATTAATGTTTTCCACGACACAGCCTGATGGACCTCCTGTGTTAATCACAGGCTTTGGTAAATTTGAACGTTGGGCAACCATGTCTCCATTATTATTCCAATTTTGTCCAACACTAGGTTTCAATTTAGGTAATGTGCCTTTTTCTTTAGCCTTGAGCAAAAGTTTAGAAGTTCCCATAGAACCAGCTGCTAAAAACAAGTAGCGACAGGTAAAACTTTTTGACTGAATTACTTCTCCTCTTTCATCAATCTCATTACATTTAACCCTGTAACCATGTCGCGGTAATTCAGAAATTTCTGTGACTATATGTAAAGGTTTTACCTTTACTAATCCAGTTTGTTCTGCTTGAAGTAAGTAATTGCGATCTAGGCTATTTTTTGCTCCACTATTAATACCAAACCAATGATCACCCTGAATAGCAGAAGAAATCTTTTCTCCTCGAATTTCTTGACGAACTATATCCCAATCAACAGCTAAATCTAGTAATCGAGTAGGTAAGCCTGCTTTCTTTCCGTTTTCCAGTAAAAATCGCGTTTTCTCATAATAATCAGTCTTTAAAACGTCGTCTGGTATTGGTGCTGCCCTCAACATTGAAAGAACGCGAGGATAGTAAATTTCATCCATTTCCTTGTAGCTAATTGAACGAGGAAAAACTCTATAAAATAACTCGCGAATAGGTTGGTAAATAATAGCATTGTAAACTAAAGAACCACCTCCAACGCCAGCACCAGCTAAAACAGTAACGCCGTCTTCATTTAAGGTCTCTAACACTCCTGTATACACATCTACAGACTGACCAAATAAATTTGTTGGACTCAGCCAAGCACTTCGACCATCAGGATTACGGAAATCAGCAAAAGTGTTCCCATCAGAGCGAATATTCCAACGACGACCTCGCTCCAATACTAGTGTTTGAATACCAGCTTGTGCCAAACGTAGAGATGCGATAGACCCACCAAAGCCACTACCTATAATTAGCGCTTCTGTGTCCTCATAATTACTAGTAGCACTTGTCCGATAAATAGGGCTTCCTGCTGAAACTGCTAAACCAGCACCGAAAAAGGCGGCACCTTGAATAAAACGACGACGACGATACAAGTTATTAACCATATACCTCTACATCCTGAATTATTTAATTGAACTAATTGAGTATATTCCTGAAGCAAAAACTTATATATAATGTCAATATTTTAAGCTTTAAACTTTTCCTTTGCGAACATTGATTTAAAGCTAGCATTCATGACATAGTAAAGTTTTTTAGAATGCAAATTAAACACCAGCAAATTCTATTTTTACTCCTAAAAGATATTCAGGTAATAAACGAAGTATTTACCAGCCTCCGTGTTTAATTTTTGGGATAATTTTGTCCATAGCGCGCTCTGCTAAACCTGCAATAGTTAAAAAAGGATTTGCACCTCCAGCAGAGCCAGGAAGAAGCGCGCCATCTACGACATAAAGCCCTTTATAACCGAATACCCGCCCGTATTGATCGCAGGCTTTGCCAATAGTAGCTCCTCCTGAAGGATGAGCAACATTCTGGTAAACAAACTCTGTTGAGGGTTGCTTCCCATCTTTAAAATTGGCATCGTCAAGGATTTTATACGTAAGCTTTGTAGCATCTATATGTTGTTTATTGCTATTAAGGTATGAAGGCCAGTATAAGTTCACAGATTCTGTCCTTGCATCATATTTAAAGACCCCATTAGCTTTCGGTATACCCATACCAAGACACTCTTGCGATCCTATAGGATTATTCCATTGTGGATAATTCATCAGGATAATTGGACTTATAGGATTATCGTAATGTTCAAGAATAGCACCTGCAAATCCTCCTTGATCCTTAATAGGTGGTAAATTTGAGCGATGACCAACGGTATCGCCGTTAGTTCCCCAATTTTTGCCAACATGATCGTTTAACTTAGGCAACTTGCCTGTGGCTTTAGCCTTAACCAAAAGTTTGGAAGTGCCTATAGAGCCAGCAGCTAAAAACAAATAGCGGCAGGTAACAGTTTTTGTTTCCAGAATTTTTCCTGATGTGTTTATCCGATTGTATGAAACTCGGTAAAGTTTTTCGTTAGGTAATTGAGAAATTGCCGTTACTACACACAGAGGCATAATTTCAACATATTTAGTCTGCTCTGCTAGGGGTATGTAATTGCGGTCTAGACTTTTCTTCGCTCCACTGTTGCAGCCAAACCAAATTTCTCCAATACTCGCAGAAGCTACTTTGGTTCCAGCTATTTCATCACGAACTGCATTCCAATCAACAGCCAAATCTATTAGATAATTTGCAAATCCTGCCCTACTTGCATGTTGTTGAAATAACCGGGTTGATTCATAGTATTTAGTAGCTAAGACGTCGGCTGGAATAGGGCTTGGCTCCAGTATTTTACGAACACGATTAAAGTAAACATCAAGCAATTGATCATAGTCGATTGACCGAGGAAAGACTTGATAAAATACATAACGACTCTTGGGTACTACAACACCAGCATTGTTAACTAGTGAACCGCCTCCAACTCCAGCACCACACAAAGGAGTTGCGCCGTATTCTCTTAAAGTTTCTAAAACTCCTGTATATGTATCTACAGAATCCCCGAATAAAGTTGTCGAACTAAGCCAAGCAGCTCGACCATCAGGCTTGCGATAAGTTGCAAAAACGTCTTGATTATTTTGAGATGGGATTTCCCAACGGCGACCGCGTTCTAATACTAATGTTTGAATACCAGCTTGTCCCAAACGTAGAGCAGCAACAGCCCCACCATAGCCACTACCGATAACAACAGCCTCTGAATACTCATCGCCAATAGTAGCTCCAGTACGACTAGAAGTAAGTACTGAAGTTGCTACGCTAGCACTGAATAGAGTGGCACCTTGAAGGAAATGACGGCGACTAAAAGATTTGTGATCCATAAATTCCCCACTTCATAATTAGACATTTTCTAAAAGTAGTTGTACAGACTAGCTTTGGAAATTAAAGCTAAAATTTATTTTTTCGAGAGTTACCATAAAGGTTGGGTAAACTTACAAGGAAATTCAACTTACCAAGTATTTCATTTTAGGAAAATATTTTTTACTAAAAAACAAAGACTGTATTAGTACTCAAAGTTGGCTTGCATCAGATATAACCTAACCATGAAAGAATTTATAAAATATACAACATGACGGCAATGGTTAAATTTTTGGTTAAAGGTTGCATTTTTTCGAGTTTCCTTATTATTTATTTTCATCTCATCCTCTCTAAATTAAGAATGAGTTATGATGTAGGGTAGTCTTATTTTGATAGTGATATAGTGATAGACCGATTAATCTCGATTGAAAAAAATTAAAAAGGTTGGGATTGAGAGAATTATGTTTAGTGAGCAATTAATTCCAAAAAATAGAGCAAAAGAATACAACCTTTCTACGAAACATTAACCTTTGCATCTATGTTTTATGCCTCTTAATCTTAGATCGTAGATCAAAAAGTTATACTTCTTCGAGTTCTGCATGAAACCAGTCAGCAGCGTTTATGAAGGCCATACCACTTAGCTCGACTTTATTCATTTACCTAAACTGCGATGCCTGCGGCAAGCCGCTAAAAGCGTCTATACATATCCTAAAACCAATATTTATCAAGATTTTAGGGTTTTTGAAGGCACTATAACTAGTCACAACAAATTTTAGTTTTGTTAGTTTCTCACTTGAGATAGTTCGGATAGGCTCGTAATCCTGTGCTAGTCAGTTCTATCATTTGTTTTATTCTCATTTCTTAAAATAGAGGTTTATTATGCCTTTTCCCAGAACAAGCGGGATTTTGCTACATCCTACTTCTTTTCCTAGTCAGTTTGGTATTGGTGACTTTGGATCGGAAGCTTATCGCTTTGTTGATTTTTTAGTAGAAAGTAAACAACAGCTTTGGCAGATATTACCATTGGGGCCTACGGGAGATAGTAATTCTCCTTATGCTTCTTATTCAGCGATCGCTGGAAATCCCCTGTTAATTAGCCCACAACTGTTGTATGACAGGGGCTTGATAGCTGAAGATTTCACTAATTTACCAAAATTTTCCACTGAAAGAGTAGATTTTTCGCAGGTTATCCAAACAAAGATACCAATATTGCAAAAAGCCTGTAAAAACTTCAGAACTAGTGCAACATCAAGTCAGCAACAGGAATTTCAGGAGTTTTGTCAGAGTCAGGCTTACTGGCTAAATGATTATGCCTTGTTTATGGCACTCAAGGATGCCCACAATGGTGCTAGTTGGAATACTTGGGAGATGGCGATCGCTCAGCGCAAACCAGAAGCGATCAAGCAATGGCAGCAGCGACTCGCAGATGAAGTTTTTTACCATAAATATCTACAGTTTGAGTTTTTCTTGCAGTGGTCGCAACTGAAGCGCTATGCTAACCAGCGCGAGATTCAGATACTAGGAGATATCGCAATTTATGTGGCTCACGATAGCGCTGACGTTTGGGCTAATCCCGGTAACTTTTGCCTTGATGAACAGACAGGTGAACCAGCACTAATGGCAGGAACACCACCAGATTACTTCAGCGCGACTGGACAGCTTTGGGGTAACCCGGTCTATAACTGGGTGCGGCTACAGCAGGAAAACTTCAAATGGTGGGTGCAACGTTTCCAGTCCATGCTTAATTATGTAGACTTGATTCGTATCGATCACTTTCGGGGATTTCAAGCTTATTGGGCTGTAAAGCAGGGCGAAACAACTGCGATGAATGGTAGCTGGCTTGAAGCTCCTGGAGAGGCTTTCTTTGAGGTACTCAAACAGAAGTTAGGTAACCTGCCAATTATTGCCGAGGATTTGGGAGAAATTACGCCAGAGGTATATGCTCTGCGAGACAGATTTGAATTTCCTGGCATGAAAATTTTACAGTTTGCTTTTGGCGATGCTTCCGCTGAAAAGCGTTTTTTACCGTTCAATTATCAGTCTAATTGTGTTGTATACACGGGTACTCATGATAATGACACGACAGTTGGCTGGTTTAATCAATTGTTACCCTCGGAAAAAGAACAAGTCTTGGCTTATTTAGGTTGTCAGAGTCAGTCTGGAATCCATTGGGATTTGATTCGATTGGCACTGAGTTCTGTAGCCAATCAGGCGATTATTCCTCTACAGGACGTTTTGGGATTGGACACCGAAGCTAGGATGAATTTTCCTGGCAAAACTGTAGGTAGCTGGGGTTGGCGATATCAGTCCGCAGCTTTAACGCCAGAGGTTAGCGATCGCCTCAGAGCAATGACTGAAACTTATGGAAGGGCGATTGAATAATTCGTAATGGGCTTTGCCCCGCTACGCTAACGTAATTCGTAATTGAGGATAGTGTTATTATCAATTACGAATTATTTTGACTCACGACATCGGATAAAATTAGAACAAACTAGTAGTCTGCCAACCCAAAAATGCGCTTTTTCAGGCTGGGGAAAGGGGAAAGGGTAAGGGATTTAAAACCTTTCCCCCTTCCCCCTTACCCTTTACCCCGCCAAGTCACGAAAGCGAACTACTAGCCGCAAGACCAATTGATACTACATTAAAAGGCTTGCGGCTGGCTTAATTTTAGTCAATTTCTAATGGTAAGGGGCGATCGCGTCCTTCAACTTTCACGCTTGGCCACTTTGGATCGAAAGTTAGGTTTTCTAGCCCTCCATCCTTCTGGATGATGAAAGTATCTTCAACCTTTGCTCCTGGTAAACTTGGGTTCCAGGCTACAGCCGTGTTTTCCACTAAATTTTCGCTCGTAGTTGGATTAGCGATGATTTCACGAGATAAATAGCCTGTAGTTCCTCCTTGATGATGTTGGCGAATTGCTTCGGGATAACCATGCTGCTCATAAGCCTGACCAAGCGCGTCATAAATTACGTTGATAGGCCTGCCAGGAACACACAAGTTCAAAGCTTCAGCTTCAATCTTATGGACATGAGAATGCAGAGACGCGAAATTTCGTGTCTCTGCATTGGCCTGTTCCAAACCAAAAAAGACGAATCTTGTCAGGTTCGCATATAGACCGTATCCCCGTGCACAAAAAACCAGCATTGCTGCACGTCCCAACGCCTCTTGTTTGGGCGTGGTATGACGGTATAGCGGCAGACGCCTTTCTCCAGCGACTAGCGTCAAAGCTGGATGTAGCCCTCTTGACCACAACGCCTCTGCACCTGCTCCGGCCAGTTGGTACTCTGTCCAGGTAGGCTGGGCTTTCAAAAGTACTTCGGTCATGGCTTCACTTGCTAAACGCCCTACTCGCCGATAGCGCTCCAGTTCTGTTGGCAGAATCACCCGCTTCTGATTTATGAGTGACAGAGGTAATGAGCTTTCATGGGTAGTAGGAATGTCACTCAAAATCTTTCCCCCGTTTGTGCCCTCACGCACGAAAGACTCGCGGGCAACCTTATCAGCCCAAGGATTAATGTGCAGTTTGTAAAGACGATCTGACGACTCATCTCTACCCGGAAGCTCTTCATCCTGTAAGCGTTGAGCTTCAATCTCATCAGTCAATATCCAGGCATCTTTAGCAGTTACCAAAACTTCCGCTACTCCAGTTTCACTAGCGAGTAGCACTGTGTTAGAACCACCAGCAGTAGCCCAAGCGAACCAATCTGAACCGCGCAATCGCACGCCCATTGCACCAGTTTCGCTCAGAGCCTTTCGCATTAACTCCAGCTTGTAATAAATTTCTTGGTTGATTAAATTCATAGTTAAGTCGAAATAAGTTTGTGAAAAATTGCCAATTATTATTGATAGTGGGAGCAAAATTCTGATTACACATAATTTACCAATCAAAAGTCAAAACTCAGAATTGATAAAAATATAATATGATTATTTATTTTCTGGAACTTATTGTTTTTGAGTATTAAATTTTTATTAATTCTAAATTATTACTTACAGTATAAAGGTACTTATGAGTATTTGTCGAGCCGGAATTACCAAAATAATACAACCTGAGAACGAAAAATCAACCATTGTGATTTTATTTTAGGTTTTTTAAATTTACATAAAATTTAGTCAATAAAAAAAGTAACCTTTCTGCAAAACATTCACCCTTGTATTTATGTTTTAGTCTCTCTAAACTTTTTGCTAAAGGCTTAAGAATAAGTCACGTACATTCCAAATTTAAGAATCTAGTGACCCTAGGAATATTGAACCAATATGATACCTAGATCCCTTGGTGGGAAAAAAATCGCAATTCTTCTAGAAAGTGAGTTCATCCCTGAAGAAATTGAAGCATATCAAAAACGCTTCTCAGAACTTCAAGCAACGGTACATCTGATGTCTAGGCTCTGGAATCAGCCGAGCGTTCGTTTTTTCAGTGATGAAGATACGGGCAATACGCCTAGAACAATAGATGTAAACATTGATTTTCAAAACGTAGATGTTAACGACTACGCGGCTGTGATTATGACCGCTAACTATACTAGCGTGCGTCTGCGTTACTTTGAGCCACCAACAGGTCAGCCAATTAGTGCTGAACAAGTTCGTACTTCACCGGCTGTACAGTTTTACGCCAAGGCAATGGCAAATCCCAGGATTATTAAAGGCGCACTCTGCCACGGTCTTTGGATACTGACACCAATACCTGAATTACTCAAAGACCGACAAGTTATCTGCCATGAGGTTGTCCTTGCAGATATTCTCAATGCTGGTGCAGTTTATACAACATCACCTACAGGTGTTGTGGTGGATGGCGACCTTGTTACTGGTCGCTCAAAACACGAGGTTGAACCATTCATTGATGCGATTACCGAACAAATTCAACAGTTATCTGTTGCCACTAATCGTTTCTCAAGTAGAAGGCCCACTTCCTCTGTTTCAAGACTGAGAGTTGCAAGCTGACTATTGGAAAACATATTTATCACTAGGAGACAATCTTGTGAAAAAGATTCTAACAATTCTATCAGAATGGGGTTATTGGGGTGAAGAGCTAGTAGGCCCCTTAGAAACTTTCGATGCTGCGGGGTATCAGGTTGATTTTGCAACTGCAACAGGGAAAAGGCCAGTAGCGCTCCCTCCTAGCATGGACCCTACTTATATCGACCCACCTTTAGGTCGGACAGTTGTATCCCAGGAGATGGCGGAAAAAGTCAAGCGCTTGGAAGATCCTAAGAATCCACGACTGGACAATCCAATCATCCTGTCACAATGGTTCCCTGATCGCCCTTACTGGAGTGCTGAAAAATTCCTCCGGGAAATGGAAGCCTACAACAATGCACTCGATGAAGTGCAGAAGGATTTGGAACAATACGATGCTCTACTGATAGTCGGTGGTAGTGGCCCTATTGTTGATTTAGTAAATAACCATCGGGTTCACGACCTGATTCTCAGCTTTTACAAAAAAGGTAAGCCGATCGCAGCAGAATGCTACGGTGTAACTTGTCTAGCCTTTGCTCGTGACTTAGCAGACCGCAAGAGCATTATTTGGGGTAAGCACGTCACAGGTCATTGCAAGGAATATGATTACAAGGATGGCACAGGATTTGTCGGCGCAGACATTAACATGGGGCCACCTCCCTATCCTTTAGAGTATATTCTCCAAGATGCCACAGGCCCAGATGGAGCATATCACGGTAATTTTGGGAAAGAAATCTCCGTGATTGTTGATTATCCATTTATCACAGGTCGGTCTACCGCAGATTCTTATACAACTGGTCAAAAGGTAGTGGAAGTTCTGGATAAAGGACTGAGGCGGTACGGATGGTAAGCTTGACCAGACAGAGCAACGAGAAGCCTTTGATGGCTAACAGAAATGGTCGGTTTGCAATGATCGAACAACTTCTGGCAGATGGTATAAATTACATGTTTGGCAACCCTGGCACTGTTGAGCAGGGGTTCCTAGATGCGTTAAAAGACTATTATCCAGAATTTGAGTATATCTTTGCATTGCAAGAAACAATCGCAGTAGGTGCAGGCGATGGCTATGCCCGCGCCACCAAAAAGCCTACTATTGTGCAACTCCATAGCGGAGTGGGTTTAGGCAATGGCATCGGGATGATTTATCAGGCCATGCGTGGTCATGCACCATTAGTAGTACTGGCTGGCGAAGCTGGTATCTGCTACGATGCGATGGATGCCCAAATGGCGGCAGATTTAGTCAGTATGGCCAAGCCTGTAACAAAATGGTCAACTAGGGTAGTCGATCCTTCTTCTTTGTTACGCGTGCTACGCCGAGCCATCAAAATAGCTGCTACGCCGCCTATGGGGCCGGTGTTCGTCTCCCTACCGATGGATATCCTTGATGCTCCTAATTATGAAGAGGTTGTCCCAACTTCTTTCCCAGTGACACGGGTTGCGCCCGAACCCGATCAACTGGCAACAGCAGCAACTTTATTGGCCGCTGCTAAACATCCCTTGATCATTATGGGCGATGGTGTAGCTTTTTCCGATGCCCAGGCTGAGTTGACAGATGTAGCCGAACTCATCGGCGCACAAGTTTGGGGAGCAGACTCATCGGAAGCAAATATGAGCGCCACACATCCTCTATTCGGAGGGTTGCTGGGTCACATGTTTGGGGATGATAGCCGTCGTATTACATCACAAGCAGACGTAATCTTGATTACTGGAACCTACGTTTTCCCAGAGGTATTTCCGGCGCTGTCTGGAGTTTTTGCCCGGTCAGCGAAAGTAATTCACATTGACTTGAATACCTACGAAATAGCGAAGAATTTTCCGGTGGATCTGGGGCTGCTTGGCGATCCGAAAACTAGCCTTAGCAAATTAAGCACTGCCCTTGGGTCTACTTTGACACCTGAACAGAAGCAAGAGGCTTCTCTTAGGGCTAGCCGAATAGCTGAGGACAAGAAGCGGGAATCGGCGGCTCGATTGGAAGCTGACAAGGCGGTTCGGGATTCAGTACCTCTGCACATGACTCGTTTTGCAGAAGAATTAGCTGCCCATTTGCCAGCAGATGCAATTATTTTCGATGAAGCCATTACCAATTCTCCCGAACTTTGTCGGTACATACCACCGACAAAACTAGGACAATATTTCCAAACACGAGGCGGTTCGCTAGGTGTTGGTATTCCTGGAGCGATCGGTATTAAGTTGGCTAATCCAGATAAAACTGTATTTGGGTTCACGGGTGATGGCGGCAGTATGTATACTATCCAAGCCCTCTGGACTGCTGCCCACCACAATATAGATGCCAAATTTGTCATCTGTAATAATCGCAGTTATCAAATCCTGAAGCTCAACATTCTGCACTATTGGGGAGAGCAGGAAATACCAGAACATGACTATCCATCTTCTTTTAACCTGTGCAACCCAAATATCAATTTCGCTGAATTAGCAAAATCTTTAGGGGTTCAAGCTGTTCGGGTAGAAAAGCCAGATCAGATTGCTCCAGCTATCCAAAAAGCATTGGATCATAATGGCCCATTTTTGATTGATTTGGTACTGACAAACGAAATTGTCGGTACAAAGATTGGCGTCAAGTGTGGTCAATAATAGACCAGAATTTTTACTGAATTAAAAGGGAGAAAAACAATGACAGTAGCTAAAATAGCACCTTTAACCGAATTAGAAATTAAGCAACTAGCAACGGACTGGTATTTGAAACTAGATGTTCACGCTCCACTTGAAGATTATATTCCTTTACTGGCTGAAGAAGGTCTAGAAATGCGCTTTCCTGAAGCTACAGTTTATGGTTTTGATGGATTTAAAGGTTGGTACGAGCGCGTTATCGGAATTTTCTTTGATGAAGTCCATACATTAAAGCAAGTCAACGTTAAGCCTTCAGGAGACGAGGCGAGCGTTCAAGTCATCGTCAAATGGGAAGCTAGCGTGTGGAATCCACCAGCAGCCAAAAGTCAACGCATTATTTTAGATGCTTATCAAACTTGGATTATTAAGCGATCGCCTTATACTGGTAAGCCAGTAATTGCAACCTACATTGTTGATTCGCTTAGTTACTATGAAGGGTCTGCTCAACTCTAATATTGCAGACATCCACAAGAAAATGAAGTTTTGGAGCGCACATGACAATAAATGCGTAGTTAATGGCGCTTCATACTTATAATTCCTTAAAAATTACAGGAGATATCAAAATGACAGTTTCAACAATTTCACCCGGACGGCAATTCTTTGACAAACATATCGAAACTATTTCTGCCGGAAAAATCGATGAAATGGTAGATAGGGATTATGCAGAAGATGCTGTGTTAATCACCTTCTTTAATGGTTTTGAGAATACACCTGCACCAATCACAATTAATGGGCGTGAAAATATTAAAACATTCTTTCACGACTACCTAAAAACAATTGAATATATAGATATCAAATCCCTAGATTTCACAGAAGCAGAAAACGCTATTTTTTTCCAAGCAAAATTCAACTGCAAACTTGGTCAAGTATCAGTTGGCGATGCCTGGACTATCCGTAATGGACAAATTGCTTATCATTTTGGTTTTTGGGTTTAATAGAATAGCACAAATTTTAGGCGATGCCTACGGCGGTAAACTACGCGCTTGTTTGTAGTTAGAAACTAGCCCTAACTACAAACGAGTTCACCTTAGTTCTGCTCACCTTGATTCCTACCGTCGCCATAACTTCCTTCAGTCTTAATCCTCTACATATAGGACTACCATGAGTACACCAATAGAACAATTGATTGTTTCTCCCATCAGCAAGCTTTACAAAGAACATATCGGTTTCATTAAAGCTAAGAATGTTGATGGTTTACTCAATCAGTATGCTGATGATGCTCTGCTCATTAGCACCTTAACTGAAGACCGCCAACCCCTTTACGTACAAGGTCGTCAAGCACTCAAAGAGTTCTTTGAAAGCCGTATTTTTGGTTTAGAAGATTTTGAAATCAGGCTTAATCAGTGGGCTGAAACTGAAAATACGCTGATGATGGTGGAAGAACTAAAAACCACAAGTAAGACTGGTGAAGTCGGTAGTGTGGAGTTTTACGATAACTGGTTTTTGCAAAATGGAAAAATCGCTATCCACTTTGCTGGTGTAATTCAGTATCCAGATAAAACTTATGTAAATGCAGGAACAACTAAAACAGAAGTACCTACATCTCCATTGGGCAAGTTTTATAAAGAGCATATCGGTTTTATTAAAGCGAAAAATGTAGATGGTTTACTCAACCAATATGCTGAAGATGTCCTGCTTATTAGTACCTTGACCGAAAACCGCAAACCGATTTATGTGCGTGGTCGTCAAGCACTCAAAGAGTTCTTTGAAAGTCGCATCTTCAGTCTAGAAGATTTTGAGGTCAAGCTTGACCAGTGGGCTGAAACCGAGAACACGCTGATGATAGTCGAAAGCTTGAAGACCAGAAGTGTCAATGGCGATGTTGGCGAGGTAAGTTTCTATGATAACTGGGTAGTGCGCGATCGCAAAATCGCTGTTCACTTTGCTGGTGTAATTCAGTATCCCGATGGGTCATACGCGTAACTAAGTTCACTTTTTTGTGTCAGCAAGGACTGAAGTAATGGCTTTGTTAAAAGTTTCACAAATGGCAATCAGCTGCAAAGATCCGATTGCAACTGAAAAATTCTACACGAAATATTTCGGCTTTAAGCGAGCAAGGGTTGCACCAATTGGCAATAATGAGCAAATTGTCTTCCTGAAATTGGGTGATATGTACCTTGAACTCTTCCAAGCAAAGGGAGAAACCCCTGCTCCTTTAGCCAGCCAAGATGGGCCTACCTATCCGGCTTGGCGTCATTTTGGTTTCCAGGTTGATGATGTTGATGCTAAACTCGCTGAAATCGGCAAAGATGCAAAAGTAACCCTTGGACCACTTAACTTTGATAGCTTTATTCCTGGGTGGCGCACGGTTTGGGTATCCGATCCAGATGGTAATATTGTTGAAATTAGCCAAGGATACGTCGATCAGGATAATCCACCACCATTGCAACTCAATTGAGATAATTTCAACTTAACTATATACAGCATTTCTCCATAGGAGATGAACTAGTTGAGAATAAAAATTTTTATCAAGTAGCTAATCTTTGTTCAAAACCTTAACGGAATTGCTGTATAAAGCTTAATTGTTGATCGCCAGAAATAAACTCATGAATACTTTTGCAAATTGGAAAACTCTAAATTGGTCTGAATATGGTGCAGAGTTGGTGGGAACTGCTTTCAATCTCTTGGTTGGATTCAGTATAATCACCTTCAATTTTGGCAAAGGCTTGCCTATGGAGCATCTTATCCCGGCTGTCAGTCCTCGTTTATTAATTAATGGTCTCATCTTCGCTGGAAGTGGTGCATTATTTAGCATTTCCCCTTTAGGAAAACTGAGTGGTTCGCACCTAAACCCCTGCTTATCATTGGCATTCTGGATGCAAGGCAAAATGCATAAACAGGACTTAATTGGATATATTTTTGGTCAATTTATGGGCGCAATTATTGGCACATCTTTAGCATTAGCTTTGTGGGGAAATTACCTGATCAGCGTCAATTATTGTATTACTTTACCTGGAATAAACTATCCCTTGTGGTATGTATTTCTAGCTGAGGTTTTCATGACATTTATGTTAGTGCTGTCTATCTTTATCTTTTTGAGTCATCATCAGCTATTGCGCTGGACACCTTTAATGGTGTGGCTTTTAGTGGCAACTATGGTTTGGTTGGGAGCGCCCATTTCTGGTACCAGTTTGAATACAGCACGGAGTATGGGGCCTGCTTTCGTAGCATGGTCTTGGCAAAATCAATGGCTTTATTGTATTGCATCTCCACTAGGTGCATTAACTGCTGTGGGAGTTTTTCAACTGATAGCTATGGGTGAACGTGAAGTTTTGACCGGCAAACTTTTTCATGTTCCCAATTATCGTTGTATTTTTAAGAATGTTAAGGTGCCACATCTGCAAAAGCATCAGTAGATTTAAAGAAGAATCCAGAATTCTGACTCCTGAATCCTGTTTTATAAGACCTGAAAACATCAAAATACTCTAAAAGGAGAAAGCTAATGAAGAAACTAGAAGGTAAGGTAGCTTTAGTAACTGGTAGTAGTGGAGGAATTGGCCAAGCTATTGCCGTACATCTGGCTGAACAAGGTGCAGATGTTGTGATTGATTATCGCTCTCATCCCGAAGGCGCTGAAGAAACTTTGTCGAAAGTAGAAGCTGCTGGTAGCAAAGGCTTAACTATTAAAGCTGACTTGAGTGTAATCAGCGACATCCGTCAACTTATAGACCAGGGTATTCAATACTTTGGCAAGTTAGACATTCTAGTGAACAACGCTGGTATCGACGGTCGGAATGCTGACTTCTGGAATATCACCGAAGCCGACTATGATGCAGTGATTAATCTCAACCTCAAAGGGACATTTTTCGCCACTCAAGCGATAGTGCAGCACTTCATCGAAACCAAGCGAACCGGCAAAATCATCAATATTAGCTCTACCCATGAGGAAATAGCATTCCCCCACTTCACTGCTTACTGTGCCAGCAAGGGCGGTGTAAAGATGACGATGCGTAACCTAGCAGTTGAACTTGGCCCTCTGGGAATTACAATTAACAACGTGGCTCCTGGAGCAATTGAGACACCAATCAATAGTAAGCTGTTAAATGACCCCGAAAAATTAGGAGCGCTGTTAAAAAACATTCCCTTGGGTCGCTTAGGGAAACCACAGGATATTGCGCCTATAGTTGCTTTCTTAGCCTCAGCCGATGCTGACTACATCACGGGCGCAACGTTATATGTAGATGGGGGATTGAGCCGGAACTATCATGAGCAATAGGTAAACTAGAACACTAGTACCGCAAGGCGTAAATAAACCACCCATTCTAAATCAATGAAACGCTTATGCTGTATTCATTTTGAATTTTGAATTTTGTTAGCGCAGCGTAAAGCCTTCTCTACAAGAGGCTTGTCTGCGACACGCTACGCGAACGCCAACGGCATGGCTTCTCTACGAGACCTACGCGAATGCTTAGAGCCAGTCCGCGAGCGTCATTTTGAGTTTTGAATTCCGCCTTGCGTACTAACCCGAATGGCACGCTTGAAAAGCTGAAAGCTCGTCTGGGCTGGGTGTTGGGGGTAGGGTTGCAGGTTCGGAAAAAATCAAGAAAAGTAAATATGAGTGGGGGTACAAATAAATTTCTGACTCACTACACCCAACACCCGACACCCCACACCCAAAAGCCTTATATATAATGGGTTTGCCGTTATCTTAGTGCCATTCCGTACTAACCCTTTTAAGGTGACTTCTAAAATCTGTTTTTTCTCTCTGCTCTCTTTGTGCCTCTGCGGTTTAAAAGTAATTTATTTAACCTTATTAGGCGTAGAGAACACAGAGTAAAGAGATTAAATATGCAGCCTTAATAATGTGGAACAGCTTAGTTTGTGTTGGCTCTAACGTTTTAGAGTGTTTGTGATCTGGAGTACAGAACCTACTATCACTTATGAGTATCAACTTTGGACGCGAAATTTGTGGTGTTCTCGATTTGGCAGCAGGGCGAGAATGGTTGGTAACT
>NZ_JACJSI010000081.1 GCF_014698065.1 Nostoc flagelliforme FACHB-838
GGTTGCTGGGATATGCTTTACTCATGTCACTCTCTCGGTACTGTTTATTATCTATTCACAGCTTATACTGAGAGAGCTTTTTTACACCTTTTCCGACTTTTCAAACATCCTCTTAGCCACACTAATTGGGGTACAAGCCAACAGCCTTAGTCTGTGGGATTTCACTAATTTAGGGTAACAGTTATGGGTCATCACTTCTGTTACTGTGGCGCGATCGCTACATAATTTATTGAATGCGATCGCTCTTACTTTAATCCTAGTTAGTGATCGCACTTTCCCCCCCCTTCAGATTATTCTGAAAATATCCTAAGTTCCCAACATCTGCAAGTTATGCAAAGTGGCATAAAGCCCTCCCTCTTGTATTAGTTGATCGTGGCTTCCCTGTTCGATTAATTCGCCGCGCTTCAGAACAAAAATCCGGTTTACATTGCGAATTGTAGACAGGCGGTGAGCAATAATAATCGCGGTACGTCTGAGCAAAAGCTGGTTTAATGCTTCTTGAACTAAAGCTTCTGTGCCAACATCTAAACTAGCGGTAGCTTCATCTAGAACCAAAATTTGGGGATTGCGAATGGCAGCCCGCGCAAAGGCTAAAAGTTGCTTTTCACCACTAGAAATATTTGTACCCCGTTCTCGCAGTTGAGTATCATACCCTTGCGGTAGTTGTTCTATAAACTGGGCAATGCTAGTTTGCTCTGCTGCTTGTTGAATCTGTTCAATGGTATAGCCATCTCCTAAAGAAATGTTGCTTTTAACATCGCCAGCAAACAAAAAGCCTTCTTGGAATATTACTGCCATGTAGCGCCGCAGTTCTGCCTGTGGTACTTCCCGAATATCTATACCATCTATGAGAATGCGTCCTTGGGTGGGTTCGTAGAGGCGGCACAAAAGACGGATGATCGAACTTTTACCCGCACCTGTGGGGCCGACTAATGCAATTTTTTCACCTGGATGAATGGTAAAATCTAAGTCTTTAATTACGTAATCATCATTTTTGTAAGCAAACCAGACGTGATCAAAACGGATTTCTCCCAGTTCAGGCGCGGAAGTGATGTCTGGAGATTCTAGATTGGCAACGATCTCGTCTATGTAACCAAATTTTGCATCCAATATTGAGAAGCGGACATTGGCGCGATCGCGGATTTCTATCGGTTCATCTAATATATCCCCCACGCGTTCAATAGCAGTGAAACCAGCTTGAATTACTGTAAATTTTTCCGCAAAATCCCTTAAAGGATCAAATAATCGCTGGGCATATAAAATAAATGCAGATAATGTTCCAAAAGCTAAAGTTTTTCCTAACAGTAACGAACCACCTAAGCACAAAACAGCTGCGATCGCAATCAGACCAATCCATTCCAAGGTTGCTGAAATAAATGAATCATAAAAGATGGTTTTATCCATTTGCTGAGTGTAGCGGCTGTTCGTGGCGCGAAACAATTCGGCATTAAATCTTTCCCTGCGGAACAACTGCACCACGTTAATACCAACCACATTTTCTTGTAGCTGTGAGTTCAATATAGAAAGTTCTTCTCGCCCTTTATAATTGGCTTTGCGGTACTGTTGCTGAATGTAAACAATTAACCAAGTAATTGGTAACAACATTAATAGCAGCAAGCAAGTGAGTTGCCATTCGAGAGAAAACATTAAACCCAAAATCACCAGCATGGAAAACAAATTGGACACAATGCCAATTGCCCCAGTAGAAAATACATCACCTAACACTTCCACATCACTGGTGATTCTGGTGATTAATTTACCTACGGGTGTCCGGTCAAAAAAGCGTACTGCTAATGATGTGACATGCTGAAATAAGTCTTGGCGGATTGCTGCGGTGATTTGTTGCCCTAGCTTTTGTACTAAATAACCTTGATAGCCTGTCAAAATTAGTCGGCTAGCGATCGCAACTAACAATATTCCTTGCAGGATATTTAGCCCTTGGGACAAGGGGCGATTCCTGAGAAATTCGTAAGTGCTTGGTTCATTGCGAATTAGGGAAATAGCTTGGCCAATCAACAGTGGTTGTATGGCATTAGCTAGTGCGATCGGTACAAGTAAGCTCATTGATAGCACCAATAGCCGTCCGCTACGACGGGCATAAGGCACTAGACGTAAAAACAACCGCCAGTCATTATCACGGCGATGGTCTTGCGTGTAAGATTTTTTGAGAGATTGGTAGATGCTCATAGTAAGAGCATTATATTAATGTTTGCCAAAAAATACGCTTGTTTAAAGTAGCGTTTAAACCCCTACTCTGATACCATACCTGAGATAGAAACCGCAAGACCGCTACTAACATCCTATATTCCTCAAGACCTGGATGAACTTGCTCTCATTTTTAGTAACCCAGCAGTTATGAGGTATTTATCGAGAGGGTTTATACCCAACGTGTGATTCAAAAGGTAGGGATGAAGTACGAAAAAAATGCTTGCTATTATGGTCATGATGTAGGATAATACGCTATTTCTCAAATAGAATGGCAGCCGGATGATTCCCTTTACATTTTGAAACATTAAAGTAAGTCAAGAATCTGAGCATTGTCGATTGTATAAAATACAGAGCACTGGGGCACAGCACTGCTGTGCCCTCACCATGTGTTGCATCCAAACGAAAGCTGCTATAGGTCTTTCTTTGAGGCGCGTAGATAGCAGTCGCCTTTACTAGCGTATTTGTATTAATTGCTTCATAAATATCCCTGTAAATATGAAACAATAGCATACTTCTCTATTTACGTCTTATATCTAAAGATAGAAGATTAAGGTTAGAATTTGGGAAACCTAGCCTAAGAAGGGTTCACTCCCAAAAATGTCTTGCCTACTTATCGCAGAATGCAACTGAGGTCAGATGAAGCAACTTTTAAATCAAGTCAAAGAGTGGGAACAACGTCGTGATGAAGCAAACCACTACTACCAGCGAGGTAAATTTCAGGAATCTCTCGATCTTGCAATCAAGAATCTACACCTAGCTAGAGCAATTCCAGACCGAACCAGAGAAGGTTCTACATTGAACGACCTTGGTTTAGCTCACCTCAGTTGCTGCCAGCCTCAAAAAGCATTAGAGCATTTTCATCAGGCCCTTTCGATTGCTGTTGAAATTAGCAACCCTGCCGCACAGGCAACTGCACTTAGCAATCTGGGTTCTACCTATAGCCGTCTTGGACGCTTTTCGCAAGCGTTGGAATATTTTGACAAAGCACTGCCAATTTTTAGGCTATTGCAAGATACTCAAAGTGAAGTTTCTACTCTCAATGATGTAGCGCTAATTTATACGCGGTTGGGCGAACCCAAACGGGCACTGTTGCTACAACACCAAATTTTGACGACGCGCCGATTGTTAGGTGATTTTTCTGGTGAAGCAACAACTCTAAATGGCATTGGGTTTGCTTATAACGTCTTAGGCGAGTTTGAGGAAGCTCTAGAATTTTTTCAAGCAGCACTTCCAATTCAACGAGCAGTGAAGAATTTGGCTGGTGAAGCAACCACCTTGAATAATATTGCCTCAATGTATAGTGATTTAGGAAAACCGAAACAAGCCTTATTGCTCTACCATCAAGTTCTTTTGACACGTAGGGCCATCAGCGATCGCTCTGGTGAGGCTACAACCCTTCACAACATTGGTTTTACCTATAGCAACCTGATAGAGCATCGGCAAGCAATGAAGTTCTATAAGCAAGCCATTGCAATTTATCAAGAACTGGGCGATTCTCTAGGAGAAGTTTCCACTTTGCTGAATATGGGAAGCCTTTACGCCGTCACGAAACGCAAAAAAATGGCGCGATCATGCTACAAAAATGCCCAAGGGTTAGCAGAGCAAATCGAACATCAGCCACTCTTAGAAAAAGTACAGCAGTTCATAGATACTCTGTAGTGTTGCCAGGGCGGTTACAAACCTCAAGTACACGAGACTTTACCCGCCCGTGTTCGTAGCAAAGATTTTACTCCTTATTTTCTAAGCACTAAAGTGCTTACTCAACGCGAAAGTTAGTCGCTCATTGGCTGTCTCCCCTTCTCTACCAGACGTTACGCGAAGGGAGAAGACCGTGCTAACAACTGTCGAAAATAGCTTGATAAAGTAATGGTCTTGTAACATTACTTTTAAGCTATTGACAAAGAAATTCATGAAAGCTTACGAAATTCAAAGCAACGCCGGAATTGATGCCCTCGCATTAGTCGATCGCCCTGAACCAAAACCCGCAGCTGGACAAGTTCTGATTCAAGTCAGAGCAACATCCTTAAATTACCGCGATCTGCTTGTCATAGAAGGAGCTTACGGTACTGGACAGAAATATCCGTTAATTCCTATGTCTGACGGTGCGGGGGAAATTGTAGCGATAGGGGAAGGTGTGACACGGGTGAAAATAGGCGATCGCGTGGCGGGTATTTTCTTCCAAGATTGGATTTATGGCTCTTTAACCAAAGAGAAAATGAAATCCGATCTCGGAGGCGGTATTGATGGAATGCTGGCTGAGTATGTTGTATTACACCAAGATGGTTTAGTAATATTACCTGACCACTTATCGTATATTGAAGGCGCAACTTTGCCCTGTGCAGCAGTCACAGCTTGGCATGGACTAGTGACAAAGGGCAATATTGGCGCAGGTGATAGTGTTTTATTACTCGGTACTGGAGGAGTTTCAATTTTTGCTCTCCAGTTTGCCAAGATACATGGTGCTAGAGCAATTATTACTTCCAGCAGTGATGAAAAATTGGCGCGAGCCAAACAGCTTGGGGCTGATGAGACAATTAACTACAAAACAACCCCAGATTGGGAAAAGCAAGTTTACCAACTAACTAATCGCACGGGTGTAGATCATGTAGTTGAGGTGGGCGGTGCAGGTACTCTGCCAAAATCACTACAAGCAGTCCGCATTGGAGGGCGTATTAGCTTGATTGGTGTATTGTCAGGCAGAGGAAATGAGATTGACCCCATGCCAATACTTTTCAAGAGTTTAACAGTTCAAGGAATTTATGTTGGTAGTCGGGAAATGTTTGAGGCGATGAATCAGGCGATACAACAACATCAAATCAAACCGATTATTGATCGAGTTTTCTCCTTCACCGAAGCACGAGAGGCTTATCATTACCTCAAAAGTGCGGCTCATTTTGGTAAAGTTGTAATTCGTAATTCGTAATACTCGCCTTTGGTGAGAAGCAAGCTAGGTAATTTTAAAGAATTTATAACTATGTTTCAAGTGGAAATTTAAACCCCACTTGAAACATAGTTATAAATTACGTTTAAACAGCAGCGAGAGTAGGCGCAGCGAATTTACCATATCGCTCGATGTAGAATTCTTTAGAGGGAGCGATCGCTTTCACCGACCCCAAGGGGTCTCATTACTCAAACCGATATAGCGAATTTTCCCTTATTTTATGGATATAGTTGCTTATGATTCCATAGATGAGCCAGATAAGTAAGCTAGTTGAGAGTAAGAAAAAATCTAAATCTGTAGTACAGAATACTTGCTTTTATTGAGTTTTTGTGAAATGAACTGTTTTAGCCTCAGCGTATACTACGTTAAATTAGTCAAATTACCGTAGTACATCATGTGATCGCGATTTGGGGATCTTTTGTCATTTGGCTCAATTAATAACACGCCCTTATGTTTCGGTCACGATTGTATTAGAACAACTCTACTTCTCACTACTGTGAGATGTGCAAGCTTTTCAAAATATAACTAGATAACTCACAAAATCCTTCCCCTTCGGCAGCAGCGGTAATATAAGCAGGCTGATATTTCAACTGATTCACATATTCCAGAACATTCGCCACGCCTACAGAAACAGGAAAATAACGCCGATCAAATAAACTTTCATCATTAGGGCTATCGCCAACAGTGACAATTTGTTCTGGTGAGTAGTGTGGCAAATATTCGCGCAATACCTGCAACAATCCCACAGCTTTATCTTGCCCTTGGGGTTTAATGTGACACTGCACATTGCTATAGGTAAATCCCCAACCCATTTGTTGACAAAGATTATCTAAGGTTTGTAATTCGTCTTGATGCAAACCAGCTACATCAAAAGTCCAGTCGGTGATGCGAAAGCGATTATCAGCAGATTCTTGGATTTGGGGAAATTTAGTTTGTAAATTTTCAAAAGTCGTAGCCAAGCGCTGACGATGTTGAGTTAAATCGGGAATGGGTGTTAAGACTACTGGTTTCTGGTTCCCAGGTGGAAAATATAAACCACCATTTTCTGCCATAGCACCTGCTACTGGCATCAAGCTACTCAATCCACTCACCCACCCAGCAGAACGCCCTGTGACAATCAGCACCTGAATGTCATCTGCCGCTAAATCCTCTAAAGCTTGCAGCAGTGCAGGAGTAAATTTTCCTCGTCTAGTCAGGGTGCCATCCATATCTGTGGCTATCAGACGAATTTTGCTAAGGCTTGTAGATGAAATCTCAGACAGGGCAGGAAGGCTCAAATGTCTGGACATATACGGTTTGTAAAACGGTTGTAAAAAATATTAATCATACAGCAAGATGGCATTGAATATTTGGGCATCCTAAACATCAGGAGTCAAGTTTTTCAGTTTTCAACCATGTCCACTTCGATGTTTCTTGCCCAATCCTCCGGGACAAAGACTAAAAAGGCATCCCAGGAAGTGCCAGCAAGTAATCCTCAGATACCACCATTATTGTTGGTAACTTCAGGAGGACTGGCTTTAGCGGTGATTGCTTTGATTGTGTATAGTAAGCTCCAGAAGGATAAGCTGGAGAAAAAACTTAAGTTTGAACAATTCCGTGCGCGAGAATTAGAAAAAAAGTTTAAGCTGGCGCTGGAAACAATTCGCAAAATGGAAACTAATCCTGATTTGGTTAACTCACGGGACTTTAACCTAGATTATCTGCGAATGCGGATGTCAGAGGAGGTGTTTCATTTTGCAATTCTTAATCAAGTGAAGATTCAGATCAAAGAGAAAATTTCTCAAGCCTTGCGTCCAAATCAAGCACAACAAGGATCAGTCGGAATTGCTAATAGTGCAGGGCGGCAAATAGATGAAATTTTTGATGTAGAGTATGAGACTGGTACTCCGCCGAATTCTGCAAAACGAGTATTGTTTCGGATTCAAATCCGGTTAATGAAGTTACCGACGCAAGCAACTTCTGCGACTATTAGTCAAATTATTGACTGTATAGAAACTTACCTTAGCCCCATAGAAGATGAAGATAGTTGGCAACCAATAATTCAAGGTCGGATTGCTACTATGCATTGGGATCAAAAGGCTAAACCTACGCCTTTACTGGTGCTAGAACAGTCCAATGAAGGGGTAAATGTGACTTTTCGTACTAGCCGCCAACCAAATACCCCAACTCCGCCAAAGCCACCTGGAATGAAAAAATCAGGCTCGGCTAGGCAATAAATGATGGCTGTCATTTGTCATTTGTCCTTTGTAGATGCAAATAACTAATGACAAAGAATGATCCTTATGAGTAAATAGGCTATGTTTATTTGCGTCACAGTTCAGTTATCAGTTGTGATTTCTCATTTTGGAATCATGGCTGAATAACTGTATTTGAGGAATTACGGGTTAAAAGACCATCTTCCATTTCTACAATGCGATCGGCTATGTCTAAAATGCGGTTGTCGTGTGTGACTAATAAGATAGTAGTTCCCTGATTTTTGGCTAGACTCTGCATTATTTCCACGACATCGCGTCCTGATTGTTTGTCTAATGCTGCTGTTGGTTCGTCTGCTAGCACCAGTGGAGGATGATTCACTAAGGCGCGAGCGATCGCAATTCTTTGTTTTTGTCCACCAGAAAGATTGTCTGGGTAGTAATCAACTCGTTCTTCTAGACCCACAGACCCCAACATGGCTTTTGATTTAGCCACTGCTTCTGTTTGAGAAATATTATCGTTCAATTCTACCGCCATTTGCACATTTTGCTTCGCAGTCAAGAACCCTAGCAGATTGTGAGCTTGGAAAATATAACCAATGTTGCGTCGCATCTGCACTAGTTTGTTTTGACTGACACCAACAAGTTCCTCACCTAAAAATTTTAAACTTCCTTCTTGTACAGACCGCAAACCACCAATTAAGCTCAGTAATGTTGTTTTACCTGAACCTGATGGCCCGGTCATAATTACAATTTCACCAGGATAAATTTCTAGGTTGATGTCAAATAATATCTGTTTTCTCAGTGCGCCTTTGCCATAGTAATGGTTGAGATTTTTAATGGCAATTACAGGTTCTTTTTCTATCATAATTTTGTTAGTTATAATTTAGACTTTTTGAAATTTAACTGTAGTACCTACCAAAAACAAAGGTTTCTTAACTATTAATTATAAGCTATGCTTTTAACCGATATCTTTTAATTAATATTGAATTAATTAAAAGATATCTGCTGGATCAGCAGAGCGTAGTTTACGGACTGCGATCGCACCAGAAATAATGCACATTAACATAGTCAAAATCAATACCATTATCGCCCGATCAAAACTCATAAAAACTGGTAAAAGTGTTGCTTCTCTAGCACTTTTATACATAAATAAAGCAAATACTATTCCAGGGAAATATCCTAAAAGTGCTAGCAGCAAAGCCTCTTGAAGAATAACTGTCAATAAATAGTTTTGTGTGTAACCTATTGCCTTGAGAGTAGCGTATTCAGCTAAGTGATCTGCAACTTCTGTATAAAGGATTTGATAAACAATCACAGTTCCCACAATGAAACCCATGACAGTACCTAATGTGAAAATAAACCCAATTGCTGTACTATTTGCCCAATAACTCCGCTCAAAATCAATAAATTCTTGTTTAGTTAAAACATTTACTTCATTAGGTAAATACTTTCGTAATTCTAGGGCGACAACTTTAGCATCTGCTCCTGGCTTTAATCTAATTAGCCCAATATCAATTAATCCTTTTTGACGATTGCTAAATATTCGCAGGAAGTTTATATCACTGGTAATTAAATTACCATCTGCGCCAAAGGATGCACCTAATGTAAATAGTCCTTCTACTTTAATTCGCCGCCTCCGCACTTCTGCTGCTACAGCCTTTCCTTGGTCATAATTAGTAGCGATCGGGCCATATTCCACCCTAGAAGAACGGTCAAATAGAACTACATCAGGTAGTTTAAGCTTATCTAAATTTTCCTGAACACCAGGTAAATTAACTATGTTAGTTTCTGGGTTCATGCCAAATATCAGGATACTTCGAGGACGGCCTGTTACAGGATTTTTCCAGATTGTAAAGTCTAAATAGATCGGATGTACTGATTGGACTGCGGGTAACTCTAAAGCTTTATATAATCGTCGTTGAGAAAAGCTTCTCATCGCCAAGATAGCATTAGATTGACTATTAATTAAAACAATATCGCCTTGCAAGCTGTTATGGAATCGAACGTTACTATAATACAGAGCATCTCGAAAACCGAGTTGCATAAACATTAAAATATCAGCAAAGGAAATTCCTGCTAAAGCCACAGCTAGGCGAGTTTTTTCTCTTGTTAGTTGTAGCCAAGACAGAGGTATTTTTTGATTCATTTTATAGGCATCAAATTGAATTTGTAAAATGATTAAAATTGATGAACCGATTTATTTAAAAGCATTTGCAATCCAAAATATCAAATCATGAATCGATATTGCTGCTCATCTATAACTTAATTAGTTATTAATCTCGACAACAACTTTGGCGTAGGTTAAACCAGAAACTTTCTGGCTATCTTCTGGAGATAGAGCAATTTTCACTTCTACGACTCTGGCATCTACATCTGCTGCTGGATCTGTATTCAGCACATCTTTTTTACCAATTTTTCTGCCAATTTCAGTGACAGTTCCTTTTAATTCGCCGCTAAATGCGCCATTATCGCTGGTGACAGTAGCATTTTGACCAATACGCACTTTACCAATGCTGTCTTCGGCGACTTCAGCAATCACAAACATTTGGCTGGTTTGACCAATTTCAGCAATGCCATTAGCACCGATCGCTTCGCCTGATTTGGTGTAAACTTTTAAAATCTCTCCAGCGATTGGTGCTTGAACGTAACTTAACTTTAGTTCTGCTTCGGCTCTTCTGATATTTGCGATCGCATTACTAACTTGGGCTTGCGCTATTTGCACATCGGTAGGACTAACGTCTAAAATTCTGCTCAGTTTGGCCTTTTCTTCATCGATTTGTCTTTGCAAAGTTGCTACGGTTTTATCACGGTTAACTTTGGCTTCGATTAGCTGCTGTTGCAAAGTTGCTAAATTTTGTATTTGAGTAGCTCTGGCTTCAGCAATTTGCTGTCGCAGGGTTGCCAATGTCTGCCTTAGCGTAGCTTGGCTTTCAGCAACCTGTTGATTAGAAGTTACTGCACTCAAGCGTCTTCTGTCTCGCTCTTGCTGAGAAATAGCACCTTCTCTGTATAAATAATCATAGCGTCCGGCATCGACTTGAGCATTGCGCTGTTCGGCTCGAATACGTGCAACTGTTGCTCTGAGCGCATCTCTTTGCCCACTGAGTTCAGCTTCTAAGCGATTTACTGTTGCTTGTTGGACAAGTTTATCACCACTTAACTGAGCTGCAATCCGTGCGATCGTTGCTTGCCCTGCATTCCTTTCCCCAACTACCTGCGCTTGTAAGCGAGCAATAACTGCTCTTTGGGCTTGAATATCTCTTGGAGATCCAGCCCTAACTTGCGCTAAATTCGCACGGGCTTCTTGCACTTTGGCTTTTGCCTCTTGTAGACCGGCTACTTGGGTATCGCGGTTATCCAAAATTGCGATAATTTGGCCTTGCTTTACCTGTTCACCCTCTCTCACCAGAAGTTGCTGAATTCGTGATGATGGTGCTAATCCTGATGAGGGGGCGGACAATTTAACAACTTCGCCTCGCGGTTCCAAACGCCCTACAGCACTAATGCTATTGCTAGATGGCATTACGGGGACAGATGTAGTTAGTTTTCTTAACTGCTCGATTTTAGCTGTACCTAGTATCCCAGCAGCGATTACTATTGGCACGGCTACAGCGATACCCCACCAAATCTTAGGTTGTTCTTGATTAAGTGGCTGCTCACTTGGCTTTGGCTTTTCAGTCACCCTTGACATAGTATGTTGCCTGTTTACCTGAATTGTGCTGATGGAAGTAAAAATAAAAAGGTTTTTAATCAACAGCCAGCCGTTTAGGACAAACAACAGTGGTTTAAAGCTGGGTATGGCTTAAAATCCATTGTGTGATGAACGTTCAACACTATGGCTTTGCAAAATGGTGTTTTCTATAGTTTTTCTCGTTTGTATGCAATACAGTTTGACCTCACTTCCATTCCTCTCTCCTAAAAGGAGAGAGGCTTTGAATATTACTCCCCTTCCCTTATAGGGAAGGGGCTGGGGGTTAGGTTTGTATTGAAACTGAGAAACGCTATAGTAGCTGGCTATTCAATAACTCTGAGTATTATTGAGACATGAGTGCAATGGAAGTTAGCAGAATTCACAAGCAGTATGAATCTAGATGTAGAGACACGATATCTCACGTCTTTACACAAAATCCTAAATTGCTATGATGCGGTACTTTACTGCTACATTCATTACGGCTACAGTTAGTTACAAAATTGAAAAGAAACGTCAAAAATAGACTGTTATCTTTGCTGGATACAATCTTTGTACAAAAGTTTAGTCTTCCTTAAGTGAATCAAGGATTAATTAACTAAAAAATATCTGTCAACTTGAGCATTCCTAACATTAAAGTTTCCTTAACTTTTGGTCAATGAGTTAGCAGGGCCACTTGCTTGCACCTACCAAGACAACAAACCATTTTGTGATATGCGCTTCAAAAACTTTACTACTCTCCCTGTTGCTGTTTTGGAACTCCATTAAACTCTCGTTGAATGAATTCTACATTTATCCATGACGCGAAAACGTAACAGAACCTACAGATAGGGGAGATGGGGGGATGGAGACGATGATTAAACCAATTCGCAATTCGCAATTCGCAATTACGTTTTGTAACGGGGATTTTACCCCGACACAAAACGCGCTGCCTATAGGGGGCAGGGGACTTAAATCCCTAAACTTTGTTAAGTTGGAAGGTCGAATAAAACTGTTGTCATATAATTTTCTGCCCAAGCTGGGCCAAAGGCTTTTTCTAGTACACGGCGGGTTTTATCGTTTTGCTGCTGTTTGGTGCAGTAGTTGTGTTGTCCGGCGAGATTTTGTGTGACTTGTTCAGCTGAAACAGGATGTGAGGCGATCGCTTGGGTACAATGAATGTCTAAAAATTCTCGCACCCGTGAGAGAAACATTGTTTCTTCTTCTGGGGAACTGGGGCGGACAAAGATGCAAAAATCCGAAAAAATATCTCCCCATTCAGGTAATTCACGAGGTTGGGAAAAGTTAAGCACTGTTAACTGTATCAGTGCAGAAGTATAAGATTCTGGTAAGGTGCGCTCTATTTGGATCGGAGAAAGGTCTGCGATCGCTGCACTAATTTGCCCTCTACCCCCAACTAAATCGCAACCAAACATCGGCAGGTTGTATTCTGGACGGGGAAACATAACGCAGTGCAAAATATCCAGCATATTTCCGATTTTTGCCAGTTCCAAGTGCATTTTGCGGAACTGGGGCGTTTGATAGCAGCGGTTTTCAATCGTCAGTTTTTCGCCTTCTAGTCTACCTTCCACATATCCCAACTCATCAGGCAAATGGTAGGGCGATAGATCCAGGTGCTGATGCCAAGCTGCCTCAATACAATCAGCTAGCTGACGAATTAGGGGATGTTGTTGCTCACGCAGCGAGGGTGTAGAAGTAAATGACATATTCTAGTTGGGAATGCGATCTAGTGGCCAGTCTACAACCTGTCGTGCCATACCTGTTGTGGTCTGCAATATAAGCAAACACTTACACCCAGCCAACGTAAATTTATAAGACAGATGCTTCTCAAAAAGATTATTTATTTTGTAGTCTAGGTTACAGAATTAATTTTGGATTAGCCCATTTGTGAAGGCTAATAGAAAGCTATGAAACTAGATTCTCGTAGACCAGATTTTGCTGTACAACCAAAAAGACACAATCTGGAAGGTTTACAGAGGTTAAGAGCTTCTACTTGGGTGAAAATTTTGCAACTTCCTAACCCATTTAGTTTTGACGAAGCACTTTTATTATGTCCGGTTTCAGCAGATGAATGGCTAGTCTGGATTCCAGATCATGGCGAAGCAACACTCAATATTAAGCAATTTAGTTATTAGTCATTTGTCATTGGTTAATAAATTTAGACAAGGGACTATTGCCAGAAATCAGTGGCCTCGTATCCTAGTTCCCCTAGCATCTGCCGCAGCAGGGGTAAACTGAGTCCAATTACATTCGTATGACAGCCTTCAATTTTTTCGACGAAGAAACTACCAAAACCTTCAATTGCAAAGGCTCCAGCACACTTGAGGGGTTCACCTGTGGCAACATAAGCAAGAATTGCGCGATCGCTCATTTGAGCAAAATAAACTCTTGTAACTTGAGACTTGACTAAAGTACGGTTTTGGTCAAGGTCAATTAAGACATGACCTGTGTACAAGTCGCCAAAGTTACCTTGCATTATCTGCCAACGGGCGATCGCTTCAGAAGTATCTGCTGGTTTGCCGTAAATTTCACCATTCATGGACAAAACTGAATCACAACCCATAATCAAAGCCGATTCAAACTGTGGGGCTATAGTTTCCGCCTTGTACTGGGCAAGAGTTTTGACCAATTCTGCTGGTTCACTTAATTCAATTTGCGACTCATCAAAGTCACTTGCTCGAACTATCGGTTCAATACCAACAGTTTGCAACAAGCGGCGTCGGGCTGGGGAAGCGGAGGCAAGTACAAAAGGTGGAATTTTCATGATATTTCCAACAAACTTCATAATTGGGAATAAAGCATAGGGCACTGGGCATTAAAAAGAAGCAAAACGGCGGGGAGTAGGGGGCAGATGGGAAAATCCTTCTTCTTTGCTCCCTGCTCCCCTGCTTCTTCCCCATTCCCCACTCCCCAATTAATAGACAGAAAAAGAATTAACAACCTCATCAATCATCCGTTTAACTTTCTGCCAGCGTTTTTCAGGAATTGAGGCGTTGAAGGTAAAAAGTTTACCACGACTCACAGCAACGCTGGCGATGTTGTGTCGTTGCTGTTGATTGGGGAGTTTAACCTCATACTCTAAAAGGTAGTATATTTTACCGTCTACTTCTCGCTGTGAGGCATTGACTAATTCAGCCGAACGGCCAGAGTCGGGAGGTGCGAGAGCCGCTTTTCCTAATTTGTATCCTACTTCTGTTGGGGTTCCCAATTCTGACAAAGTTTTGCCTTCTGGAACTGGGCTAATCACAACCGAAACATTTTCGGATACCTCAATCAAATCGTGGAAAACCACATCTGGCCCATCGGCAACTTTAACTGGTAGCCAGCCGTTAGGATATAAAAACTGATAGCCATCATTAGTGTCTACAAAGCTTTTGAGTCCAGATGCAGCAGCCACATCAGAATTACACAGGCTGAAGCTCAACATCAATAGCAAAATTAATACAATTCGTTTCCACATTTCTAAAGATTCCTTTGGGCTGGAGGCAACACCAGACAAGCATTATTTCTCGTCTTTATTCTCCCACCAACCGGGACGCTTCGGATGATACATTGGATGCTGAGGTATAAATGCTTAAATGTCGGCAAATACTCGCTCATGTATCGCCTTACTGATGAAAGAAAAAAATGTAGGTTAGGTTTCAATACTTCTCGGTTAAAGGGAAAAGGGGAAAGGGAAAGAAAAAACCTTTAACCTTTTCCCAAAACCCGATTCCGAATTAAAAATGCAAAACCCGAGAAGTATTGAGTTGGGTTTCGTCCCTCAACTCAACTTATTCCTAAATTTATCAAAGCCGATAGAAATAAAAATTAGAAACTTTTGTTTTTTGAAATTTTATAGAGGAATCTTATGAGGAAACCAATTTAACCAAGCATCCCAACTTTCTACAATTTGGGCAAATTCTGCATAACCTCCTGCTTGAGGATGAACACCATCATTGGCTTTTGCCTCATTTATCCAGATGTTTGATTTTTCTAATATCGGAAAAATATTTAAATAAGATACATTTAATTCATTACAAATTAAAGCAAACTGTTTAGATAAATCAATAATTCTCTGCCTTCTTTGAGGATCTTCTTGTTCTGCGTATGGCGCAGGGCCAACCATCAACACAGGGTACAATTTCTGAGCTTCACTTAATATTTCACAGGCATTTTTGATGGAATCTGCAAAATCTACGCGAGTTTTACCATTTTCCAATGTTGTGTCATTCAATCCAAAAGAAAATATAACTCTGCCATCATATTCTTTGGATAAGCGAAGTGATACTTCCTGTAACCAACGCTTTGCTATATCGGTACTAGTCTCTCGCCTAATTCCTAAATTATAGTAAGTAATGTCATAACCTTTTTTATTAGCATTAGCGCATATCCTACCCGTCCAACCAAGACATTCAGGATCGCCAGTGCCGTTAACAAAAGAGTCACCAACAAAACAAATTCTTACTTCTTGTAGCATTATTAGTTTCTTAAGAAACCTATAGGCACAGAGAGAATAACTCCGCGCCCCTTTGTATTTCCAAACAAATTTAGTAAATAGGAGAGGTAGATAATTCTACCTCTCCTATACAGGGATAGACAAATTAATTGAACTATCCCATGATTAATTCCAACTAACTAGACTTAGTATTTGTTGGGTTTGTGAACAAGAAAGCTGAGAACTTGGCACTGCTTGATGTTGTCAAAACCTACAACACGGATATAGCTGGTGTTGAATTGAGAACGGCATCCTTGAACTTCGCTCAATACTTCTTGAGTAGATTTAGCACCGAACAAAGGCAGCTTCCACATTGTCCAATATAATTCTGTTGGCTCAGAAGTTTCATTGAACTCGATTGCTGGAATGTAACCTTGATTCAAAATGTACTGAATCTGCTTGGCAATTTGAGCATCAGTCAGGGGTGGCAGATAAGAAAGGGTTTCGTAACGACGCTCTTTTGGTAAAGTTTGCATAGCTTTTTGATAATGGGTTGCGATTTTTGACTACTAGGTTGACCGAACTAATTGGATAAGTTATCCAAATTCGGATCTGAAGTTGCTTGCTGTTCCGGTTGCAGGCTGGGGTTAGATGTGTTTATTCGTGTGATGCGTTCTAAATGCTGGCGACGCTGTTCCATGTTGGATTGCTGAATGCCAGTGCGAACCATTTCCGGTAAAAATTCTGCAATTTCTTCGGCAATGTGTTCTCTGACAGTCATAATTCGCAAAGCCAAATCCGGTTTTTCTCGCAACAGTTGCTCAATGTATGACTCACCATTCTGGATTTTGCCAGACGAAAAGTTATGCAACCAAAGTTCTAATGGAGGATTCGTTTCGCCTAGCTGTGCCAATACTGTCCTTAGAGCCTGATAAGTCAGATAGCTTTGGAGAGTTTTGGCTGTGTCCTTCGCAATTTGCTTAAGATTCATGCTTGACCCCAGCCCTGAAGAGTTATGAGTTATGAGTTATGAGTTATGAATTAATGCAAATCCTAACTCTTAACTCTTAACTCTTAACTGTTAACCCAGATCAGACGGTATCCATTGCTTCAAACTCGAACTTGATTTCTTTCCACAGTTCGCAAGCAACAGCTAGTTCAGGAGACCACTTGGCAGCTTCGCGGATGATATCGTTACCTTCACGAGCCAAGTTGCGACCTTCGTTACGAGCTTGAACAACGGCTTCCAAGGCGACGCGGTTAGCGGTTGCACCAGGAGCGTTACCCCAAGGATGTCCTAGAGTACCACCACCGAATTGTAGTACGGAGTCATCACCAAAGATTTCTACTAGTGCAGGCATGTGCCATACGTGGATACCACCAGAAGCAACTGCCATTACACCAGGTAGAGAAGCCCAGTCTTGGGTAAAGTAAATACCACGAGACTTGTCTTGCTCAATGTAGTTTTCACGCAACAGGTCAACGAAGCCCATTGTGATGCCGCGCTCACCTTCTAACTTACCAACTACGGTGCCGGTGTGGATGTGATCGCCACCAGACAAACGTAGGGCTTTAGCCAATACACGGAAGTGAATACCGTGGTTCTTTTGACGGTCAATTACAGCGTGCATAGCACGGTGAATGTGTAGCAGGATACCGTTATCACGACACCAACGAGCCAATGTGGTGTTGGCGGTGAAACCTGCGGTGAGGTAGTCATGCATGATGATGGGCATTTTGAGTTCTTTTGCGTACTCAGCCCGCTTCAGCATTTCTTCACAGGTAGGAGCGGTAACGTTTAGGTAGTGACCTTTAATTTCACCGGTTTCTGCTTGGGATTTGTTGATAGCTTCAGCTACGAACAAGAAGCGATCGCGCCATCTTTGGAATGGTGCGGAGTTGATGTTTTCGTCGTCTTTGGTGAAGTCCAAACCACCGCGCAAACACTCGTATACAGCGCGTCCGTAGTTCTTAGCAGAAAGACCCAATTTGGGCTTAATAGTACAACCGAGCAAAGGACGACCGTATTTGTTTAACTTGTCGCGCTCAACTTGGATACCGTGAGGAGGCCCTTGGAAGGTCTTGATGTAAGCTACTGGAAAACGGATGTCTTCTAGACGGAGTGCCCGTAGAGCTTTGAAACCAAATACGTTACCGACAATTGAGGTCAAAACGTTGGTTACAGAACCTTCTTCAAACAAGTCCAAAGGATAGGCAACGTAGCAAATATACTGGTTGTCTTCACCGGGAACTGGTTCGATATCGTAGCAACGACCTTTGTAGCGATCGAGGTCGGTGAGCAAGTCTGTCCACACAGTTGTCCATGTACCTGTGGAAGACTCAGCCGCTACAGCCGCACCTGCTTCTTCGGGAGGAACACCAGGCTGAGGTGTCATGCGGAACGCAGCTAGAAGATCGGTATCTTTTGGTGTGTAATCGGGTGTGTAATAAGTTAATCTGTAATCTTTAACCCCGGCTTGATACCCAGACTTGCTCTGAGTCTTCGTTTGAGCGTAAGACATAATTTTATCCTTCCCTGAAATCACTCTTGTTAATTATCAAATCACGTTTTGTGCAACTTCCCCTCACCCAATTTCCCCCCCTTCATCGGGAAGAAGATTCAGGAAAAATTTTTGTTAGGGGTTGTTTTTGCTAAAAGGTAGTAGTTTTTTTGCGGCGGACACTTTGTTAGCGGTGGTAGCCCTCCTCACCAGTGTTATCCCCTTCTAGGGGTACACGACCTAGCGCTTCTACTGTTTCCTCTTCCTACGAATCAAAATTCTTTTTTACCTCTTCTTCGCACCCAACTAAACTTTCTCAATTTCACCAAAACTTCCGCTTTTTGCGGCTCGATTTAGATAATTCCCCTACAAATCGGGGTATTCAGGGGATTGGGCTGGCTGGCACACATTCCCGCCTTTACACTCCCTCTATCTTTTCCTTTGATGGAAAAGATACCAGAAAAGAATTTACTTGACAGAGATTTAGCAGAGTGATGAGCGAAAGATAAAAAATTGCACACCACGTAATTTGTAACTTATTCCACAATATATCAATAATTCGATAAGTTATTCTTTGAAAGTTTTTAACTTATATATTTAATTTTGTTATTACATAAAGTTTTAAACTTTTTGTTACAAATGCTTTACAAGGTGTCATGAATAACTGTAAAGAAACTTTTCGGGAGTGGGGGAGCAGGGGAAGAATTTCTAACTCTTGACTAATGACTTAATGACAAATTTGAGAAAGATTGCCCATAACGTTTAAAAAATAACAGCTAGGGGAACACTGGAACTAACCCAAAGCCAGTTTAGGTAACAGCTATGGGTACTGTCTCCAAAGGAAATGTCACCGTGGTATTGTTTTGCAAGCGTAGTAGTTTATTGATTACTTCTATTCTGCTGGGGTTGATAGCTCCACCAAATATAGGATGGGCACAAAAAACCCCTGACATTAATTCATCTGATTTAACCCCCGCTTACCCACCTGCGGCACCGCCACCGCGAGTAGAACCTTTGCCCAATGAGCGAGGAGTGCAAGAACATTCACCAGAAACTGATTATCGTGTCGGTAACTTACTAGAAGATGTTACAGGCAATCTTTGGGTAGGTTCTTGGCGCGGACTATCGCGGATTGATCCTAAAACTGGCAAGATTGTTTCTCGTGTTAGTTTACCGAATATTGCCATTGGTGCTTTAGCCCAAGACAAAGTAGGACGTTTATGGGTGGGAAGTTATGAGGGACTAGTCCGAGTAGACCCCCGCACTAGCGAAATCACCGCGCAGAATTTATTTTTGCCTTCTAAACGGGTGTTGTCGTTGTTACTTGACAAACGGGGTTATTTGTGGACTGGAACTGATAACGGTTTAGCTCTCATTAGTCCCGACCAAGGCTTGATTATGACAACATTAAAAAATCTGCCTGGTGTCAGCGCCAATACCCTGACTTTAGATGCTGAAGGTCAATTGTGGGTTGGCACTCTTGATGGATTAGTACGGGTAAATACTGCTAGTGCTGCAATTATGAAGCGGATTGCCGATTTACCAGGGACGACTGTCCAAGCTTTAGCTATCAGTCCAGAAGGGTTAATTTGGGCGGGAATGCCGAATAATTTGCTAGTTATTAACCCGAAAACTGGTGCAGTGTTGCGGTCTGTAACTCGCCTGCGTGGGCGTAACGTAACAGCGATACGTTTTGCTAAAGATGGTAGTGTCTGGGTCGGGACTAACAATGGTTTGTTACGATTAAATCCAAATACAGGCGCTGTGTTAGATGCAGAAGTTGCTGGACTTCCTTCTAGTCGGGTTCTTGCCCTTGCACCTGACATCGCTAATAAATTATGGATCGGCACTAGTGAAGGTCTAGCTTGGTTAATGCCCAAAACCAGTAGTGCAAAACCTCATATTGCTTTCAGTCGCGCCGTTAAATGATTAGTCATTTGTCCTTTGTCTTCTGTCCTTAGCAAATGACTAACGACTAATGACAAAGGACAAAAAATCTAAAATCCAAAATCTAAAATCTAAAATTGGCAATGGCAATCACTACCCAGCAATTAATTCAATGGAAACAACAGGGACGTTCAATTGTGGCGTTGACCGCCTGGGATTATGCGATCGCTCAACTCTTAGACGCAGCTGGTGTAGACTTAATCCTCGTGGGTGACTCTATGGCAGTAGTTCTAGGGTATGAAACAACACTGCCAATAACTTTGGATGAAATTATCTATCACGCCAAATCTGTGCGTCGTGGGGTTAAACGGGCATTAGTAGTTGTAGATTTACCATTCTTGACGTATCAAGAAAGTCTCCAACAAGCAATGCACTCCGCTGGGCGGGTACTGAAGGAAACGGGCGCTCAAGCGGTAAAATTAGAAGGTGGCTATCCTGCGATCGCCCAAACTGTGGCTCGTTTAGTAGAAGCTGGAATTCCGGTAATGGGTCATGTTGGTTTGACACCACAATCAATACATCAACTGGGTTTGCGCCAACAAGGTAAGACGCAAGAAGCGAGTGAAAGGATTTTACAAGAAGCGATCGCTCTCGAACAAGCGGGTGTATTTTCTCTCGTGTTAGAGCATATCCCCGCAGATTTGGCAATGCAGATTTCACAAAAATTAAGTATTCCCACAATTGGTATCGGTGCGGGAACTCACTGCGATGGACAAGTTTTAGTTACCTCAGATATCCTCGGACTTACAGAGAAGCATCCACCATTCGCCAAAGTCTATACAAATTTGCGCGAGACAATTACTAAAGCCGTGCAAGATTATGCCGTGGAAGTGCGAGAACGGAAGTTTCCTTGAATAATTCTGAATCAATCGAAAAGTTAAATAAAAAACCCCGACTTCATAGCCGAGGTAGATGGGAGAACTCCAAATGTCGATGGGATATTGCAATACCGAAGTCTGTTTTTCTTAGCTAATACCCAATACAACCAAAACTAGATAGGTAATATATAAGGCGCAATTTTAGCTATAAAGCTTAGTTTTGGGATTTGCTAAGTTATGTAAATAAATATAACTATAATATTACAAATAGTCAACTAGACTTGACAAACAAAGGCTGATGACTTTAATAAATAATACTTATCAAAGCAGTATGATTCGGAAAATAAAACGGGTTCCTGGGTAAGATAATGGGATGAAAATAAGAACCGAACTTTTGGGGAGTGAAAAAAACTGAGCGATGGTCTGCACAAATCCGGGTAGTCGCAATTAAGCCAGAGATTTGAGAAGCTAGCTACTAGATCACCAAAGTCTTTACAATTTGCTTGTTGACTCAAAAAGTATTTCTCAACGTATGACGAATCAAGCTCCTATCCCGGTTATTGTCAACGGTGCTGCTGGAAAAATGGGCCGTGAGGTGATTAAGGCGGTGGCGCAAGCGCCTGACTTAAACCTAGTGGGTGCAATTGACCACAGTTTGGAACATCAAGATAAAGATGCTGGAGAATTGGCGGGTTTAAGCGAACCCTTGGAAGTGCCAATTACTAATCAATTAGAACCGATGTTGGGGTATGTGGCTGGTGACAGACAGTCACCTCCAGGCGTGATTGTAGACTTTACCCATCCCGATTCAGTTTATGACAATATTCGCAGTGCGATCGCTTACGGTATTCGTCCTGTAGTCGGCACCACTGGGTTAAGTCCAGAACAAATTCAAGACTTGGCAGACTTTGCCGACAAAGCTAGCACTGGTTGTCTAATTATTCCTAATTTTTCCATTGGGATGGTGCTATTGCAACAAGCTGCGATCGCAGCCTCAAAATATTTTGACCATGTGGAAATTATCGAACTGCATCACAACCAAAAAGCTGATGCACCCAGTGGTACTGCGATTCAAACGGCGCAGTTATTAGGAGAATTGGGTAAAACTTTTAACCCTGCTCTTGTAGAAGAAACGGAGAAATTACCAGGAGCGAGGGGAAGTATCGCAGATGAAGGGATTAGAATTCATAGCGTGCGCTTGCCAGGATTGATTGCTCACCAAGAAGTTATTTTTGGCGCAGCTGGACAGATTTATACTTTACGACATGATACGAGCGATCGCGCTTGTTATATGCCAGGAGTGCTACTAGCGATTCGCAAAATCTTAGCGCTAAAGTCGTTAGTATATGGATTAGAAAAGATACTTTAAACACACAATTGGGCACTCATGTTAGTACCACTGACTCGCCAGAAATTTGAACAAGTTGTCCCCCTAATTGCCACTGGTTTGCAGTACAAGTACTACTGGGGGAAGTTCTCAAATTTTTTGCAACGGCTGTTAATTTCTGTAGTTGCGGTAGTTGTTCTTTTGCTTGTAACAGTTATTTTCAAGCTTGAGTTTGCTTCAATAGTATTTGTGCTAGGGGTAATTAGCGCTTTTTTTTGGCTGTGGTATCCAGTGTTTCAAGCAAGTATGCGAAATTTGCAATACCGCCGTTATAAGTACGGCGGCTTTTTCCGTGGTCGAGTACTAGATTGGTGGATTACAGACCAATTAGTAGGTAAACAAGAAACAGTCAACAACAAAGGCGAATTGGTGATTGTAGAAAACCGAGAAAAACAGATAAATTTGGAAGTGGGTGATGAAACAGGATTTAGGATTGAATTTGTAGCACCATTACGTTCTGCCCACAAAGTTATTACTCGCGGTCAAATTGCAGAAATGGTAGTAATGTCAAATCGCCCAGATTTGAGCAGCATTGAAGAATTCAGTGATATATACTTTCCCAGTCGTGACCTTTGGGTGAGCGATTATCCTTATCTGCGGCGGGATTTCTTTAACGAAATTGGTCGCCGTTTGCGTGAAGACCAACAACAAAACCCACGTCGGCGGCGTCGGAGAGAAGAGGAATAAACTCTCCTGTACCTTCTGCCTTCTTGCTAACGAAAGCATCCTACTTTGATAAGTTTCCTTTTCAAACGATAAGTAACTGGCTTACAAACAAAACCTGCCGACTGAGGCTCTACATAAGACCGCTTTGGCGGATTTTGTTTTTCTAGCAGCGACTTCCAATTGCCAGACATTTTTTTGAGAGTGGGATGCTTACTTAAAAACTGTGAGTTTGCAACAATATCGTGAGGGCCTTTAACAGTTACTTTGGTACTATTCATGTAGATATTATAATCATAAATAACATTTTTATTTTTAGTGTTAACATTAATAACTTTTCCCGGAAAAGCATAAAGAATGTTTCTTAAAATTCTGACATCAGATGACGTATGAGCAAAAATTTGCCCACCCTTAATTTCTGGACTCTGATTATTTAAAACAGCTGTGTTATTTACAATATCAACATGATCGCTGAAAAACGAATGAATACCTGATCCACCATTATTAAATGTAAGATTATTTTGAACTAAAGTACGTCCTTTATATGCATCTAATTTTACGGTTTCATTTCTTGAACTATCGATAATAATGCCATTACCGTCTGTGATTCTTCCGTCTGAAATCACAGGAATATACATCCGATTGTTATATGTCTTGTTGTTGGTAATAAACATCTTGTATCCCCGGTTGTTGTCAAAATTCCAATTGTTCAACATTGAAATGCCACTGCAACCATAAACACTGTACCAGGCATTATTAAACACCACGTTATTATCTACTGTCACATAGTCAGACTGAATCGCTGAAATGCCTGCTCCTCCACACCCATGTACCTTGTTGTTGACAATACGTATATGGTGAGTATGACCATTTGTTCGCCCATCCACATTGATGCAGTTTCCATTCGTTAGTGGGTTGACTCTGTTACTTTTCTCACTCATCGCATAATCAAGGGTTATATTGGCATTGTTTCCTACGATCTCCAGCCCGTTGATTTCGATATATGAAGCTCCATGTGAAATCACAATACCATTCCATGTATTGTGCTGAATTTTTGGGAAATGTCCAGGATATGCTTTGTACCTAATCCATGCATTTGCAGTTCCAGAACGTTTAATACTTACTACACTCCCAGCTTGGGCTGAATTTGTGTATACTCCGTTCATAATCAATACTGTATCGCCAGGATTGGTCAGATTTGCTGCCCTTTGAATTGTCCTAAAGGCGGATGAAGTAGAGAGTCCGCTATTTTTGTCATTTCCAGTACCGCTAACATAATATTTTTTCGGAGTCGCTTTAGTGCTTATTAGCTTGCTACTAGATACAGTGATTTCCTGATAGTTAGTCGATACTTGACGGACATTTTCAACTAAAGATACTTTTATCCTTTCTCCCGCAGGTAAAAGACTCAATACTACAGGAATTGCCAGATATGCGCTTAAATTAAAACCTTGGATTATCACAAGAAAAGGCTCCTAGATCGGCATTGCTTAACAAAAATATCAGGATATTCAGTGATTTTGAATACTCTTTTGGACACAGAATACAATATGGCTTTGCTAGTTCCCCCGATTTCCATCCTGTCCATAGGCTTGCCAAGCTAAGTCTACCAATCCATCAACGATCGCAGCTGCTACAACTGCATTGCCTTTGCGACTGTCAATTGTAATATGAGGCACTAGAGAGTCTTGTAAACGCTCTTTAGCTTCATCACCACTTGCAAATCCCACTGGAGTCGCAATTATTAAAGCAGGTCTAATTTCCTCAGCTTCAATTAAATCTACAAGTGCTGTTAGTGCTGTTTGCGCTTGGCCAATCACAAAAATGCCCTCTGGATAACGCTTTGCTAAGGTTTCTATTCCCCACGCAGCCCGAGTTTTTTCTTTTTGGGGGCGTGTTAGAGCTTCCATGCTGCAATATACCGGATTAGCAAAGGTGTTTTGAATATCGTAGGCAATACCTACTTGTACCATTGGGACATCTACCACAATTGTGGTACGCGCGGCTAGTGCTGCTGCTCCAGCTTGCAAGGCACGCTCAGAAAAGCGAATCAAAGACTTATACTCAAAGTCAGCCGTGGCGTAAATTATCCGACGCACAATTTCATACTCTGCGGGTGAAAAGACATGAGTGTCGATTTCACTATCAATGATTGCTAAACTTTGAGCATCAGTTACGTGCCATTCCATTTTTGTTGAGCTTCTCAAATATTAGCTTTCAGCTTATCAGCTTCAGAGAGTTAGGAGTTAGGAGTTATAAGTTAATTAAAAATTCCTAACTCCTAACTACTCACTCATAACTCATTACTGGAAGAAGATCGGCTGAAAACAGGAGATAGGTAGGCAACTAAGACACCAATAAGAAACCCAGAGATATTGCGAGTTAGAGGTAGCCAGTCGCTTGTGCGTGTTACCACTGGCCCAATGCCAAAGGCAAGAAACAAAATTCCCCACAAAGGTGAGAAAATTAAAGCCCATTGCCAAGCAAAAATCTGTCCTTTTTCGCGGGGTTGAGCTGCAAATCCACAAATTATCCCACCAATAATTGAGCTAATCAAGGTGAGAATCCACTGCTCTCGTGGCAGTCCGGGGACTACATTGCAACCACCTTTGAGTAAACAGCCTTTAACCGATTCTAAGGCTTGCAGAATGGCTTGATCTTCACCTTGTTCGCGGACAAAATACAAATTACCAAAGCGAGTTTGCAGTTCTATCCAGAAAGTCCGGGGTAAAAGTTCATAAACAGCATCGCCAACACTAAAACTGAGGATGTTACCGCCACGAGAATCGGCAACTAGTAGAATGCTTTTGTCATCCAAACCCCAATATTTTATGACTGCCCGACCTGGGGTGCGGTCATACTGAGTCAATACTCGCAGTTTCCAGCCTGTATCAACTTCAAACTGCTCTAAATCTTTGACAAGCTTTTCTTCTTGCAAGACAGGAAGAGATTTTGCTAAGTCTACAACTGGGGTAAAGGTATCAGGAAGTAGCTCAGGATTGTCATAAGCCAGTGCTGGGGGAGAATGCATCACCCAAATTGACCCAGCAAGAAAAAATACTGCAATAGATACTAGAATTCTTCGCCAAAAACAAGATTGCATGGACGTTTTTATATAGATATCAACGGTAGAAGTGAACTAGTTGTTTTAAAAGAGTGCTGTCAAAATGATAGTTCTTTACACTTGTTTACTTTACTCTAATCTCAGGGATCAAAGCAAAGGGTTTTTGGGGAGCAAGGGGTTAGGAGTGGAGTTCATGACAGTTAAGACGAAGCGCATTTTGTCAATGAGTTAAAATACCCAAAACATTCTTGATAAAAATGATAATCGGCGCTCGGTAGAGGGGGAGGAGGCAAGTGTTTCTCGCCTCCTCCTCTTTTTGGTTATTAGGTACTTGCAAAAAATAAATTATCCCAAATTATTTGTAGATTTGTAGGGGCGCAAGGCCTTGCGCCTCTACGTACCCTGCGGCACGCTTACGCGAACGCGGAGCGTGTCGCAGGGATGGGATGTTTTTTAACTGGAAGCCCCTTATTGCCAAATTTTTTAACAACTGAAAATGGTCAATCTCCGTCATCGAAATTGCTTTCCCAGCTAGCAGCGTCGCTGTAACCGTCATTAGCATGGTACACTTCTGCTTTGATCCGGCGATTTTCTTGCTTTAGCACTTCTCGTTCTCGCAACGTTAGTGGTGGTTTTTCACTGCTTGGCAAGCGATCGCTTGTTCGTCTTACGGGTTTTTGGCGCGTGAAGTTTTTCCAAGCGGCTTTCACGCCAACAAAAATAGTACGTGTACCTACTTGCAGATTTTGTGCCTGAATTCTTGCAGTATCAAGACTTTTATCAACTTGTTTCACGACTTGAGTAGCACTTTTCACACCTTCACTGACATCATCAGTTAAGTCAGTGAGTTCTAAGCCAGTGATGCGGATTGCTTCTAGAGTGGGTGGTAACTCCCGCGAGAGGGTATCAAATAGCTTTTCTGCACTACGAGCCGCGCGTGCTAACTCCTGCAAAGCCGGTATTGCCGCCACTAAAACCGCAGTTAAGCTTATGGCGACTAAAAGTAAGGAAAGTCCCAACCAAAACAGGGGTTCAATCACGGTTGTGTCATTTATGAACGTTCTAATTGCTGAGGAAGAGAATCTGAGTCATCAACAGATGTTTGTCGCTTTAAGCCTTGACTTTCTCGCTGACTGGCATCTACACCTGCTGCGATCGCTTCGCGTAATCTGTCTAAAGTCTCATCCCAGTTTCGTAGTGCGTTAGCAGAAAGACGATCTGCCTGGATTTGCACACTCGTTGATAAATCTTCTGCCAATTCTGGGATAGCATTGGCAGATTTTCTCAAAATTTTACGCGTTTCGCGCCCTGTGCGTGGAGCCACGAGCAAACCGGTTAAAGCACCGATGGTAGCTCCCAGCATCAAACCGCCAATAAATACTCCAGAACGGTTATTAGACATCTTGTTGTTTTTCTCCTTACACCCATTTTAGGTGGGTTTTCTCCCCTTGCAAGACTTAACTGATTTTATCTAGTTAATCTATCCTGACAAAATATCAGCCAAAAATGTTGCTTTTTTTTCGTTAATATCAAAAGCATTAATTACTTATAATTCAAAACTCCCCCTATCTCCCAAACTTTTGGTACCTTAAATAAGCCTTCTGGAGAGCATCTAAGTCTCGAATGACGCTCTTGCTAGCAAGCTTTAAGAGAAGGTATGGGAAGGCAAAGCGATCGCTGTAAGCCAATCGAGCAGGATTTTCTTACGGGATTCTCTCCGTGTCCCCGCGCCAGCCCTAATTATAAATGTTCATGTGAACCGGAACATAACTCATTTTGCAACTGTTCTTCTCCCAGATATTAACCCTAGCTTAATAAAATAACGCTGCCAGATTTGCCGTGCTAGCAAAAGTAGACCAATAATTTGCCGCACTTGTTGAATTTGCATTTGTAGCGCTTGATTTTTCTGCCGTAAATTATAAATATTCTGCTGGCTGAGATAAATATTTTCGGGTGCTTTATTCAATGCTGTACGGGTACAACTTTCATAGGCGGTTAACCTATCTGCTATGTATGCTAACTGCTGCTTGAGTTGCCACACCCGCCAAACCACATAGAATAGCATCAGCGAAATTAGGGTGTTGAAAAGGATAACTAAAATAACCATTGTTTATCTTCACCAATATTAACTTTGAGGAATTGTTCTATATACTTGATTTGGCCCTTATTTAATGATGAAGAAACTAGAGGATAAAAATTATGGTACAAAGTAAAGCTTGGATTCTGGCAATAAAGAGTAGTTAGATGATGCTCTGAGCGCTATTGAAACGTTTTACTAAATGAAAATTAGTGTAACAAAAGCTGATGGCTAAAAAATCGCCAATTTGCCAATTTTGTAACAAGGATATGTCCACACTTCGCAAAACCACAGCTACAATTGCCTTAGATTCACGACTTGGTTTGCGAAATCAGCCCGTATGCTCAATAAGCCCCATCATTACTATGTCCCATTCCTGAACCTGATAATTTTAGACAATTTGCAATTTGTTTGGTGTATAAGCACAATGGCATAGCCCCTTCAACAGACGGTGAGAGAACTACACTTCTTGGAAGCTCCCCCAGCATCGCCTTTATTATTGTGCCCCTACCTCTACCAGTTTCCCAGCCTGTTGCATGAAGTTAACTAATTTTATTTTGCTTTTTTTGGCTCTAAAAACCTCACTCGTGGCTTACCAACCAAAAATTGCTGGGTGTGAACTGGGGAAAGGGTGAAACGCAAAGGAGAGGTTTATCACAGCAGTTTTCATGTATTTGAACCACACCTGTCGTAGGGGCGCAAGGCCTTGCGCCCCTACCGCGTGGTCTATTTATTTACCTGAAAATAGCTGTAATTCCTCTTCTGTTAATCTTTAACCCTTTCTCAGCCGAAAGCCTCCCCGCCTTTAACCTCTTCCCTGCTGAAGACTTCCCCGGAGTATTTCACTAATACCTGACCGATAATGATAATCTTTTTTATACATCCAGTAGGAGATAAGGATGTCAAAAAAATCACCATTGAATAATTTCTTCCAAGCTACTTTTATTGCCTTGACGATTGGATTTGTTGGGTGTGGAAATCAAGCAGCAAGAACCACATTCACTGAGGCTAGCACCCAGGTAAATGAAAATCTTCCTCAAGTGGTAGCGACTACAAGCGTATTGTGTGACTTAACCAGACAGGTTGCTGGAAATACAGTTAACCTCACCTGCTTAATTCCCCCTACTGCCGATCCGCAATTTTATAAACCAAAACCGGAAGATCGTAAAGCTATTGAGCAAGCTAATCTTATTCTTTATACTGGTTACAATTTTGAACCGAATCTGATCAAATTAATAAAGGTGACTAAAAACCCTGCACCGAAAATAGCCGTCGGTCAAGTTGCGGTATCGAAGCCACAAAAATTTCAGGTAGGCGGTAAGAATGCAACTGATCCTCATCTTTGGCACAATAGCAAAAATACTATCAGAATGGTGGAGGTAATTAATAGTAATCTGAGAAAAGTAGAATCTAGTAATGCAGAGACTTATACCCGCAATACTAAAAAAATTACAAATGAACTCACTCAACTAGATAAGTGGATTAAGTCAAGAATTGCCAGTATTCCTGCTAAAGAACGCAAGTTAGTTACAACCTCTAATGCCCTAAGTTATTACGCTAAAGCATACGGTATTTCATTAGCAGGGGGATTGCAAAGCATTAGTACTAACGAAAAACTGACAGCCGCACGAGTCAAGAATTTGGCTACAAACATTAAACGGGCTAATGTGTCAACAATTTTTGCTGAGGGAGCAATTAATCCTAATTTGATTGAATCTGTAGCTACAGAAGCTGAAGTTAAAATTTCTGACAGAAAGCTTTATGCTGAGGGACTTGGTGAACCAGGAAGCGACGGAGATACTTACCAGAAAATGATGATTGCCAATACACGCACAATTGTGGAAGGGCTAGGAGGGACGTATTTGATCTTTGAAGCAAAAGCTGCTAGATAGCTAGAAAATGAATTCAGTAATCCTAGAAATTGGGTTTATTGATATTTCAGAAAACTTGCTTTATATCCAGGACTTACGCAACTGGCACAATGCGAGCGCCAATTACTAGTACATAAGTATTATTTGAATCTGATTCCGAATGCCTTGTATTTGTAATAAAAGCTGGTGTATTGGAAGCAA